>DATDFK010000085.1:0-62002 GCA_036522655.1 Pyrinomonadaceae bacterium | reverse complement strand
AGTCGCGGAGCCCTCTTTAACGGAAACGAGAGAGATACTGCTGGGCCTTCGTCCCCGTTTGGAGAAGAACTACTCGGTCACTATCTCCGACGATGCGATCAACACCGCGCTTGAGATGGCTCCGAAGTACATACGTAATCTTCATCTACCTGACAAGGCGATCGGCTGGCTCGATACGGCTGCCGTCAAGGTCGAGATCAACGAGCCGCAGACGATGATCGTCAAGCCCGAGCACGTCATCGAAGTCATCTCGCAGGAATCACGCATTCCGCGCGACATGATCTTCCGCGACACGAACGACCGCTTCGCGCACATGGAAGCAGAGCTTTCAAAGCGGGTCATCGGTCAGAAGGAATCGATCAAGGCCGTCGCACAGCGCCTGCGTCTGAACAAAGGGCCGCTCAAGGAGAATCACTACAAGCCGGACGGCGTGCTTCTCTTCCTTGGGCCGACGGGTGTGGGTAAGACTGAGTTGGCGAAGGCCGTCGCCGAGTTCATGTTCGGCGATGAGGAGAAGATGGTTCGCATAGACATGTCGGAGTACGGCGACGGAACCATCGGGATAGAGAAGCTGATCGGCATGCCGCGCGGCATCGTCGGCAGCGAGCGCGGCGGTATCCTGACGGAGCAGTTGCGCGAGAACCCTTACACGGTGCTTCTCCTGGACGAAGTTGAAAAGGCTTCGCCCTACCTGATGAACCTCTTTCTACAGGGTTTCGACGAGGGCTGGATGACGGACGGGCGCGGTAAGAAAGTTTACCTCTCGGACGCCATCGTCATCATGACCTCCAACCTCGGCTCCGAGAGCTTTAAGAAGTACGAGAAGCCGCTCGGCTTCGGTCAGAAAACCCTTGGCGACGTTCGCGCCATCAAGGGCGAAGTGATGAAGGCTGCGGAGCAGCGCTTCTCGCCGGAGTTTCGCAATCGCATTGACGAGATAGTCGTCTTCTCGCCCTTGACGATGGATGAAGTCCGCCAGATCGCGCAGATATATCTCAACAAGCTGCGCCGACAGATGGAGCTTCAGGGCAAAGAGGTCGAAGTGACGGAGCGCGCCATAGACCTTCTCACGGAGAAGGGTTTCAGCCCGGCTTACGGCGCGCGTTTCCTCAAGCGTCATATTGACGAGAAAGTGAAACTGCCGATCACGACTATGTGGAAGGGCGCGACGCGCTTCCGCGTGGACGCTGAAGAAGGCGAGATCACGATCAAGGCGATTGACGACGTAGTCGCGCAGTAACTCATCCCCTACGGGATGGACATGCACCGGAGAGGGTTTCAGTGATAAATTCATTGAGGCCCTTTCATTTTGTCCGGTCGTCAGTGGGGCCAAGTTGCTCCCCTCATGACGCTTTCGCCTTCTGCAATGATGAAGCTAAGAAAAGATTCGATCGTTAATGCCGCGCGAGTTGTTTCGCTCCTGCTCATTCTAGTCTGCCTTGCCCTGCCCGACGCCCGCGCGCAAGAGGGCGCTAAAGAGACTGGCCCGCCGCCACCGCCACCGCAGGCGACAGACGAGAAGGCCGACCAGATTTTGAAGCGCGCCGTGGAGGCGCTCGGCGGCGCGAGCTATATGAGCATTCGCACCGTCGTCGGGCGGGGCCAGTTCACGCCCTTCAAGGACGGCGTCTCGCTACTGCCGCTCACCTTCATCGACTACATCGTCTATCCCGATCATGAGCGGACGGAGTTTAAGGGAGGCGGCGTGCGCAACATTCAAACCAACACGGGCAACACGGGCTGGATTTACGACGGCGCGGGCCGCACCGTTAAGGACATGACGCCCGAACAGGTGGAAGACTTTCGCTACGCGCTGCGGACGAGCGTGGAGAATCTATTGCGCGGCGGGTGGCGCAAGGATGGGGCGCGCCTGAGCTATGCCGGGCGGCGTCAAGCCGGCATCGGTCAGCGTAATGAGGCGGTTCGATTGACCTACCCGGACGGGATGATCGTGGATTTTGAATTCGGAGCGAAGGACGGATTGCCCGCCAAGGTTCTCTACCAGCGCAAGGATGCCGAAGGCAAGGAGCTGCCGGAAGAAGATCGCATGGCACAATACATCGCCGTCAGCGGAATCCTTGTGCCCTTCGTCATAGATCACTTCCGCGCGGGCATGCAAACGAGCCGCATCAACTACGAATCGATCGACTTCAATGCGCCGGTCGCCGATGCTCTCTTCACACGACCCGCCAACGCCAAGGCCGTCAAGTAAGCCGCACAAAAACCATTACAGCAGACAGCAAAAAGCGTAGAGGACAATCTCGTCCCCTACGCTTTTTTTATGAGCCTTACCCGATGGGCCCAATCCGACTACTGCCCGAATCTTGAGCGATACTCGGCGGCATTGATAAAGGCGTTCGCCAGGTCTCCCAGATTGATCTCACCGCTATCGAGACGTTGCAGGTAGTTCAAATATGCCCCGTCAGGATTCCTTGAGAAGAACCCGTAGTACGCCGATACAACCTGCGCCTCGTGCGCGTACTTGTTACTCACCTCTTGACGCTCCGATATTTCTCTAAAGACCTGCGCTCGCGTTTTGCTACTTCCATCGAGTGCTGTCACCCAACCGGTCTGTGTGGTCGGAGGCACTGTCACGCCTGCTGTTTGCAGGAGCGTGGCGACAAAGGCAGCGTTCGAGAGCGGGTTATAGAGATTGGCGAACTCAGGTCTGTTGACGAACTCTGCGACCAAATCCTGTTTGTTCAGCTCAAGGTCTGTATCGGTCAGAAAACCGCTGACCAGAGCCAGATCACCGACCTCATCGTAGCGAAGAATGCGTCCCAATCCTGTGCGATAAAGTCTCAACACGAAGAACTGTCGATCGAAGAACTCGCCGGAGCGAAGGAAGCCGTCGCCGCCTACGGTCACGCGGTCGCAGGGAGGAGGAGCCTGTCCGAGTTGACCGCAGAGATCAATACGAGAAGTCCAGCCACTCAATCCTGCGGGGTCTGGCTCGCGGCTCAGGAGGTCAACGTAAAGCTGTCGAACATAAAAGCTAGTCTGATCGATGGGATTGGCTGCTCCCGCCGTCACATCGTTGTCCGTGATCGTCACAGGAACGCTGGTGTTAGCACCCAGCGTCGCTCCCGTAGGACTGCTTAAAGTCAGGGTCAGAGTCTCAGAGCCTTCCACATAGACATCGTTGATGATGCTCAGGGTGAATTGCTTGGTCTGCTCTCCGGCGGCAAAACGCAGCTTTCCGGTAGCGATATGATAGTCGCATTTACGCGATGCGACGCCCGTCACCTGATCGCACTTGAAGTTGGCATCCGTGCTATCGGAGGTGGCGTACTTGACCGTCGCGGGGCCGGACGTGTCCGAGCGCGTCACGGTGATATTGATAAACCCACTGGCCTCGCTTACGGAGTAGCTTGATTGATTGAATTGCACAGTGGAGGGCGTCGTCGTCGTGCAGTTGCTCGCGCTCCAGTTGAGCTTGATAGGGCCGACCTCGCCATCCCACCCGTCAACTGCGATGCGATAAACCGTACCGGCAATCGGAGTAAAGGTGACGGAACTGGTTCTTACCACCCCCAGATCAACGTCGTCATTTCTCTTCACCTCTGTCAGGTTATCTACGCTGCTGCCTGTCCAGACTGCAAGCACAGTGTCGTCGTTGGTGCTGCCTGCGGTGTCAAAGGTCACGCTGCTGCTGTTTGGCGCTGTCCACTGAAACCAGATGGATGCGCCGCCGAGATCGTTGTCGGGCGAGTGGCTGGGCTCACTCTCCTCTTTGGTAGCTCCGAGGTTAGTGCCGTTGACACTGCCGGAGCATCCGGTGATCACTTGCGCATTGATGAAGTTATCGTTGGCGGGCACGGGCGGCAGCGGCGGGGCCGGTGGCGGCGGCGTGTTCGCCTCAAGGTTATAGCCCATGAAGTTTAGAGCCTTTAAATCATTAACTGTAATCTCTTCATGAACTCCCGGGCTGATCGTCGGATCCATGATGCCGATGTAGAATCCATCGCCCCCACGTGCAGGCGACAGCTGATCATCTCGCCAGTGGCTTGACTGTTGGCCGTCACCACCACCGGAACTGACACCCTCAGGCCCGCCCGTCGATAAGCCCACCTCATTGCTGCTATTGGAGAAGAGGTTAGAGGAACCGGCGAAGAATACCTGCGCCGTGTTGCCGGTTGGCCCACCAATCGTCATGAGGCGCTGGCCCGCGCTGAAATCTGCAACACCGGGGCGAAAGCGAAACAAATCCAGCATGGCAGGAGAAGGATTAGAAGACGTAGGTAAACCCGCATTCGAGCTGAATCCGAGCGCGTGGCCGATCTCGTGAGTCGCAACCGCGATGAAGTCCATGCCGACAATGCCATTATTTGGATCAAAGTCAAAAGCGAATTTTGAATTAAAGCCGATCCTGGCCCTTGCATAGGATACGTCTGCATTGGCATTCAATAAGCCGATGGCGCGCGCGATCGAAGTGGGGACGGCAACTGTAGATTTGAGGCCGATGTCGGTGGAAATCGTGCTTGTTCCAGGCAACAAGTTATAAAGAGAGGATTCAATACCATTGGAGGCCGTGATGATCAAATTATTGCGGACGGATGCATAGCTGGCTGATAGTTCATGCGAACTCGTCTGGCCGATCACGCCGGTCTCATATTCCTCGGGGGGATTGCCTCTGCCAAAAAAATCGGGGCCGTAATCAGCCTCGATGTACACCGTCATAGGCGTTTTAATGCGCGCTTCCCAGGCCGCAGCCGCCAGGACAAAGGCTGCCTTGGCCTGCGGATTATTATTCAGTCGCTTGGTAGCCAGCAGATAGATTTTCAAACCCGGCAGCGAACCATCATTCACCTGGGCCGAGGGCCCCGACTTCGAGAAGTCATTAAGATGATTGATGGGGTATAAGTCCGGCGTGTTCAAGGGGCCAGCGTTCATCACCCGTTCCTCTTCTATAGTAGCGGCGCGACAGAGGCTTGAGCCGTCGGGTGCTTGAACGATCGTATAGGAGTCTGTATTTGAGGGGCGCTTCGGGCTGGTCTGAGCAAAGACGCTTGAGCTGAAGGAGACGAGGGTGATGAAGGCGACGAGGCTCAGGACACCGGACAGTGAGCGAATGCGGGGAACGAGAGTCATTCGGTAACTCCTTAAGGGCACGGCGTTTCGGCGTCTAACACGCTCGGACAGGGGTTTTGGCGAGACGCAACCGTATCGGCTATCAGTCAGAATAACGAGGTTTGGGGGCTAAGGGAAAAGGCCGTTTGCGGCGGCACGCGATGAACCGCTACTTTTGACGCAAAATACGGCAGAAAAGCTGCTCGGCGTCGGGCCTCTATTCCAGAAAAATCGAAGCTAGATCAGGAGAGAAATCTCTTCGATGCTGTATTGCGGCTGGCGTGTCGGGGAAGCCACGGCTTTCGGCGCTCCCCAAAATCGCCGCCCGGTATTATACAGTCTGGCGCGACTGCTATTCAACGCCGCAGAAGAGAAAGTTGGGCGGAATGTTCGAGGGCCAGTGCGCCGGGCGAGCTTGCGGCGCGCAGGCACGAGAGGAAGCGCAGGTCGCGCGCGCACGCGCTTATTTGGCCGATGGCACGCGCTCTGCGGCCTCTTTGTAAGCAGCCTCGCGCTCTAAGATCGGGCGGTCGTCGTGCGGCAGCGGATGGCCTGCCATCCCCGCGAAGAGGTTTTCGTAGCGGTCTACGACGTGCTCCCAGTCGTAATACTTCTCCACGCGGGCCTGCGCGCGTTGACGGTAGGAGCTGACGAGCGAGCCGTCTCTGAGCACTCTTTGAAGCTGCTCGGAGAGTTCCTGCTCGTCGCGGTAAGGGATACCGGCCTCGCCCACAACTTCCAGGTTTTCCGGGGTCGCCAGCGTCAGGACGCAGTTGCCGTAGCCCATCGCTTCCAGGAGCGCCGGGTGCGTGCCGCCGACCTCCGTGGCGTGCACATAGCAATAGGCGTTCTGCTGCAAGACCCTGTAATCCTTGCCGAAGACGAAGCCCGTGAAGATGATTCGACGATCGCGGCGGGCAAGCTGCCTCAACTCGTTGATGTAGTCGTGAGCATAGGGCGCGTCGCCGACGATCAGAAGCTTGTGGGCGGTGCGTACCTTTTTGAAAGCCTCTATGACGAGGTGCGCGTTATTCTCCGGCTCAAGGCGCGAGACGTATAAGACGTAGCGATTGGGCTCGACTCGCCACTGGCGGACGGAGGCGCGATCGGGTCTGCGCTCGACCTCCGCACCGTAAGCGATCATGGTCGAAGAGGCTTTGTGATGGGCCAGGTAGTATTCCTGTATGACGCGCGCGTCCGTCACCGTCACGTTCGGCAGGATGGTGGCGAGACGTTCGGCAAGCAGGTAGTAGCTGCGCCCGAGCCAGTTCCATTTTTTGCGTTTGTGCTCAAGGCCGTCAACGTTGATGGCGACGGGCGTTCCCGTCCATCTGAGGAGCGGGATAAAGGGAGCGTTGGCGGCGTTACAGATGAGCGCGGCATCGTAGCGGCGCGGCATGGCATGCAGGGCTGAGAGAAAGGCGTGGGCCACCGTGTCGAGATACTTATGACGGATGGTGGGCAGGACTTCGAGGCGGACGCCGTGATATTCGAGCTGGCGCGGAGAGACGTAATGGGCGCGGCAGTAGACGGTCACTTGATGACCGCGCGCCACCAGCCGCGTCGAGAGATGTTCGGCGAAAGTCTCAAAGCCGCCGTAGCTGGCCGGAACCCCCCTCGTTCCCAGAATGGCTATACGCATGCAAAAGATTTACGCGCCGCAGTGGGCGCTCAAAGGACGCTCGCGGGGCGACGGCCCCCATCCGTCCGAAATTATCAGCCCGCTATGACGTACAGTCCCTCCGCATCAGCTTTAAATACATCAGGCGAGACGCCGCCTGGACGTACGACCGCGATGGCGCGCGGCCTCTTCATACACTTTCAAAGTCAGGCGAGCGGTTTCGCGCCAACTGAAGAGGCGGGCGCGCTCAAGCCCTCGCCCCCTTAGTTGCTGCCGCAACGCGCCGTCGTCAATCACGCGCCCGAGAGCCGCAGAGAGCGCGTCGCTGTCAAACGGATCAAAGAGCAGTCCGGCTTGGCCCAGGACTTCCGGCAAACTGGTTCGATTGCCCGCGATGACGGGCGCGCCGCATGCCATCGCTTCGAGAAGAGGAAGGCCGAACCCCTCGAAGTATGAAGGGTAGACGAAGGCCGTCGCGTCTGTGTAGAGCGCTGGCAGATCACCTTCGCGCACGTACCCGGCGAAGTGTATGTCGCCGTCTCTCGTATGCCGACGGGCCGCGCTGAGCGTCTCGCCATAGAGCCAGCCTCGTTTCCCAACCAGAACCAGTTGCGGAAGCTTAGCCTGTGGGCGGCGGCGGCGCAAGTCGGCGTATGCCTCAACCAGACGGACTAAATTTTTGCGCGGCTGGATTGCGCCGACCGCCAGGATGTACTCGCCCGTGATCCGGTAAAGCTCTTTGACCCGTCGCCGCTCGGCTTCATCCGTGACGGGCGCAAAATGCGGCGCGGCGGCCAGCGGGGTGCGCTTCACGCGTTCCGGCGGCAGTTGATACGTCTCTATCAAATCGCGGCGGGAAAACTCGGACGGCGCAATCACGGCGCTCGCCATGCGGGCCGTGCGGCGCACGGTCAAGCGTAGCTGCGTGCGGCTGCGGCGCTTGAACGTCTCCGGCAGGTGCTCGAACGAGAGATCGTGGATGGTGGCGACGACCGGACAGGGCGCAAGCGGCGGCGCTGTGTATTGGACGTGAAGAAGGTCTACGGGGCGGCGGCGCAATTCAGCCGAGAGCGTGAGCGGGATGCGCAGCAGCGGCGTGTGCGGCAGCGTCAGGCGAATTGAGACGTGCGGCCAGCGTCCCTCGAACCGCTCTACGGCCTCGCGCCTGGTCACATACAGCGTATAACGATTGGCCGCATCTATCTCGGCCAGCGACTCGATCAGGTTCGTGATATAGCTCTCGTTACCGGCCAGACCGGCCCCGACCGAGTGCGCATCTATCGCTATATGCAAGACAGGCCAGTGCTCCCGTGCGCGATTTCGAGTTAGTGGAGAGAGAGAAATCTTCGCCCGGCGAGTTTACTCGAAAGACTCCGCGCTGGGAAGGACGCCGCGAAAGCTCCTGCGATGGATGGGACATGGCCCGTGCTGGCTGAGCGCCTGGTGATGAGCGCGCGTGCCGTAGCCGACGTGGCGTGCGAAATCGTACTGCGGATAAACGTCGTGGAGGGCGCGCATGAGCGCGTCACGATACGTCTTGGCGATACAGCTTGCGGCGGCGATTGAAGCCGAGACCGAATCGCCACGGATGATGGCTTTCTGCGGCAGCGGGCACTCTTTGAGGGAGACGGCGTCTATCAGTAGATGATCGGCGCAGGGGGCCAGGCCCTCGACGGCCATGATCATCGCGCGGCGTGTCGCCTGAAGAATGTTGATGCGGTCTATCTCTTCGGGTTCGACGAGCCCGACCGCGTAACAGAGCGCCGTTTCTTTCAACTCGGCGGCGATGCGCTCGCGCTCTTTGCGCGTCAGCTTCTTCGAGTCGTCCAGGCCCTCCGGCAATGGCTGCTCTGGGTTGAGGATGACTGCCGCCGCAACCACCGGCCCGGCCAGCGCCCCACGACCCACTTCATCCACTCCCGCCACCAAACGAAAGCCGTGGGCGCGCGCCTCCTCTTCAAAGGCTGTGCCTACGGCTGATACTCGCCTGCGAACCATAAGAAAGGGATGAGCGATGAGGGATGAGGGAAGAATAAGAGAATCTCAAATTTGAGATTCTCTTATTCTTCGTCTCATCCCTCGTCTCTTATTTTTTGCCTGATGCGGAAGCGCCCTGGGCTTGTTCCGAAGTGGTGCGTGTGTCGCGCTCGCGTATGCGTGCGGCCTTGCCGCGCAGATTGCGCAGGTAGTAGAGCTTGGCGCGTCGCACCCGTCCACGCTTGATGACATCGATGTGATCGACGATGGTCGCGTGCAGCGGGAAGATTCTCTCGACGCCGACGCCGAAGCTGGTCTTGCGGACGGTGACGGTCTCGCGCACGCCGCCGTGTTTGCGCGCGATGACTATGCCTTCAAACACCTGTAGGCGCTCTTTGGTCTCCGATTCCTTGATGCGCACATGGACGCGCACGGTATCGCCCGGCTGAAAATCCGGGATTGACTCGCGCAACTGCGCTTTCTCGATCGTGTCTAAGCGATTCATAATCTTCACTCCATTTATTCTTCATCGAGCCCGGCGCGCTCACGCTCCTCAAGCTCCAATCTTTCAAACAAGTCCGGTCGATTGCGACGCGTCTTCTGAAGGGCACGCTGTCTTCGCCAACCTGCAATCTCTCCGTGATGCCCGCCGAGCAGCACGCCGGGGACACGCATTCCTCTGAACTCCGGCGGGCGCGTGTAGTGCGGAAAATCCAGCATCCCTTCGGAGAAGGAATCGTGACGCGCCGAAGTCTCGCTGCCCAGAGCGCCGGGCAGAAGCCTCGTGACGGCATCGACCAGAACGATTGCCGCCGCCTCGCCTCCAGATAGAATGTAATCTCCGATCGAGATTTCATCCGTCACCAGTCGTTCGGCCACGCGCTCGTCCACGCCCTCGTAACGCCCGCAGATCAGGACGACCTGAGTTGCGCCCGCCAGGTCTTCCGCCAACCCTTGCGTCAGCGTGCGGCCCTGCGGCGAAAGAAGCACGACGCGAATCCCTTTCGGGTACTCGTCGCGCGCGCTCGCGCCCGTCAAATTTTCAACTGCCGCAAATAACGGCTCAGGCTTTAAGACCATTCCATCGCCGCCGCCGAACGGTCGATCATCGACGATGTGGTGCTTATCGCTCGTCCAACTGCGCAGGTCGTGCGCCTTGATTTCAACCAACCCTGCGGCGCGCGCACGCCGGACGATTCCGTAATCGAAGACCTCTCCAAAGAAGCCGGGAAAGATCGTGATGATGTCAAACTTCATTTCGGATTTCAGATTTTAGATTTCGGATTAAGGCTTCCCTGAAGCTTGAATCCTGGAATCAAGGCTTTCAATCTGTGCCGGTCGCCAATCCAAAATCCAGAATCCAAAATCTAAAATTCCAACAGTCCTTCGGGCGCATCGATGCGAATCAGCTTCTCCGCGACGTTGATCTCGACGCATATCTCTTCGGCCAGCGGGATCAGGTGTTCGCGGTCGGCCCGGTCATTTTCGACGACCAGCATTTCCACCCCGCCCGTCTTCAACATTTCGCGCACGACCCCGACGCGCTCCCCCTCGATCGTTTCCACCACGCAGCCCTCAAGCTCCCAATCGTAAAACTCGTCTTCGGGAAGCTCCACGCGTTCGGCTTCGGGGACGGCGAACTCGCTGCCGACGAGCGCGCTCGCCGCCTCCACGGAATCGTAACCGGCGAACTTGAGCACGATGCGCTCGCGTTGAAACCAGTGCTCTTCAAGGATCAGCACCCGGCGCTCGCCACCGGGCGCGACTGCGATCAGGCGTTCCAGCTTTTCAAATCGCTCGGGGAAATCCGTCAACAACTCGGCGACCACTTCGCCGCGCAACCCACGCGTCCTGACTGCGCGCGCAACGGCCACCAGCTCCTCATCGGACGAAGCCGCGCCGCTCAAGTCCTCTTCGCTCATTCGACGATTTCCAGCAGGTAGCGCTGGTTCTTTTTCGCGCTCGCGGCCTGAACGATGGCACGCAGCGCGCGCACCGTTCGTCCCTGCCGCCCGATCAGCTTGCCCATGTCGCTTTCGGCCACGCGCACTTCGATCATCGTCGTGCCCTTGTGCTCCACTTCGCGCACGTCAACCGCAGACGCATCGTCCACCAGCGCCTTCACGATCATCTCGACGGTATCTCTCATAAGCGAAGCCCCAAAGGGATAAGCACGGGCGGACGGGAAGCGAAAGCGCCCGGCTCAAATTCCCGCACCGCTGGCACTCACTGAAATCTTCAGGCGGAGGCGGTCGTCGTCGTGCTCGCCGTCTCCGCTGCGGGTTGCGCCTGAGCTTTCTGGTTGGCCTTGATCAGGCGTCGCACGGTCTCCGTCGGCTGCGCGCCTCGTTCGAGCCAGTACTGCGTGCGCTCGGCATCGAGACGAATCTCCGCAGGGTTCTGCGTCGGGTTATAAAAGCCAAGGTTTTCCAGGTAAGCGCCGTCGCGCTTGGAAAGCTTTTCCTTCACCACGATGCGGTATGAAGGTCTCTTCTTCGCGCCCATGCGCATTAATCTGATCGCTAACAAATCTTCTTCCTCCCTCAAAAACAGTGACGCGTGACAAGTTAAAAGCTTGATTGCAGGCTCGTCACTTATCACTGCTCTTTCATCTTTTCTTCCAGCGTTTCTTCTTTCCAGTCTTCTTGCGTGAAGGCCCGGCGGGCAGAGAGGGCATCGTGCCCATGTCGTCGTCGCCGCCATTGCCCCCCATCATGCCGGAGAGGTCGGGCATGCCCGCCATCCCGGCCATGCGGCGCATCATCTTTCCCTTGAGGCCGCCGCCACCGCCCATCCCGCCAAAGAGGCCGGAGCCGGATAGCTGGCGCATCATCTGGCGCATCTCCGTGTATTGCTTGATGAGCGCGTTGACATCTGCGACGGTGCTGCCCGAGCCGCGCGCGATGCGCCGCCGACGATTGGCGTTCAGAATCCTGTGATCGTTGCGCTCTTCCTTCGTCATCGAATCAATGATCGCTTCCGTGCGTTTAAGCTCGCGCTCCATCTCCTTCGACTGCTCTTCGCTCAACTCCGGCATACCCATGCCGCCCAAAAGCTGATCGGGCAGAAGCTTCATGATCTTGGAGAAAGAGCCCAGCCGCTTGACCTGACGAAGCTGACCGCGAAAGTCGTCGAGCGTGAACTGGTTCTTCTGAAGCTTCTTGAGCTGCTCTTCCGCCTCCGACTGATCGACCTTCGATTGCACCTCTTCGATTAAAGAGAGCACGTCGCCCATGCCGAGGATGCGTTGCGCGATGCGATCTGGATAGAAGGGCTCTAACGCGTCGTACTTTTCGCCGACGCCGACGAACTTCACCGGCTGGCCTATGACCTGCTTGATCGAAAGCGCCGCGCCGCCGCGCGCATCGCCGTCCATCTTGGTCAGAATCACGCCCGTTATCCCGACCTGACGGTGAAACTCTTCCGCCGAGCGGACGGCGTCCTGTCCCGTCATGGCATCGGCGACGAAGAGCGTCTCGACGGGCCGCGTCTCCGCCTTGATGCGAACCAGCTCCGTCATCAACTCGTCATCGATGTGCAGGCGTCCTGCCGTGTCTATCAGGAGCGTGTCGTAGCCGGTCTGCTGCGCGTGCTTGTGCGCTTCGCGGACGAGGGTGAGCGGGTCGTTCGTCTCCGGCATCTCGAAGATAGACTGGCCCGTCGCGCGTGCGATGACCTTAAGCTGCTCGCGCGCCGCCGGGCGATACACGTCCACGGAGAGCAGCAGGGGCTTCCGCTCCTGATTCTGTGCGAGCCAGCGCGCGATCTTCCCCGTCGAGGTGGTCTTGCCGGAGCCCTGTAGGCCGACGATCATGACGACGTTCGGAATCGTCTTGGTAAAGACGAGGCGTGAAGACTGCCCGCCCAGGAGTTCCACCAACTCGTCAAAGACGATCTTGACGACCTGCTCCGAAGGCTTCAACTCCTGCCAGACCTGCTGCCCTTCGGCCTTCGCCTTGACCGACGCGATGAAATCCTTCGCCACCTTGTAATTGACATCCGCCTCCAACAAGGCGAGGCGAATCTCGCGCAGGGCGGCATCCACGTGCTCGGGCGTCAACACACCCTCGCCGCGCAGGTTCTTCAGCGTACGTTTCAGCTTATCGGATAAGGACTCGAACATATAGGTACAGTTCCGCGCTCTAAACGGAAACGAAGATGATAACGGCCCCTTCGGTGACGTGTCAAGGCAAGCGATTAGTAGGGGATGAGGGCGGAGGGCGGCAGCGATGAAAGTTCGGGAACCCGGGTTGAATAGCTTTGCTTTCATCCTTGCCCCTGTGCCTTCATCCTTTTCATATGGACGCTCGGCCCGCGCGTATGTTAAATTCACTGGTGTAAATTCTCGACTAGCGCGTCAGGGTTTGTGGGAGAACCTGGATGCGCAAAAGCCCTCCGCCCGACGCGCCCGCAAAGTAACTGAAATGAGACGGGGATTGGCCGTTTATACTAATCCGCGATGAACAGACGTACGCGCACACCCATCAATGAGACGAGCAAGGACGCACAGGCCGGCGTGGTCGATCTGGCCAGCGCGCGCCTCCACTCGCGCAAAGCGGCGACCAGAGAGTCGCTCGTGAGCGAGTTGGAGCAAATCCGTCTCCTGCTCGATCAGGGCCGCTCGACCGAGGTTCAATCGCGTATCACGCCCCTGATCGTGGCGGCCAGGCAGGACGCCTCTCTGCTGGCACAGGCGCGCTGCGCCCTCTCGATGGCGCTTGAGATGCAGGGACGCTATAAGGAATCGCTCGAAGCCGTGCGGATGTACGAGTTGCCGGAGGCGCGCGCGCGCGTCGACGCCGAGACCATCACGAGGCTCAACGTCCAGATCGGGCTCGCTTATAACTACACGGGCGATCATCCGAAAGCGATTGCGCTCTTGAACTCGGCGCTGCGCGAGACCTCCGAGGGCGGCTCTGACACGCAGATGGGGGCGATCTATGTCGCGCTGGCCCGCATCTATCGCAACATCAACGAGTATCCGATCGCGCGCGATTACGCGCAGCGTGCGCTCGGGCATTACCGCAACTCCGGCGACTGGCGTGGCCTGGCCGAAAGCTACTTCGGCATCGCGGTCGCAGATATGCTTGAAGGCAACTACGAAGCGACGCTCGACAATTACGAGCAGGCGCTCAAGCTCGTCGGCGATTATCACGCGCCCTACCTGCTCGCCAAGATTTACAACAACATGGCCGGGGCCTGCTGGTTTCTCAAGCGCCCGCAGGAAGGGATTCGCAACCTGGAGAAATCCATCAGCTATTACGAGCGCACGGAGCACAAGGCCAACGCGACGGACGGGTACAACAATCTGGGCATCAACTTTATTCTCGTCGGTGACTGGACGAGAGCGCAGGCCGCGCTTGAACGCGCGCTCGCGCTCGCTTCCGAAGTCCACGCCAACAGTCCGAAGCTTTCGATGCCGCTGGATTCGCTCGGCGAATTGCACATGTTACGCGGCGACCTGCTGACGGCGCAGAGCTACCTGGAGCGCGCCGTGGCGGTCGCCACAGAGCACAATCATAAGTGGTACGCGGGACAGGCGATGCGCACGCTGGGCCGTTGCCTGCTGGCGATGAATGATGCTGAAGGCGCGCGCGCGTACGGTCGTCAGGCGCTGGGGTTTGCCGATGAGATCGGTGATCGACAAGCGATCTGCGAATCGAGACTCCTGTTGGCCGAAGCCGACCTGGTGTGCGGCGAGTTGGAAGGGTGTGCCGCCGAGCTTGAGAAAGTTATGGAGCAGACGACAGATTCCGTCACGGATTTAGGATTCGCCGGTGAGGCGCAGCGCATGCACGGCTTGCTCGCGATGGCCCACGAGGAAGTAACACAGGCTTCGCAGCACTTCAGCCGCAGCGTCACGATCTTCGATATTCTAGGTGACCGCTATCGCGGCGCGCGCGCCCATTATGAGTTGGGACGCGCCTACGCCAGCGCCTCGCCCGAACGCGCCGCCGAACATCTCTCGCGCGCCGCTCATACGTTCCGCGAGCTGGGCGCACGTCTCGACCTCGCCCGCGCAGATGAAGCTCTCTCGGCTCTTGATCGCAACGCGCCGCAATTGCACGACGAGCGCTCGGCCCTGACGCAGCTTCTCACCTTGAGACTGGCCGAGGCTGTCGCTTCGCGCGAGTTGTTGTTGCGCGAGCTGGCGGCTGTCGTTCATCAGGAGACGGACGCGGATCGCGTGCTGGTGCTGGAGCCGGGCGAGGACAATCAAACGAGGGTCGTCATCGCGCACGGCTACACGCCGGAGGAAGCGGCGCTCGTGGCCGATGAGATCGGACTGGCCCATGATCAGGGCTTGCGCGAGCGTCTCTCTGCAAAGCACGACGCGTTGCTTATTCCCCTGCGCGCGACGAACGCTCCGCCCGCGCTGCTCTTCATCGGGCCGCGCGCTTTGGCGGAGCTTCCGGGCGGAATCGCCATCGAGCCGCTGCTTCGTATAGTGGAGCTTGGCATGGACGTGTGCGCCCTGCGTGCCGGTGCGCAGGCGGGCCGCAGCACTCAGGAGGACGGAGCCTTGGCGGGCACGAGCCTGATGCCGGGCTTTATTCATTCGAGCCCGGCGATGACGCGCCTCGTCGAAGAGGTTCACAAGATACGTTCTTCGGATGTGACGGTGCTCGTCACGGGCGAATCGGGGACGGGCAAAGAGCTGGTCGCACGCGCCATTCACGCGATCTCATCGCGCCGCGCCAAAGTCTTCGTGCCGTTTAACTGCACGGCTGTCCCGAAGGAGCTTTCGGAAGGCTACCTGTTCGGCTATCGCCGTGGCTCGTTTACGGGCGCGGTCAATGATTCGCCCGGCGTCATCCGCACGGCCGAAGGCGGCACGCTCTTTCTGGACGAGATCGGCGACCTGCCGCTGGACGTTCAGCCGAAGCTGCTCAGGTTTTTGCAGGAGGGCGAGATTCAGCCCCTCGGCGAGCAGCGTCCCATCAAGGTTGACGTGCGCATCATCGCCGCCACCAACACTGACCTTGAAGAGATGGTCGCACAGGGGCGTTTTCGTGAAGACCTCTACTATCGCCTCAACGTCATACGCCTGCGCGTCCCGCCTCTGCGCGAGCGCCGCTCAGAGATTCCGACCATCGTCAACTACTACATCAACCATTACTCAGCGAAGTTCGGACGCCGCGACATAGAGATTACGCCGCAGGCCGTAGACCTCCTGATGGTCTGCGACTGGCCGGGCAACGTGCGGCAACTGACGAACGAGATACAGCGCATCGTCGCCCGCGCCGAAGACGGCACACTGATTACGCCCGACCATCTCTCGCCGGAGCTTCGACGCACATCCGCGACCATCACGCCGCCCGCTCTCGTCACACCCATCAACGCCACCTCCGCTCTACCGGAGGGCACGACCTTGGCCGACGCGCTCGCCGAAGTCGAACGACGCATGATCGCCGAAGCCATGCGCAAGCACGGCGGCAACATCTCTCGCGCCGCACGCGAACTGGGGCTCACACGTCGCGGCCTCTACCTCAAGCTCGAACGCCACGACCTGACCGCCAGCGCATAAAAGCAAGGATGAAGGATGAAGGCGGAAGGATGAAAGAAGAGCTTCCGTGTCTTGATAGCTTTTACTTCATCCTTCCGCCTTCCGCCTTCATCCTTTCACTCATCCTTCATCCTTTCATTCGTATCTGAGCGCGATCATGGGGTCTACCTTGGTCGCTCTGCGTGCGGGGATGTAGCAGGCGAGGAGTGCGACGGCGGCGAGGATGAGAGGGATGCTGGCGAACATATAGGGGTCAGTGGCGCTTACTCCGAATAAGAGGCTGGACATCAAGCGTGTGAGCAGGAACGCCGCTACGAGACCTACGCCCACTCCGATGAGTGCGAGCGCGAGTCCCTGTCCGACGACCATCTTGAGCACGTCGCGGCTTTGCGCGCCTAAAGCCATGCGTACGCCTATCTCGTGCGTGCGCTGGCTGACGCCGTAAGACATCACGCCGTAGAGCCCGACGATCGCCAGCATGACGGCGACGACGGCGAAGAGCGCGAGCAGGAGCATGGAGAAACGTTTCTGCGCGACCGATTCGGTGACCAGCGCCTCCATCGTCATCACCCTGTACACGGGCTGGTCTTTATCCACGGCCTGAATCGCGGAGCGCACCATCGCAGTCATGCTCGAAGGCTCGCCCAGTGTACGCACGACCAAGTACATGCCGCCCCTGGGACTTTGCGCATGCGGCAGGTAGATTTGTCCGCGATAATCCGCGTCGAGCGCCTTGTGCTTGACCGCGCCGACGACGCCCACTATCTCTATCCAGACCTTCGTGTCGTCGGGTCGATTAAAGGCGATGCGCTTGCCTATGGGATCGCTGTCGGGCCAGTAGAGGCGGGCGATGGTTTCGTCGATGATGGTGACGAGGGTGTTGGCGTCCGTGTCTCGGTCGTTGAAGTAGCGTCCCTTTGAAAGAGGGATGCTCATCGCCTGCAAATATTCCGTGGTGGCCGAGCGTATGTCGCCGTGCGGCAGTTGTTGTCCGGGCGAGTATTCCTGTCCCTCTATACTGAAGAAGCCGCTCGAAACAGAACCGCTCAGCGGCAGGTTGGAAACCGCGCCCGCCGCCTGCACTCCCGGCAGGCTCCTGATCTTCTCCAAAGTCTGCCGGTAGAAGTCCGCTCGCTGTGCGGGCTCGCGGTATTTGGTCGAGGGCAGAGCGACCTGCATCGTCAGCAGGTTCTGCGGATCAAAGCCGGGATTGACATGCGAGAGCCGCGCGAAGCTCTTGACCATGAGGCCCGCTCCGATCAGCAGCACGAGCGCCAGCGCTATCTCGGAAACGACCAGCAGATTACGAAAGCGCGTGCGATGCCTTCCCGCCGAACCCCTGCCGCCTTCTTTGAGAGCTTCGGTCAGCTCCGTCTTTGAAGCCTGAAGCGCAGGCACTAGGCCGAAGAGCACGCCCGTCAAAAGAGAGAGGCCGAAGGTGAAAGCCAGCACGCGCCCGTCAATGCCGATCTCCTGAGAGCGCGGAATGTTGTTCTCATTGAGCTTGATGAGCACGTCCACGCCCCACACGGCCAGCAACAATCCGAGGCCGCCGCCGACGAGCGACATCAGCACGCTCTCCGTCAACAATTGTCGAACGAGCCGCCCGCGTCCTGCACCGAGCGCCGTCCGTATGGCTATCTCCCTGCGACGCCCGCTCGCACGCGCGAGCAGCAGATTCGCCACGTTGGCGCACGCGATCAGCAGGACAAACCCCACCGCCCCCAGGAGCACGAGCAGCGCGGGCCGAATATCCGCGACCATCTCTTCGTAGACAGGCTTGACCTGTAGGCCCCAACTGCCATCGCTCGGGAAGCTTTGCGGATTATCCTGCTGAATCTGACCGGCGACAGCATTCATGGCGGCCTGAGCCTGGCCTAACGTCACGCCCGGCCTGAGCCGCGCGACCATCATCAGAAACTCCGAGCGCCGCCGGTTCGGCGCGAGTTGTTCCGCACTGAGCGCCAGAGGAGCCCAGATATTATCCTGTCCGAACAACCTGAAACTCTCCGGCATCACGCCGACGACGTTGTAGCCCTCGCCGTCGAGCGTGATCGTCTTGCCGACGATCGAAGGGTCTGCGCCGAAGCGTCTCTGCCACAGCCCGTTGCTCAGGATGACGACGTGATCGTGGCCCGGCTGATCTTCCTCATCCAGAAACGTGCGTCCGAGCGCGGGCATGACCCCGAGCGTCGGGAAATAGCTCGCCGTCACGGCCCTGAGTTGAATGCGCTCGGGCTCGCCTTCTCCCGTCAGGTTAACGCTCGCGCCGACGCTCGCCGCCGCACTCTCAAAGACATCCCCGCGCGCGCGGTAATCCATAAACCCCGGCGGCGACACCGGAGCCATCAGGTTGAGCTTCGGGTAAGCGTGCCAGATAAAGACCAGCCGGTCAGGGTCTTTGAAAGGCAGAGGGCGCAGCAGTATGGAATTGACGACCGAGAAGATCGCCGTGTTCGCGCCGATGCCCAATGCCAGAGCGACCACCGCGATAATCGTAAAGGCCGGATTCTTCAACATCGTGCGCAGACCGTAACGCAGGTCTTGCCTTATATCTCCAAGCATATGACTCTTCCCTCCGCTTCCTAAAACGACAGCCTCACCCGCCGCCTTACGCTCAACGCGGGCCAACTCTTCTGCCAGCAGCTCGCCGCTGCTCAATTCCCTGAGCGCCGCGCCGACCGCTTCTTCATCGCTTGCGCCCGCCGAGAGCAACTCTTCGTAGCGGTCGTCCAGGTGTTGGGCCAACTCCTCTACGATCTCTGCCTCGCGCGTCGGCTCAAGCTTCAGGCTCTCAAGCCGCCTCAGTATCTCTTGCTTCCACTCAGGCATGTTCGGTTCCGGTGACTCGCTTGATGGCTTCGACAAACGCCTCCCAGCCGTTGCGCTGCGCCGCCAATACCTTCTTACCCTCAGCCGTCAACTTGTAATAACGACGACGACGCTGTCCGGCCTTCTCCACCCATCGGCCCTGAATCCAGCCCCGCTTCTCCAGCCTGTACAGCAGCGGATACAGCGACGCGACGTTAAAGCGCAGCACGCCGTCCGAGCGCGCCTCGATCAGCTTGCTGATCTCGTAGCCGTGTCGCGGGCGCGCCTCGACCAGCGACAGAATCAACAACTCCGCGCTCCCCTTCTTCAGCTCACGATCAAGCATCCTGGAATATATATGTGTCATAGAGATATATTACTTGGGAACACATATCCCGTCAAAGGTTTTTTTCGGATTGCTGATCGCAGCCTGCGGAAGGGATGGGCATTCTGCGTGCGGACGCCGTTAATCCGGCGCGCCGCAAAGGCCCCTGATGGAAGGTCTCAAACTAAAGCGACGTGAAGTTTTTTTTAGGCTGGCCGATGCCCAGACCCGTAGATAGAGGCTTGGCAATGAGCCCTCTTTTTGGTATTACCTGAGAGTCATGGGAAACAAAATCTTTACCACCATCTCCGTCATCCTCTATCTACTGGCCCTCGGCCTGCTGATCTTCGGCATACTCGTCATGATGGGCAAAGTCCAATAACACCTCTCACCCCCTGGCCATTCAACAAATTTTCAGGCATCGACTACTTACGGCGCGCCTGCTTCACCTCAACCGGCGCGACCGGCCACAGAGCCCGGCACAACCTTGGTCATGCGTTGCGCGTTGCTGCTGTCTGTGGTTGCAATCTCGTCTCTCTTTCTACGACGAGGCTGAGGCCCATGATGAGGTAGAAGATCATGGCGACCTCGGAATCGCCGAAGTTATAGTGGACTAACCCACTGGCGAAGAATCCGGTCAGCCCGCCGAGCGCGCCGAGCAGTATGCCGCGCTCGACCCAGCCGTCAGGCTCCGTGCGGCGCTGTAGCCCGCGCCAGAGCATGCGCGCGTAGAGCCCTAGCAGGACGAGCCACATGATCAGCGTCGGGATGCCGCGCTCCAGCGCCAGTTGCAAAGGCGTGGAGTGCATGTGGCCCATCGGAATCCGCCCGTTTTCAAAAAGCCCCCACTCGCGCCAGTGCCGCTTGATTGAGTCCATGCCGACGCCGACCAGCATATGTCGCGGCTTGCTGAGGAGCAGTTGCAAGCCTTCGCGCTGGACTGTCTTGCGCCAGTTGATCGAATCGTCCTTCGGATCAAAGAAGCTGACGTTGCGCTTCTGCTGCAAGACGAAGAGACCTGTCAGGACTACGGGCAGCGCACAGGCGGCGAGTATCAGTGCAGTCCGGCGGCTCGCGCCCGTCAGGACAATCACGGAAGCCGAGAGCAGGAACGCCAGCCACGACGCGCGTGTGACCGTTAAAAGCAATGCGATGGAGAGACCCGCCAGCGCCAGCATCAGTAGCGCCGCGCTCTTTGTCTTCCAGCGCCCGAGCGCGATCAGAAGGCCGAGCACGAGCGATGCGATCAACTGTAAAGCTTCGGCGTAGGTCGTGTAGTGGCCGTAGAAACCTGCCGCGCGCCAATCGCGCCCGCGACTCCATCCCGCCATCCCGAGCCGCGCCGTCGTCGTCTCGCCCTCAAGCAGTTTGCCGCGCGGCACATCCAATGTCGGCATCCACTCATAACGATAAATCCTGACCCTGGCCGGTGACGATTGCTCGGGCTGGCCCGCGACAGGCGCGAGCGCCGCCAACAGTTCTTCAGGGTTATGCAGCGCGCGCCCGTCAACTTCGAGCAGCGTATCGCCGTCACGAACGCCAGCCGCGTAGAGCGGGCTTGCCTGGCTCAAGCCTTCGACTTTGACTCCGCGCCCGACCGCGCGCTCCCCGAGCACGTAGACGACATTGATCAGGCACGAAGCGATGAGAGCGAAAGCCAGGGCGCGTGCGGCGCGTCTGGAAGTGACGTTTTCCGCGACAAGGTAAACGATGGTGAAGAGGCTCGCGCCGCGCAGCTTTCCGATGGAAACGTCCGCATCGTAGGAGGCGAGCGAAGAGATCATCGTGAGGATAAAGAAACCGAGCAGCGCATAATCGAGCGGCGTGCGGTGAAGCGGCGGGCGCGCGCCGCTCATCAGGCGCACGACCCAGACCAGCAACCCGCAGGCCCATGCGATCTGCGTCGCCGCAATCGAATGCGGCGCAGCAATCGCCAGCGCAAACACCCAAAAGAAAGGATGAAGGATGAAGGATGAAGGATGAAAAGAATGCTTCCCCTTCTTGAAAGCTTTTACTTCATCCTTCATCCTTCATCCTTCATCCTTTCTTAGTACGCGTCGTCGCCGCGCAGCATGACGGGCAGGGTGCGTAGGATGATCTTGAGGTCTAGGAGAAGCGACCAGTTCTCTATGTAGTAGAGGTCTAGGCGCACCATCTCTTCAAAGGAGAGGCGGTTGCGGCCGGAGACCTGCCAGAGCCCCGTCAGGCCGGGCTTCATGTCGAGCCGCTTGCGATGCCATAGATCGTAGGCTTCGACCTCGTAGGGGATCGGCGGCCTTGGGCCCACGACGCTCATGTCGCCGCGCAGGACGTTCAAGAGTTGCGGCAGCTCGTCGAGGCTCAAACGCCTGAGCACGCGGCCCACACGCGTCACGCGCGAGTCCGTCACAAGCTTATAGACGGGCTGCTCCTGGTCGCCCAGATTGGCCTCCGGGCTACCGGAGATGTAGCGCTGCTGGTATTCGCGATGCGGCGTGTCGTCGCTGCCCATGCGCATCGAGCGGAATTTGTAGAAGAGGAAGATGCGCCCGTCCATCCCGACTCTCTCCTGCTTGTAGAAGACCGGGCCCTTCGAGTCCAGCTTGATGAGCAGCGCGATAACAAGCCAGACGGGCGAGAGGATGGTGAGAGCGACCGAAGCGATGATTAGATCGGAGAGGCGCTTGAGGATTCGCGCGGCGCTTGAGAGCGGCTCGCGAAAGAGCGTGATCATCGGCAGCGCGCCGATCTGGTCAATCTCAGTCTTACGCGGCAGGCAGTTGAAGAGGCTCGGCGCAATCCGAAACTCTACGCCGCGCCGCCGCCCGCTGCGCATCATCACCTCGAACAGCGCATCGCCCGGAACGTTCGGGTCTGTAATGATGACTTCGTTTGCGCCCGATTCGCGTATCGCTTCGGGCAGGCCCTTGAAGTCGCTGATGACCGGCACGCCCTCGAACGCGGCGGGCGCGTTTCTGTCAATCGCGCCGCTCTCGACCACTCCGATGACGCGATAGCCCAATTCGGGGCGCTCGCGCATCTCCGTAATGCAGAGCACGGCTTCGGGCCCACGTCCGACGACGAGCGTCGGAATCAGGTTGATGTCTTTTCGTCGCGCGAGCGTCTGTGCGCTGCGCACGATGAAGCGTAAGAGGCCGAGCGAAAAGAGAGCGAGCAGGAAATCGAGGATGAAGACGGCGCGCGCGTAAGAGAAGGCGCGATATTCGTAAACCCCGCGATAGAGGAAGGCCGTCGCCACGATGAGCAGCGACCCGATGGCCGCCGCCTTAAAGATACGCAGGCTGTCTTCGACCAGTGAGAACTCGCCGCGCAGGCGATAGAGATCGTAGTAGCTGAGCGTCAGCAACCTGATCGGCAGGACGAGCAGGAGAATCGCTCCATAGGGCGCAAACTCTTCGCTCCATGTCAGGACGCCGCCGCCGCCCGCCGCTTGAAGGATGGGCCCACCCTCGCGCAGCCAAAAGGCCGTGAAGAAAGAGAGCAGCGTGAGCGCAGCATCGGCCAGCACCAGCGAGAGCTTGACGACGGGGACGGCCCAACGCGGCGCACGCGCAGGCACGCGCACCTCTCGCGCATCGCTCAACCTTTCTTTGAATCGCTCGGCTCTCATCAAAATCTTAACCGGCAAACAGCCAATCAGCAGCCGGTGATCACTCTTTCCTCGCTTTGAGCTGAGTATCGTGGGAAACAGCTTATCACCATTCGGCCTTTACTATTCACTCCAATATCAGATTGGCGACCTCTGCGCGTACGTGCAGCGCGCGGCGCGGCGCTGTGCTTGTCTTCTTCAACAGGGGCAAAGCGTCCAATTCACGGCGCGTGCTGATGCGCGTGAGCCTTTGTTCGCGCACAAGCTCTTCGTCAACGGCGGCCCAGCGCCCGGCGTAAATGGTCGCGGCTGGCACGCCGAGCGCCGCCGCCTCTCGATTCATAGTCCCGCCCGCACTGATGACCAGATCGGCTGCGAATAGGAGGTTCGCGCCGTCCAGGGCCGCGCGCGGCAAGATCATATTCGCTCCGGCCCGCTCCGAGTATGCGGCGCGCTGCGCGTCGGTGCGCGCCAGCAGTATGACTTTGACATCCGTGCGCGCCGAGAGACGATTGAGAAGCTCGTCGAACAACTCATTATCGAAGCGATGATAGAGCGCCTCGCGCGCCGGAGGCCGGACGACGACGAGTATGTCTCCCGTCTTGACGCCCATACTCCCGAGTGTCTCCGCGAAGCGCGGGTCGGGCGCGAAGTCCGCCAGGTAAACATCCTCCTTCGTGCCGTCATAGCGCCGCACCTTTTTACGTCCGGCCCCATAGCGACGCAGCGCCTCTTCCGGGAAGGCGCGCGGAACGATCACACGCGAAGCGAGCCTGAAGGCCAGGTGGTTCGCGGGCTGGTGCTCGTAATCCATCAGCGTCACGCTCTTGATACCGAGAGCGAGCGCCGCCGCCACCTGCGCGTAAGAGTTATGACCGGCGGCCAGATCGAAGCCGCGCCCTTGGGCCCAACGGGCGAGCGCCGCCGCGCGCCCGATCAGATTCCCGGCCTTGCCCGCGAGCTTTCCCCCGCCGTGCCCGCCGATCACAGCGGGCGCAAGCCCTGCACGCTCGGCCAGCTCGACCGTCTGCGCGAAATCGCGCGCCGTCGCCAAGACCTCATGCCCGCGCTCGGCAAACTCACGCGCGAGCGCGCGAAAGAAAGGCACATGCGGCGAGTTCGCCAGATCAATCCAGATAAGCATAAAAGCAAGGATGAAGGATGAAGGATGAAGGATGAAGTAAAAGCTATCAAGACAGGTAAGCATTAACCAAAAGCATTCTTTTCATCCTTCATCCTTCATCCTTCATCCTTTCTCTAACAGGCGCGCGAGCGCGTAGAGCATCCAGGCTTGCGACCAGCGCATGTAGGGCGTGCGTATGGTGTAGAAGCGGCGGCGCTGGTAATAGAAGTAGCCGTGCTCGTGCTGTAGATTGCGTATCGCCCAGAGCGCAATCGTCTCGGCAAGTTGTAATGCGCCGTCGTCTATCCATTCAAGCTCGCAGAGGGCGACGACGGCAGCGCCCGCCGAATGCGCGTCCGCCGGATAGAGCCGGTCATGGTAGTATTTCGGCCACCCGTCCACAAGAAAGAACGAATCGCGCCAGAACTCGTAACCGCGCCGCGTCGTCACCTCCAACTCATCGCGGCACTCTTCGCCGCAGCACGCCATAATGCGCGAGAGACTCAAGAGCACGTAGGCCGTGTGAAAGCTGTCGGCCCACCCTTGATAGCTGTCCGCGCCATAGGCCCACGAGCCGTCCTCGCGCTGGCGTCGTGCGACGTAACGCGCCCCGCGCTCGGCCCAACGAAGCAGGCCGCTATCATCCGTCTCGCGGCCCACCGCTGCGAGCGTCTCCGCCGCCAGCAATGAAGCGTTAAAGACACGCGTGCGGTCGAGCGGCGAATAGCTCCAGCAGACTTCCGTTTCCGACTCTTCACTGCGATGCAGGTCGTGCAGGATAAAGTCACAGGCGCTCCGTGCCGCCTGTAAATACGATCGATCGTCGAAGGCGCTTGCCGCTTCGAGCAGTGCGCGGGCAGCGAACGCCGTGGGCACAATGGTCGGCGTGCCGCGCGGCGCAAAGAAGGCTCGCCCCTGCCAGTCGAAATTGTATCCCCAGGCCGCGCCGCTCCATCCTTCGAGACGCGCCGCCAGAAGATCACCCGGAAGTGTGCGCGCCTCTACGGCAGCATCCTCGTTTTTCTCCCGGCGATAGCGTGCGAGCGCCGCGAGCGCAAACAGCGCCGTGCCCTTCGGATTTCTTTCCGCAGGCACGCGCGCCAGCCTGCGAAGGTTGACGGGCGAGCGTTTGAACAGTTGTGTCCACGCGAGCCGCGCCGTACGGATGCGCGCGAGCGGAGTAGTCTGAAAAACGGAGCTGTTCAATCCATCGAACGGATCATAACCGGCGTAATCATGCCGGCGACACCACTCAGCCAGACGCTCGTAAGCGCGCACGATCAGCTTACGGGTCGTCGCGGTCTGCGCTTCTCTGGAGATCATCCGCTCTTATCAACTCGATTGATTAAAAGTATCCCGAGCCCCGAAGGGGCGGAAGAATGTAGCCCATGACGCAAGTCATGGGAACAAGCGCAAGCAAAGAATCCAGAGCCCCGGAGGGGCGTAAGAAATTCAACTTGAGTTTCTTTCGCCCCTCCGGGGCTTCACTATGCTTGGCTATGAATTACCCACGGCTTGCGCCGTGGGCTACATTCTGTCGCCCCTTCGGGGCTCTTTCGACATACTGTTGTCATTCCGCTTTATTGGCTGCTGCTCACGGAGGTCTCTATGCGTTGGGCCGTGGCGATGAAGCTTTCGTACCATAGCTCGAACATGAGAAGCGTCCAGAGCAGCTTGCGATGATTGGCCTGACCCCGCTCGTGCTCGTCCTGCAAACGCGTGACGTAGGCTGGATTGAAGAGGCCGCTCTTGCGTATGCGCTCGGGCGATAGGAGGTCGCGCGCCAGTGGGCGCAGACGGCCCTTGAGCCATTCGGCGACGGGGACGCCGAACCCCTTCTTGCTGCGACGAGTGACGAAGGGCGGGAGCAGCGGCTCGACTGCGCGCTTCAGGATGTACTTGGATTTACGCCCGCGCAATTTGTAGTCGGCGGGCAGCGAGGCCGCGAACTCCGCGACGCGCGGGTCAAGAAAGGGCGCGCGCACTTCCAGGGAAACGGCCATGCTCGCGCGATCGACCTTCGTCAGAATGTCTTCGGCCAGGTAGAGCCGCGTGTCCAGGCTCTGCATGCATTCGACAGTGTTGTCGGCATCACACTCCTCTTCGAGCAGGCGTCGCGCATCGCGGTAAATGTCCTCATCGCTTGCGCCGCGCGCTTCCGGTGTGAGCAGCGCGTTCTGTTCGTCAGGGGTGAAGGAACCGAACCAGATATGGTGGCGCGCGACGGCATCGTAAGGCGCTCCGGCGATAAAGCGCCGCGCCTTGAAATCGAAAGAGAGATTGTTAGTCTTGACGGGCAAGCGACGCACCGTCGGCTCGATCAGCGCGCGGCGGGCAAAGCGCGGCACGCGCGCGTAGATTTGGGCCAGGCGGTGTCCCCAGTACATAGGATAGCCGGCGAACAACTCGTCGCCGCCGTCGCCGCCGAGCGCGACCGTCACGTGCCTGCGAGTGAAACGCGATAACAAGTATGTTGGCACAAGCGACGGGTCGCTCAAGGGCTCGTCCATCCAGGAGCCTATCTCGCCGACGAGGTTGGCTGCCAGGTCAACGCTCAGTCTCTCTTCATGATGATCTGTGCCGAGGAAGGAAGCGACGGCGCGCGCATACGCGGACTCGTCAAAGGAGCTTTCGGCGAAAGAGATGGAGAAGGTCTTGACCGTCTCTGACGAAGAGCGCACGGCCATCGCCGCGATTGCCGAAGAGTCCACGCCGCCCGAGAGCAGCACGCCGAGCGGCACGTCCGACACGAGACGCATGCGCACCGCATCCGACAATAAATCCCTGAGATGCGAGGCCGCTTCCGCTTCGGAAGGAACGGGCTCGCGCGTCTTGTAGCTCAGACGCCAATACTGTCTGATCTCGACGCGCCCGTCCTCAACCAGGAGGCAATGGCCCGCCGTCAGCTTGTGTATGCCCTCGTAGATCGAGAGCGGCGCGGGCACGTAATCGAAAGAGAGATACTGGCGCAGCGCTTTTGTATTCAGGCGGGGTCGCACCGCAGGGTGCGCGAGCAGGACTTTCGGCTCGGAGGCGAAGAGCAGCGTGTTGTCAAAGACTCCCCAGTAGAGCGGCTTTTCGCCGAAACGGTCGCGCGCGATAAAGAGCCTGCGGCGGCGCGCGTCCCACAACGCAAACGCGAACATGCCGTTGAGATGCTCGACCATCCCCTCGCCGTATTCTTCGTAGAGATGCGGCAGCACTTCCGTATCCGATGCGGAGCGAAACTGGTGGCCGCCCTCTTCCAAACGCGCGCGCAACTCTCTGTAATTGTAAATCTCGCCGTTCAGGATGACGGAGACCGCGCCGTCCTCGCTCGTCGCGGGCTGCTCGCCCGTCTGCAAGTCGATGATCGCCAGCCGCCGCATCCCCAAAGCCGCCCCGGTCGAGACCATCAGCCCCTCGGAGTCCGGCCCGCGATGCGTCATCCGCTCGCACATCGCATGCAGCAACGAGCGCGCGCCCTCTACGGGCGGCGTCCGCGCATCAAGATTGGCCCATCCGGTTATTCCACACATAAAAGTAAGGATGAAGGATGAAGGATGAAGGATGAAAGGGTTGAGTGAAGGCTTGATTGAAATGATTTAATCAAAGCTTTTACTTCATCCTTCCGCCTTCATCCTTGCTTTTCCATTCCGATCTTCTCGCGCACGGCGTAGATGCGCTTGGCCTGAGATTCGTGATAGGTGCGGACGAGCATCTCGGCCAGCAGGCCCATCAGCAGGAATTGGACGCCGACGGCGAACATCACGATCGCCAGGATAGGCAGCGGCGTCTGGACGAAATCCGCTTTATGAAACAGTTTCAAAAAGAGCGCGTAGAGGCCCGCCAGAATAGAGATGGCGAAGGCGATCATGCCGAACGTGCCGAAGACGTAAATCGGCTTCGTCTGGTAGGAGGCCATGAACTTGATCGTCATCAGATCGAAGACGACCTTGAGCGTGCGCGAGAGCCCGTACTTTGATTTCCCCATCGTGCGCGGGTGATGCTCGACGGGAATCTCCGTCACCCTGGCCCCGGCCCACGAAGCGTAGATCGGAATGAAGCGATGCATCTCGCCATAGAGCCGCACGTCTTCCAGTGACTCCCTGCGATAAGCTTTCAAAGAGCAGCCGTAATCGTGGAGCGGCACGCCGCCAATCCACGAGATCAGACGATTGGCGAGCATCGATGGAAGCTTGCGCGTCACCATCTTATCCTTGCGATTCTTGCGCCACCCCGAAACCACGTCGTAGCCTTCGTCCAGCTTATTCAACAACCTGATAATGTCCGCCGGGTCGTTCTGTAAGTCTGCGTCCATCGGAATCAACACGCGCCCGCGCGCAGCATCGATGCCTGCGGCCATCGCCGCCGTCTGACCGTAGTTGCGCCGCAAGGCGACGACGCGCACGCGCGAGTCCGCGTGGGCCAACCCGCGCAAGACCTCAAGGCTACCGTCGGTCGAGCCGTCGTCAACGTAGATGATCTCCGCCGTGCGTCCGAGCTTACTGAGAGCCTCGTCCATCTTCGCGTGCAGCGGGCGCAGGTTGGGCTCTTCATTATAGACGGGCAGAAAAACGGAGATGTCCGGCACGTCTCCGCCGCCACCGGCGTTAACGGACGCGCGCTCGCGCATGAGTGTCTCTTCTTGTTCGTCGTAAGTCTTCATCTAATCAATTCTTCTTGCGACGCAGATGGCGGAGACGCCGAACGGAAAATTCATGCGGCGCAGGAGAGAGCCCTCCGCGCCGAACAAGCGTCCCAGCACGCCGTTTAAGGCCGAGACGTTGATGTTGTTCTCCGAGGCCGGGCGCAAGCCCGTCGCGCGCATCAGGAGTCGGCCCAGCAGGATGGGCCCAAAGAAACTGATGTTGGCATACGTCGCGCGCTCGACCTCGAAACCTGCCGCCCGTACAGCCGCGCGCAAAGTGGAGAGCGTATAACGCCGCCTGTGATGGCTGACATCATCCTGCACGCCCCACAGGAACATGAAAGCCGGAACGAACAACATCGCGCGCCCGCCGGGCCTGAGCACGCGCCGCATCTCGCCGAGGCCCGCCGTATCATCATCCAGATGCTCGACGACATCAAGCGCCGTAACAAGGTCAAACGACGCGTCCTCGTAAGGCAAACGCTCCGCCGCGCCCAACCTGACATTACTCAAGCCACGATCGCGACAGAAAGCCAACGCCTCCGGCGAGACATCCACGCCCTCTGCTTCACCGAACTCGGCCAGCATCTCAAGATTCGCGCCCGTCCCGCATCCGACATCGAGTATGCGCGGGCGCGCGTCTCCCAGATCGCGGACGATCTTTTCGATAAAGCTGCGGATGATGCGGCGGCGGCCCACGAACCACCAGTGCGAGCCCTCGACCTCGTACATGATCGAGTAGGTATGCCGCTGCATCTCCTGCGGCAAAGCTTCGCTCACGCTCTTAACAGTGCTCGACATTTAAAAAAAGTGTTCCGATGAATCAACCGGCGATACGCCCGAAGCCGCGCCAGCTATTCTTATTGTGCCAGCTTATCTCGACCTCTGTGGCTCCCACCTCGCGCCACCATTCTTCAAATTCCTCGCGCGGAATATAAAAGGCTGTCGGCGCGACCAGATGATCGAAGACGATTGTGTGCTGCTCGCGCCAGCCGAAACCCGAGATGGCATTCAGGTAGTCATTGTAGAACAAATGGCGCGCGAGTGCAGCGCCACCGGCGCGTCTGTTGAGCGGGCCATAGACCAGCTTCGTCGCGGCGAAGAGCGCAGCCGTCGGCAGTTTCGACAGATGCAGCAGGCTTTGACGATTGATACGCGAAGTCAAACGCTCGCGCAAAGGATTGACGAAACGCGTGATCCAGGCGTTGTTCTCAGCGCCGTAGACCCAGGCCGAGAGATGTCCCCCGGCCTTAACCTTTGATGCCAGCGAGCGGAAGCCTGCGCGCGGGTCTGGCAGGTGATGCAGCACGCCGACCGAGAAAGCGTAGTCGAACGCGGGCTTGAGCGGCAGATGATAAATGTCCGCCTGAACGATATGAGCATTATCAAGCTCGCGCGTCGCCTCGAACGCGGATTCGACGGCCACGCTCAGGTCAATACTGACCACATCACGCGCGCCCCATTGTGCGGCCAGACGCGTGTGCCTGCCCTTGCCGCAGCCGCCTTCGAGCACGACCTTGCCGCGAAAAAACTCCGGCTCGACGGGCGCAATCCAGCCCAGGAATTGCTCAGCGTATCGCTCGTCCTCCTGCGTAAAATGCTTCCACTGCCACCCAAAATTTTCCGCCGTCGCGGCCTTGTCCTTCTCCACTTCTCCGAGGTCTGCGAAGCGCGGCACGCCGCGCACGACCGGAAAGCGGCGCGAGCATGAAAGGCAACCGAGGTCGCCTTCCATCACTTCGCCCGCAACGCGTTCGGCTTCGGACAGCAACTCGATCTCACCGCCGCAAGCGGGACACGCGAGGTATTGCAACAATCTCTGCTTCATCTCTCTAAGGGCTCTGCCCGCACGGAGGTTTCTGCCGCCGACTCCTTTTTCTCGCTCGCCGCCACACGCGGCTTGCGGCTCAGCACGAATCTTTCGAGACGCGAACAGCTCACGCCCGCGAAGATAAAGAGCAGCGCGTGCATGGGCAAACCGTAACGCAACTCCGTGTGTATCACTGAGCCGACGATCCAGTAATAAAGCACCGTCGCCAGAATCATCGCGGTCGCACGCCTCTCGCGGCGCACCGCGAGCCAGATGCCGACAAGCATCAGCGGGAGCGCAAGGTAACGAAGCACGCTCTGAACCATTCCCAAAATATTCACGCCCAGGCCAGGGATTCCGCCCTGCCACTCAGGCGGCAAACACTTGCGGCTCGTCACGTTAATACCGGCACTCCCGTATCTCTCAACCGGCTCGCCCGCGTATTTCAAGACCGCCGCCATCCGTCTCATCATCACGCCCGCGTACCAGACCGGATGCGCAGCGATGATCTGCACAGCTTTCCTTGAGCGCGCGCGATCACGCTCTATTCCGTTGGGCCAATAGAGCCTGAGCGGCGCATCCTTTGAGAGTCCCATCGCCGTGCGCTCCTGCTCGACCACTTCCGTATCGCTGCGCGGTGCTCCGAACTCTGCGGCGCGCTCCGTCTCGCCGATGCTCTCCCAAAGGTTCGTCCCCGTGCCCAAGCCCGTCGGCACGAAGGCGCGGAAGACGATGGCGTTGCGCACAAGAATCGGCGCGATCAGAAGCGCCGCGCCGAGCAAGACCGCGCCTCCTAAAGCTGTTCGCCTGCGCCAGTGGGCCCGCGCGAAGAGAAGCAGGGCGGCGGCCCACCAGACGGCGAGCAGCAGCGCGTTGGCACGCAGCCAGCAGGACGCGCCCGTCATCATCCCCGCCGCAAGGGCCCAACCCAGGCTCCCACGCTTCGCGGCCACCAGCAGCATCCATGCCCCGCCCAGCACAATCCAGCTCGTCGGCGCGTCCGCCAGCGGCGTTGCGCCCGCGAGCGCGAGCAGCGGAGAGAGCGCCGCGAGCCCACCCGCCCACAAGCCCACACGCCATCCGAATGCCGTCACACCCGCGCCGACAATCAGCAGCATGGACAAAGCATCCATCATCCATTGCACGCTCTGCACAGTATAGGCAGAGCGCGCGCCGCCGAGCTTATAGACGAAGACGAGCCAAGCCGGATAACCCGGCGCATAGACGGCTGCCTCCGTATCGGACGGGTCGTCAATCCAGAACAAAGGCTCGCGGCCATCCAGAAAATTCTGCGCCTTCCGATCAAAGATCGCGTAGATACCCGAAGCGAACCAGGCAGGGTTTCCCAGGTGCGCCCTGATGAACTGCATCGTCAGAGCGCGCACCGTCAGCGCCGCCGCGAGAATCAGCAGAAGAGCCAGCGCGCGCCTTCGCTCTACGGTCGAAATATTTACAAGCGGCCAACGCATACCCATTTTGGAATTTGAGATTTGAGATTTTGAATTAGCGAGCCTGCGCGACTTGAGCGTCTAAATTCCAAAGTTCAAATTTACCGAAGCGCTAATCCAAAATCTAAAATTCGGCATGGTCTCCTTCTTCACTGCGGAACCACTGGACGAAGCGGTGTATGCCGTCTTCGATCTGTGTTTGCGGGTTGTAACCGAGCAGCCGCCGGGCCTTAGAGATGTCTGCGTAGGTTTGCGGCACGTCGCCCGGCTGCGTCGGCTGGCGATCGATGACGGCCTGTTGGCCCAGCTCTTTTTCGAGCAGCGCGATCAGCTCGCGTAGCTCTACCGTGCGCGACTCGCCCAGATTGATCACCTCGTAAGGGCTCTCCTTGTAGTCAACGGCGGCGCGCACGCCCGCGATGATGTCGTCAACGAAGGTGTAATCGCGCCGCGTCAGCCCGTCGCCGAACACGGGGATGGGTTGGCCGCGACTGATGAGGCGCGCGAACTTGTGAATCGCCAGATCGGGCCGCTGGCGCGCGCCGTAGACAGTAAAGAAACGCAGGCACACGCACCTGAGGCCGTACAGATGCGTATAGGTATGACAGAGCAGCTCGCCCGCCGCCTTGGTCGCGGCGTAGGGCGAGATCGGCTGGCGAATGGGGTCGTCCTCGCTAAAGGGAACCTTGGCGTTAATGCCATAGACGGAGGAGGACGAGCCGAAGACGAACTGCCTGACGTTGTGTGCGCGGGCCAACTCAAGCAGGTTGACCGTTCCAGTGATGTTCGTCTCCGTATAGAGAAGCGGCTCCATCAAAGAAGGGCGCACGCCCGCCCGCGCGGCCAGGTGAATGATCGTGTCGAACGCTGTCTCGTTAAAGACGCGCTTCAACGCCTCTGTGTCGCGAATGTCCGCTTCAATCAGGCGATACGAATCGCTTGCGAGATGCGCGCGCACGTTCGCACGCTTTCGCTCCGGCGCATAGAAATCATTGAAGTCATCCAGCGCCGTCACGCGCCAGCGCCCTTCGGCCAGCAATTTATCGACCAGGTTCGAGCCGATAAAGCCCGCCCCGCCCGTCACCAGAATATTTTGCATAATCGGTTGTCAGCGTTCAGTTGCCGGCGATCAGTAATCGATCAAAAGCCGGAAGGCTGATGACCGATCACTGACTGCCGACTACTTCTTAGCGTAAATCCACAAGTGCCAGCCCCAGCGCGAAGCGAGCCTCGATTCCATAGCGCGCGGCAGCATGCTTCCCAGCAAGGGCAACCAGCGCTTGTTCAGAAAGTAGGTGCGCAGCTCGACCTCTTTGAAGTCCTTGAAAAGCTCAAGGGCTTCGCGCCGCGAGTAGACGCGCGCGAGCGGATTGCCCGCGCCGTCCGTGTGCTGGCTCAGAAACTCGCCCGGCGCGAGATAGCTCTGCGCGTCCTCCCTGATGTGCCGCGCGTGCTCGCGCAACGAATCCACAGGCTCGCCCGTCAGGCGATGAACCAGCTTCAGGCCGACTTCGGTCTTGAGCAGGTGCGCTCCGGCGCGGCGCAGCATGCGAATATTGACGCGATAGTTATATGAATCGCGATGATAAAGCATGACCTTTGCGACGCCGCCCATGCGCAGCACGCGATGGACTTCCCCGACGGCGCGCTCCGTGTCCGGCGTGTGATGCAGCACGCCGTGCGAATAAACCAGATCGAAGGACTCGTCCGCGAAGTCCAGATTCTCCGCGTCGGCGGTGCGAAACTTTCCCGCGAGCCCGAACAGCTCGAAACGCCTGCGCGCTAAATCAACCGCCGCTTCCGTCAAATCAACGCCCGTGTAATCGGCCCCGGCCTGGGCAAACTGCGCCCCGTCCGTCCCCAACCCGCAACCGATCTCCAACACGCGCAGGCCCCGCGCCGCGTTGAAGCCCGCAGCCTCCGGGATATGCCACTCCTTCGTATAGCGATGCTCCTCGACACGCTCATAGAACAGGCGCGTCCCCGGCGGAGCATCCGTAAACTTCGTCCCGCACGGGTTCGCCTGCCAGAAGGCACGCACGCGCTCTTTCAATGTCGAACCGGCTTCAGACATAAAACAAAACGAGATCAAAAAAACCGCAAGCCCACACGGCGCGGACTCGTACCCTGCGCGCATAGAGCGTCCCACGCAGGCCCACGCGAAACTTAAGAAATTATCATGCCCTGCATACGACCGACAAGCAGAGCGCGCACGGCCAGGAGCGGCGAGGGTGTTGAGGGCGAACGTGCCGGAGATGTGGATGATGGGTCTGAGTCTATGCGCTCGACTGGCTATCTGCGAGTTCCAAGGATGACTTGAAGGATACCGCTGATGATGCCGCCCAGAAGGCCGACGACGATGGCGACGACGAGCCACATCTTGGCCTTCTGCGACGCAGCGAGCGCGCCCTGTATGTCGCCTGCGGCGGCCTTGCCGTTGACCTGCGTGGCGTAGATGATCGAGACGATTCCGAAGGGCAGGCCGCAGCCGCAACAAAGGGCGGAGAGAATCGCCGGGACAAGGTAATTGGGGATACTCATCGGCGGCGTGTTGGGCGGCGGGGGCGGAGCCCATCCGGCGGAAGGTTGCTGCATGTTATCTCTCCTCGTTTATCTTGCGCTTCGATCTCCAGCCCGTCACCCGTCTACCGATAACTAACAAAGTGGTGCGAATGTTGTCAACGATATTCGCAGGAAGCGGCCCGCGCTCTCCGCATGAGACCGCGCCCGCCCACGTTGACGGAGTCAACGTAGAGAAGCTAGTCTCTCATCTTTAATCAGCTATCAGATAAACGCTCTATATGAAACAGATTCTACAGGATTCAAAGACGGGCGAAGTGAAGGTCGCGGACGTGCCCGTGCCCGCCGCGCAGCGCGGGCGAGTGCTGGTGCGCGCCGCCGCTTCGCTGATCAGCGCGGGCACTGAGCGCATGACGGTTGATTCGGGACGCAAGAGCCTGCTGGGCAGGGCCAGAGAAAATCCCGAAAAGGTCAAAGAGGTATTTCAAAAGGCCCGCAGCGAAGGCATCATCAGCACCGTCAACGCCGTGCTGTCGCGGCTGGGCTCTTCGACGGCGCTCGGCTATAGCGCCTCCGGCATCGTCATCGCAACGGGCGAGGACGTGACGGAGTTTCGCGCTGGCGATCGCGTGGCCTGTGCCGGAGTGGGCTACGCTTCGCACGCCGAAGTGCTCTCGGTTCCGAAGAATCTCTGCGTCAGCCTTCCCCCGGATGCGACGTTCGAGGCGGGCGCATTCGGCACGCTCGGCGCAATCGCCTTGCAGGGAGTCAGGCTCGCCGAGCCGACTCTTGGCGAGGCGGTCGTCGTCATCGGCCTGGGCTTGCTGGGCCAACTGACCGTCCAACTCTTGAAGGCGAACGGCTGCCGCGTCTTCGGCCTCGATCTTGACCCACAGAAAGTCGAGCTGGCGCGCGAGCTTGGAGCCGACCGCGCCATGCTCAACGACGAGGATGCGAAGAGGGCCGTGATGGACTGGTCGCGCGGGCGCGGGGCCGATGCTGTTCTGATCACGGCGGCCACGCCCTCGAATGGGCCCGTGGAGCTGGCGGGCGAAATATCACGTTTGAAGGCACGCGTCGTCGCAGTTGGCCTTGTCGGCCTCGATGTGCCGCGCGCGCTCTACTTCAAGCGCGAGTTGACGCTCAGGATTTCCATGTCGTACGGGCCGGGCCGCTATGACCCTGAGTATGAAGAGCGCGGCCACGATTACCCTTTCGCCTACGTCCGCTGGACTGAGGGGCGCAATATCGAAGCATTCCTTGATCTGGTCGCCGCTGGCCGCGTCCGCATAGAGCCCTTGATCACGCATCGCTTTCCGGTCGAAGAGGGCGAGCGCGCTTACCACTTGCTGACGGGCGAAGTCAAAGAGCCTTATCTCGGCGTCATCCTGCGCTACGACACGGAGCGCGAGCTTGAGCGCAGCGTTGACATGAGCGCGGCTGCTCCTGCAAGCAAGCCGCAGGCTGCTCCGGCCAAAAGCGTGCGGCTCGGGCTCGTCGGCGCTGGCGCTTACGCACGCGCCATGCTCCTGCCCCACCTGAAGGCGTCCGGCGTAGAGTTTCAGTCGATCGCCACGGCGACGGGCGTGACCGCGCGCGATACCGGCGCGAAGTATGGCTTTCGTCGCGTCGTCTCAAGCGCAGACGAAGTGCTCGCTGACGCGGATGTCAACCTGGTCTTGATAGCGACGCGCCACGACATGCATGCGGAGTTGGCGCGCCGCGCGCTTGAGCTGGGGCGACACGTCTTCGTGGAAAAACCTCTCGCGCTCAACGATGAAGAGTTGGAGAGCGTGATGGACGCAGGCGCACGCGCAGGCGGCGCGCAGTTGATGGTCGGTTATAACCGTCGCTTTGCGCCGCTCGCGCGCGCGGCCCGCGAGTTGTTCAAAGACAGAAGCGCGCCGCTCTCCATCTCCTATCGCGTCAACGCCGGGCGCATCCCGCGCGAGCACTGGCTGCAAGACCCGCGAGAGGGCGGCGGGCGCATCATCGGCGAGGTCTGCCACTTCATAGACTTTATGCAGTTCCTTACGGACGCTGCGGTCGTGCGCGTCTACTGCGAAGCGCTCACGAGTCGCAACCGGCAGATCGTCGAAGAGGATTCCGTCTTCATCACGTTGCGCTTCGCCGACGGCTCAAACGGCTCGATCGCCTACCTGTCCGAGGGCGACAAGTCGCTGCCGAAAGAGCGCGTGGAGATTTTCGGCGCGGGCAAGGTCTTCGTGCTCGACGATTTCCGCAGCGCGACCGTCTACAAACAGGGACGCGAAGAAGTGACGAAGCTGCGCGGGCAGGATAAGGGCCAACGAGACGAAGTTCGCGCGCTCTGCAACATGGTGCTCGAAGGCGGACAAGCGCCCATCGCTCTCGACCATCTGGCCAACACCTCACGCGCCACCTTTCGCATCCGTGAATCGCTGCGCACAGGGCAAGCCCTCGAAGTATGAAAAGCAGAATCAGCAGGGAGGAAAAGCAAGGATGAAGGCGGAAGGATGAAGGATGAAAGGCATGCTGTTCCGTCTTGAAAGCTTTTACTTCATCCTTCATCCTTGATGAAGATGCGCTGCCAGAGTTCGAGCGTCATCAATTGAAAGACTTGCAGGTTGTAATCCTCGCGGCCCGCGAGATTGGCGTTGATGATGCGGCGGACTGCTTCGGGGCGGAAGAGACCGCGCCGCCTGATGGTCTGTTCGGAGAGCAAATCTTCGACGAGCGGGCGCAGGGGGCCGCGCAGCCATGAGCGTATGGGCGCGCCGAACCCGGCCTTTTTACGCCATACTACGTCACGCGGCAAGAGCGTTTCGGCGGCGCGCTTGAGAATATATTTGCGCTTCAACCCGCGCAGCTTTAAGTCCGGCGGCATTCGCGCGGCCAGTTCGACCAGCTCGTGATTCAGCAAAGGGACGCGCACCTCCAGCGTTGCCGCCATCGAAGTCTTATCCGTCGTCTCAAGATTCAGGCAGGGCAGAAACGTCTTTAGATCGACGTAGAGCAGTTGGTTCAGAGGCGCGGCATTCCGTACGCGCGCGAAGTAACGACGATGCTCGCTGTAAGCATCCATGCCGTGCGTCGCTTCCCTCAGATCATCGGTGTAAAGCTGCTGCTTCGCGCCGTTCGTAAAATACGTGCCGTAGCCCAGGTAGCGGTCTTCAAACTCAAGCCCGGCGCTGCGCGCGAATTTCTTAGCGTTACGCAGCGGCGCAGTAAATCTTCCGGGCAAGCCGCCGGGCAGCGCCGCCGCCATCGCACCGATCAACGGACGACGCACAAAACCCGGCACAGTGTCGAGCACGCCCGCTATCTTCATCGCCAGCTTGCGCGGGTAGCCAGCGAACACCTCGTCGCCGCCCATCCCGGACAGCAGCACTGTGAGGCGTTCGCGCGCCGCACGCGAGACCAGGTAGCTCGGAATCGCCATATCGATGACGGGCGCGTCCATGTGATAGATGAGCTTGGGCAGCAACTCCGCGACATCCGGCTTGAGCATCGTCTCGTGATAGTCCGTGTCGAGCAGTTGGCCCACGCGACGGGCCCACACGACATCGTCGGGGATAATGTCATAGCGCAGATCGTCTGATTCTATGCCGATCGTGTAAGTCTGTATGCGTCGCCCCGAAGAGTGATTCTTCATCAGCGCGGCGATGACGGACGAATCGATCCCGCCCGACAGAAACGAGCCCAAGGGAACGTCCGAGACCATCTCCATACCGATGACGCGATTCATCGTCTCAAGCACGCGCTCGCGCCACCACTCTTCGCTTCTCCCCTCCTCAATCTCGTCGAATGACACGTCCCACCATTCGCTCGTCGTCACGTCTTCACCGTCGCGCAGCGTAAGCACATGGGCGGGCGCGAGCTTGCGTATCCCTGCGAAGAGCGTGAAGGGGTCTGGCGTCCAGAGGAAGGTCAGATATTGATTGAGCCCTTCGAGGTCGAGCGTGGCTTTGACGAGACCGCTCGCGAGGATAGCTTTGGCTTCGGAAGCAAAGATGAAAGCGCCGCTCTCAGGCTCGCGCGCATAGTAGAGCGGCTTGACGCCGAGACGGTCGCGGGCGAGCGTGAGCGTTCTCTCCCGCTCGTCCCAGATGGCGAAAGCGAACATGCCGTTCAGACGCGGCAAGCATTCCGCGCCCCACTCCGCAAAGGCCGCGAGCAGGACTTCCGTGTCCGTGTCTGTGCGAAACCTCCGGCCTTTGGCTTCAAGCTCTCGTCGCAACTCGCGATAGTTATAGATTTCGCCGTTGAAGGTGAGCACGTAGCGCCCGTCCTCCGAGAGCATCGGTTGATGACCGGCGGCGCTCGTGTCGATGATCGAGAGGCGGCGATGGCCAAGGCACGCGCGCCGCCCGCGCTCGTCCATACTCGCGGATGTCCACACGCCCTCGTCGTCGCGCCCGCGATGAGCGATGCTTTCGAGCATCGCGCCGATGCGCGCTGCGGGGTCAACTGCGATGAGTCCGGCAATGCCACACATATTTCGTTCGTTTGCGGAGTCGGCCCGTGCCCTTCCGTCGAGTCGCCTCTGGTCTCCTTTGAGGGGAGCTTGTGCGCCGATTATTGATGAGGAGTAATATAGCAGATGCCTGTATTATCAACCCGGATTCAATGAGAAGATTGGCAGACGCTACGGGGCGAAGCGTGCCGCTCCTTCGCTGCACGTTCATTATTTGACTGATGAAAACAGATCGAGCCAGGCAGAGCATTGAGACGGGGGCCCAGCTCTCGACCGATGTGGAGGCAGAGGCGAGCGCCCGTCAATCGCGCGTTGGGCCCATGACGGATGCGCGGCGCAGGCAGACCATTATTCTATGCCTCATCATCTTCCTGACGGCCATGGGCGTTCGTCTCCTATCGTGGCACGACACGCGGCAGGAGGTCTGGAACGTACAAACGGTCGTCGTTGATGATTACCGTAACATCGCTCGACTGTTCCGGCAGGGCGGCATCAGCTCTTTTCTGAGCCGCTCGTCGCCGCTCGCAAACCCTAATACCCTGAACCACCCGCCCGGCTACTCCATATTGATGGCGCTCCTTTTCAGCATCTTCGGCGAGTCCGATGCGGTGATACAGTTTTTCCAAATCGCATGCGATGCGCTGGCCGCCGTCGTCATCTTTCTGACCGTCTCCCTGCTATTGCCGAGAAGCACGGCCCTCATCAGCGGACTACTGGTCGCGCTCTCTCCGCAGTTCGCGTGGAACTGCGTCTTACTGTTGCCGGACTCTCTCTCTGTGCTACCGCTCGTGCTCGCCGCCTACTGCGTGGCGCGCGCGTACAGGTGTCCTCGGATGACGACGATTATGCTGGCGGGCGCGCTCGTGGGACTGTCATGTTGGCTGAGGGCCAACGCGATGCTGCTCGCTCCATTCATGGCGCTCGCCGTTGCGCTGCTCTTCCGGCGCGGCAGACGTTTGGCTTCGGCGGCGGCGCTCCTGGGCGGCGCGCTGCTGGTCATCGCGCCTTTAACCATTCGTAACGCCATCGTCTTCCGACACTTCATTCCCATCTCGCTCGGAGCGGGGCAGACTTTTCTGGAAGGGATCGCGGACTACGACGAGCAGAAGAGATTCGGGATTCCAGACACCGATATGGGAATCATGAAGTGGGAATCGGAGATATACAACCGGCCCGATTACTACGGCACGCTCTTCAACCCTGACGGGATTGCGCGCGAGCGCATGCGGCTGGCGACGGGTTTTAGAATTGTTCGCTCGAATCCCGTCTGGTTCTTCGGAGTGATGATCAGGCGCGGCGCTTCGATGCTCAGGCTTGAGCGTGTGCGTCTCACTTCACCGGAGCCGCCCGTCGCGCACGCGCTCGCCGTTGCGGACGCAAGCATGCCCGCCTGGACGAACTCCCCGGCGGAATGGCTTGCAAGCGGCTCTCTCATGTCCGCGCAGGCGCAGGCACGGCTCTCACCCGACGGAGGGTCGCTACAACTCACGGGCGACGATTCAAAGTATGGAGTCCAGTTGGCATCCGCACCCGTACCCGTCCGTCAAGACACGGATTACGTGCTCGTGCTTCCGGTCAAGATCGAGCGCGGCCGCGCGATCATCAACGTCATGGGCACAGACAAGAGCAATACTGTCTACGCGTCAAACATCATCGAGACCGTCGAGGCAAAGACGCCCGAAGAACAGCCCGTCAAGATGCTCCGACTGCCCTTCGTTACGGGGAGCGACGCAGACCGCATACAGGTCACGATAACTAACGGGGCATCGAAGCCCGCCTCGCCCATCGTACACGTCGGCCCCGTCCGGCTTTTCGAGCTTGGCCCGGCCTCCTACGTATGGACGCGCGTGCCTCGCAAGCTTATACGGGGCATACAGAAACTATTCCTGACCGCAATCATGCTCCCACTCACCCTGATCGGCGTCCTGCTGCTCGCCGGAGCCCGAAGGGGACGCACGCTGCTTATCCTGCTCGTCGTGCCCGCTTACTACCTGTGCGTGCAATCGGCGACGCACACGGAGTATCGCTACGTCCTGGCCGTGCACTACTTTCTTTTCACTATATCAGCCGTGACGCTTTCATGGCTCGGCGGCGCGCTCTGGAAAAGCTTACGAAAGATAAGAGCTTTCCGACGCGTCTCTGCTTGACCTATGGCGGTACTGACCTGTCTTTACGACTGTATGATATATTTTTCCCGGACGAAGCGTGAAGGGAAACGTTTTTATGTTGGGCTCTCTCTCAAAGCTCTGGTACGGCTCGCGAACGATCAACGAAGCTCGTCAGGATAATCACAGTGCGAGCGGGCGTTCATCCGTGCATGAGCGCTCCCTGGGTTTTCTGACACCGGAGCAGGTTGATTTTTACCGGGAGCACGGTTATCTGCGCATACCGGAAGTTTTCACGGCGGCTGAGACCGACCAACTTGAGAGCGAGCTTGATCGATTGATTGGGGAGTGGGCTTTTACCGATAAGGGTTGGACGGGCCCATGGCGGCAGGTCTACATGGATGCCGAGACGGAGGAGAAGTCGAAGCTCGTCGCCATGCACGACCTACAGCTTTACTCTGAAGCGTGGTGTCGCGCGATCATAAATTCAAATCTAACGCTGGCGATGGGCGACCTCCTGGGCCCAAACGTGGAGCTGCACCATAGCACGCTGCACGTCAAACCGCCGGAGACGGGCCATCCCTTCCCCATGCATCAGGATTGGGCATTCTATCATCACGAGGACGGACGCTACATCGATGCGCTCGTGCATTTGACTGATACTTCGCACGAGAACGGAGAGATTCGCTTCCTCGACGGCTCGCATAAGGCTGGGCCGCTAGAGCACATTACGGAGACGCCGGAAGGCCCATGCACACCGCACTTGCCGACTGATCTGTACAGGCTCGAAGAAACGGTGGCAGTCCCGGCCAGGCGCGGCGACGTGGTCTGCTTCAACATCCATACCATTCACGGCTCCTTTATCAACCGGACGAAAGAGCCTCGATACCTCGTGCGCGTAGGCTATCGAGACCCTCTCAATCGACAGACGTTCGGCCAAAGCCTCGGACGCCCCGGCGTGATGGTTCGCGGCTATCGCACACGCCTTGACGGTCAGCCGCTTCTCAAACAGGACTAGGCCGCTCGCCGCAGCACTCACGATTCTCAGCCCCGGCGCGACTCCCTGAAAAAATCACACCTCAACCGAGTCTCTCTTCAATCAACTCGCTGACCCATTCAGCGCGCGCGTCCCAAGTGCCAAGGGTGACGGATGCCTGGCGGGCGCGCGCCCGCTCTTCGCCGCGCTCGTCTAATGCGTCTTCGACTAATCGCAGGAAATCGTCGCGGCTGCGCGCGATGCGCAGCACATCCTTCATCGTCTCGTATTCGGGAAGCGGGGCGATGACCACCGGCTTGCCCGTCGCCAGGTACTCGCGCACCTTGATCGCCGAGCCGTAACTGGTAAACGCCTGCTCTGTCTCCCACGGCAGCACGCAAACGTCAAACCCGGCGGCGTAGCGCGGAAGCTCTTCGTAAGCGACCGGCGGCAGGAAATGCACGTTCGGCAGATTCTCTATCTCAAGCCCGCGCGAGCGATTGCCGATAAAGACCCAGTGCCAGTGCGGGCGCTCGCGCGACGCGCGCTTGATTAATTCCTGATCGACGAGCCAGGGCTCTATCGCGCCGAAATAACCGAGGCGTGGGCGCGGGATACTCTCTATCTCCGGCGCAACCGTGAGTGTGCCGCTTGCAACCCTTGACCAGTGATCGAAATCGACCGCCTGCTCAAGCAGGTAGGAGCGCTCGCGCCCGCGCGTCGCTTCCGCCAGCAGCTTTCGCCCCGAATAGAAGATGAGGTCTGCCCTATCCAGCGCCCGCTCGTGCATGCGACGAATCAAAGCGGGGTCGGTCGCGTGATCCATAGTGTTCGCGTCGTACTTGTCCGATACCTGATAGATGACCAACTGCTCGTCGAACTGCCCGATCATCTCGACGGCGGTCGGAATGGCGATCCATAGAATCGGTCGCGAGAGTCCGCGCCGACGCGCCAGCGCTCCGATCTGCGCGCTCAGCAGTCGGCGGTTAACGGCACGCGCCGCGCGACTCCCGAAGAACGGCAACGCGGCAGGGCTGACGACCGTGATGCCCTCGCTCGTCGTGCGCGCCAGCTTGGCATAGCTCAGCATCTTTCGCTTCAGGCGCGGCAGCAAGTCCTTATTCCCCAGAGCGGCGAGGCCCATCGAAATCGAGTTGACGAAGATGACGCGATTGCCCGCGCGCGCAAACCGGCGCATGAGGTGGTTCTTCGAGTGCGGGTGGTGATACCACCAGTCCTCGCCGCCGAAGCAGATGATGGATTTCCCTTTGAAAATTGGCAACTTTGCGTGCTCTTGAAGTTGTTTTCGACCCGGTTCGAGTACACGCAGGCACTCATAAATAACCATCGGATACTAACATGCGTTGAGAGACCGGAATAAGGTGTCAGAGCTTTTAAGAAACATACTGTTCGCGTGGCATGCGAATCGCTTTCTCCCCTGATGTAAGCCCCTGGCTGTATCAGCTTGATACAATCAAGCCGTCGCGGCGCAGGTTGAAATCCGAAGAAGGAGACTCCAAACGATGAATAAACCTTGCTTGGCACACATTACTCTGCTGCTCGCCCTCTGCTTAATCTTCGCGCCGCTCGCCGTGACGACACGGGCGCAGAACAGTAGCACGACGACTTCCACGCAGACCAGCAGCAGTCCGGCTCAAACCACCAGCACACAGAGCACCAGCCGACAGACGACATCGACGACGACCACGCAGACCACTCCGACGCAGACCCAGACGACCTCCGTTGACCCGATATGGATTGCGGCTGGCGTGATCGGCCTGCTGGCGCTCCTGGCCATCGCGCTGCTCGCGATGCGTGGGCGCTCAAGCGACAGGGTAGCGACAGTGCGCGAGAGCACGACCGTCATCAAGAAAGATTAGTAAACGAGCGGGCGGTAATAAGCTATCGGTCATCAGTTAAAAGCTGCGCGCTTCAACTGGCTGCCGACTACCGATTACTTTTTAGCGGTAATGATGACGTTCCAGCCTGCGGTGCGGCGCAGGCGGCGAAAGAGGCTTTCGGGAATGAGGTGGCCGAAGAGGCGCAATTCCTGTCGAATCATCTGCTCAACCTCGACGTTGATTTCGCGGAAGGGTGAAAAGAGAGCGCGCGCCTGCCGACGGCTGTAGACTTTGACGAGCGGGCGACCGCCATGCTCAGAGTATTCGACGTAGCGGCTCATGATCTCTTCGGGCGAGCGCCCTCGCAGCAGCTCGCCTCTGAGCACACCGCGATGCAAGATCAGCTCGCCCCAATAGTTGAGCGAGTGCCTGTGGTAAAGCATGACCCTCGCAATTCCGCCCTTGCGTAGCACGCGGTGCGCTTCCCTGACGGCGCGCTCCGTGTCCGGCGTGTGATGCAGCACCCCGTTTGAATAGACGACATCGAACGTCTCGTCAGCGAAAGGCAGATGCTCTCCGTCTGCGAGCAAGAAATCTCCGGGCATACCATAAAGCGCGAAGCGATGGCGCGTGATCTCAACCGAGCGCGGCGTCAGATCAACGCCCGTGCAGCGTGCGCCGCCGCGCGCAAACTGCAAAAGGTCTGTCCCCATCCCGCAGCCTATCTCCAACAGCCGCGCCCCGCTGAAACTATCGAAGCCCATCACGGAACGCATCCACGGCGCATACTCCTCATAACGATGTCTTTCAACCTCGTCGAAGAATTCGCGCGTGCCGAATTCATGTGCTTGTCCGTGCACAGCGCCGCAAGGGTCTTCGCCCCACTGCTCGCGCGCCCGCCGCTTCTCTTCCGCAAGCCCCGCATCAGTCTTTGTTTCCAACGCGTCTTTCACTTCTCTTCAGTCCTATCTTTCCGTCGATTCAAGCCAGTTGCGATAAGCATCCAGCACGCGCGCGGCATTATGGGCCCAGGTGTGATGCGCCATCGCCTCGCGCCTGGCCGCTAAGCCCAACCTCGTGCGAAGCTCCACCGATCGCGCCAGTCTCAAGATCGCATCACTCAGAGCGCGCGCATCTGCGGGCTTGACCAGCAGCGCCGTCTCTTCGTCCGCGAGCACGTCCCCGATCTGGCCCAATCGGCTTGCGACGATCGCCTTGCCCATCGCCATATACTCGAAGAGCTTGGTCGGCGAGCCGAAGAACTCGCTCCCGTCTTCGAGCGGAATGTGCGGCGAGACCAGTATGTCGCACGCATCGAGCATCGACGGCACGCGCTCGTGCTCGACTACGCCCGTGAAGATAACACGCTCCCCGGCTCCGCCCTCACGAATGATCGCGGCGGCCTCGTCGCGCAGGCTGCCCGCGCCGACCAGCAGAAAGCGTATGCGCGCATCCGCAGGCATCAGAGCAATCGCGTGGGCCAACACGAGCACGCCATGCCAGGGGCCGAAGGTTCCGATAAAACCGACCAGCGTCTCATCCGGCTCAATGCCTAGTTGCTCACGCACGCCTGCGCCGCCCACGTCGGGGCGAAACATCTCGGCATCGACGCCGTTCGGGTTGACCACTATCTTATCTTCGGCCACCCCGGCCCGCAGCAGGCTACGCCGCTCGACCTCCGAGACGACAAAGATACGCGCGGCGGCCTTGAGGTTCAAACGCTCGAATCGCGCGAGCAGTTCGAGCATATCAACGCGATCCCAGTATCGTCCAACCCACACTTCCGAGCCGTTGAATTCCAGAAAGAGCGGACGACCAGTGCGCAGCGTCGCTTCCACCCCGGCGGAAGTGAAACGACTGTAACGCTGGTAGATGAATGCCGGGGGCGCTCGCTCTATCTCCGTGAGCGCGCCGCGCGTGAAAAGCATGTCGTTATAAAGCTCGAAGGCAACGCGCATTGACCCGACCGGCTCCGGCTCGATGAGCTTCAGTGGAACTTTGGATTCGTCCAGCCCGGCGATGCGATCATTGCTGACGAGTCGCACGCGCGCGCCCTGTGCGAGCGCCGCGTTGATAAAGCCGTTGATGTGGCTTGAAGCGCCGCCGACCTGCGTGCCTGCGCCGGGTGTGGCGCGCAGGTAAACAATATCCGGCGCACCGGCGGACGCATGCTCTTTCTTCCGGCGAAGCTCTTTTAAATCGCCGCGCAAGACTTCGCGCTCAAGGCGGCGCACGCGCGCATGTGCGCGCACAATCGCCGCCAGGCTCGCGGCCATCTCGAACGCCGTTCGCGCGGGCGCGCGCAGCATGATGCGTGCGCGCGTCTCTTCGCGCCGAGCGCCATGATTATCCAGCAGTAAAGATCGTTCGGCCCCGGCCAGCGCCCCGACGAGCAGCAGAGTGTTTTGACCACGCTGCCACTGTAGCCGCTCTGTCGAGACGGCGAAGATGTCCGGGCGCAGCGCGCGCAATGAAGCGAGACGCCGCGCGGGGCTGCCCGTTTCGATCTCGGCGCGCGTAATCTCTTCGATCTCCGCCGACGGGTAAAGCTCGCGCAGGTGCTCGCGTGTACGGTCACGGTCGCCGTCAAGTGCAAGTAAGATGACTTTCATAGAGCGGCACTATCCGGCTCGCGCGCGTCCACGCCGGATTGTCGGCGCAGAGCGAAATACCACCCGCTTGAAAAGAGCAACGGCAGCTTGTCCGTGATGCGCGCGTTCCACTCTATAAAGCGCTCTGAGCGCGCCAGGGTATGACCGACCAGTGGCCCGCTGAAAAGCACTGAGGCTTCCTCGCGAACGATCGTCAGGCGGCACTGCTTGAAGAGACGAAAGAGGCGACCGAGAGTGAAGAACTGTACGTGGCCGCACTCGTGATTGTCTGTCGCCGCGATGACCTCACGATTATTTCTCACGAGCGCGTCCACAGCTTTCTGCAACCTGAGCGCACGAAACATCCTTGAATCAAGCTCAAACTCGCCGTAGCCGTTCGGCACAGTGACGATCAGGACGGCGTCGGCAGCCATGCGACGCACACTCGATTCGAGCAGCGCCAATGGCTCAGTCATGTGCTCAAGCACCTCCGAGAGGATTACCACGTCGAACAACTCCGCAGGCGAAAGCTCGTCCACGCTCCCGCACACGAACCGGGCGTGAGTCGCTTCGCGACTGAGCCGCCTCGCATGTTCGATCGAGCGCTCGTCCGGGTCTACGCCCATCAACTCAAACCCATCCTCTATGAGCGGCAGGGCCAATTGCGTGCCGTTCCCGCAACCGACATCGAGCACACGCACTGAGCCCGCCGCGCGCCCCGGGAAACCTTCGCTGATGACACGCCTGACAAAGCGCAGGCGCTTGGCGTATCCCCACAAATTCTCTCGCTCCGTTTGGCCCCGTCCGTTCATCCGTTTCACCCTTGATGAGGCTCAACGCGCGGCGCGCGCCATTGCCAGCAGATCGCGCAACTCATGCCCGCGCAGCACGAGCGTTGCCGAAAGACGATTCCCCGTCCTCATGCGAAAGAGCGAAGCGACCAGCACGAAAATCAAAGTATAACTGACGGTCGAAGCGAGGGCTGCGCCGCGCGCGCCCCACGTCGGCACAAGCGCAAGGTTGAGCGCGACGTTCACAACCAGCGTCACTAACCAGAAAACAGGAATCGCGACCGGCAGACCCGTACTGTTGAAATGCTGAACGAGTACGGCTTCGATGCCGACCAGATAAACGCCCGGCAGCAGTATCAACAACTGCGCGGCCGCATCCCGAAAGGGCGCGCCGTAGAGCAAAGGCAACAGGAGCGATGCTGGCGCAGCCAGCAGGCAGATGAACATCATCACGAAAGCGGTGTGGCGCGTGGCCCGCATCGTAAACTCGCCGCGCCCGTCGCCTTCGGAAGTGACGCGCGGCATCAGTAGTGTGCCGATCACGCCCGGCAGCAGCATCAACATCATCGCCACCTGCGACGCCACGGCATAGACGCCCGCCTCCGCCGCGCCGCGAAAGTGATTGACGATCATCAGGTCTGCGCGAAAGATGAGCATCGCCACCACGAGCGCGATGTGAATCTTAATCCCGTAGCGCCCCATGCGCTTGAAGAGCCCAAAGTCCGGGCGAAAGCTCATCCTATCGTCTTCCTGCTCCCGCAGCATCCGACCCATCATCCACACGATCAGAAGGCTTACGACGATAGCAGCCGCCGTATTCAGAGCGACGAGCACGCGCAAACCTCTGCCCAGCAGGACGAGCGCCACAAGAGCGTTGACGAGTGTGAACAACTGCGCCGCCGCGTCCAAAACATTAAAGCGGCCGATGCGATTGAGGCCCAGAAAAAGGTTCAGCCCGAGCAGCGTGATAAGTTGAAACGGAATGGAAGCGGAGGCAATGGCGACGAGCCCCCAGGGAATATAGCCGAACAATTCTGGACGAAGCTTTGCCAGCGCGGTGATGCCGAGCGCAAGAGCGCCGCCCGCCGCGAGCGCGAACACCAGCGCATTGATCGATGCGGGCGACAAATGCCGACGATCGCGCGCGATGAAATAAGTGTTCGCAGACGGTAGCCCTGCGCTCCCGATTTGCAGGGCCAGAGCAACCGCGACGTTCAGCACGGCGAGCACGCCCAGGCCCTCTGCTCCGAGCCGGCGCGCGACCACGACACCGGCGGCGACACTGTTCGCGGTCATCAAAAGACGCGCCGCCATAGTCCACGCGACGTGTGTTGAGAAACGTCGGCCGGGGCGTCCGGCCTCTTTCGTCACAGCCGTCTCTTTTTCAGCTTGACTCAACATCTCTTGAGCGAAGGGCGCGGCCATCAGGGCTTGACGCCCCTGGCGACCAGATAGAATCCTGCGAGCGGGCCCAGGAAGGGCAAGGGGCCGCAATGGAATTTCTCTACGGTAAGCCGGGAGGGGGCGAACAATTCTCTCAGCCTTCGAGCCGTGTAGAAATCTATGTGAACGGGATCGCGGCTGTTCTCAATCCACAGCTTCCAATCGCGCCCGTGCTGCAACCTGCGCAGCAGCGTAAAGTAAGACCAGAGCGCATAGACGTGCACGTTAAAACGCCCGCCCGGACGCAGCACGCGAAAGATTTCTTCGACCACACGGCGCGGATTATCAATGTGATGAAGGACGCCGTGCGAGTAAACGTAATCGAAAGAGTTGTCGGGGAAAGGCAGGTCGGTCGCTTCGGCCTGTCGCACTTCGGCCATCCCGCCCACACGCTCGCGGGCCAGGCGTACGTGCTCCGGCGTAATGTCTACGCCGACGGCGCGCGCCCCATGTTTGGCGAATTGGAGCAGGTCGCATCCCGTGCCGCAACCGATCTCAAGCACCTGCTCGCCCTGATGATGCCTGAATTCCGCCGCCTCATATAGCCAGGGATAGGTGGAGTAGCGCTCCTCTTCAGAAATAAACAGAGGAGTCCTGTTCCAGTGATCGATCGCCAGCTTAGAAGAGGAAGACATTATCTTTACGGAAACTCAAACCTGATTCACGAGCATCGCCAAATGTGCGTCCGTCCTCAAACATTGTGGCAGTCCCGGCAGCGCAATTCAACCCGACATTCTCAGGCGCTCATGCGAGCATCAGCCTTATCGCATGCGCGCCGCTTTTCACGCGGGCTCTATCCAGCGCTCGTACCAGAGGCTCAGGTTGAGCAAACACCACAGATGAAAGCTCCAGTCATGCGCGCCGCGACGGTGCTCGTCCAACATGCGCGCGACGTATGCGTAGTCGAAGAACTCGCGCTTGCGCATGCGCGAATTCATGAGGTGCGAATCGAACCACTCGCCCAGGCCATCGCGGAACCACGCGCGGATAGGCGCACCGAACCCGCGCTTGGGGCTGTAGAGCAGGTCGTGCGGCAGGACATCTTCGAGCGCTCGCTTCAGGATGTGCTTGCCGCTTCGGCCCTCGACCTTCAAAGAGCGCGGGACGCCCATCGCGTACTCGACCAGGTGATGGTCGAGAAAGGGCACGCGAGCCTCAACGGAGGTCGCCATCGTGATCTTGTCCACGCGCATCAGCAGTAGCTCGGGCAAGCGCAGTTTTAATTCGAGATAGGTCATGCGCGCCAGGAAATCCGAATCGGGGCGCTCTCGCTCTACGTGCTCAAGCAGGGGCCGGACGACTTCGAGCGAAGACCGCTCGCCCCACTCGCGACGCATGCGCTCCGACAGCACGCGGGGCTTGGACGTTTCGTCGTAGACGACGACGCCGCCCCAGAACAGCGGCTCGTTTGCGCCCAGCCGACGCAGCAGCTCATTGGCTGTCTGCATCCTTCCGGTCATTTCAATCGTGGGATGCGCGACGGCGCTCGCCGCTCTGCGCAGCCCTTTCGGCACACGCTCGGCGTGCTGCCAGAAACGCTCGTAGATGCGCAGGACGCGCACGTACTTATCATAGCCGCTGAAGATTTCATCCGAGCCTTCGCCCACCTGCACGACGATCGTGCCGGAATCGCGCGCCAGCCGCGAGACGTAATAGAGCGGCACACAGACGGGGTCGGCGATGGGCTCGTCCTGGTGAAAGACCAGATCGGGCAGGAACTTCTGCATCTCCTCTTCGGCGATGATGACTTCGTGATGATTCGTCCCGAAGTCGCGCGCGATGCGTCGCGCCGACTCCAGCTCGTTGAACTCTTCGTGATCGCGAAAGCCAACCGTGAAGGTTTGCACGGGTCGCGACATCTGCTCGGCCATCAAAGCGACGTTGGCGGATGAATCGACGCCGCCCGACAGGAAAACGCCGAACGGCACGTCAGACATCATGCGCTTCGTGATCGACGCGCGCAGCCGTCGTAGTATCTCCGTCTTGTGCTCCGCTTCGCTGCGAACCGGCGTGTCACTTTGCGCGGGAGGCAGCGCGTCCCAGTATTGTCGCAAGTTAAGCGAGCCGTCGCGCCTGATGATGAGCATGTGCCCGGCGGGAATCTTCTGTATGTGCTGAAAGAGCGTGCGCGGCGCGGGCGTCGTCAGAAATGTCAGGTAATGATAGAGCGATTCTTCATCAACTTCGGGCGTGACAGACGGGTGCTGTAGGATGGCTTTGATCTCGGAGGCGAAGATGAAGCGCCCTTCCCTGTGATAAAAGTAGAGCGGCTTGACGCCGATGCGGTCGCGCACGAGCACCAACTGCTCGCGCTCGCTATCCCACAGAGCGATGGCGTAATCGCCCTCTATCTCCCGGACGAAATCGAGCCCGCGCTCTTCGTAAAGATGCAGGATGGTTTCGGTGTCGGTGCGCGAAGCGTAGACGTGCCCGCGCTCTTCGAGACCCTCGCGCAGGCGCGCGTGGTTATAAATCTCGCCGTTAAAGACCAGCCACACACGAGCGTTGCAGCCGCGCATGGGCTGGTGTCCGGCCTCCGACAGATCGATGATCGAGAGACGGCGAAAGCCAAGACCGCCGCGCCCTTCGTCAAAGATCAACTCGCCCGCATCGTCCGGGCCGCGATGCGTCATCTGGTCGCGCATGCGTTCTATGAGCGCGCCCTCGACACGCGCGCCCGTTCCCGCGCCGTACTCCCACACTCCACAGATTCCGCACATCAGCCGTTCGCCTTTATCAATTCTTCAACCACGTTCTGAAATAAACGAGACATCACGTAATACCTGCGGCCCGTGCCGTCGTTGTGCTCGAAAGAGAACTCTTCGTTGCGCAGCAGCTCAAGCGCGCGGCGAAAGAACTGTGCATCGAGATTGAACAGGTACGCTTTCGCGCTCTCGATCGAGCCGCAATGCGAGACATCGACTTCCTCTCTGAGCACTATGCGTGGGCCCGTGTCTATGCCGGAGTCAATGAAAAAGAGAGTGATGCCCGTGGCCCTGCCTTCCAGAAGCGACCACTCCATCACGTTTCGCCCGCGATAGCGTGGGAGCAAGCCTATGTGCGGGTTAAGAATGCCCGTGCGGAATGCCTTGATGGTCTCGTCGCGATAGATCGCGCCGAGGTTATGCAGTCCTACGTCCAATCGCAATCGCTTGAGACGCGCGAGCGTGCGCGCGTCATCGAGCGGATGCGGCAACATGATGACGCGGCCACGCGCCAGCAAACGGAGCGATTGAAAGCGCCCCTCTTTGAGCACGAATCGCGCCGCGTGCTTGAAGAGACGGCGAAGGCGCGTTTCTTCGCCCACGCGACACAGGAGAATGTAGGGATGACAGCCGGGAACAGTCTTGACTTCGCTGTGAATTTTCAACGCCGCCGGAAGCGAGCTTGACAGTATACCTATGCGCATTCGCGTTCTTCTTCTCCGACCTGTGCCGCCAGCGCATGAGCATAGAGCGTCAAATACGAGACCAGCAGCCAGGGGTGTTCCCCCTTTGGCCCCCACTGCGTCGGCAACAGTTCGTAATAGTAGTTCAGCGCATCAAGATACCTCAAATCATCCGCGAGCGCAGCATGCAGCGCCAGGAGGTTCAGCTTCAAAAGCAGCTCATCGCTATCTATTTCATTCACCGGGCGCTTCAAAAGACGCGCGCGGTCTTGAACCATCAAACGCATCAAGAGATATTCGCGAATCTCTTCTTCGCCTTCGAGCGTGATGTTGAGCGGGTACGGGTATCGCTCCGTGAGCAATCGAAAGCGCTCCTGCATCTGCCCCACCTTGCGCGCCTCAAGGAGCGCGACGAAAGCCCTCGGCTCGATCACGCCGGGGCTTCCCACTGCCGGCCGCGCATGCAACTGTTGGCCCAGGCAGAGAGCGCGCAAAGAGGCCAGGCAATCCGTCTCCGTCTCCATCCAAGCGCGCGGCCGGGCCCAGCCTGACAACGCGCCGACCGGAGGCTCGTCTCCGCTTCCTGCGCCCGCGATTGATTGTCGTGCTTGTGCGACGAACGCGGAGGCGGGGCCGAATCGCTCCGGCTCGACCTGTTGAAGTCGCACGGCGCACAACTCTTGTAGACGCTCTACGAGCGCGCTGATGATGAGTCGTCTTCGCACGGCTAATGGGTGGAAGTTCTGATGTGAAATCTCCCGCGCCCAAGCTCGCGCGCCAACTCCGTGAGGGTCAGGCAACGAATGTCGTCGGCGCGCGCGACATCACTCATAAAGCGCTCGATGTGCGAGAAATCATGCAGGTCTTTCGTGTGATTCTCAAGAATGACGGGGACTTCCGCGAGACCCGACTGGCCGGCGCGCCGTCTTATTGATTGCAGCATCTCTCGCAACAGCGCGTAGTCTAGCTGAGCTATGTCGGAGATCAGGTGCTTGCCCTTGAGATAGGGCACGATTCCCTTTTCATAAATGCGCGTCCATTTTGAAGCGTGCGCGGTCTGGGCCCACTCGTGGCCGTAAGCCTCACGGCTTCGGCTGCCGCCCGGAGCAGTCGTTGGCTTGACGCGCGCTCTTGCTTTCTGCCATGCGAGGCCCAAGTGATGCTTGAAGACCTGTCGGCGCGACCCGTAGAAATGGTTCGTCGGCACGCAGATGATCTTCTCCCGACGGCTTGAGAGCTTGCGCGCGTCCTCCATGTCCGGGTAGTAGGGCAGGAAATCTTCCTCGCAATTGGTATAGTCGAGCTTGATGTTCCTGGTATCGTAGCGCACGCCGCCTACTATGCTCATGTCAAAGACGATGCCCAACTCCGCCAGCAGGCCCAGCATATGCTTTGAGGGCGCGATGCACCACGCGCCCGAGCGAAACGAAACGCAGGCGTAGCCCGGCTCAACCGTGCGCAGTAGATTTTCCAGATAGCTTTTGCCCGCCCTTATCATCTCAAGGGCCGCGTCCGCCTCGTGGTTGAGAATATTCCAGTCGGCAGTCAGCCGCCACGCGCCATTTTCGTAACGCGCGCCGCTCCACTGCGGATGAATGTGCAACTGTATATCGTGGCCCTGCTTGAAAGTCTCAAGCACGTGCGAGTCCCAAAGGTCTGCGAGAGTTTTCAGTTCCGAATACTGATGCTGGAATTTCCTGAACGTCAACTGCTGCATCATCTCGGCATTGAATGAGCCGCGAATCCCGTGCGCGTTATAGATTTTAACCAGCTCGCGCATCGGGCGAAATTGAAGCTCCTCCGGGTCGCCCGAGCCGTTGCCGCTCAGTTCCCAATCATCCACGAATGCGAGAAAGATTGTCGGCTTCATATTCTAAAGCAAGGATGAAGGATGAAGGATGAAGGATGAAGTAAAAACATTCAAGAAGGATCAGCATTCCTTTCATCCTTCATCCTTCATCCTTCATCCTTTCTTCCCATCCTCGTTAATTCCTTTTCCTGGCCAACTCCAAACGCGCGCTCTCGTCTTCGCCAGTGCAGACCGGCACGAGCAACCAGCGCGTGACGAGCGGGGCATGTGCGCGGCGCGTCCAGCAGGCCGCGATGGTCGGATGCTTCGCGCCGTAGTCGCGCGAGGCGTAGCGCGGCTCAAGCGACGCGGGCTCCGCATCATCCGGGGCGACGACCAGCAGGCGCGCTCCCGTTATCTTATCGCAGGCGCGCACGACTGCGTCAGCGCCCACGCTCACATCCAACGCTGCGGCGAAGTGGTAACGAAAATGAAAAACGTGCTCGCCCTCTCCCGTCAGCGTATCCTCCAACGCCCAGTATCTCTCAAGCTTGAAGAACTCAACCGCGCGGCGATGGGTGATGGGCTCCTGTAGTCGCGCATAGCCGTCGTGCTCGGCCACAAGATGATCTCGTTGCGGCGCGGCCTCCCAACGCACGACGCGCGGGTGCGCCTCGTCTCCGATCACGAAGGGCACTGGCGCGCTGGTAGTGTTCTGCTCCACGCCGTCCACTTCCACTGTCGAATGATAACGGGTCGAGCGAAACAGGTGTCGCTCGCGCAGGTCTGATGTGTAGACGTACGTGCCGGGATCAATGATGAAGCTGCGCCCGCAGGCTGAGACTTCAAGGCTGAGCGCATCATTGTGGCCGTGCGAGCCGCGCCCGCCGAGCCCATTGCCGCTCGCATTAAAGAGCAGATACAGATCATTCTCGCGCATGACGTAGGTTCCGGCGTCAATGAACGCCTGCGACGCGATGCCCTCTTTCCAAGATTCCACGCGCTGATAATCGCGCACGCCCTCTTCGCCCATCAACCACAGCAACTCCTCCGGCATGGGCCCATGCTGAGCTTTGAAGCGCGGCTCATCGAAGAGCGCAGCGCCGAGCGCGAGCAGGTAAGCATGATCGTCTCCGGCTCGTTGCCGGATAGGCAATACCTGTCCGCTGTCCGTATCGCCGATGAGCGGCGCGCGCCCGTCCGGGCGAACGACCGCGCGCACGTATTCGAGCATCGCTCGCAGGCGTTGCCGGTATCGTTCTTCGATCTCTACACCGTTGGCGCGGGCAGCGATGAAGGAGTAGAGAAACAGCTCAAGCACGAAGCGATGATAGCCCGTCGAAGCCTCGAAATCCGCGCCGTCCGGGAGTATCTGCTTGTCCATCTCGCGCAGCATCTCGCGCAGGCCAAACTCGCGCCAAGCGCGCGCCTCCCGTAACTCCGGCAGCATCAGGCCGAGCCAGAAGAGGCCCACCACGTCCGACAGATAATGATTGCTCGTCGAGATGTAGGAGAATTCCAGATTGCGACGGATGTGCTCGCCGTGATGAGCGAAGAGCTTGAGCAGCGCCGCGAGCCGCTCTTCATCGAGCAGCGGCGAATGACGAAAAAGCTCGAAGGCGACGAGCAGATTCATCGCGCGCAGCGCCACTTCCATCGCACAGGCCCAGTTGGGCCCAAGGCCGGTCGGATTCTGCTCATGCCAGCCCATCACTTGCGCGAAAAATTCTGCGGCGAAGTCTTCGCTGTCAGTAAGCGCGTAAGCACGACCGAGCGTGATCAGGTGGCCGAGGCGATTTAACTCCCACAGCACGCGCGCATCCGAGCCGTCCCCGCGCGCCAGAGGGATGTCGCAGTGGTAATCGAGCGGCCAGTCGGCCCCGGACAGGGGGTCGCGTAGCCAGTTGATCTTTTCACCGAAACACTTTTCGGGATAGCCGAGCAGCGACCAGCGATGATCGTTTGCGATGAGCGAGGCGCGCGCGAGCAGTTGAGCGGTTTCTCTTGGGAAATGCTCGCGCTGAAGACGCGCCACGCGCTCTCTATTGGAAACGTCAAAGCCGGGCGGGAATTTTGGCGCGGCGCGGCGGCGAAAATGTTCGAGCAGGTCGGCGGGGGATAAGCGCTCATACTCCGGGCTAAGGCGTGCGGGCCGCTCGTCCAGATGCTTGAGGCTTGAGCGCTCGCGACGACGCGCGATGGAGGCCCGCCCGCGCCTCAGCGTCTCAAGAGCGAAGGCGCGCGCATCCACCTCTCCGCGCAGAGCGCGACGCAGCTTAGGGATAAGGGCGGAAGGATGAAGGATGAAGGATGAAGGATGAAGGCGTGATGATTCAACTTGAGCAGTCACGCTTTCGTCTTTCATCCTTCCGCCTTCATCCTTCATCCTTGCTTTTTCATCCCTTCCAGAAGCGCATCGAGGATGCGTGGGGCCGTGTGGCCGTCCCAGAGCGGCGGGACGCGACGCGTCTCAATCGAGGGCGGAGAGTCCAGCGCGGCGTTGGCCGCTTCAATGATCTTTCGGCTGTCTGTGCCGACGATTTTATTAGTGCCAAGCTCGACGGTGATGGGCCGCTCGGTGTTTTCGCGCAGCGTCAGGCATGGAATAGAGAGCGCGGTCGTCTCTTCCTGTATGCCGCCGGAGTCCGTCAGCACGAGGCGCGCGCCGCTGTAGAGGCGCAGGAAATCCACGTAGCCGAGAGGGTCAACGAGGCGCAGGTTCCGTAGGCCATCGATGCGCGCGGTGAGGTCGAATTCCGCTATGCGCGCGCGCGTGCGCGGGTGGACGGGAAAGATTATGGGCAGACGGCGGCTGATCTCTTCGAGCGCGTCGAGGATGCGCGAGAAGGTGGCGCGGTCGTCCACGTTTGATGGGCGATGAAGCGTGAGCGTGGCGTAATCTTCTCCGGCGATTCCGAGGTCTTCGCGCACGCGCGAGTTTCCGGCGCGCTCAAGCTGGCTGAAGAGCGAATCGATCATCACGTTGCCGACAAAGCGTATGCGTGCGTCGGGGATGCCTTCGGCGCGCAGGTTTGCATCGGCGTCCTGTGAGGGAGTCAGGAGCAGGTCTGCGAGTTGGTCTGTGAGGAGACGATTGATCTCTTCGGGCATGGTGCGGTCGCGGCTGCGGAGTCCGGCCTCGACGTGCGCCACGCGGATACCAAGCTTGGCGCAGACGAGCGCGCAGGCGAGCGTCGAGTTGACATCGCCGACGACGACGACCCAATCCGGCTGCTCGCTGATGACGACGGGCTCGAAGCTTTGCATGACGGCGGCGGTCTGCGCGGCGTGGCTGCCGGAGCCGACGCCAAGGTAGACATCAGGCTTCGGCAAGCCGAGGTCGCGGAAGAAAGCATCCGACATGCCTTCGTCGTAATGCTGGCCCGTATGCAGCAGAAGCGGCGTGAACTCCGCTTCACGCCGCTTCATCGCTTCCACAATGGGCGCGACCTTCATAAAGTTGGGCCGCGCTCCCACTACGTTGAGAACTTTTAGCATATTTAAAGTCTGATGATGCGCGCGCGGCTCGTGCGACGCAAATCGCCGCTGAGCGCGTTGCGTGTGTCCACTATGAACGATGCCAGGCTGACGACGCGGCGGTAATCAATACTGCTGTGATCGGTGACGATCACGATGCAATCCGCCCGGCTCAACTCTTCGTCCGTCAACTCGACGGAGCGCAGCGCCTCGCCGCCCCCCTCAGTATGAGCGTCATCGAAGCGCACCTCTTCGACGAAGGGGTCGTGATAGTTCACGTCAGCGCCCTTGGCGCGCAGGCGATCGATGATGGAAAGCGCCGGGCTCTCTCTCACGTCGTTGATGTCCTTCTTATAGGCCACGCCGAGCAGCAGCACGCGCGCGCCGTTCAAAGCTTTGCGCGCGTCGTTGAGCCCGTCAACCACCAGCGTCACGACATGCTCGGGCATGCGCGAGTTGACCTCTTCGGCGAGCCCTATGAAGCGCGAGTCGAAACCGTGCTGCCGCGCCTTCCATGAAAGGTAGTGCGGGTCGAGAGGAATGCAATGGCCGCCGATGCCGGGCCCCGGATAAAAAGGCATGAAGCCGAAGGGCTTGGTCGCCGCCGCCCGGATGACTTCCCAGGTGTCTATGTTCAGCGCATAGCAGAGACGGGCCATCTCGTTCGCCATCCCTATGTTGACGGCGCGGAAGGTATTCTCCAGAAGCTTCGCCGCTTCGGCCACGCGCGCAGATGAGACGGCGTGTACGTCCTTGACGATCTGCGAGTAGAGGTGTGCCGCCACGCTCGTGGAATCCTCCGTGCAGCCGCCGACGACCTTCGGAATGTTGTGCGTCTGAAACTGCGGATTGCCAGGGTCAACTCTTTCGGGAGAGAAGGCCAGGAGGAAATCCGCGTCGAGCTTGAGCCCCGTCTCCTCGAACATCGGCAGCAGGACTTCGTCGGTCGTGCCCGGATAGGTGGTGGATTCGAGGACGACGAGCTGGCCACGGCGCAGACTCTTCGTGATCTGCTCGGAGGCGGCGAGGATGTAGGAGACATCCGGCTCCTTGGTCTTCCTCAGAGGAGTCGGCACGCAGATGATGATACAGTCGCAATCCTTCAGGTAGTCGAAATCGGTGGTCGCTCTCAAGCGGTCGGCTTTGACCTCGGCGGCAAGGGCGCTGCTCTGGACATCGCCGATATAGGAGCGCCCGGCGTTGATCTCTGCTGCTTTGTGCTCGTCAACTTCAAACCCGGTGGCGGAAAAGCCGTTGCTGGCGAATTCGACGAGCAGCGGCAACCCGACATAGCCGAGGCCGATGACGCCTATGCGCGCACGTTTACTGGTAATTAGCTGTGTTATCTCTTCTTTCATATGTCGCTCAAGTTTACAGTCGGCAAATGCGGCTCACTTTTATCAGGCAGGAGTGGTGCGTTTTCGGCTCACCATTCAAACTATTAGACTATGTGAGCCTTGCGCGGGCTGTCAAGCGGGAGGTCAGAAGCGATCGGTGCGCGGGCGCGTCTGTCGGCTGCGACCGGCTTTTACCTCCAAACAAAACTTGACAGCCGCTCGTGTGACGGTTCAATATCCCGCCCGACAAGCACGTACCATCGAACGGGGGCGCGCGCCTCGTGTGGACGCTGAGCTGAGTCCATCGGTGCTCGACGGCCTCTTCGAGGGTGGCCCATCTCGCAGCTCTGTTTTAATAGAAACCGCAGTGAAAGGAACCATCAAGAATATGCTTAACCAGAAGGGGCGGGCCAATGCCGCGTTGGCGCTGCTGTTGCTCGCTTCATTCGCCCTCGCTTGCAGCCAACTCAAGAATCTAGGCAATAAGGGTAGTGGTGGTGGCGAAGTCAACAAACTCGTCCAGGAAGCCAAGGACGATCTGGACGCTGTTGAAAAGATACAGGACGAAAACGAAGATCGAGTCAGCAAGATCAACCAGGCGGAGAATGCCAATGATGCCGCCGAGGTCAAGAAGCAGTTGAACGAGGCCATCGAGGCCATCGATAAGGGCTTGGAGCGCGGCAATAGCGCCGTCGATAAGATCGACCGCGCCTCCAAGATCGAGACCGACCCGACCTATAAGGAATATCTCTCGTTCAAGGCCCAGGCGTTTCGCAAGCAGGTTGACGCCTTCAAGAAACTGCGCGAGGCCGCCGTTATCGAGCGCGACAACTTCGGCAAGGGCGGCGACGCCGAGAAGAAAGCCATCGCAGATTTCCGCAAAGCCTACGCGGACTATAAGAAGCTTCTCAACGAGGCCAAAGACCTGCATCGCAAGGCGGACGAAATCGCACGCAAGAACCCGGACAAAATCAAAGGTTGATTCCCCAAATCAGCCCTTAACAGTTTGACAATCGCGGAACCGAAAGAGCAGCGAGCCTAAGGGAGTGAGAGTTCTTCAGTCCCTCGGGCGCGCTGCTCTTCTCTTTTCTTCAATCTGAGATGGGAAACAAAGAGAAAGAGAAGGGCGCGCACAGGCTCGTGCGCGGCTTGAGCCTGCTCGATGCGACGATGATCGTCGTCGGCTCGATGATCGGCTCCGGCATCTTCATCACGTCGGCTGAATCTTCCAGGCTCGTCGGCGCGCCGGGCTGGCTGCTCGCGGCCTGGGCGCTCGCGGGCTTGCTGACGATCACGGGCGCGCTCTGTTGCGCGGAACTGGCGGCGCTGTGGCCGCGCGCCGGAGGCCAGTATGTTTTCCTGCGCGAAGCCTATAACCCGGCGGTTGGATTTCTCTTCGGCTGGTCGCTCTTCCTCGTCATCCAGACCGGCACGATTGCGGCGGTCGCGGTCGCCTTCGCGAAATTCATGGGCGTGTTGACCGGCAGCGTCTCCACGGAAAACTATCTCATCGCGCCGCGCCGCCTCGGCAACTACGCCATCAGCCTCAGCACGGAACAACTCGTCGCCGTCATCGTCATCCTCACGCTGACCGTGACCAACATGCAGGGACTCAAAACGGGCAAGCTCATTCAGAACACCTTCACCTTCACCAAGACCGCAGCGCTCATCGGCCTGATAGTCTTCGGCCTCACGCTCGGCTGGAACGAAAGCAGCGCAGCATACGCTTCTTCGTGGTGGAACCCCTGGGCCAACGGTTGGAATCCGCAGACGGCGCAGACGAACCTGACGATGACGGGCACGTTCGCGCTCTTGATGCTGCTCGGGCGCGCGATGGTCGGGCCGCTCTTCGCCCAGTCGGCATGGAACAACGTGACTTTCACTGGCGGCGAAATAAATAATCCGGGGCGCAACCTGCCGCGCTCGCTCCTCGTCGGGTGCGGTCTGGTCGTCGCCCTGTACCTGCTCGCCAACCTCGCCTACGTCGTCACGCTGCCGCTTGCCGGGATACAGAATGCGCCGCAGGGCCGCGTGGCGACCGCCGCGATGCAGGCCATGCTCGGACAGAAGGGCACGATGCTGATGGCCGTGGCGATCATGATCTCGACCTTCGGATGCAATAACGGTCTGATTCTGGCGGGAGCGCGCGTCTATTATGCGATGGCGCGCGACCGACTGTTTTTCGAGCGCGTCGGGCGCGTCAACTCGCGTCACGTACCGGCGGTCGCGCTCATCGCACAGGGGCTCTGGGCATCACTCCTGACGCTGCCGCGCACGGTCACGACAGACCCGCGCACAGGCGCAAACGTCTACGGCAACGTTTACACTCAACTGCTCGAATACATCGTCTCGGCTGATCTGGTCTTCTACGCGCTGATGGTCGGGGCCGTTATTATCATGCGCCGCAAAGCGCCAAGGCTTGAGCGACCATACCGCACGCTCGGCTATCCCTTTGTGCCGCTCGTCTATATTCTGCTCGCCGTGCTGCTCGTCCTGGATTTAGCCTACCTCGTGCCCCTGACTTCCGGCATCGGCTACCTGATCGTGCTCACCGGAATCCCCGTCTATTTTCTCTGGCGCAGGCGGGCCGCGCTACATCCGGCGATTGAAGCAAGCGCGGGCGATTGATCGCGCGATGAGAGCCACGTCGAGCATCAGGGCCGAGGCTTTACGCATATTACTATGAGACGATTTCACCAGATATTCGGCCTAGCACTCGTGCTGGTCTTTTTGTTGACGGGACAGTACATGGATCACTACCACAATCATATGGTCGGAGTGGAAGTCGGCGTGCGAATGCTTTATCGCACGCGGCACATATTCATTCTACTGGCGGGCCTGCTCAACCTCGGCATCGGGTCTTACTTTAATTACCGGCCCGAGTTTTGGCGCAGGATGCTACAGGTCTCAGGCTCGGCTCTGATCATCCTCGCGTCCTTTCTCTTCATCATCGCCTTCTTCTACGAGCCGACATTGACCGGCCTCTACACGCCACTGAGCCACTGGGGAACATACACCATCTTCGCAGGAACGCTCTGTCACCTGTTGAGCGGCGCGCGACAGTTGAAGGACAATGCACAACGCTGAACAGCAAGGCGCATCCGTCATCGCCGGAAGAAGCTTAACGGACGAACGGCGCAAACGCGTGCCCTCTACTTCACCCACTCGTCCGACACTTCTGTCTCAACCTTGATCGGCACTTTCTTGACGTACTCCTCACCCGCCGCGCACATCGCGTCTTCAACCATCTTGGCAATCTCCTGCGCCTGCGCCGCATCAGCCTCGACCACGATCTCATCGTGAACGATATTGACGATGCACGCGGTCGTCCCGCGCAGCTTATCGTGGAGCAGCCGCAACGCGCGCTTGAGTATGTC
>DATDFK010000084.1:0-94093 GCA_036522655.1 Pyrinomonadaceae bacterium | reverse complement strand
CTTGGTCTCGTTGACGAACTCTGCGTATTCGGCGTTAGTGACTTCGGTCTTATCCATCGAGAAATCGCTGACGGTGACGGAATGCGCAGGGGCTTCGGCAGGAGGCCCGTCGTTGCGTCCCATCTGGAACGACCCGCCGGGAATGGCGATCATCTCCGCCTTCGTGCTCTTCTGTTCCGAATTGTTCTTTCCGTCGCCCGGCTTGCTGGGATTCTGCGTCTGCGGCGGCTCAACCGGAGCGGGCTTGGAGCCGAGCAGGAAATAAGCGCCGATGCTGCCGCCGAGCACGACCACGCCGAGCACAGCCGCGATGAGCATCATCGGCATTGAAGATTTTTTCGGCTCAGTGCCTGTGAGCGGCGGCGCGATCGGTTGATGCAGGCCGGGCTGGCTCTGCTGCCAGGAGGGGGCCATCGTCGCGTCCGAGAGGCTCTGTTCGCCCATCGGTTGCGTGACGACGCCGCGACGCTGTTGCTGCGTGGCGTCCATATCGGGAGCGATGCTGGTGGCGGCCATGCGCGCCATCTGCTCTTCACGCTCCTTCAGTTCTCGGGCCAGTCGCTCGCGCTCCGCCAGCGCGGCGCGCTCTCTCTCTTCACGCTCAAGGCGTTCTTTCTCTAGACGCTGGCGCTCCGCTTCAGCGCGCCTGCGCTCCTCTTCTATACGCCGCTGAGCTTCCGCTTCGGCCCGCTTGCGTTCCTCTTCTAAACGCTTACGCTCGGCAGCTTCCTTCTCAGCCTGCTTGCGAGCGGCCTCGGCTTCCGCTCGAAGCCGCTCCGATTCCTCTGCGCGCTTGCGTTCCTCTTCGGCACGCTGACGCGCGGTCAACTCCTGCGCCTTCTTGCTCGCTTCGTGCTCGGCGCGAAGTCTTGCGGCCTCTTCTTCTGCTGCCTTGCGCGCGGTTGCTTCTTCCTCCGCACGCCTGCGCGCGGCCTCTGCTTCGGCTCGCAGCAGCTTCTCTTCCTCGGCACGCTTTGCGGCAGCCGCTTCCTCCGCCTTGCGGCGCGCCTCCTCCTCTTCGGCGCGCTGGCGCTTCTCCTCTTCGGCACGCATGCGCGCTTCCTCTTCGGCGCGCATCCGTTCAGCTTCTAAACGCTTACGTTCGGCAGCTTCGGCCTCCGCCTGCTTACGCGCGGCCTCGGCTTCGGCTCTGAGGCGCTCAGCTTCCTCTGCGCGCTGACGCTCTTCTTCGGCCCGCCTGGCTTCTTCCGCCTCCGCACGCTTGCGCGCCTCTTCGGCTTCGAGACGTTTACGCTCCTCCTGCGCGAGGCGTCGCGCTTCCTCTTCTCGGGCCAACTCCTCGCGCGCGAGCCTGTCGCGCTCTTCCATCTCGCGCCGTTCCTGCTCGCGGCGCTCACGCTCAATCCGTTCGGCCTCCTCCTGCCGCGCACGCTCTTCGAGGGCGGCGGCTTGCGCGCGCAAGCGCTGCGCTTCGATGGAATGCGAAGAGGTCGGCATATGGTCGGGCGCGCCCGTGATCGTGCCCGCGAGTTGGTCGCCGGACATCTGCGGCAGGCTGGTTTGCATCAGGCTTTGCAGCTCTGCATCGACCTGGCACTCTCCGCCGTTGCATTCGATCGGGCGCTCCCACTCCGCGTAGCCGTCGTGCACCACCCTCAGCCGGTTCGTGCCGCGCTGGACTTCCTGTAGCACCAGCAGGCCGGAGCCGTCGCTCTTGCCCACGGAGACGTTATTGAGATAGACGCGCGAGTAAGCCGGAGATGTGCGGACGTAAAGGGTCGTCTCCTGCGAAGGCTGCGGCGGTCTTGAGATGGCCGGATGCGAAGGCGTGATGATGGTCTCGGACTGGATGCTCTGCCCGACATAGGTGCGATTGAGATTGGCGGAGGTCTGGGCCACCGCATCGCGCAACTCTGCGATGAAAGCCTCGACGGTTTGCGGGCGATTGTCCGCGTCCTTCTCCAGGGCATGACGCACGACGGCCTCGACCTGCGGCGGCACGTTGACGCCCATCGAAGAGAGGGTCGGCGGGGCCGCCGTCAAGTGCTTCTTCATGATCGAAGGAATGCCCGTCCCCTTGAACGGCACATCGCCGCCGAGCATCTGGTAGAGGATGACGCCTAAGCTGTAGATGTCTGCGCGCACGTCCGGCTCTTCATCCGACCACTGCTCCGGGGCCATGTAGAAGGGCGAGCCCATGAGCCCGCTCGTCTTCGCCTGCACGAAGGAGCCCAAAAGCTCGCCGGACTTGATCTTCGCCAGACCGAAGTCGAGCACCTTCAAGCCCTCGCTGACAGGCATGTCGTCCTGTAGCATGATGTTCAGTGGCTTCAGGTCGCGGTGCACGATGTTCTGGCGATGAGCGGCGGCCACGCCCGCGCCGACCGCAGAGATGATCTCCAAAGCTTTCGCCGGAGAGAGCGAGCCCTCAGCCGCCAGGATGTCGTGCAGGGATTTGCCCTTGACGAACTCCATGACGAGAAAGGGCATCGTGCCGCGTGCGACACCGAAGTCCGTGACGGCGATGATGTTCTGATGGCGTATGGCGGCGGCGGCTAAGGCTTCCTGTCGAAAGCGCGTGACGAGCATCGGGTCGTTGCCGACCAGATCGGGAAGGATGACTTTGATGGCGTGCGCGGTTTTGAGAAAGATATGACGAGCTTGAAAGACGACGCCCATGCCGCCATGCCCGAGACGCCGCTCCAGTTGATAGCGCCCGTCGAGTATCGGCTCGCCCGCGATCGAATGCACCGTCGCATCACCGTCGTTCGGGCAGTGGTTGACGTGGTCAGGAAAACAGCGTCGGCAAGCTGGACATTCTTTCATTGGTGGCTCGATCCAAAGGCAGCCCGAAATTTCTTTTCGCAGGCAACACGGCGACCGGGGGGCAGCCTGACTCGTTCTGTGGCAAGAAAGTCTACGCAGCAGCGGCAACAGGCGCTGTGCGGCGACCTCTTCTGACGCGGCGCGTTTCTAAGGCAGCAGCGAAGTTTTTGCTGCTGCCAAGCGGCTCATGGATGTTTGGTACGACCGCGCCCACTGATTTTAACGACAACGCGCCCTTCAAGCAAGTGATTATAGATTTATTGTCCATATAACTCCCTGCAAACAGCATTCGATGGCCCAAGCCACACACACACCGCCTCCGACCCGCTTCATCAAGCTTCATCCGAAGAGACGACCACGCCCAACCGCTTTGCCATGAAAATTCTCATCCTCGCCGACTCCATCAGATCGACGCGCGCACGGCGGGCACGGCCATCTAGCTCCGCGTCTACAACCGGACACTGAACGAGCGTTGACGACCGGCCTTGCGCGGGCGGCGATCGAAGCAAACCCGATTATTGACAACAGGTATTGATAAGACTAGATTGCTGGCATGAACGGACTGGAGAGCTATCGCCGCCGCGAGTTCAGGGGCGTCGAAGAATTGACGAACGCCGCCGCGACGCTCGTCGAGCGCTTCAGCCCGGAGCCACTGCGCGGCAACGTGCGGCTCGGCATCACAGAGCGCACCGTGCGCCACTACCTGAGCGAAGACCTGCTCGGCGCACCCGTCGGCCAGGCGGGCACTTCACTGATCTTCAATTACGGAAATCTCCTACGCCTGCTCGCCGTCAAAAAGCTGCTCGCCGAGCACTGGTCTGTCGTCAAGATCAAAGAGTTCATGACGGCCTTAGACCTGACGGCGCTCGAACAACTCGTCAGCGCCCAGCCCAGCCACGCCGGGCCACAGTCTCGCGGCTCATCAAAGATGGGGGCGGAGCCGGGCGAGGGCTACGGGCGTGCTTCGGGTCTGCGCGCCAGCGAGAGGGAGACGACCGCACCCAACCCCGAGCGCGGCGTGCCGCCACCGCCGCTCGCCTCCCTGGCCGTCGAATCCGCGCGCCGCGCCAATCGTGCTTCCGTCGAATGGATAGAGCTTGCCCCCGGCCTCGAAATCAAAGTGCGCGGCAGCTTTCGCCCACCCCGCACACAGGAGGAACGCGAACGACTCTCCGCGCGCTTCTGGTCAATCATCAAAAGCAAGGATGAAGGCGGAAGGATGAAGTAAAAGCTATTAAGCATTTCTTTCATCCTTCATCCTTCATCCTTCATCCTTGCTTTTAGAGTTGTAATGCTTGGCCGTCGGCGTCGTTGAGTGTGAGGCCGAGGGTGTGCGCGATGGTTGGGCCCACGTCAACGATACTGACCGGGCCGAGGTCGCCGCGTTGTCTGACGCCCGAGCCGGAAGCGATGAAGCAGGTGCGGTAGCGCGAGGGCAGATAGCCATGCTGGCCGAGTTGGATGCTGGGCGTTATGGGGTCGCCCGTGTAGTTCTGGCCGAAGGCGTAGCCGTCTGCGGCTTCAAGGACGAAGGCGGCGCGCGTATCAGCGCCCATCGCGCGCACCTCTTCACTCTCAATAAAGCGGAACGGCGCGCCGTCCGTCCCGTTATTCCTCAACGCATCGAACGCGTCGCGCGCCTTCTCTAAAGCCTCACGGTCAGCCGTATCACTCAGGATAATCGCGCATGAGCCGCCGGTGACGGAGGGCAGAGCGCGCCAGTTTGTGACGCACGGGCGCGCCTGTCCCTGTTGCGTGACCTGCGTTTCGCCGACCGTCAGGAGCCCTGCGCGCGCGAGCAGCACGCCCGGATGAATCAGCTTTGAGATAGGCATGAAGCCGTGATCGCTGACGATGAAGACGGTCGTTTCCGAGAGCGTGCCAGCGCGTTCGGCTGCCGCGACCAGTCGCGCGACGTAGCCGTCGAGCTTTTCCAGCAGCGCGAACGCTTCCGTAGTGAATGGCCCGTAGTCGTGCTGGAAATGATCCAGGTCGAAGAGATGCACGAGCATCAGGTGCGGGCGCTTCTCCGCGATGATGTATTCGGCGAAGCGCGTGCGCATATCGTCATGCTCGTCGGCGTTGGCCTGTGCGTAGAGCTGCGGGTCGCGCGCTGCCGCTTCCTCTATGATTCCGCGCGGGCGCTCGTTGGCGATCATGAGCGCGAGCGTATCCCTGAGCGACCCGTCGAGCTTCTTGATCTCCGGCACGTTGTAATCGCCAGCGCCGCCGCCCACGGGCCAGGACACGATGCCTGTGGAGAGCCCACTGCGCGCGGCGGCATCCCACAACGTCTCGGCCTTAATATCGCGCGCGAACCAGTGCCACTCACCGCACTGTGGCGCGCCCGGCGGGAGAAACAATTCATTGCCGACGATGCCGTGTCGCGCGGGCAGCGCGCCGGTCGCAATGGTCGTGTGCACAGGGTACGTCACCGAAGGATAGACGGCGACGACTTCGAGCGACGTTGCGCCGCGCGCCATCAAACTCCTGAGCGTCGGAATACTCAGCCCGTACTCGTCGGCGCGCTGCAAGTAACGCGCGTCCAGTCCATCAATCGAGATGACCAGTGCGCGCTTCGCTTCTTCTATCATGTTCCTAATCTCCAAAAGCAAGGATGAAGGCGGAAGGATGAAGGATGAAAGAAATGCTAAAAAGAATGCTGCTCGTGCTTGAAAGCTTTTACTTCATCCTTCCGCCTTCCGCCTTCATCCTTTTACTTTACTACGATGTTGACGAGGCGTTGTGGCACGACGATGACTTTGACAATCTCGCGGCCCGTTGTAAAGCTGCGTACCTTTTCATCGGAGAGCGCGGCGGCGCGCAACTCTTCTTCGGGCGTCTCGGGCGTGGCGTGAATGCGCCCGCGCAGCTTGCCGTTGACCTGCACGGGAATCTCCAGCTCTTCTTTGCGTGCCAGCTCTTCGTTCGCCCTGGGCCAACGCGTGGCCCCTCCGCTCAAGAGACCGCCCGCGTGGCCCAGCCCCTCCCACATCTCTTCGCTGACATGCGGCGCGAGCGGCGCGAGCATGACGACCAGCGCTTCGAGCGCCTCGCGCACGGCGTAGACCTCCGCGTCGCTGGCCTCCGCTGGCTGGACGTTCAAATCGGCGAGCGCGTTGGACAACTCCATCAGGGCCGCTACGCTCGTGTTGAAGTGCAGCTCATCGAAATCATTACTGATACGCACCATCGTCTGATGAGTCTTGCGACGCAAGGCGCGCGCGCCAGCCGTGAACTCTTCAGCGTCCGGCTCCGTCCTTTCGCGCGTCGCCGCATTGCCCAGGCGCTCGCTCCAGCGCCAGACCATCGTGTACACGCGACGCAGGAAACGCACAGCGCCCTCGATGCCCGTCTCCTGCCATCGCAGCTCGTTTTCGGGCGGGGCGGCGAAGAGGATGAAGAGGCGCACGGCATCAGCGCCGTAGGCCGCGATCATCTCGTCCGGGTCAACGCCGTTGCCCAAGCTCTTCGACATGGCCTTCCATTCGTCCGTGCCCTCGACGACGTTCGTGACCATGCCCTGCGTCAGCAGCTTCATGACCGGCTCGTCGAAAGTGACGAGGCCGATGTCGCGCATCATCTTTGTCCAGAACCGTGTGTAGAGCAGGTGCATCACGGCATGCTCGATGCCGCCGATGTACTGATCGACGGGCGTCCAGTAAGCGGCCTTCTCGGGCGCGAAAGGAGCCGCCTCGTTGTCCGGGTCGCAGTAGCGAAAGAAGTACCAGGAGGAATCGACGAAAGTATCCATCGTGTCGGTCTCGCGTCGCGCTGCGCCGCCGCACCTGGGACAGGTCGTGTTGACGAACTCCGCGACCGTTGCGAGCGGCGACTGGCCCGTGCCCGTAAACTCCGCGTGCTGCGGCAACAGCACGGGCAAATCTTTTTCCGGCACGGGCACGACGCCGCACGCGTCGCAGTAGATGATGGGGATGGGCGCTCCCCAGAAACGCTGGCGCGAGATGCCCCAATCTCGCAGGCGGTACATCGTCTTCCCTTCGCCGAACCCTTTCTCTTCGGCGAAGGCAGTCATCTCGCGGATAGCGTCCGCAGACAGCTTGCCGCTCCAATCGCCACTGTTGACCAGCATGCCATAGTCGGTCGTAGCCGCAGTCATCTCGGTCGATTGATCGAGGCCCAGCATCGGGTCAAAGCCGCTCGGCTCTTCCTTGTGCGTCAGGGGAGCGATGACCTGTCGGATGGGCAGCGTGTATTTCTGCGCGAACTCGAAATCGCGCTCGTCGTGCGCCGGAACGCTCATCACAGCGCCCGTGCCGTACTCCATCAGCACGTAGTTTGCCACCCACACGGGCAAGACCTCGTCGTTGAAAGGATTGACGGCGACCAGCCCCGTGTTGATGCCTTCCTTCTCTTCCTCTTCATCGATAGCCCGCGCGGGCTTGCTTCGCTCCCGTCGCACGCGCTCGACAAACTGCCGGACATCATCCTTGAGCACGGAGTCTTCGGGAATCTCCGCGAGCAGGGGATGCTCGGCGGCCACGACGATCGCGGTCGCGCCGTAGATGGTATCGATGCGTGTGGTAAAGACGCGCACCTTCGCGTCCGTGTCCTTGATGGTGAAATCGACGTAAGCGCCCGCGCTCTGGCCTATCCAGTTGCGCTGCATGGTGAGCACGCGCTCGGGCCAGCCCGCTTCGATCTCGCTCATGCCTGAGAGCAACTGCTCGGCATACGCTGTTGTGCGGATGAACCACTGTTCGAGGTCACGTTTTTCGACCGCCGCGCCGCAACGCCAGCACACGCCGCCCGACGATTGCTCGTTCGACAGCACGGTCTCTTCCCTCGGACACCAGTTGATCGGGGACAGGCGTTTATAAGCCAGTCCACGCTCCAGCATCTTCAGGAAAAACCACTGATCCCACTTGTAGTATTCGGGACGGTGCGCCGCCGTCTCGCGTCGCCAGTCGTAGCTGATCCCGAGCCGTTTCATCTGCCCGCGCATGTGCGCGATGTTCTCTTCCGTCCAGTCGCGCGGGTTGACGCCGCGCTTGATGGCGGCCTGCTCGGCTGGCTGACCGAAGCTGTCCCAGCCAATCGGGTGCAGCACGTTGAAGCCCGAGAGCCGCTTGTACCAGGAGATCGCATCGCCGATGGCATAGTTACGGACATGGCCCATGTGCAGGAAGCCTGAAGGGTACGGCAGCATTTCCAGGCAATAGAAACGGGGGCGCGCGGCGTCGGCTTCGACCTCGAACGCGCCCGTCTCGGCCCAAATCTTCTGCCACTTCTCTTCGATCTTTTCGGGGTAATATTTTTCGTCCATCATCTCTCTCTCACCTTCCGGTAAACGTACACTTAATCACGCTTCAGACCGAACGCACAAATCTAACCATTGATCTGCGCATTCAAGGTCTCTTTTCTTATTGTGGCGTCGGTGCGTTTCGGGTCGCCGCTTCACACGGCACGCCTCGAAGGTCAGGCGCGGCGCGAAAGCGGCACCGTAAGGAGGAGCTTGGTGGGTTTTAAGGTACGTCTCATGAGAAATTTCGATTCTCTCTCGATTGAAATTACGCCGCCATCTTAACGCAGAAGGCGCGCCCTTGTCGAATAAAATTAAGAGCAGGAATTAACGAAAGAGCGGAGCATGTTGACGTTGCGGGCGTCGTCGCCGGGTTCATCCTGTGGGGTTTCGAGGAGGAAAGCGGCCTGGGCCAACCACGGATGACGCGCGACGCGCCCGAGCGCTTCGCTTCCGATGTGGCCCTCTCCGATGTGCCAGTGACGATCGACGCGCGAATTGTAGTCCGCCTTCGAGTCGTTGAAGTGAACGGCGCGCACGTTCTCCGCCCCGACGTTTCGTTCGAGCGATTCCATCGTCGCCGTCAGGCCGTCTTCATCGCGGAAATCGTATCCGGCGGTAAAGGCGTGGGCCGTGTCGAAGCAGACGCCCAGGTTAAGCTCGGAACAGTGGGCCATGATCTCGCGCAGTTGCTCGAAGCGATGGCCGATGCATTCGCCCTGACCGGCGGTGTTTTCCAGCAGGATGCGAAACTCTCCGAGGTCTAAGCCGTCGCAGGCGATTCGTATACTCTCGGCGCAGACGCGTATGGCTTCGCTCGCGCAGGAGCCTTTGGCGCTGCCGGGATGAACGACCAGATAGTCAGCGCCGAGCAGGACGCCGCGCTCGACCTCTTCGCGAAAAGAGTCGCGCGATTTTTTCAGGATGTCGGCGTTGGCCGAGGCCAGATTGACTAGATAGTTGCAGTGTATGACGACGGGCGTGATGCCTGTCTCCGCGCGCACGGCGCGAAAGCGTTCGATTTCCTCGCCGGTCAAAGGTTTGGCGAGCCAGCCGCGAGGGTTGCGCGAAAAGATTTGCACAGCATCGCAGCCAAGCTCGCGCGATTTCAGGAGCGCGTTCTGCAAGCCTCCGGCGATCGGCGCGTGAATGCCTATGCGCGGCGGCGCGTGGCCCGAAGTTTTTATTTCAACTACGGGCTCGCCGTCCGCCTTCTTCCGCTTCTTCGCCGCGACTACAGTGTGCCCGCGCGTGTCCTTCGTGCCGGTGTTCAACGTCCTGTGCCTTTCTCCACCTCTTCCATGACGCGCAGGATATTGCCGCCGAGGATTTTGTCTATGTCTGCTTCGGAATAGCCGCGCCGCAGAAGCTCTGCGGTCAGGTTCGGAAGCTCCGCGACCGTTGAGAGGTCTTGGGGGACGGCCTGTATGCCGTCGAAGTCTGAGCCGATGCCGACCGCATCGATGCCTGCGAGCTTGACGATGTGGTCTATGTGATCGACGATGCGCGCGACCGTGACGGGAGGCAGGCGGCGCGCGTATTCGCGTATGCGCACGCGGTCGCGTGCGATCTTTTTCCAGGCGGGCGAGCGCGTCTCCTGCTCGTTGGCTTTCTGTATGAGCGGGGCGATCTCCGCATCCACGCGCTTCTTCTTTTCGCTCCACCCCGGCTCCAAAAATTCTGGATAGAAGACGACGCAGCAGACGCCGCCCTTGCGCGCCAAGGCCCGCAGCATCTCGTCATCCAGGTTGCGCGCGACGTTAGCGATGGCGCGGCAGCCGGAATGAGTGGCGATGACGGGCTTGCTCGATGTGTTGATGATGTCCCAGAACGTCTTGTCGGAGACGTGCGAGACATCAACCATGATACCGAGGCGATTCATCTCACCGATGACCTCGCGGCCAAAATCGTTGAGGCCGCGCGTGCGGCCCACCTCGTCGCCGCTCGAACCGGCCCAACTGGTCGAGACGCTCCAGGCGGGCGACATGTAGCGCACGCCCGCCCTGTAATAACGCTCGACGTTTTCCAGTCGCTCGTCAATCGCGTAGCCGCCTTCGAGGCCCATGAGCGCGGCCAGCTTTCCTTCGCCCGCGATGCGACGGATGTCTGCGGCGGTCGTGGCGAGGGCCCACGTCTCAGGGTGCTTTTCGGCGAGCGAGCGCACGGCTGCGATCTGCACGTCGGCACGCTTGATCGCGCCCGCGCCGCCGCCGCCGTAAAGCTGCGGCTCGACCCAGATGGAGAAGAACTGCGCGTCGAGCCCGCCCTCCTTCATACGCACGGCGTCCAGGTGGCCGTCACCGAGGCGGCTCTCTATGTCCAGCCCTTCGTCAACGAGACGCTGCGTGGTATCGGCGTGCATGTCTATACTGATGGCGCGGCGATGTATGGAGAGCGGGTCGGCGGTGGCGTTGGACGCGGGCGGCGGCGTAGGCGTTTCGGATTTTTCCATCATGCGACAATTGTTCGAGAGCAGAGAGAAGGCGAGCAGAGCGGAGAAAATCAGCGCGCGGTTAATCTTCTGCGGGCATCGAGTCATGCGAAACGAGCGATAGTAAAGCGTTCGGCTTTGCGGCAATTATAAAAGCCCCATGATGGTACGCCGGTCATCGCATAAGAATCAAGGTAGCTGATGGAAGTACAGGTCAGTACCGCCAAAGGTCTCGGGCGGGTCTGCTGCGTAGAGTCCCCGCCCGAGACCTTTGGCAGCACTGACCTGTCTGCTCTCGCCGCAGTGATGGCACTTGGTTGAGAGCCGCTATAGACGATCAACCCCATTCATTTCCCTCCCAGTAGAGAGTTGAGCTTCTGCCCGACTTTATCGTGCAGGTCGTTCGGTGCGCCGTAAAAGACCGCAGCGGTCTTACCGCTCTGATCGAAGATGAACATCGTCGGCACGCTCGTGATGTCACCGAAGGAGGTCGCCGCCTGCGCGCCTCCCAATGCGACATGGTAGGGCAGCTTCATGGGCCCAACCAGCTTGCGCACGTCTGCTTCTTCGGATTCGACGGCGACGGCGAGAATTTCAACTCTGTCCCCGTAGAGGCGTTTCAACTCTCCGAGCCATGGCAGAGTCGAATGGCAGGGCAGACACCACGTCGCCCAGAACTCTACGATCAGCACTTTCCCGTCAAGCGCCGCCGTATCAAGGCTGCGGCCTTGAAGGTCTTGCAGCTTCAGCTTGGGCAGAGCTTCGAGTTCCGCCGCCTGAATGGTGGAGGAACCCGAGAGGCGCGCGCCCTCCGTGTCGCCGCGCAGCTCCAGCTCGATGATGTGGGCCAAATCCTTTTTGAACTTTTCGTGATTGCCCGCTTCGAGCCAGGGCGTGTAGCGGCCTTTCGCGCCGAACCAGCCGAAGTCTTCGGGCCGCGCCAGGAGCACGTCATTGACGAAGACGACCGGATAGCGTTTGATTCCGAAGCGCTCGGCCAGACTTGAGCTTCCCCAGTCCTCGCTCACAAACTGCACCTGATCGCCGTAACTGCTGATGACTTCCTTTGCCAGCAAACTTGCCGGATCGCAAAGGCTTCAAGTGTAAGGCCAGCGAACCAGCGTGACCTTGACACGAGCGTTCCCGGGAGCAGTCGCGGCAGCGACGGGCGCGGATGGGCCCACTGCGCTTTCCGCGTACTGAAAATATCGCGGCAAGACCTTTTCGAGAATGACTGCCGCCCTCTGTGCCGCACGCTCCGACGACTTATCAACGGCAGGCACAGCCAGATTGTTCGCGGCGATCTCCCAGTACATACGGCCCACGCTCTGATCATGTGGGCCCACGTTGAAACGCGCCTTGAGTTGCTGGCCCTGCTTCTGAAGCTTGTCTAAATCCGACGCGTTAATGGAGGGCGCATCCATGAGGCCGAACATCAGCGATGCTTCGAGGTATGTCTGTAGCGCGGCGAGCGGTTTTCCCTGTTGATTCAAGTCCCCGGCAAACTTCAACTGTGCGCTCACTTCATTGAACTGTCCCTGCTGCTTCGTCGCGTCCGGGCGTTGATAAGATTGCAGAAGCTCCCTCTCCAACGCGGCAATCTCTTTTTCGGGAGCGCGCGCAACGGGCCCCGCAGGGCCACGCGGAAACGTAAGCCCCGCGCTCCAGACGGCGAAGTCCATGAAGCCTTTGGCCTGGCCGATGTAATGAAGCCCGTAAGGGGTCGTGGTTTCCCTGCCGTAAAGTCGTGCGGACTGGTAAAGGCTGCGGCTCTGCTCCTGAGCGGACTGGACGAGCGCCCTGACCGCCTCTGGAAGCGCGTCCACCCCCGCCTGCGCCAGGCTTTTATCCTGCTGGCTCAACTGTGGGCCCACGCTCTGCCATTCCCTGTCAAACACATCGAAGCCAGCTTTTTCAAGCTCTCGCTTCGACTCCGTGTATTGCCGGGTTGCGTTCTCGACCATCGCCGATTGCAGGTCATACAAGCTCGCGTAGAGATAGCCCGCTTCGAGCGCCCGTCTGGAACGTTGCAGTCTTTGCAGTTCATAAGCGGTCTGCTCCGACGCGGGCGCGGCCTTCAAGACGCGCTCAAGCTGCTCGATACGGGCCGCGATCTGCTTCGCGGCCTGCTCTCCGCCGGAAGACGGCACGCCCGCACACGAAGCGCAAGAGGCCAGCACCAGCGCCGCGACCATCGACAACAGACCTGACCGCCGCAGCAACAATGTTCCGGCGGAAGACTCTTTTGTTAATAAGCGTGATTTCGGCATAGCACCTCTCGATAATGACAGAAGCGTGACCCATCGAGGTCAGTACCGCCAAAGGTCTCGGGCGGGTCTCCAAGGTTGAGTACCCGCGCGATACCTTAGGTGGTACTGACCTGCGTGATGCTCATGCGCAATCATCCTTCGGCCCGAAAGGCGTAGAACGTTCCATCGAGCCCGCCGAAGAAGACCATCCCCTGATCTACGGCGGGCGACGAAGCCACGCCGTAGTCGACTGAGCCGGGAATCGCCGTCATCGGAAAGCGCCAGACGATATTGCCCGTCGTGCGGTCAACCGCGAGGAATCCGCCGTGATGCTCTATGAAGTAGGGCGAGACGCCGACGACGCCTATATAGACATGCTTGTCCGTCACGGCGGGGGTAGACCATGCCGAGCCGTCCACGTTGGTGTTCCAGATACGTTTGCCGCTCATGGCGTCAATGGCGAGTAACTGTTGATAATCGGAAGACCCGACGTAGAGAATGCCCTTGTGCAGACGTGCGGACGACTCTACCCATGAAGACCAGTAGAAATGCTTCCACCTGACCTTGCCCGTGGCCGCCTCCAATGCCAGCAGGTCTGAGCTGCGGCTGCCGATGTAAACCGTGCCGCCCGCGACGAGCGGCGACGAGACGACGGCTTGAAGCGTATCGAATTTCCACCTGAGCGCGCCGGTCGTGGCATCGACGGCGTAGACGTGATGGTCATAGCTTCCGATGAAGACCAGCCCGTCGGCCACGGCGGGCGTCGAGCGGACGATGCCTCCCGTATCGAAATGCCATTTCTCACGCCCTGTCTCGGCTTCGACGGCGTACAGTCTTTTGTCCGCGCTGCCGATGTAGACCACACCGCCCGCGACCGTCGCCCCCGACACCTGATAGTCGTAGGCTTCCGACTTGGGCCCGGGAAGATCGCGCGCGATTGCGCCGCCATGAGTATCGAACTGCCAGACGGGCTTTCCCGATTTACGGTTCAGCTTGTACAGATTCCCATCCTCGGCAAGCGCGTATAGATACTGGCCGTCCAGCGTCGGGCGTCCCATGACGGCCCCGCCCGTCTTGTACTGCCAGAGCGTCTTGCCTGATCCGGCATTCAAGGCGTAGATGTTCCCGTCATTGCTGCCGAAGTAAATGGTGTTATCGGCCACGGCGGGCGATGACCAGATCGCGCCGCCGCTTTTATATGTCCAGACGGGCTGGGCGATGCGTCCCGTCAAAGGCTGCGGCGGGGTGTCGGCGGCGAGCGCCCCGCGCTTGAGTTCGAGCGACAGGTCGTGGCCGTCAAAAGACATCCTGCCCGTCAGGCTCTGTTTATCCGGCGAGAGACGGAAGCTGAAATATTTGTTCTTATACTCTTCGCCCTGCTGCGCGAGCGGGGCTGGGCCCATGTTGTGAAACTTCATTTCGGGCATGTCGAAGAACATGACGAGCTTATTATTCTTATCCAGCTCGAACCGGACGGCGTATAGCTTGCTCTCATTATTGTAATGCGCCCGGCCAGACCACTTGCCGAGCAAGCTGTCCGGCGCTGCCTGCGCCCGAGTCCCGGCGCTCGGGCCGCCGACCGCGCACAGCACCGGCAACAGCGCGAACAGGTATCGCCACCCTGCGAATAGTCTTTTCATCTGGACGATGGTCTCCTTTGAAGAATCCGTCTGAGCAGCCGGTTACGCCGCCTGAGAATTTCCCGATCAAGTGCTTCGGGCCCGGCTCGATTGTCCGAGTATTACGAGCGCACGCGCCGGTAATGTTGCAGCAGAGTTCTCAAATTTTCTTTCAAGATTCCTCAAAAACCGGCCCCGCCTCTTATAAAATCGCCCCTCGCAGGTTAAAAGCTTTGGGCCGCGCCGCCGAGGCGCTCAACGCCCCTCGACTGGTCGCGTTGATCAGGGTCTCGGGCCTTAAGAAAGGAGGCGGCGGGCTGCCTTGCCAACGGGCTCGCCTTTACGGTATCGTGATTTATCCGAGCCGAAACTTCGAGCATGGGCGGTAATGGGAACGCCCCTTTTATTGATCGTTTTTATAAACGTCAGCCGGATGATCGCCCTCGCGCTTCCCCAAGATAAGTTTCAAAGGAGAACTGAAATAGATGTTTCCCAAAGACGGCAAGGTCAAAGACGTGTCTACTCCGCGCATCGCCAGCGAGGTCTGGCACAACGGCGAGTTTATCCGTTGGGAGGATGCGCGCGTTCACGTCATGTCGCACGTCCTGCATTACGGCTCAAGCGTATTTGAGGGCATTCGTTGTTATAAGACCAGGCGCGGCCCTGCCATCTTTCGTCTGCGCGAGCACATGCAGCGGCTCCTCAACTCGGCCAAGATTTATCGTATGGATCACGAGTGGACGCGCGACGAGTTGTTCGACGCCTCCGTCGAGCTGGTGCGACGCAGCAAGCTCGAACAATGCTACCTGCGCCCGATCATCTTTCGCAGCCTGGACGAAGCGCGCCCGGCCTTCGGCGTCAACCCTTTTCCGAACCCTTTGGCCTGTTATATCGGCGCGTGGGATTGGGGAAAATACCTGGGCGACGAAGCGCTTGAGCAGGGCGTTGACGTGCAGGTCTCGACCTGGAACCGCCTGACGCCCAACTCCATGCCCGCGATGGCCAAGAGCGGGGCCAACTACATGAACTCGCAGTTGATCAAGATGGAAGCGCTCCTCAACGGTTTTGCCGAAGGCATCGCGCTCGACGATCGCGGGTTCGTCTCCGAAGGCTCCGGCGAGAACATCTTCATCGTCCACGATGGCCGCGTCATTACGCCGCCGCTTTCGTCCTCCATCCTGCCCGGCATTACGCGCGACAGCGTCATACAGATTTGCCGCGAGCTTGAGATTCCCGTCGCCGAGAGCAGCATACAGCGCGCCGCGCTCTACGTTGCCGACGAGCTTTTCTTCACGGGCACGGCAGCCGAAGTGACGCCGATACGCTCGGTTGACCGCATCACGGTCGGCACGGGCCGCCGTGGCGAGATCACTGCACGTATCCAAAAACTCTTTTTCGAGATCACCTCCGGCGAGCGCGAAGCGCCCGGCCCCTGGCTCACCTACGTCAACCAGCAGGACGAAGTACAGCCCGGCAACAACGGCCACACGACGGCACGCGTCAACGCGGAAGAGCCGACCGCCGATGGCCCCGCCAGCGTTGAGCCCGTCGAGAGTTATCACGCCGTCGCCTCCGATTAAAAGAGGCTCGCGCGCAAGAGTCGAGACGAAAAAGGGAAGAAGGTGTGTGGCTGCACCTTCTTCCCTTTTCTCATTTTTCCTTAAGCATTTAGCCTCTTTTGATAAATCGTTGACGGGCACGCGGCGCGCGGGCTATCATGACATTTGAGCGTCTCCGGGCTCTAATTTTCCGGTGGCGCTAAAGGAAAGCCCGTGAGTTCGCTCCCTGTCGAAGCACCTTCCTCGTTTCAAAGCGCCCCGAAGATCAATTTTATTCCTGACGAGAGCGCCCCCTCTCTCATTTCGATCTCCCCAGAGGAAAGGTTTGACTATCCCCCATGACAGTTAAGATTGACGACCTGTTGAGAAAGGTCACGGCCCACAGCGCCTCCGACCTACACATCAAGGCAGGCTCATTCCCCTTCATGCGCGTCGGCGGCGAGCTGCGGCCCGTCGTCGATTCAACGCGGCTGACACAGGAAGACACGCTCGACATGGCGTTCTCGATGATGTCTAACCGCCAGAAGCAGCGCTTCAAGGAGGTCAACGAAGTCGACATCGCTTACGGCCTTAAGGGAGTCGGCAGGTTTCGCGCCAACGTCTTCCAGCAGCGAGGCTCGGTCAGCATCGTTCTCAGAGTCATCCCGGATCAGGTGCGCACCAGTAACGACCTGGGCCTGCCGCCCGTCATCGAAAAGATCACGGAAGAGCGGCGCGGGCTCATACTGGTGACGGGCGCGACCGGCTCCGGCAAATCAACGACGCTCGCCGCCATGATCGACCGCATCAACGCCACGCGCAGCGGCCACATCGTCACCATCGAAGACCCGATCGAATTCCTGCACCGCGACAAGCGCTCCTTTATCTCGCAACGCGAAGTGGACGTTGACACGCGCTCGTTCGCCGAAGCCCTGCGCGGCGCGCTGCGCCAAGACCCGGACGTGATTCTCGTCGGCGAGATGCGCGACCATGAGACGATTGAAACGGCGCTCGCCGCCGCCGAGACGGGCCACCTGGTGCTCTCCACCCTGCACACGCTCGACGCCACAGAGACGATCACGCGCATCGTCTCATCCGTTCCCGCGCACCAGCAGAAGTCCGTCCGCATACAGCTCGCCGGTATCCTGAAGGCCGTCGTCTCGATGCGGCTCGTGCGCGCCGCGCGCGGCATGGGACGCGTGCCCGCCATCGAGATCATGATCGCGACCGGCCTCATACGCGATTGCATCATCAACGAAGAGAAGACCTCGCAGATACGCGAGGCCATCGCCGCCGGGAATACTCAGTACGGCATGCAGAGCTTCGATCAATCGCTCTTCCATCTCTACCAGTCGGGCCTCATCACGCTCGAAGAGGCGCTCCGCCACGCGAGCAACGCAGACGAATTCCGCATGCGCATCAGCGGCATTCTCTCAAGCACGGAACAGGCGACGCAGGAGCGCGAGCGCCTCGTCAGCGTCAGCAATACTTAAGCGGGAATTTTTGTGAAAGGACGAAAGTGATGTCCGAGATAGTGGCACTCCATTTCAAACATACGGAAGAAGAATGGGTGGCGGCCTCAAGGCTCTACATCGTACGCCAGCCCGCGCTGCTCGTGCGTTTCCTCATCGCCTTCGTTCTGCTCGCGCTCTCCTTCACTTTCTTCCTTGCGATCAGCGAAGTCGTCATGTCGCTCTTCCTCCTGAGCGTCGGCCTGGTGCTTTCGACCTTCGTGCTGGCCCTCTTCTTCATCTTTCCGCGCCAGAGGTTTCGCAGCGACCCCAGACACCGCGACGAATTTTTCTTAGAGTTCACGGACGACGCCATCAGATTCCAGACCGAGAAGATCGATTCCAGGCTCAGTTGGAGCCTTTATAGCAACGTCCTCGAAAACGATAGATTCTACGTGCTGCTCTACGGCAAAGGGATGATGTCCGTCATCCCTAAGCGCGCCTTCACCAGTCACGAGCAGGAGACCGCGTTCCGCAATCTGCTGCGGCGCAAGTTCGGATACACCTGCTCCGCGCGCTCTTTCAAAGAGCTGTCGGCCAGGGAGTTGGAGGCCGCCTACGTGCCGCCCGCAGAGCCGCCCGACTGGCGCTGATCTTCTACGCACTGACCAAACTCTCATCAGGCACTTATGAGTGCTGCTTCTTGACCGCTGTTGCGAATTCAAAGGAAGAGTTATTTCATGGAATTCGTGAAGGGCCATTAACGCGCTTCGCCTTGAATAGAACTTTCGCGCGGCGGTCAACGGCCGGAACTCTATCCGCGCCGATCACCTACGCCCCGGCGACGGGCCGCTCCCTGTTCGGGTTGTTGGACTATCGGGACTTGCTCCGTTGCAGGCTCCACAGCCCGTGCGCCGAGAGGATGATGGAGAAGAGCGCGGTCACGCCGATTGCGAGGAGCGTCCAGACGAAAAAGAAGTGTCCGCTGGAGTTCGCGATGCTGCTGGTGACGCCGACACCCTTCCCCCTCATGTGGACGTAGGGGACAAACAACCCAAGAAGCGACCCGAGGAGGATGATGACGTACCCCGCCCGCCGCCCGGCGAGCACCAGCGTTCCGTACAGCCAGACGACGGAGATGAGCACTGTCCCGATGAGGTTTGCGAGCCCTCCCTTTTCAAACCCGCGAACGATGTCGTCCGTCAGGTGAAACGTAAGCAGGACGATCAAGAGCATAGAGGAGATGGTTAACATCAGGTTCTGTTTCATTTGAGATTCTCCTTGCTGGACTTGTGTGCCTCTCAGTGAAGCACATGATCGGTTGACAGCTCATGGTCGTGGCGACCTCACGGTGACCCGGCAGCTCCTGAACCGCCCGAATGTCGTGAACACGTATAGAAGCACGAGGTGTATTTTAATACGGTAAATCTACAAATTAGTTCCGTCCGGGGCTGGACGGAAGTGTGAGATCGGCGCTGCCACTGATTGTGTCAAGTCGCAGTCGTAGCATGACGCGCACGCCTGCGGCGCGCCAGTCTTCGTTGATGTCGAAGCGATAGATTTCGATGAGCGGGTCAATGGCGTGGGCCAGTAATTGGAAGGCGCGATGGAATCTGAGGGTCGGTGCGACCAGATAGACCAGCGGGGGCTCGTCTGTAATCGCGGCATCGCCGAACAGGTGAGCGCGGGCGAGCGAGCCCGAGCGCCTGTGAGTTTCGACGCGCCGCCAGTAATCGACTCCCTGAAGAACGTGTTCGCGGTCTTCACTGACCTTCAGCTCTATGACGACGAGGCGGCCATCGCGTCTGAGCGCCAGCAGGTCTACGGGGCGAGAGGCGGCGGCGATCGCTCCGCCTTGCGAGGCGCGAAACTGCGCGTAGAGCGGGGCGAGGCGCAGGCCCGGGTCGAGCCGCGTAATGTCGCGCCTGAGCATGGATTCAAGCCAAGCTTCCGGCGCTGAACGATACAGCGCGTGGCGGTGATCGGAAGCGTCTGCGCGACGATGCTCGTTTAGTTGTGCCAGGAGGTCGTCCCAATCCCGCGCCGTGCTCTCGTCAAGCAGACGCCTCTTCGACGCTCCCTCGACGCCGAACCAAACGCGCTCCGTTCCCATCAAGCGACGCACACGCGCGAAAGGCAGCCCGTTAAAACGCAGTGTCTCGCCATGACGCGCACGCACGACATCAATCGCATCCGGCGCGAGGGCCAAAATTCGCGCCGCCGTCTCGCCCGGCTCAGCCTGTGACGGGCGGCGAAACGACGCGCCCGCGCCCGTCCACAACTCCGCCTGCTCTGGACAGCGTACGGGCTTTAGCACCTGCCATTCGTCGTCAATCTCGAAAAGAGAGATAACGCGGCGCAGCTCTCGGCGCAGGAGCGCGACGCGTTCTGCCAGTGTCTTGATGTGCTCCGGGTCGGCGACAAGCCATAACTTCCAGATCAACGCGGCGCGCGCGCTCTCGCTTGCGCGCATAAACCAGATGAGAGTGGATGAGAGGAAAGCATCTACTTCATAAACCTCTTTGGGAGTGACGACGCCTGTCACGGCGATGCGCTCTTGATTCAGGCGAAGCACTATGCGCGCGTAGCGTCCGGGCTCGGCGCGGCGCGCGCCTGCGCTCAAGGCCACGCTGTCGACGCTCGCCCCTTCGATGGACGAGCAGGCCAGTTGGGCCAACCGTTGCGCGCGCTCGCGACGCGCGGCGCTGATCAGGGCATTAGTCGCTTTCGCGGAGGCGCGCGGGACAAGCTCCAACAGGGCGCGTTCTGCTCCGGCGCGGCGCGCGGCTTCAAGCGTGAGCTTTGCTCCCGTCCACTCCCAGCCACGCACGCGCCATGAGCGCACGCCCTTCTCCGTCCAGCAGGAGAAGATCAAACGCCCCTGCGCGACATGCACGTCTATCTCGCCACGGCTGAGCGCAACCGGAGCGCCGCCTGCGCCGGGCGCGTAGCACCATTCGGCGTGCGCTTCGATCAACTCCGTGATACGACGCTCGGCGTCTGCTATCTCATCAACACTGGTGAGGCGTTTGAGCATTTACGCGTGGCAGCAAGAAAATAGCAGAGAGGGAAAAGCAAGGATGAAGGCGGAAGGATGAAGTAAAAGCTATTAAGAGACGGAAGCATTTCTTTTCAGCATTTCTTTCATCCTTCATCCTTCATCCTTCATCCTTGCTTTTCCCTTCCTGTTAATTCTCTCTTTCCGCCCTCATCCTTCATCCTTGCTATTCGGTGTGTTAACATCTTCCATCAATCATACGCCATAGTATTTTCCATTTGAGGACAGAGAGGCAATGAAGAATGTCTACATAACGGGTTCTGTGCGCACGCCCATCGGACGCTTTGGCGGGACGCTGGCGGGGTGGACGGCGGCAGACATGGGCGCGGCGGTGGCGGCGGAGAGTATCAGTCGCGCGCGTCTTTCTCCTGAGCAGATTGAGGATTCCATCTGGGGCTCGGCGCGGCAGGCCGGTGGCGGGCCGAACGTCGCGCGGCAGATCACCTATCGCGCAGGAGTACCGCAAACAGTGCCCGCCTTCACGGTCAATCAGGCGTGCGGGTCTGGTCTCAAGGCCATTATCCTCGGCGCGCAGGAGATCATGCTCGGGCGCGCGCGGGCGGTGCTCGCAGGGGGCACGGAGAGCATGTCGCGCGTCCCCTTTTATGCGGAGGGCGCGCGCTGGGGTATGCGTATGGGCAACATGGAGCTGGTGGACGGCATGTACCGCGACGGCTTCAACGACCCGCTCTCGGGGCTGGTGATGGGCGAGACGGCGGAGAATCTGGCGCGGCGTCATGAAATCTCCAGACGCGAGCAGGATGAATATGCGCTACGCTCGCAGCAGCGCGCGGAGGCCGCCATCGCCTCTGGACGATTCAAGACGGAAATCCTCCCGCTTCAGCTCAAAGGCCGCAAGGGCGAGACGGTCACTTTCGAGCGCGACGAGCACTACAGGGCCGGCACAACGATCGAAGCGCTGGCGAAGCTCGCCCCTGTCTTTTCCAAAGAGGGCACGGTGACGGCTGGGAACTCTTCGGGCATTACGGACGGCGCGGCGGCGCTCGTGCTGATGAGCGAAGAGTGTTTGAATGAATCAGGGGCCGAAGCGGAGGCGCGTCTGGTCGATTACGAGGTCGCGGGCGTCGCGCCCGAGATCATGGGCATAGGCCCAGTGCCCGCCGTGCGCGCGCTGCTCAAGCGCCAGCAATTGACGCTCGACGACATAGACCTGGTTGAACTGAACGAAGCGTTCGCCGCGCAGGTCATCGCCTGCGACCGTGATCTCGGGTTCGATGCCGAGCGGCTGAATGTTAACGGCGGGGCAATCGCACTGGGCCATCCGATCGGCTGCACGGGCGTCCGCATCATGACCACGCTCCTGCACGAGATGAAGAAGCGCGGGGCACGGCGCGGGCTCGCGACGCTCTGCGTCAGCGGCGGGATGGGCCTGGCCCTGCTTGTCGAGCGCGTGTGAAACTTTAAGGAGACGAAAAACTTCAATGCCTTTTCAACTTATCAAAGCGGGGCGGGCGAGCCTGAGACGAGTCTGCATTTTATCGCTGTCTCTCGTCCTTATCGTCGCGGCTACGGCGTGCAATCGTTCGGGCGGCGAAAGCAATGCGAACAGCGCCGCATCTAACGGCAACCAGACGGCGACCTCCGACAACACTTCAAAGACGCCGCCCTTCTCCACCAAAGAGCCGGAGCGCTACACGGCGACGATGGTTGTCACGGGCAGCCTCGGCGGCAATGCTCCATCCATCCCCGGCATCTCGAATCTGCTGAGCCGCGAATTGAAGATCGCGCGCGACGGAGACAAGCGGCGCGTCGATTACGAGTTGATTCCCGGCGCGCGTATGAGCGATCTGCAAACGCCTGCGGGCCACTTCATGCTCCTTCACTCGAAGAAGCTTTACGCGGAGGTCAAGCCGGGCGAGGCGGGTGATCTGACCGCCGCCGCCAGGAATCTTCCGTCCGACTTTTCGCCCGACAAGCTGATCAACGAACAGAGCCCCGGAGCCAACTATGAGAAGCTCGGGACGGAGACGGTTAACGGCCGCGCGACGACCAAGTATCGCGTCAAGACGACGGGCAAGGGCGAGGCCAGCGGGATGCAGACCGAAACGATCGTCTGGGTAGACGAATCGCTCGGCATGCCCGTCAAATCTGAAACCACCTCGACGGGCGAGCGCGCGAGCGGCTCAAAGGTCACGATGGAAATGCGCGACATCAAGCAGGAGGCCGACCCGTCTCTCTTCGAGATGCCGAAGGACTACAAAAAAGTGACCTCCGATGAGATCACGGCGCAAATGCTTCCCTCTCTGCCCGGCCTGCTCGGCGGAGACCGCGAAGAAAAGCCCGCCGCCAAACGAAAATAGAGCCAACCCGCCCGCCACCGAGTCGCATCGGAAGTGGGCGGATTAACGCGGAAGGATGAAGGATGAAGGCGGAAGGATGAAGTAAAAGCTATTAAGACGGGGAAGCATTTCTTTCATCCTTCATCCTTTCTTTCATCCTTGCTTTTCTGAAAGGTGATTTCTCAATAGTGAATAAGAAAATCAATTCCTCGCTGATGGTGCTCGCCATTACGCTCTTATCTCTGATCGCTGCGGCCAGCGCTTCGGCTCAGGAGGGCAGGCAGAAGACGGCTGCGGCTGTCACAACTTCGGCGGCAAGCTCTCTGTTGCCGACCTTGCCTGCGGCGGACGTGGCGATGTTCGTCGATGTCCAGAAGATTTTGAATGACGCTTTGCCGCGCGCGCTTGCGGGCGACAAGGCCAGGCTCGATAAGATCAATACTGAGATCGATAGCTTTAAGACGCGCTACGGGATTGACGCGCGCCAGTTCGAGCGTGTCGCCGTCGGCCTGCGCTTCGTCAATCGTGAGACGGTGACGACGACAGACACGGTCGCGCTCGCGCAGGGACGCTTCAACGCCGGAGCGATGATCGCCGCCGCGCGCATCGCCATGAAAGGCAAATACCAGGAGCAGAAGTACGGCAAGCAGACCATCTATACCTTCACGATCAACGACCGCGTGAAGTGGCTGGGGCTTCTCAACATGAGGGTCAGCGATGTGGCCGTCGCGGCGCTCGATGCAAACACGCTCGCCATCGGTGATCTGGAATTGGTGCGGGCAGCGATTGACGCGCACGGCGGGCGCGGGCGTCTGAGCCCCGAGCTGGTTCAGTTGGCGACGCGCAATCCGAACGCGATTCTGGGATTCGCCGCCAACGTGCCGCCCTTCGTCGGCGAGCACCTTGACGTGGGCAATGAAGAGATCAGCAAAAGCATCGCCTCCATTCATCAGGCTTACGGCTCGATCGGCACGACCGCCACGGGCTACGACATGATGATGATCGCGCGCACGGCAAAGCCCGAGCAGGCACGTAACCTCAACGATTCCTTCGCCGCTTTAAAACAGTTCAGCAGCTTCATCATCGCGCAGCTACCGGGAGACAAGGGCAAGCTCGCACAGAGCGTGATAGACAACATGAAGGTCACGACCGAAGGAAGCGATCTGCAAATCCGTCTGGAGCTTGCGCAGACGGACATCGCCCGGCTCGTGAGCGTTTTTTAAGAGCGGCGATTACCCGCTTGCCTTCTCTTCACGGCTCGATGCGACCGGAATCGAAGAGGTGATAAAAGGTCATTTGCCCGCGACACGGGCAGGTGGCCTTTTCGTGTTAACAAAAAGCGCGCTCGCAGCGTCTTTGACGTATAGTAGGTCTGTCATAGATTCGGCGGCTCCAGAGGAGGGCCGTTTCCGCCAATCAAGCTTTAAGAGGTTAAAAATCATGAACAAAAGATTTCAGGCATCATCGTTGGCGCTGGCATTCCTGCTGGCGCTGTCGGCTTTCGTCGGCGCACAGACAAACGAGCGGCTGATGCGGACGGCAACGACTACTGCGGCGGCGCGCCCGGCGACGGCGGGTGCGGCGCTGGCTTCGCTTCCGGCCTCCGACATGATCATCTTCGTCGATACGCAGCGGCTCGTGAACGACACGCTGCCGAATTTTCTGGCGGGCGACGCGGCGCTGCTCGCCAAGGTCAACGCCAAGCTCGACCGCTTGCAGAAAGAGACGGGCATCGACGCACGCTCTTTAGAGAGCCTGGCGATCGGCCTGCGCTTTCCCGGTCAGGCGGCGGGCGGCGAGATGAGGGTCGTCACCATCGCGCACGGAAGCTTCGTCGCGGGCGACGTGATCGAAGCCGGATTCGCCGCCGCCAAACGCAAAGAGAACATCAGCCGCGAAGAGCAGGTCTACGAAGGAAAAAAGATTTTCGTACTATCTTCAGCCTATGACAGAGAGGCTGCGGCGGACGAATCAACCCCGAGGAAGGACGCGAACAGGATGGCCGTCGCCGAGTTGGACGCGAGCACGATCGTCGTCGGCGATCTGGAAAGCGTGCGCGCGGCTCTCAATCCGGGCGTCGCGCGTGTCGATCAGGGCCTCGTCGATCTGGCGACGCGCACCCCGAACGCCTTCGCCAGCTTCGCCGGTAACATCCCGCCCGGCACGGCTCGCGGCTTCGGATTCGGCAACGAGAGAGCAGACAAGCTGACCGCCTCCATACGCCAGATTTACGGGTCTGTCAGCACCGTCGGAACAGAAGCCCAGACGCTTCTCGCCGCGCGCACGGAGAACGCAGATCAGGCGCACGACATCGCGCAGGCAATCAACGGACTGAAGCTGCTCGGCAAGTTCGGAGTCGGCGGACATTCCGGCGCGGGCAAGGCACAGGCCGAAGCCTTTTCCGCACTGATCGATAATCTCAACGTCTCGTCCGAGGCCAATCAGGTCGAGATCAAGCTCAACATCACGCAGACGGAGATCGCGCCGCTCATGCGCAACTTCTAAAAGGATGAAGGATGAAAGAAATGCTTCCGTGTCTTGAAAGCTTTTCCTTCATCCTTCCGCCTTCATCCTTCATCCTTTCTTTCCTGTATCCTTCCGCCTTCATCCTTTCTCTTCAAAGCTGTACTATCGCAGTCGCCATGCTCTTCTAATCCAACGCCGGGGCGAGAAGGATTGATGACAGACAGAGCCCCTGATCAGGGCGCGGCCCCATCGAATGAAGCGCCGCGCCCGAGCGGTCGCCATGCCGGTCTAATCAAGTGGGCCATCGTCCTGGCTTCGGCTCTGGCGATCGCGTTCGCGCCCGTTCCCGCCGGAATCACGCCGCAATCCTGGCGACTGCTGGCGATCTTCGTCGCCACTATCATCGGTTGTATCCTGCGGCCCGTGCCGGGCGGCGCGATGGTGCTGATCGGAATCACGGCGCTCGCGCTCTCGGGCGCTCTCTCCGTCAACGAAGCGCTGCGCGGTTACAGCGACCCGATCGTGTGGCTCGTGCTGGCGGCCTTCATGATCTCGCGCGGGATGACCAAGACCGGGCTCGGACGCCGTATCGCTTTCCTCTTCATACGCGCCATCGGCAAGCGCTCGCTCGGGCTGGGGTACGCGTTGATCTTGACGGACATGCTGCTGGCCTCCGTCGTTCCCTCGACGGGCGCGCGCTCAGGCGGCATCATCTTTCCCATCGCGCGCAGCCTCGCACAGGCTTACGATTCGGAGCCGGGGCCGACGGCGCGGCGCTTAGGCGCATACCTGATGGTGCTGCTCTACCAGTGCGATGTCATCATCTGCGCGATGTTCCTCACGGGCCAGGCATCGAACGTGCTGATCGCAAAGTTTGCGCAGCAGGTGACCGGCATCACTCTCACCTACAGCCGTTGGGCCATGGGCGCGATCGTGCCGGGCATCGTCTCGCTCGTCGTCGTGCCGCTCCTGCTCTATCGCATCTTTCCGCCGGAGATCAAACACACGCCCGCCGCCTCCGAGTACGCCGCCGAAGAACTCAGACGCATTGGGCCCATGCGCTGGCCCGAGAAGATCATGCTGATGGTCTTCGGGCTGGTTGCGGCGCTCTGGATTGTGGGCGATAAGCTGGAAGCGCTGACGGGCGGGCGCGTCAGTTCGATTCACTACGCGGTGGTGGCGCTGATAGGCATTTGCGTGCTGCTGTTGAGCAACGTGCTGGATTGGGAAGATGTGATTTCGGAGCGCGGGGCCTGGGATGTCTTCATCTGGTATGGGGGATTGGTGCGGATGGCAGAGGCGCTGGGCGAGACGGGGATTACGAAGCGCTTCGCCGAAGGGGCAGCCGGTCTGACGAGCGGTTGGACTTGGTGGGCCGCGCTCGGCGTGCTGCTGCTCATCTACTTCTACGCGCACTACGCCTTCGCCAGCATCACTGCGCACGCAACCGCCATGTACATACCGTTTCTGACGGTCATCCTCGTCGCCGGAACGCCGCCCTACCTGGCCGTGCTCGCGCTCGCTTACTTCTCAAACCTCGACGCTTCGCTGACGCACTACGGCACGACGCCCGCGCCGATCTGGTTCGGCGCTGGCTACGTCAAGCAGCGGACATGGTGGTGGCTCGGCCTCGTCGTCTCCGTCCCCAACATACTGATCTGGACAGTGCTGGGCTTTCTCTGGTGGAAGCTGCTCGGATGGTGGTGAAACGACGCTGCACGCCGCCGGGCATTCGGGCCGCCGACTCAAGTTCTTGACTTCACCATCGAACAGGCATATAAGCGATTTCGTGTACAGGCTCTTCTGCCGACATCAAGCGATGACGATTGCAATCAGCCTTCCGCTCCCAGCCATACCTCAAAGGAAGAGACCTCTGAATCATTCACCACAGACTTCAACTCTTGTTGCCAAGCTGGTGCTTCTGCTCTTCCTCGCCTCTCTGGCTTCGCTCTATCTCATCCACGGCTCGTTCCCTCAGAGCCTCGCTCAATCGACAGAGGAAAGAGAGTTTGAGAATGCCGTGCCGAAGCACTTGCCGATCAAGGTCAAGCTCAAGAAGGAGAAGGAGAAGGCAATCAAAGATTTGAAGAATGAGAAGTGGGTGCGAGACTTTCAGCTGGAGGTTACTAATACAGGCAATAAGCCGATCTATTTTCTGAGCCTAGTGATAGATTTACCCGGAATAACAGCACCGGACGGCAATGGATTCGCATTCTCATTACATTATGGGAGAAGCCAGTTAGCTAGCCTTGAGACTAGGGCAGAACCGAATGATGTTCCGATCAATCCGGGTGAAACTTACGTTTTCAGTTTTCCCGACAATAAACAACAGAACTGGGAGCGTTTCAGACAGAGGGAGAACAAGCCTGATGCGAAGAAACTGATCTTGTACTTTCAGATATTAAGCTTCGGAGATGGAACCGGATTCATGAGAAGTGATGGGATTTCCGTCCCACGCCCGCCAAACGAATCATCAAGCTTGGGCGGTTGTGAGCCGGAACCGAACTTAAACGATTCGAGCGGCGTTCGAGGCCAACACGCCTCGCGGCGCAGATGGCCCGCGATATTCCAAAGCGATGATTTGCCAGCCAGCTTCCTGCTGGCAATTTTTTTGCCCTCAGAGTCATTAGCGCCAGTGTCTCTTAAGTCGAAACCACCAATTTCACCGCGCAGCCTGCCCCGCCTCAAGGGCCGCGAGAGGAACGGATTCCTCGCCCTCGCCGCATACGACACACAGTCAAAAGGGAGGCAACGGCGACGGCCGGATCAGTCCGCAAGACACGATCTTCTCGGCGCTGCGACTGTGGCAGGACACGAATCACAACGGCGTGTCGGAACCGTCAGAGCTACACAGGCTGGGGGAACTCGGAGTGCAATCAATCGAGGTTGAATACAAAGAGTCGAAGCGAGTAGACGGGTACGGCAACCAGTTTCGCTACCGGGCAAAGGTCAGAGACACACATGGCGCACAGCTCGGGCGCTGGGCCTGGGACGTGTTCTTAGCCGGATTGTAGCCGCACCCTCCCAAAGTCGAACCGCCCGGAAGCCTGTCATTGCTTCCGGGCGGTTCGACTTTCCGCTCTCACAAGAGCCTTCGATTAAGCGTCGAAGGATTGCCGAGTCCTGCCAGACGAGCGAGGCAATCGGGCGACCGGCTCACACCTTCATCCCTCGTTACTGCTGGCCGGGGATGCGCGGCGGAGCGCGGCGCGGCGGTGCGGCGACCGGCTCGTCCTCGGAGACCTTGGCGAGCACGTCTTTGTAAATGGTGATCTTGCCGTCACGCTGCATCGTCGCCTGCAAGTTGGTGATGTAGTCGTCAAAGACCTGATTGCGGCGCGCAGAGAGCGCGGACTGCATCAACTGGTCGCGCTGCTTGGCAAACTCCGTGAGGTCTGCCTCCGTGCGCTTGGTCGCGCCGATGACTACCCAGTTGTCGCCGATCTTGACGGGCGGTCTCGTGACCTCTCCCTCTTTCAGATTGAAGATGGCGTCATCGGCGGCAGGGCTCGTCCCGGCTTCGCCAAGCGGCGTGCCCAGCTTGTAGTTGTCCTCCGTCTTGGCCTCAAGCCCGAGCTTCTCCGCTGCGGTCTTAAGGTCTGCGGCGCTCGCGGCGCTGCTCGCCAGCTCGTTTGTCTTCTGCTCCAACTGCTGCTTGGCGCGCTCCTGCTTGAGCGCCTGCGCCACCTTGTCCTTGACTTCCTCAAACTCTGGAATGCGCGGCTCTCTCTTATCCAGCAGCATCGGGATGGCGAAACCATCACGGACGCCCGTGCGCGTGCCCACGTCGTTGGGGTTCTGTAGCGCCGCGATGGCGTCGCTGAAATTCTGATTATTGCCGATGCCGGGGACATCATCGCCGGGCTTGACGTAGGGCGTCTCTTTGATCATATCGGCGGGCGTCATGTTGGCTTCAGGGGCAAGCTCCTGCGCGACCTTCTGGAAATCCTTTGTCTCCTTGAGGCGCGCTTCGGCGCGCGAGGCCAACTGCGCGGCGATGGCGTACGCGCGCGAGTTGCGCTGCGCGGCGATCAGCTCTGGCTTGGCGTCCTCGAAGGTTTTAGGCACGGGCGCGCCACGACGCATGATGTAATAGTTGTTGCCCTGCTTGAAAGCCTCCGTCATCTCGCCTTCCTGCAATTCGAGCATACGATCATAGAGCGGGTCGGGCTTGTTCGGATTACGCTTGACGGGCGCGGGAAGGTAGCCTCCCTGCTGGGCCGTCGCGGCGTCTTCGGAGTTGCCCTTGGCAGCCGTCGCGAAAGCTTCTTCCGTGACAGCGCCGCCGCTCGCTGCCGCGCGTAGCTGTGTCGCAAGGTTCTCGGCCTTCTGACGCACCTGTGCGTCTAAGTCCGGGCGTGCGACCTTGAGGACGATCTGCTGCACGCGGACTCCCGCCTGCTTCCTCTCGGGCGCGAGCTTGTCATACTCTTTGCGCAGATCGTCGTCCGAGATTTGCAGCTTCTCTCCGGCCTTCGCCTGGTTGATGAAGAGATAGCGAACCTTCCTCTGCGGTTCCAGAATGCGATACTCCGTCTTGTGCTGGTCGAAGAAGGCGCGCAGCTCTTCGTCCGAAGGCTGAATCTTTTGCGCCAGCTTGTCGGCGGTCACGGGCACGTAGACCACCTGGAAGGTCGTGTTTTTGCGCCTGTAATCGTCCTGCACCTCCGCGTCCGAGACGCGCACGCCCGCCGTGACGAAAGCCTGTAGCTTTTCGGCGGCGATCTGGTCTCGAATCTGCCGCTCGAACCGCTCGATACTGCCGTAGCGCCCGACGACCGATTCCTTATAGCGGTCGAAGCCGACGAATTTTCCCGAAGCATCCTTGAACTCTTTGCGTATCTTATCGGCGACCTCGGCATCGGAGGCGGCGAGGCCCAGTCGCGCGGCCTCCTGCGCGATGATGCGGTCGCGTATCAGCCCGTCGAGAAAACGCTTGTCGCCGCCAAGCTGCGCGAGGCTGATCTGCCCGCCGAACATCTGCATATAACTGTCCTTGAGCGTTTGCAGATCGCCGACCGTGACATCCTCGCCGCCGACGCGTGCGAGGACTTCCGTGCTGCTCGCGGGCATCATCGAAGCGCTGTTGCGCCCCGGCGCGTAGAAGATGACCAGACTGACCGCCATCATGACGGCGAAGATAACGATGATAAGGCCGCGCGTCCGTTCCAGACGGCTAAAAAATTTGAGCATGCTCTGTTATTTCCTGAACAAGTATTTTGGATAGTCCAGCGGAAAAGTTAGCGGCTAATCACTACACTGCCCGATCAACCGTGACTCGTAAACGGCAAATTGTAGCGGAGACGAAGGCGTTGCCGCAACTCCGCAGCAGGCGGCTCGCATCCGCCGTCGTCGTATTCCTTGATAGGTGCGGTCGTTGCCGCGCCGCTCCCGTGCCTCTGACATCAACTGGTTGATTGTGCGCTGGCGCGGGTGCTATGTTATTGCCATAATGAACATGATGAATATGGATCATTCTATCTGGTCATGGGTGGGCTTCAATGTCTTTATCCTCGCCATGCTCTTCATAGACCTTGGCCTGTTTAATCGTAAGGCACATGCGATCACTTACAAGGAGGCAGCTACCTGGAGCGTCGTCTGGATAACGCTCGCGCTCATCTTCGGCGGGGGCATCTTCTGGCATTTAGGCAACCAGAAGGGGCTCGAATATATCACCGGCTACCTGATCGAGAAGTCGCTCTCGGTCGATAATCTCTTCGTCATCCTGCTCATCTTCTCTTATTTCAAAGTCCCTGCGAAGTACCAGCATCGCGTGCTGTTCTGGGGCGTGCTCGGGGCGCTCGTGATGCGCGCCGCGATGATCTTTCTCGGCGCGGCGCTGATCAGGAATTTCAACTGGGTGGTCTACATCTTCGGCGCGTTCCTGGTCTTTACAGGTATCAGGATGTTTCGCCAGGAAGAGACGGAGATTCACCCGGAGCAGAACCCCGTCGTGCGCTTCGTCACGCGCTATATCCCCATCTCGCACCATTACGAGGAAGAAAAGTTCTTCACGCGCATAGACGGGCGCATCAACGGCACACTGCTATTTCTGGTGCTGGTCATCGTCGAAGTGACCGATCTGGTCTTTGCCGTCGATTCCATCCCGGCCATCTTTGCCATCACGACAGATACTTTTATCGTCTACACCTCGAACGTGTTCGCCATCCTCGGCCTGCGCTCGCTCTATTTCCTGCTCGCCGGAGTGATCGAAAAGTTTCACTACCTCAAGGTCGGCCTCGCCATCGTCCTCACCTTTATCGGCGCGAAAATGCTCATCGTCGCCGCCGGAGTCCACGTCCCCATAGGCATCTCGCTCGGCGTCGTGGCCGTCGTGCTGCTCGGCTCCGTCGCCGCCTCCGTCATCTGGCCCAAACAAGCCGAAAGGGATATAGACGTTGACCTCCCGCCCGATTTCGGTCGCCCCTTCGAGGATGTCGAAAACGACGCCCAAGAGCCCGACGAAGAAATGACCGGCACGGGCAAACGGCGCTGAAGAGCCCTAACCCATTGAAATCTGAGGCCCAACTCTTCCTCGATAGAGAGCGACTTTGGCCAACATTGTAAAAGATGCTTGAACCGATCATCGGCCTATGTTAATTTCAAACAGGTAGGGATTTCTTTCCTGCTCGCGCTCCCGACCCCTGGTTTTCGCCCCTCGTTGATTCGGTCTCACCTCCCACAATTATGGCTACTAAACAGGGTCGCTTCGATCTCGACTGGTGGATCATTGAGAAGCGGCAAATCTACTTCATCGTCACGCTGTTGCTGCTGAGTACGCTCGGGGGCGGGGTGGGCGTTTACCTTTGGAAGTACGGCTCGCCGTTTAAGGGTGGCCCGGCTGTGGCGGACGCGCCTGCCGGAGCGCGTTTTATCTCCTTCGAGGGCGACGTGCGGGTCATTCGGGCGACGACGCGCGAATCAATCGCGGCGGGCAGCCAGACGCAGCTTTACCCCGGCGATACCGTGCAGACGCAGACGGACGGGCGCGCACGCATCACGCTCGCAGACGGTTCCACCTTGGTCGTGCGTCCCAACAGCACCGTCATCATACGCGAGAATACCAAGGTCGAAGGCGAGCAGCGGACACAGGTACGCGTGGCGGTCGATACCGGACAGATCAACGTCCGCACGGAACAGCAGCCGGACGGCGCGAGCAACGTCGTCGAGACGCACCAGACGCAGAGCAGCCTGACTTCCGATACGGGGGCCAGTTTTGGCGTCAATCCTGATAAGACGGAAGAGATTCGCGTCGCTTCCGGCCAGCTTGAGACCGTGACGGCCAACGGCGATAAGACCATCGTGCGTAACGGCGAATATCTCTCGATCAATCAATCGGGCACGCTCGCGCGGCGTGAGCGTCTGCTGGAGGTTCCGCCGCCCATCGCGCCGCGCAATCTTGAGAGAGTCCAGGCCGGGGCCAACGGCTCCGCCAACGTCTCTCTCAAATGGCAGCGTCCGGCTTCGGGCACGCCCGCGCACTACCGCGTGGAGGTCGCCACTTCCCCCTTCTTCGTCGCCGCTGGCCGTGTCATCGAGCGCGACCAGTTGATCGCGATGGAATTCAACGCCAGCGATCTCAGGCCCGGCGATTACTTCTGGCGCGTGCGCGCCACTGCCTCTTCCGGGCAGACCAGCGATTGGTGCGAGCCGCAGAAGTTCATCGTCTCGCCGCCCGGCAGGGGCGAGCACGTGGCCGTCTCCAACATCACTTTCGATTTCATCGGCGGCAACGTTTATATCATTCATGGACGCGCCCCGCGCGGCACGACCATACGTATCCTCGGGCGCGAAACCCTTTCGGCTGCCGACGGAACCTTCCAACTACAGATCACCATCCCGGCGGACGCGCGCGAGATTATGCTGGAAGCGCAAGACCCGCAGGGCAACAGCGAGCAGTACCGTATCCCTATGGGGGGCGTCGCATCGCACCAGAAGAGATAGCAGCTTTATGTCTAAGCAAGTGGTATTGATGGCCGAAACGCAGAGCGCGGGCGCGCTCTCCGAAGCCCTGCGCGCGGCGGGCATAGAGCTCGCCCAGGCGGTCGAGCCCTTCGATACACACTACCCGCAGCCCAACGGCAACGGCTTTTCTCCTCCGCTCGCCGTCCTGTACGAGATTTCTCCGCAAGCGAACACGATGGAGCTTTACAGTGTCGTTGAGCGGGCCGCGCTCCTCTGGCCGGATGCCCCGCTGGTCGGCTGCCGCCCCTACACCAACGGGAACGGCGCGACCCTGCGTAATTCATTCGACGACGCGGCGCTCAAGCGTATGGGCTTCCATTGGGTCGCCGCGAGCCCGGCGCAATTGCCCGCGTTGCTGCGCGAAATGGAAGAACACGGGCGCACGGGCGACCTCACGCTGCCAAAGGATGCCGCGCACCTGAGCGATTCGGGCTCGCTGCTGCTGCCGCGCGGACTGCGCCCCGCCGCCTTGAGCGCGGCCTTTGAGCTGGTCGCATCCCTGCACTTCGCCGCCGATCAGAAGAGCGCCGCGCAGACCGCCCTGGCCGGGCTCGCCCCGCTCATCCGTGCCGAACGCTGGACTATTTACCTGACTTCGGAACAGACGGGCGCGGAAGCGACGAAGCTTGAGCCGCTCGCGGCGCGCGGGCTGACCGAGAGCAATCGAGAGATACCGGAAAAAGACTGGCGGCGCGCGCTGATGGGCGATGCCCTGATGCTCGCCGGAGCCGAGTCGAAAGCCGTCAAAGAGAGCATCAGCAGAGGCGAGACCGTCAGGCGGCGAGAGAAGAAGCAGTGCATCCTGGCCGTGCCGCTCTTAAGCGGCGAGCGTGTGATGGGAGTCCTGGAAGCCGTGCGCGAGGGCGAGGGCGCGCGCCTCTTCTCCAAATCGGAAGCGGCCCTCTTAGGCGCTCTCGCCCTGCCCATCGCTTCGGCCCTCTCCAACTCCGTGCGTATCGCCGAGGCCGAACGGCTTTCTCTGACGGACGATCTGACGAAACTGCACAACGCGCGCTTCCTGCGCCAGTTCCTCCTGAGCGAGATCAAGCGCGCACGCCGCTACGGCTCGACGGTCGCGGCCTTCTTCCTCGACATGGACGATTTCAAGGGCATCAACGACCAGCACGGTCACCTCGTCGGCTCTCACGTCCTGATGGAGATGGCCTCAGTGATTCTCTCATCTGTGCGTGATACGGACATCGTGGCCCGCTACGGCGGCGACGAGTTCGTCATCATCCTGCCGGAAAGCGGCATAGAGCAGGCGCTGCTGGTGGCCGAGCGCGTGCGCGAACGAATCGCAGGCCATCGCTTCCACGGCGGGCGCTCCCTCTGCCTGCACCTGACGGCGAGCTTTGGCGTGGCCGCATTCCCGCAGCACGCGCAGTCGCCGCAACAACTGATCGCCTGCGCCGACCGGGCGATGTACGAGGCCAAAGCGGCCAACAAAAACTGTATCCGCGTCGCCCCGCAGCCATTCCCCCCAACTTTTTAAGCGAAAAAGCGATTTCGCAATAGCAAATCACTTTACTTCGGTGTATCTTAAAGAGTTCGCTCCTGTGCGGTGAGCGTCATCCGACCTTTTTAAGCATGCGCGTTCCCCGGCTCAGGAGCCACTTGCGTGTGCGAGGCGGCTCACCCCTTCAGGCGCATCCCTACTTTCAAAAGATATGGACACATAAATGGCCTTTAAATCAGTCTTTAGTCTCTTTTCCAGCGACCTGGCAATAGACCTCGGCACGGCAAACACGCTCGTCTATGCAAAGGGGCGCGGCATCGTCGTTTCCGAGCCGTCAATCGTGGCGATCAACAAGATCACCAACTTAGTCGAAGCCGTGGGCCGTGATGCCAAGGAGATGCTCGGACGCACGCCCGGCAATATCGTCGCCATACGGCCCATGAAAGATGGCGTCATCGCCAATTTTGAAGTCACTGAGAAGATGCTTCAGCACTTCATCAGAAAGGCCCATAACGGAAAGACCTGGGTGAGCCCGCGCGTCGTCATCGGTATCCCTTCGGAGATCACGCAGGTCGAGCGCCGCGCCGTAGAGGATTCAGCTTATCGCGCCAAGGCTTCGGAAGTTTATCTCGTCGAAGAAGCGATGGCCGCAGCCATCGGCGCTGGGCTCCCGATCACGGAACCGCACGGCAATATGGTCGTCGACATCGGCGGCGGCACCACGGACATCGCCGTCATCTCTCTGTCCGGCATAGTCTATTCGCGCGCCGTGAGAGTCGCCGGTAACGAGATGGACGAGGCGATCACGCAGTTCATCAAGAGAAAGTACAACCTTTTGATCGGCGAGCGGACAGCCGAAGCGATCAAGATCGAGCTGGGCTCGGCCTTCCCCTTAGACGAAGTGCTGACGATGGAAGTCAGAGGACGCAATCTCATCGAAGGCATACCGAAGACAATCACGATCACGGACGAGGAAGTCCGCGAAGCGCTCTCGGATTCGGTCGCCACCATCGTCAACGCCGTGCGCGTGGCTTTGGAGCGAACGCCGCCGGAGCTTTCGGCCGATATTGTCGAGCGCGGCATAGTGCTGACGGGCGGAGGCGCGCTCCTGAAGAATCTTGATCGCCGCCTCTCGATTGAGACGGGCCTGCCGGTCTCTCTGGCCGACGACCCGCTCTCATCTGTCGTGCTCGGCACGGGCAAGATGCTCTCGGATTTCAATCTACTGAAGCGCGTCAAGTGGGACAACACGCTGACGAGCGGAACATAACAGCAGTGAGGCCGGATGCCGGTGACCGGCTTTTACTGACATTTAACATCTGACATCTCACGCTTATGGCAGTCGTTCGCACACAAAGAGAGATCAGGCAGCGTGCCCCCTGGTGGCTCGTCGGGCTGCTTTTTGTGAATCTGGCGTTGATGGCCTATGACGCGCGCGACAATGTGACCAAGCAGCGCATGATTCGCGTCTGGGCCCAGGCCATCGTCTCGCCTGCCCAGAGAGTGACGACGGGCGCGGGCGGCGCGGGGCTCGGACTGATCGAGCGCATCGCCAACTTGAGGAACGCCGCGTCGGAAAATGAACAATTGAAGCAGCGCGTCGAGCAGATGCAGATTGAGCTGAGCGAGACGCGCATGGCCGCCGACGAGAACGCGCGCTTAAAAGCCCTGCTCGATCTCAAGGAGAAGAGCCAGTACGGGATGGTCGCGGCCAGCGTCATCGCACGCGACCCCTCGCTCTGGTTCGATATGGTGACGATCAATCGTGGCCGTATGTCGGGCGTGGAAAACAATATGCCGGTGGTGACGCCGAGCGGCATCGTCGGGCGTGTCGTGGCCACGAGCCCCTGGACGGCCGAGGTGATGTTGATTACGGACGAGAAGGCTGCGGCGGGCGCGCTCGTGGGCCAACTGGGGCAGTCCAACGCGCTCGGCTCTGTGCGCGGGCTGGGCTTGAACGGGCTCGTGGAGATGCGTTATGTTTCGGGCCTCGAAGAGGTCAACGTGGGCGACTACGTGACGACGACCGGGCAGGACGGCATCTACCCGGCGGGCCTGAGCGTCGGCGAAGTGGTCGAAGTCAAAAAAGGGTCGGCCACAGTGCCGCATGTCATTCGTATCAAGCCGAGCGCACGACTGAACGCGCTGCAAGAGGTTGCCGTGCTGCAATACAAGCCCCCACAACGCGTCGTGCCTGATCAGGCGCTACCCAATGTTAAAAAGCAGTGACGAGTGGAAAGTTAAAAACTTAAAACTTCGTCCTTCTGCTTGTCACTTGCCACTGTTTTAAGAATGCGTCAACTGAAAATCGCGTTGGTTCTTGCGCTGGCTGTCATCCTCCAATCTTCGCTGGGAGCCATCTGGCCTCCTTTTGTCTATATTGACTTGCCGCTGATCGTCGTCGTCTATTTCGCCTTGCAGAGAGACCCCTTGCAGGCGCTCGTGATCGGCGCGGTCGCCGGCCTTGCGATGGATGCCCTAGGCGGGGGCGGGCTGCTCGGCGCGGGCGGTTTCTCAAAGACGCTGGTGGCCTACCTGATCGCCTACATAGCGACCAGGGTGATGCTCGACAACCCCTTAGTGCGAATCCCCGTCTTAGCAGGGGCGGCCTTGCTGGATTCGCTGGTCTTTGTTCTTCTGCATCGGATGTTGAGCCAGCCGACGCTCAAGCCTTTCGCCGAAACAGCTTCTTTCAAGCTGATCGGCACGACCGTCTTCGGCACGCTAATCCTCTATCTCCTCGACACGTTCTTTAGCGACCGGGCACGACAGCGCCGCCAGTTCGCATGGAGACGCCGCATCGCCCGGCGCGGCCCGAGCACTTTGAAGAGAAGATGAAGAAGTGTTCGGCAAACGCGCAGGCCGTAAATCAGTCATAACAGCTTGAATGATTTTGTGAGTATAATGCCATCGGGTCTGGTATCGAACTGACTACTGCCTGCTGATTACTCTTAACAGTTATGAAATTCGAGGATGATTCACAAAACCTGCGGCTGCGGCTGAGGATTATACAGGTGCTGGTGCTGATGCTGCTGGTCGTGCTCGGCGTCAGGCTCTACGTCCTACAGGTCGTCAACGGCTCGTACTACGCCGAGCGCGCCGAGAACCAGCGCATACGCCTGCTGCCGATTCCGGCCCCGCGCGGCGTCATCCTCGATCGTAACGGCAAGCTGCTGGTCGATTCGCGCCCAATCTACAACGTCATCCTCTCGCGCGAGGACATGAAGGGCAAAGATTTCGGCGCGGTCATCGGGCCGCTCGCCGAAGGGTTGGCCGTCGACGCCGACATCCTGCGCGAGCACTTTGACGAGGTCAAATCCCAGCCCGCCTTCGAGTCCATACGCGTCAAGGAGAACGCCACGCTGGCCGACATCGCCTGGGTCGAATCACACGCGCTTGAGTTTCCAGAGCTGCGCGTCGAGCCGGCGCCGCAACGTCGTTACCCGAAAGACGGCGTGCTGGCACATGTGCTCGGCTACGTCGGCGAGATCAGCCCGCAGCAGTTGGAGCAGCCGCGCTACAAGGATAACGGCTACCGGCCCGGCGACATCATCGGCAAGGAGGGCTTGGAAGCCGTCTACGATGATTACCTGCGCGGGCGCGACGGCTATCGCAAGGTAGTCGTAGACAGTCGCGGCCATATCCAGAGCGAGATCGAGCGCGTCGAGCCGCAACCCGGCCAGGACTTAGTCACCAGCATTGACCTTGACCTACAGATGGTCGCCGAAGACCGCCTTCGCAACTCGCCCTCCAAGCGCGGCGTGATCATCTCTATGGATCCCAATAACGGCGAGATACTGGTGCTCGCCTCCTACCCGACCTACGACCCGAACCTCTTCTCGCAGCGCATCACGACCAAAAAGGGGCGCGCAGAGTACGCAGACTTGAAGCAAGACCCGCGCACGCCTTTGGTCAACCGCGCCATACAGGGGCGCTATCCGCCCGGCTCGACGTGGAAGATACCGATGGCCGTGGCAGGGTTGCAGCAGGGCGCGATCACGCTCGACCACTCGCAGCTATTGTGCGGCGGCGGCATCACTGTCGGCAACAAGTTCACGCGCTGCATGGGCAATCACGGCATGCCGGAGTTGCGCTACGCGATCACGAAATCCTGCGACGGCTACTTCTACCGTCTCGGCCTCAAGATGGGCATCGGCGGGATTATGGAGATGGTCGACGAGTTCGACTTCAACAAGCGCACGGGCATTGATCTGCCGCACGAGGTCGTCAGTTGGACTCCGTCGCCGGAGTTCAAGGCGCGATGGAATCCGCGTGACCCTGAATGGAGAGACATCGATACGGTCTACGCTTCTTTCGGACAGGTTTACGACATCATCACGCCGATCTCGCTCCTGCGCGCCGTCGCAGGCATAGGCGTCGGCGGCAAGCTCTTTGTTCCGCATCTCCTCAGAGAGGCACGCGAGGTCAGCGAGGTCGGGCCCTTCCCGGCTCGCCCCGCCCACACCTTCGATCATCCAGCGCCCAAGGTCATCCCGATCCCCGAAGACCAGCATCACATGGTTGTCGAGGGGATGTGGGGTGTGGTCAACAACTTCGGCACGGCGGCCCGTATCAAGATGGCCGGGTTCGACATCGCAGGCAAGACGGGCACGGCGCAGGTCGTCGGCCTGGGCAAAGATACCGGCGAGAACAAAGACCACGCCTGGTTCGTCTCTTACGCCCCCGCCTATAAACCGGAAATCGCCGTCCTGGCCCTGATCGAAAACGTCGGCTTCGGCGGCACACACGCGGCCCCGGCGGCACGCGCCGTCTACGACGAATACTATCGCAAGACGCGCAACGAGGAACCGCCCGGAGCCGAGCAACTTGCTTTAAAGCAGTGACCGGCGACGAGTGACAGGATAAGAGCTGGTCTTTCATTCGTCACTCGCCACTCGTCACTGATTACTGTTCTTATCATGTCAACCATCTTAGAACGACGTAAGGTACGCGATTTCGACTGGCTGCTGGCGCTGCTGGCCGTCGGCATCGTCGTCTTCGGCACGTGGCAGATTCACAACGCGCAGCCGCTTGAGACCTATGCGCAGAAGCAGTTGATCGGCCTCGGGATTGCGCTCGTGACGATGCTCGCCGTCGCCTTCACGGACTATCGCAAGCTGGTGCAGATCGCACCGGCCTTTTACGTCTTCGGGCTCGTGCTGCTGGTGATCGTGCTCATCCCCGGCATCGGGATGAAGATCAACGGGCAGCGCTGCTGGATCAAGCTGCCGGGCATAGGACAGTTTCAGCCCTCGGAGTTCGTCAAGATTCCGACCGTCTTGATGCTCGCCTATTTCTTCGGCAAGCACAGGCAGGGGCCTTTGACCTGGATGGAGACGCTCGTCGGCGTCGGGATTCTGGCGCTCCCCGTCGGGCTCATCCTGCTTGAGCCGGATGCCGGGCAGACGCTCACTTACTTTCCGCTCCTCGCCGTCGTGCTCTTTCTCTCCTCCGTGCGGATGTGGATAGTGGTCGCCTCGCTTTTGTTGAGCATCGCGCTTATTCCAGCCGCCTACGTGGTCGGGGTCAAGACCGGCAAGATCAAGAACTACCAGCAGGAACGCATCAACGTCATCCTAGACCCGGAGAACGCAGACCGGCGCGGCTTCGGTTATCACACCTGGCAATCGATCGTGACGGTCGGCAAGGGCGGCATCTCTGGCACGCGTGCTTCGGCCGAGTATTCGCAGAGTCGTCTGAAATTTCTGCCGGAGCCGCACACCGACTTTATCTTCGCCGTCACGGCGGAGACCACAGGCTTCGTCGGCTCGATCCTGCTGCTCGTTGCCTATGCGCTTCTCTTTTCCCGGCTCATATCGGGCGCGCGCCGCGCGCCCGACCGCACGGGCATGCTCGTCATCATGGCGATTGTCGGCGGGCTGGCCTTCCAGCTTTTCATCAACATCGGCATGGCGCTCGGCATGCTGCCCGTGATCGGCGTCCCGCTGCCTCTGATGAGCGCGGGCCTGTCTTCCGTGCTCGCCACTTTCATCGCCATCGGTTTCGCCATCAGCGTCCAACTGCGCCGCTTCGTCAATTAAAGGACAGCCATGAATTTCAGTGAGCCGGTGATCGCGGAATTGAAGCACGAGGCGGCGACGACGAGAAGGCTGCTTGAACGGGTTCCGCAGGACGCGCTTCAGTGGCAGCCGCATGAAAAGTCCATGACGCTCGGGCGGCTGGCCGCGCACCTCGCCACGCTTCCACGCCTGCTCGTCGCGGCTCTGACCTTGGACGAATACGACACGAACGACCTCAAAGCCCACTCGCCTTCCACGGAGAGCGTTTCGAGTATCCTTGAAGCCTTCGATAAAAACATCGCGGAAGCCCTTGAGTCGTTGAAGACGTTGTCGGAGGAGCGGCTGCTTACCCTTTGGCGTTACAGGAACGGCGAGCAGGTGCTCTTTGAGATGCCGCGCCTCGCCGTGATTCGTTTCGTAGTTTTGAATCACATCGTCCATCATCGCGGCCAGCTCTCCGTTTATCTTCGGCTGCGCGACGTTCCCTTACCGTCCGTCTACGGGCCGACGGCAGACGAGTCACCATTTTGAAAGCGAGGATGAGGGATGAAAGTAATTTGAAATATTGAATCTCAGATTTGAGATGCCTTTCCTTCATCCTTCATCCTTACTTCGCGTTTCCCCTCTCTCTCGGTTATACTTTCGGTGCTCGCCTTGCATGCGCCCAATCGGATTTCGGCGCGGCGTATCCACCGAGACCATGGCTCGTCGGGTTGCTGTACAAGCAGGAAAGTTCTACAGGTGGCTCCGCTCGTGCAGGCGGGATACGAAATTTTTGAAGGTCGGTTATTGAATTCGATCTGCTTTTGATTCTTAGAATCTGCCAAGCGGTCGCTTTCTTCGCGGCCACCACCCACAACGGAAGCGCGCTTCACGTTTGATCGCGAAACAACCCTGGAGCTAACGCAGACGCGCTTCCTCGTCGCTCGCGGCGGGTATCCGAGCATACTCATTCTTTCAGGAAAAGGGTGTGCTCCCTGCTCTAATCAAGGGTGGTTGCTGTCGCTGTAGATGCTTCGGCCAGGCAAGTACGGGGATTTCCCTTTGGACAGGTCTCATATTTCAGGCGCACATCGCGCGACGGCTTCAGTTGCCAGCCAACACTCGCGCGCCGTCAAAGTCCCGACTCTAAAACGAGGGCCGCTCGGCATTGCTTATTCGCCGATCTTACGTGTCGGCCCTCTCTCTACTATCACTCCAACTCATGCATGCGAGCGCGTCTCGCTCGCTCAACGTGACAGGCTCGCGCATCTCGCCCCTTGGCTCGCAGACAACGCTCGCCTGTCGCTTCACCACATCTACACGACGACTGGTACGAAACGTGACGAGCACGCCGCCCAAACTACTACCACACGAGCGCCCGCCTTCGGAGAGCGCGCCGTAGTAGTTGCAGCGGGAACGCTCGTCGGCAGCCAGACGTTTTGGCCGTCGCCGCTCAGGGGGAAATTTTTCAGCACATGGCAAAAGAATTGATCGTCAGCGTCAATGGACGCGAAAAAAAGATCGCGATTATCGAAAACGAACGGGTCACGGAGTTTTACATCGAGCGTGGCGAAGAGAATCAGGGCATCGTCGGCAATATCTACAAGGGGCGCGTGATGCGCGTCCTGCCCGGCATGCAATCGGCATTCGTCGACATCGGGCTCGAACGCGACGCGTTCCTCTACGTCTCGGACTTCTTCGACGAGGAAGAGGAGTTCGAGCGCATCGTTCTCGATAAATCCAAGAAGTCGGATGCGACCACTGCCGAGCGGGCCGCGCACGAGCGCATCGAGCAGGCGCGCGTCGAGCGCGAGCAGCACATAGAGGCCACGCAGGAGCGGCTCGAACCGCTGCACGAGGCCGAACCCGCTATCCTGGATGAGGAAGTCGAAACGGTGGTGGAGGAGCCGGAGGCGCTCGCGGAAGTGGAGGAGCCCGAGACAGCCCTGCCGCTTGCCGAGGCTACGGCGAGCGCACAGGCGGAGGAGACGGAAGAAGGCGGCGGGCGTCGGCGCGGACGGCGCGGGCGTCGGCGCAGCAAGAGCGGCGAGGAACAGAGACAGGACGCGCCTGCTCAACCGAGCACGTCCACGGTCGCTTCCGCATTCGATACGGAGATTCCCGCCACGCCTTTCGCCGCCGGTGGCAACGACTTTCAACGCATCGTCGATGAGGACGAGGTCGCCGCTGAGAATGGCGCGATGTTCAAGGACGCGCGGCTGCAAGAACGCATCTTCGATCAGATTCATGCCGTCGAGTTTGATATTGAAGGCATACACGAAACGGAGGTCGGCTCGCTACTCAACTCCGGCCTCACCTCCGACGCCTCATTCCAGCGCATAGACGACAGCGACATCGCCTCTACGGAAGGACAGGAGGCCACGACGACCCCCGTGCAGCAGGCCGTCGCCGCTCACGTCGCCGATTTCATCGACGAGGTCGGAGAAGACGTGCTCGGAACGCAAAGCTTCGAGCGCATCAGCGATGATGAGAAGTTTGCCGAAGGCGTCGGTGTCGAAGAGACGACGCCCACGCCCGAGCCCTCGCGCGGACGGCGCGGCTCTACGACGGCGAGAACGACCGGCGCAAGAAAGGGACGCGGGACGAAAGCCGCAGCAGCCGCAGACCAGCCCGCCGAGACTACGGACGAAGAGGCTGCGAAACCGAAACGCGCTCGCAGCACCAGCAAGAAGGCTGCCGTTTCTGCCGGGACTGCGACCAAGAGCACGACGAAGAAGACAGCGGCCAGCAAGAAGGCTGCGGCCACCGGCGGCGGACGCCGTAAGCGCCGCACGGATGCCGAGGGCGGCGAAGGCGAAACAGACATGGCCGTGCTCGAAACGGAAGCCGACCGCGCCGCGAGCACAGACCTGGTTGCCTCAGAGGCCGCCGACGGTGCTCATTTCGAGGCGGGCGCGGGCCGCGACGAAGAAGCTTATGAAGATGGTGAGGCGAGCGTCACGAGCGGGCGCTCGCGCGCGGAATTCGCCACGCGTCGCGGCGGACGCCGTCGTCGTCGTCCGGGTAAGGCTCAGGAGGGTGGCGAAGATAATCGTGCTAACGGGAAGGACGAAGAGACGGAAACCGGGGCCGACGCCGAAGAGATTCCGGCTGTTGTGGCCGCGCCTGTAGCGCCAGCGCCCGCTGCCGCCGCGTCGCCGCGCCCGCAGTCACAGGGACGCCGCGACCAGCAGCGTCCAGAGCGTAACGGGCGCGATGATCGTCGCCCGCGTGAGCGCGGTGGTCGTGAGAGCGGAGGACGCGAAGGCGGTGGGCGCGAAGGTGGTGGCGGCTCGCGTCGTGACCGCCAGCAACCGACCATCACAGACCTCCTGCGCGAGGGGCAGGAGATCATCGTCCAGATTGCCAAGGAGCCGATCGCCAAAAAGGGTGCGCGCATCACTTCGCACATCGCGCTGCCCGGAAGATTTCTCGTCTACATGCCGACGGTCGAGCATGTCGGCGTCTCGCGCAAGATCGAGTCCGACAGCGAGCGCGTGCGCCTGCGCAAGCTCATCCAGGCCATACGCGCCGAAGAGGACGTGCCTTCGGGCGGCTTTATCGTACGCACGGCTGGCATAGGCATCAGCGAGGCGGACTTGCGCGACGACGCGCGCTACCTGGTTCGCACCTGGCTCGAAATACGCAAGGGCGCGGAGAAGGCCAAAGCGCCCGCGATGGTGCACCGCGACCTAGACCTCGTGCAGCGCATCCTTCGCGACCAGTTGTCGGAAGAGTTCACGGCGATTCGCGTCGATTCCGAAGATGAGTACCGCGAGATCGTGGAGTTCATCAATCGCATTCAGCCGCGCATGGTCAAGCGCGTCAAGCTCTACACGCGCGAGGAGCCTATCCTGGAAGCCTTCGGCGTCCAGGCCGAGGTGGAAAAGGCCATCAAGCCGCGCGTCTGGCTGCGCTCGGGCGGTTACTTGGTCATCAACCAGACGGAAGCGCTCGTCGCCATCGACGTTAACACCGGAAAATTCGTCGGGCGCGGCGGCACACGCCTCGAAGACACGATCACGCGCACCAACCTCGAAGCCGTTGACGAGATCGTCCGCCAGATACGCCTGCGCGACCTTGGCGGCATCATCGTCCTAGACCTCATCGATATGGAGGACAGGCGCAACCGCAACCGCGTCATGCAGGCTTTGCAGGAAGCTCTTCAGGGCGACAAATCGCCGACGAAGGTGCTCTCGTTCAACGATTTCGGGCTGGTGATTATGACCCGCAAGCGCGTCAAGCAATCGCTTGAGCGCACGCTCTGCTCGCCTTGCCCCTACTGCCAGGGCGCAGGGCTCGTCAAATCCCCGCAGACCATCTGTTATGAGATTCTGGAGGAAGCGCGACGCCTCGCACGCGGCATGAACGGCGACGGTATCAAACAGGCGACGCTGCGCATCAACCCGGAAGTGGCGCGCGCGCTGCGCGGGCCGGAGCGCGACATCCTCGTCGAGATAGAAGACTACCTGGGCGTGCTCGACATCACCAGCGACGCGCAGATTCACCAGGAACAGTTCGACTTCGCCTTTATTTAGAGGGCGCTTCAGGGCTGGCGGTTTTCGGGTTTCAGGCAAACATTTCGGTGTCGCCTGAAACCCGAATCTGTAAGCGCTGAAAAGCGTTTTCGCGTGCTTGAGATCGAAGTCCGCCGCCCGCCTTCATGCCCTCCCGCGAGAGGGTCACGCGACTGGCCCGTGGGCCCATCACGAGCGCTCTTTTCGGAGAGATAAAACCTTGACAATTAAATTTCTTGGTCTTACATTCTGGCTTGCTTCTTTTTGCAGTGGCACAACATCAAGTGCTCGCTATTCTGCGAGGGATTGATCTTTCCGCATCAGCACTACTTCGCAATCCCAAAAGTGCTGTCTTACTTAAAGCGAGCATCCCTGGATTTGCTTACATCTTTCATTGCGTGGTGCTAACGCGAACCAAGTTGATTTAAGGAACCGCGTCGCCAACTTCCAAGTTGAGTCTCTGAACCCCTACACGGAGGAAACAATAATGCGTTATCAGCTAGACCGTCCCTCACGCCGCTTACTAGCTTTGGCCTTGTCGCTTCTGGCATCTCTGATCTTGGCGACTCCCACTAAGGCTCAAGATACAGTGACCGGCGCTTTCGAGGGCCGTATCACCAACAGCCGCACCGGCGCTCCCATCGCCGGAGCAGCCGTGCAGTTTATCAACCAGGCGACCGGCGTACCGATCGCCAAGCGCACAGATCAGGACGGACGCTTTTATCAAGGCTTGCTCCAGCCCGGAACCTATACCATACGTGCTACAGCGCCGGGCTTTAAGACCACTGAGATCGAGCGCCGTCTGCTCGCCACGCAGAATAACCGCGTGATCCCTGTGCCGGTGACGCTTGAGCCGGAGACGGATGTGGCGATCAAGCCGCCGACCGTCGACACGCCCATGACGACCACTACGACAACGACGACGACCACGACGACCGCAACGCCGACGCCGACTCCGCAGACCGGCGCTGCCGCTCAGCAGACCGAGGAAGCGAACATCGAATCGGCCATCAACCAGACGGACGCGCGGCGCGGCGGCGCATTTACGGAGCGAGAGGTCTCGACCTTGCCGCTCGGTGCGACCACGCTGGTGCGCTCCTTCGACGAGTTGGCGCTGCTGTTGCCGGGCGTCGCTTTGCCGCCGCAGACGAGCGGCGTGGCCGGGCCGGGCATTGGCCCGGGCGTCGGCTCAGCCGGACAGTTTGCCGTCAACGGCCTGCGCTCGCGCGCCAATAATTTCACGGTCGATGGCTCCGACAACAACGACGAAGACATCGGCGTGCGCCGCCAGGGATTTTTCTCACTCATCCCGCAGCCGGTGGAATCCATACGCGAGTTCCAGGTCATCACGCTGCTCGCGCCCGCGCAGTTCGGACGCAACATCGGCGCGCAGGTCAATGCCATCTCGAAGTCCGGCACGAGCGCCACGCACGGAACCATTTACGGCTTCATCAATTCGAGCCAGTTGAACGCGCGCAACACGTTCGACACGGTCGGCGGCAATACGCGCACGGCGCTCACAGCGGGCGGCAAGCGTGTCGTCTTTAATTGCCCCGTCGCGAGCGGCGTCGGTTGTCCGACGGCGACCGTGGCTCTCAACAACGGGGATCAGGACTCCTTCACGCTCGGCCAGGGCGGCTTCGTGCTTGGCGGGCCGCTCGACGTAGAGCACGGGCCGGGCCGACCGGGCCGCATGTTCTATTTCGTCTCGGCTGAAGGCCAACTCCTGAACGCCAATAAGGAAGTGAGCTTCGCCGTCCCGACCATAGAGCAGCGCGGCGCTTTCCGTAGCGGCGCGACAGGCATCAACACCAACCCTTTCAACGGCGCAACCGGAGTGGGCGCTTTTCCGACCACCGTTTCGGGCGACGCCATCTTCAGCTTCTTCCCTTTCCCCAACAATCCGAACGGGATTTACGGCGCTAATACTTTCACCCGTCAGTTGCCCTCAAGCGCTCAGGGCAAGGTTGTTTCGGGCAAGTTCGACGCCAGCTTCAGGGCTCTGGGAAGAGAGCATTCCTTGACGGCCCGCTACAATTTTACGGACGACTGGCGAGACATTCCGGCCGTGGGCGGCGCGTTGTTTGCGCGGCTGCGTCCCCGCGTCAGAACGCAGAACTTCTCGACCTTCCTCAACACGGAGCTGAGCGGCCCGACTTCCACCAGCCCCGTCTTCAATCAGATACGCCTCTCCTACGGGCGGACGCGCCTCATTTTTGACGAGGGCCGCGATACGGAATATCTGCGACCCGTGAGGCGTCAGTTCAACAACCCGGAGGAAGCGCAGTTTCTTTTGAATGCGCCGTTTTTAGTGAACGATACGCTGCCCTCTTCACCCGTCGTCTTCTACGACACGTTCGACTCGGCCGGCACGGGTGAGACCGAGACGGAAGACCTTGGATTGTTCGGCAACCTGCCCGCGCTCGGGCCAGTCGGGCAGATCAACATCGCAGGCTTCAGCCCGGTCGGCGTGGATGTCTTCAACTTCCCGCAGCGACGTGTCAACAACACCTACCAGTTGGCCGACACGCTCTCGATGCGCAGGGGTACGCACAGCCTCGCCTTCGGCACAGATATTCGTCGCACGGAGCTGATTAGCGCGCTGCCGCGCAATTCACGCCCGCTTTTGACCTTCAACGGTGCGCCGCGCATTATCTTCAATCCGAACACGGGCCTGTTCAGCTTCGCCCCGAACGTGGCGGGCGCGCCTAACCCTTATGTCTCTCCGTCGGATTTCGCCGCCGCCGGAGCGCCCAGCGGCGTCTTTCAATCCATCGTGCTGCCGGGCCGCGACGCCAACATCTTTCTGCGCTATCACCAGTTGAACTTCTTCGCGCAGGACGAGTGGCGCATACGTCCGAACTTCTCGCTCTCTTTCGGCTTGCGCTACGAGTACAACACGCCGCCCAAAGAGGTTAACAATCTCATCGAGAATACGTTCAGCGCCGCATTGCCGACGGTCGTGCGCGGCCTCAGCAACTTTATCGACGGGCGGACGCAGATATTCGAGCCCGACCGCAACAACTTTGCGCCGCGCGTCGGTTTCGCCTACTCGCCCGAGCTCTTCGGGCGCGATCATACGACGGTGATACGCGCCGGTTACGGTCTCTTCTACGACCAGATACTCGGCGCTGTCGTCAGCCAGTCGCGCAACGTCTTCCCGACCTTTACGACCATCAATTTCGGCGGCGGGTGCTGCGACGTGACCGGCAACGACCCGTTCTCCGACGAGGGCTTTAACATCTTCAACCCGCTTCAGACCTTCCTCGGGAACGTCCCGATCATTCAGCCCGGCACGCTCAACACGCTCAATCCGGCGCTGCCGCAGAACACGCTCCTTAACGCCGTCTTCGCTTTCTTCCCGTCCAACGGAACCGGAAGACCATTCGGCGCGACGCTCCCGCAGCGACAGCTTGAGACGCCGATGGCGCATCACTACTCGGTCACCTTCGAGCAGCAGTTGAGCGCGAGCATGGTCGTCTCCGCCGCTTACGTCGGGACGCTCGGCCGCAACCTGCTGCGCTTCACCTCGCCCAACCTCGGGCAGAATTTCCTGGTCGTCCCCGTCACCTTTACGCCCAACGGCAGCTCTTTCGGGGGCGGGACTTTCAGCGGCATCACGCTCGACCCGGGCTCGCTCTCTCCCTCTGCGACTCTGACTTCGGGCAGGCCCGTCAATACGATTGGCCCGGTCAATATTTTCGAGACCTCTGCGGAATCACGCTACGATGCGCTTCAACTGCAACTGCGTGGGCGATTCCACACGGCCTTCCAGTATCAGGTGGGTTATACCTTCTCGAAGACGGAAGACGATGTCTCGGACGTTTTCGATCTGGCCGGAGCGCCTGCTCTGCCGCAGAACAGTTTGACATTTGAGGGCGAGCGCGCCCCGTCGAATTTCGATGCGCGCCATCGCTTCTCCTATAATTTCATCTGGGACTTCCCGACGTTTCGCAACCGGGGCGGGGCCTTCAGAGCTTTCTTCGGAGACTACCAGCTTGCGAGCACCGGCCAGTTCCAGACGGGCCAGCCCTTCACCGTCAACACTCTTTACGACATCAACCTTGACGGCAACCTGACGGATCGCTTGAATTCGACTACCGGCCTGGTCGAGACGGGCAATCGCGCTCAGCCTTTGCAGTTCACCGGAGCGAGCACATTCGCGCTGCTCGCGCCCATCGGTCGTGACGGCAGCGTCACGCGCAATACGTTTCGCGCCGGAAACGTCCTAGACCTCAACCTTGCGGTCATCAAGCGTTTCGTCTTCAGCGAACATAAGAATGTGATGCTCCGCATGGACATCTTCAACTTCATCAACCGCGCCAACTACGGCATCCCGGTGCGGTTCCTTGAAGCTCCCGGTTTCGGACGGGCGACCGATACGATCACGCCCGGACGCCGTATCCAATTCGCGTTGAAGTACAACTTCTAGCGCGGATTTTCGCGGGTGCGCGAGATGTGCTAAGCTTCACGGAAGAGCGTTGGAGGCACATCTCGCGCCCCACATCCCTTTAAGTTTTACTCCCCGTTTTTTTGCCCCTTCATGGGAGGTTCATGCCATGAGATTTTTATTAGCACAAAGATTTATTGCGACCTTAATGCTTTCGATCATGACGGCCATCGGCGTCGCGCTCCTTTTTAACGAGACGGCGCGCGCACAGGACATCGTCGGCGGCGCTGCGCGCACGAATCTGAGCGGCCCCTCGCGCTCTTCCTCAAGCAGTAGCCCGCGCCGGCCGCAGACCAAATATGCGACCACGACCGTGACCAGAACAGTCACTCGCACGGTCGTCAGGGCCCCGAACACCGGCTCGGTCGTGGTCTCGGCCGAGCCGGGTGCGACGGTCGTCGTCGAGTCCGTGCGCGGCGGCACGGGTGATGACGCCATCGTCCCGCAGGGCGTCGATCAGATCGCCTTCAACAAGCTTGCGCCCGGACGCTATCGCGTCGCGGCCTCCCTCAACGGTTATGAAGACTCCGAGCGCGAAGTCGTAGTGCGTGCGGGCGAGCCCGTCACCGTCTCTATGAACATGCAGCCGAAGTTCTACACCATTACCATTAACGCCAACATTCCGTCCGGCGAGATCAGGTACGCGCCCGTCGTCGCCGCCGGTATCGACCCGACGACCGGCAAGACGCGTTATAACAGAGCGCCCGGCGACGTGCGCGTCACTCCGATCACGGGGGGCCGCGCCGTGCTCGCCAACCTGCGCGAGGGCGACTACGGCCTGGACATCAGGTCGACAGACCCCAGCTATAACGACCTTCTCGCGTCCATCTCGCTGCCGGGCCCGATGGCCGTCTCCGTCGAGTTATCGAACATCGAGAGCAAGGGGACGTTCGCGGCCACGTGGACGAACCTCGAAGCATGGTCTGCGCCGAGCGGTTGGCGCGTCGACGCCCGCAAGCTGATCGTCAATGGTCGCGGCATAGCCTTGCCGCGCGAAGTGCTCAACCGTAACTTCAAAGACTTCCAGCTCGTCAGCGATGTCAAGATGGTCAACGGTGTCGCCGCTTCCTTCGTCGTGCACGCCGAGAACGAGACCAACTATTACCTCGTGCAACTGACCGGGCCCAACGCCGACGAGCCTTACGTGATGCGCGGCTTTCTGGTACGCAACGGCATGCCGCAGCGAATCGGCGCTTCCATCCCGCTCGATGCCTTTACGCAAACGCTCAGGCCCAACCAGTTCTTCACCGTCACGATGAAGATGACCGGCAACAGCCTCAAGGTCTCGCTCACGGACAGCCAGACGGGCGACGTGCTGCCGCTCGGCATCCTGACCGACCCGGCCTCGAATTTCCCCATCGGCGCGGTCGGCATCGGCGCTCGCGACACAGAGCAGAACGAGATCGGGCGCTTTATCGTCTGCGCCAATCAATGCCCGGAGGGTTAAGTCTTCGCCGGAACCTGTTGGCGCTGCTGAACAAAAAAGAGGCGGCGCGCGGTCGAGCACACAGCTTAATCGCGCGCCGCTTTCATTTTGCCTTTTTCATTTCCTCTTCGGGTACGGCAAATTGGGACGGCTTCGCCCCGTCATGTTATAGTGAAACAGGAGTTGGCGCGAAGGTATTTTTCGATTGATAAGAGACGAGCAATGGGGAACACAAGACAGCATCAAAGGTGGAGATCGTTCACGCCGCAGAGGGTTTATAAGATGGGCGTCGTAGGCAAACTCTGGAAAACGACCGTGGCCGCCGGGGCGGGCATGGCGGCGCTGGCCGCCGTCAACGCAGCCATCAGGCGCGGCGCTATTGAGCCCGAAGAGGGAGCGCTCGGCGGCGAGCCTCACACTTTCGCTTGGAAGCACGGGCGTATCTTCTACAGGGAAGCGGGCGCAGAGCACGCAGGGCCGCCGCTCATCTTCATCCACGGCGTCGGCGCGGGAGCGTCCAGCTTCATGTGGCGGAAAAACTTCGACGCGCTCTCACGCGACTTCCACGTCTACGCCCTTGACCTGCTCGGCTTCGGCTTCTCGGACAAGCCCGCCCACGTCGCCTATTCCGCAGACCTCTACGTCGAGTTGCTCGCAGACTTCATACGCGAAGTGGCCCACAACGCCCCTGCGCGCATCGTCGCCAACTCGCTCGGCGCGGCCTACGCCGTTCGCCTTGCCGACGAGCACCCGTCGCTCGTCGATGCGCTCGTGCTCGTCTCGCCGACGGGCGCTGACAACCTGCGCGCACGACCCGGCATGACGGGCGCGGCCTTCTACGGCCTGCTCCAATCGCCTGTGCTCGGCACGTCCTTCTACAACGTGATGGCCAGCGAGAGAAGCATACGCGACTACGCACGCAAGCAACTCTTCTACGATCGTCGGCGCGTGACAGATCGCCTCGTCGCCAACTACTACGCGACGAGCCACCAGCCCGGAGCGCAACACGCCATCGCGGCTTTTCTCTCCGGCTACCTGAACACGGACATCCGCGCAGCCTTCGCGCGCCTCTCTCAGCCCGTCACGCTCGTCTGGGGCAAACAGGACGAGACCAACCCGCTCGACCAGGCCGCCGACCTGCTGTCGCTCAATCCGCGCGCGGCGCTCGAAGTCTTCGATCGCTGCCGCATGATGCCGCAGGAAGAGCACCCGGAAAAATTCAACGCCACCGTGCGCGACACGCTGGCGCTGCGCTCCGCCGCCGCCTAGAAAAAAGCCCCCACAGGGGGGCGATAGAATGTAGCCCACGGCGCTGGGCCAGTGGGAACAGCGCAGACAATAAAGAGAGAGCCCCGAAGGGGCGAAAGAAATTCAACTTGAGATTCTTTCGCCCCTTCGGGGCTTAATCGTGTTTGGCTACGAGTTACCTACGGCTGACGCCGTGGGCTATATTCTATCGCCCCCTTCCGGGGCTTCAGCATACGTTTCAGGGACGCTCTTACCTAATCCGCCATCAAGACCGTCAACTCGCGCAGCGGTGTCGATTCGCTCGCATCTGCCCGCGCGGCCTCTTCACGATGCACGTGACGATAAAGGATGTCGCGCTGCTGCGGCTTGAAGCCCGCTTCGCGTATCAGGTAGCGGAGCATCGCTTCGTCCGCGCGGTTGTGCGCGCCCGCTGCCGAGACGACGTTCTCCTCGATCATGATCGAGCCCATGTCGTCCGCGCCGAAGCGCAGCGCGACCTGTCCGAGACGAAGCCCCTGCGTCAGCCACGAAGACTGTATGTGAGAGATGTTGTCCAGAAAGAGGCGCGAGACCGAGAGCATCTTTAGATAATCGACGCCCGTGGGCTCGTCCTTGATGCGCCGACCGAGCGCCGTGTTCTCGCGCTGGAACGTCCAGGGAATAAAAGCCGTAAAGCCGCCGGTTTCGTCTTGCAGATCGCGCACGCGTTGTAGATGTCGGACGCGATGCTCGATGCGGTCGCCGATGCCGAACATCATTGTTGCCGTCGAGCGCAGGCCCACACGATGCACGGCGCGCATCACCCCAAGCCACTCATCCGTAGTGCATTTCGTCGAGACTCTTCGTCTCACTTCGTCGTCCAGAATCTCACCGCCGCCGCCCGGCAGGCTGTAAAGCCCGGCTGCCTTGAGCCGCGCCATGATCGTCTCGTAATCCAGCCCCGAGATGAGATGGATGTTGTGTATCTCCGGCGGGGAGAAGCAGTGAAGCTGAAAGTCAGGATACTTCGCGTGGAGCGTGCGCAAGAGGTCTTCGTACCACTCGATGCTGAAATCTGGATGTAAGCCGCCCTGCATCAGCACGCCCGTCCCGCCGAGCGCGATCGTCTCGTCAATCCTCTCGCAAATCTCGTCGATCGTCTGCACGTAGGTATCCGGCGCACCGGGCCTGCGATAGAACGCGCAGAAAGTACAGACGACGTTACAGACGTTCGTGTAATTGATGTTGCGATCAATGATGTAGGTGACGATCTCTTCGGGATGAAGGCGCTGGCGCATCTCGTCTGCGGCCACTCCGATACGCGCGATCTCGCTGGATTCCAGCAGCCGCGTGCAGTCTTCCGCCGAGAGACGCTCGCCCAAAAGCGTGCGATCGAGAATCTTTTGAATGTCGTTTGTCTTACTCATTAAGCTCTCACCGATAAAAATTTCAGAGTCCCTGCGAGCATGAGACCTGAGAAGCAATTTTGATTCCGGCTCGATTCTAAACCTTTTCGCCGGGATTATCCTCAATCGCGTAGGCAGATCGCAAATCAGGATCGCAAAATGCTAATCGGCGGCAGTTGAAGCCCCGGCCAGGGTCGAGCCTTCTTCGTGAGCGCCGATCCATTTCAAAGGGCGCACATCTGGAATAATCTCGTGCCTGCGCGCCAACTCAAAGTAGAGGCTGAGACCCGCGCGCATCTCTTCGTTCAGCGTGAAAGAGATGTTTTCCAGCAGATACTCGCGAAGCTCGCTCGGCGGCAGCCCGAGCATGGGCTCATAATGCGCGACGATCTCGTCCGTGCGTGCGAGCCCCTCATCGCGCGCGCCCGTAAAATCAATCGCCCTGACTTTCTCCGCAGCCCCCTCGCGCGCCATCCACATCGCGAAGACGAAGCCCAAGCCTGTGTGCTCGCGCCAGAGGCTCGCCAGATCATAGACGCGCAAGCTCCGGCGCGGAAAGATCATCGCCGGGTCGCCGATCAGGAGCGCCGCGTCGCTTTCCTCAAGCATCAAGTCCAGATCGGGCGCGCTCGGTCTCCACTGCGGCTCAAAGCCCAGAAACTCTCGAAAGATGATCTGAACCAGCGCGGCCGAGGTGCGCGAAGAGGTGTCCAGCGCCACGCTGCGCACATCCTTCAACTCCGCGCCGCGCGTCACAATCACCACGCTGCGCACACGCGAGCGCGCGCCGACGCAGACTCCCGGCACGACGACGATCTCGGGAATACGCTGATACTCGATGACGGGCACGAGCGCCGCGTCCACCTCTGCGCGCGCGAGCATCTGCGCGCAACGCGCGGGCGCAGTATCGGTCAAAAGCCGTATGCTGTGTCGCCGCTCGCCGTGCAAAAAGCTCCAGATGAGCGGCGCTGAATTCAAATAGATCGAAGCGGCCACGCGCGGCGCTTCTGCTTCTGCGGGCTTCACGCTGGTTTATTGTCTCCCATCGCTCTCTTGAAAATGCTCAACTGTGATGCTAACGCAATTTGAGGAAAGTAAAAAGCTGAGGGCGAAACTATGCTGTAGATTGAAGACGAGAAACACGCTTCTAAAGCGAGCGCGCCGCAGGGCTTTTAACCCCCGGCCTTTTCCCTTTCACCTTTGACGGGTTTCGCCTTATATTGAGGCTCATGCGAATCTACGATGTGAGCGTGCCCATCTCTCAGAGCACGCCGACCTATCCGGGCGACCCTGGCGTAGAGATAGAGCAGTGGGCAGCCATCAAGCGCGGCGACGCCGCCAACGTCTCCATGCTCCATCTCGGCGCGCACACGGGCACGCACGTCGACGCCCCCGCCCATTTCATCGAAGGCGCGCAGACCATTCGCTCCATGCCGCTGGACGTGCTCATGGGCGAAGCACGCGTGCTGTTGATTGCGGACGACGTGCGCGCCATTGATGCACGCCACATCGCATCGCTGAATCTTAACGGCGCGAAGCGCGTGCTCTTCAAGACTCGCAACTCCGCTTTCTGGGCCAACACGGCGGAAGGATTTCGGATGGATTTTACGTACATTACACCGGACGCTGCCCGCGCACTGGTCGAAGAGGGCGTACGGCTCGTCGGCATTGATTATCTATCGGTCGAACAGTTCAAGTCCGAAACGTTTGAGACGCACAACGTACTGCTCTCAAACAATATTGTGATCGTCGAAGGCTTGGACTTGCGTGAAGTCGCGGCGGGCGATTACGAGTTGATCTGTCTGCCGCTGAAGATTACGGGCGGCGATGGCGACGGCGCTCCGGCTCGCGCCGTCTTACGCGCACAGGGCCAGAGATGAGACGCGAAACGTTCACACGGGCGCGCGCTTCCCTTCAAGCGCTCTCCATACCGGAATTGATAGAGCTTCTGGCGAGCGCCGATTTGCGGACACGCTTCCTTGCGGAGATGTGCCTGCGCGATGCGACACAGACCTGACTCAGTTTCCAGCCTGCGGCTCCGCAGGCCGAAAGAGCCAGGGCGATTGAAGAATGGCGCGAGTGGTGGCGCGCCTCTCAGCATACTTTCAAAAAACGATGGACAAAACAACCAAAGACAGCAGCAACCCGCGCGTAAGCGCCAACGAAGCCGAGCGCCCTCAGGAGGGCACGGAAGGTTATCGCGAGCGCGTTTATGAGATCGTGCGCCGCATTCCGACCGGACGCGTGATGACCTACGGACAGATCGCGGACATACTTGGCGAAGGCTACACGGCGCGCACAGTAGGGTTTGTCATGCACTCCGCCGACGAAGAGACCACCCCCTGGCAGCGCGTCATCAACTCGCAGGGCGCTTGCTCCACGGGTCGCGTCATTCTGCCGCCGGACAAGCAGCAGCGCATGCTCGAAGCAGAGGGCATAGCCTTCGATGCGCGCGGGCGCTGCGACCTGAAGCGTTATCGCTGGATACCCGAAGAACAGGAAGAAGCACGTCGCCAGGAGGAGCAGGACGAAGCGCAGCGTAGCCTCTTCGGCGATTGAGTCTCTGCGATTAACCCCGAGCATAAAATCATGGACAACAATCCCATCCAACAACGCGCACCCTACGAGATCAGCCCGCCGCGTTATTCCGTCTCGCATCACATGGTCACGACCGCCTTCGAGCTGCCAAACTTTCGCGTCAAGCAGAATCTGGGCGTCGTGCGCGGCATCGTCGTGCGCTCGCGCAATGTGTTCGTCAACATCGGCGCGGCGTTTCAAACCCTGGTCGGCGGCAACATCACGGCCTGGACGCAACTGTGCGAGCAGACCCGCAAGGACGCCTTCGAGATCATGATTCAACACGCGACCGAACTAGGGGCCAACGCCATCATCGGCGCGCGTTATGATACGACGGAGCTTTCGACCAGCGTCACAGAGGTGCTGGCCTACGGGACGGCTGTCATCGTCGAGCCGACTGATGATGGAGGCAGCTACCGTTCATGACAGATGACCTGGCCGCCGGGCTCAACGACGAAGAGAAGCGACGGCTGCATGAAATCTTCGCGCAAATCCCTTTCGTCCACCTGATCGGCATGGAGCTTGAAGAGGTCGAGCGCGGCGCGGCCACCATTCGCATGGAAGTCAGCGACGGCCTGAAGCGCAACGGCGGCATCGTCCACGGCGGCGCAATCGCCTCGCTGATAGATTCAGCCGCCGCCTTCGCCATCATGACGCTGCTTGAGCCCGGCAAATCCACGACCACAATCGACCTCACCATCCATTACCTGCGCCCCTTGTTAAAGGGTCAGGCCCGGGCGCGTGCCCGCGTCGTACGCCGTGGCCGCCGCGTGACGGTCGTCTCCATCGATGTCATGAACGACTCGGAAGTCATTACAGCAACAGCACTTACCAGCTATCTCATGTTGGACTGAGCGCCGCCGCCGGAAGTTACTAGGTGGCGACGGAAAAGTATTGGACAAAATCGTTTATTCATGCAAAAATGGTTTTGCCTTGCTGCTCGGCCTTCACTGAGCAGTCCCAAGCCTTTTGCCGAGTCTTTAACGATCGCTGGTCAAGCGTTCTCTTCCCTCAGCCGTAACTGCCGCAAAAATGTATTCCCTTTATAACGCCCTGCTAATCCAACACTCGAAGCAGCTGACATCCGTTCGCTGTGCGGAGCAGACGATTGCGCAGATTCACCGTTATTTTGAGGACGTAGTGCTTGAGAATAATCTCTCGGCGCTGGTGATTGAGAGCCTGCCGTCGATTACGGAAAGGTCTTTGCGCGATCTGGCGCGCGTGCGCGAGATAGGGCGCGCGGCGCAGCACGCCTTCTTTTTCGTCTCACACAATGATGCGCTCAACAATCTGCCTCTACGCATGAGCGATCAGGATCGCGAGCCCGTTCTGCTCAAACGCTCCGAAGACGACACGGTTCATGAGCGATTCGTCGTCATCGCCGACGCGCGCTTCTCGGCCTTGCTGGCTTCCGTGCGAAGTACGGAGGAGGACGGCGCGGAGTCCGAAGGCGACGAGGTGATCTGGACGTTCGAGCCCGATGTGGTCTATTCCGCGCTTGAGTATTTGATGGCACGCGTCGCGGCTGAACGTCCCTTTCAGGCAGCCGGATTCTCGACCGCTGTTAAAAGCTCTATGCCGAAGGCGACTTCGCTTCAACTGACCGTCTCCGTGACCACCAAGCTCGCGCGTCTCTTGCAGGAACAGGCCGGGCGCGAGATTGCCGTCAACCGCATCGCCACCGCGATACGCAACTCGCTCGAACTCGACGACATTCTGCAAACGACCGTCAACGAAGTCGGACGCGCGCTCAATGTTCAGCACTGCGCGCTGCGGGTTGAAGGCGAAGCCGGGGGCCCGGCTCTGACGAACTGCTATTTCCGCGATCATGTTGAGGGCAAGAGCGTCGAAGAAGCCGAGCTGATCAAGGATTTGGACGCCTACGGCACGCGCCTTTCCTCCGGCGAGAGCCAGAACTTCGTGCTCGACGGGCGCAGCGATGCCGGTGCGCAGTCAGACAGTGTGCGCCCGCTGGCGGTCGTGCCGCTCTTTTATCAGGAAAGATTTATGGGCGTGCTGCTCGTGCGCTCTGACGATCTGGCGCGCAACTGGCAGGAGAATGAGCTGCTGTTACTGCGCACTGTGGCCGATCAGGTGACGGTCGCGGTCAATCACGCGCGACTGTTCGCGCAGATACAGCAACAGGCGCTGACCGACGGCCTGACCGGATGCTTCAACCGTCGCTCCTTCGAGCTACAGCTTGAGCGCGATATGCACCTGGCGACGCGCATGCGCCAGAGCGTCTCGCTGATCCTGCTGGACATTGATAACTTCAAGCGCGTCAACGACACCTACGGCCACGATGTAGGCGACGTGGCGCTGCGTGTCCTCGCAGACAATCTGCGCGAAGAGTTGCGCGGCGTGGACACGGCGGCGCGCTACGGCGGCGAAGAGTTTGCGGTCATCCTTCCGCAGGCCGGTGTCGAGGGCGCTGCGCTGGTGGCCGAACGTTTGCGCGCGCGCATAGAGCAGATGGAAGTCCCGGGCGTGGGCCACATCACTGCCTCGTTCGGTATCGCCTCGTTTCCGCTTCACGCTTCCTCGCGCGACGGGCTGGTCACGAGCGCCGACCGCGCTCTCTACGACGCCAAGCACATGGGACGCAATCGCGTCTGCGTCTCGCCCGAGCCCGTTCCCGCTCTCGATGAAGAATCATTAGAGACGGATGAGCCCATACCGGGCGCGGACGCGTGTATGAACGACGAGTGCCGGAGCGACGAGACGATGGTCGAGGCCGAGACGGAAGATGAGCAGATGGTTCCCACCGTCCCGACAGTTTAAGCCTCGCCGAGCACACCTCCCGAATATACTCTCCACACTTTCTACAGCTTTTTCCCCATCATCCTGAGAGCACACGGCGCGCGCCCACTGGCGTCCGGGAAGAAAATCGCGCATCATAGTATGTGAGCGATCTTTTCGGAAGCGGCCCGGCAGTGGCGGCCCACAGCGATTTTCGCTCTTTTGCTTATGGATGATCTAAGAAAATTCGCGCGCTATTTCCGGCCCTACAAAACGTCTCTCATCACGGGAATCATTTGCATCCTCGCCGGGGTCTTCTTCAATCTCTCGATTCCATTGATCGTCGGGCGGGCGGTTGACGGCCTGCGGGCTGAAGTAACATGGTCTAAGCTCACCTACTACGCGCTGGCGACTCTCGCCGCGAGCATCATCAGCGGCATCTTCCTCTTTTTACAGCGACGCATCCTGATCGGGATGTCGCGTCACGTCGAATACGACCTGCGCCGCGATTTTTACGCGCATCTGGTCAACCAGCCGCTCTCGTTTTTTCAGGAGCACCGCACGGGCGATCTGATGGCGCGTGCGACCAATGATCTGGCAGCCGTGCGACAGTTGGCCGGGCCGATGATCATGTACACGTTGCAGACGGTCTTCGTCGTCGTCATCATTCTGCCTTTGATGTTCAGGATCAGCGTGCGCCTGACGCTGCTGCTGCTGGTCACGATGCCGCTCGTCTCGCTGACGGTCAAATACTTCGGCCAGCAGGTTCACATCCGCTTTGAAAAGATTCAGGACTTCTTCGCGCAAATCTCCGCGCGCGCGCAGGAGAATTTTACGGGCGTGCGCGTGGTGCGCGCCTACGCACAGGAGAATACGGAGATTGAGGCGTTCAATGATCTCAATCGCCAGTATGCCGAGCGCAATCTGAGCCTTGTGCGCATAGACGCCGTGATGCGCCCGCTCATTCAGTTCTTTATCGGGACGGGCTTTGCGCTGATCGTGTGGGTCGGCGTCCCGCTCGTCGTCAACGGGCAAATGTCTGTCGGCGAGTTCACGGAGTTCAACCTTTATCTGGGGCGCTTGATCTGGCCGCTCATCGCGCTCGGCTACGTTATCAACCTGTACCAGCGCGGCACGGCGAGCCTCAAGCGACTAAACGCCACGCTCGCCATCGCGCCCGAGATCATTGACGAAAACGCGACGCGCGAGCAGCCGCCGATTCAGGGCCGCATAGAATTTCGTCATCTGACGTTTCGTTACCACGAGCACTCGGAGCCCGTCTTGCGTGACATCGATCTGACGATTGAGGCGGGGCAGACGGTCGCGCTGGTCGGGCGCACCGGCTGCGGCAAATCGACTCTCGCCAATCTGGTTCCGAGACTTCTGGAAGCGCCGCCCGGGACTGTCTTCGTTGACGGCGTGTCCGTGCGCGATTACCCGCTCGCACAGTTGCGCGCCTCGATCGGCTATGTCCCGCAGGAGACTTTTCTCTTCAGCGATACGCTGGCCGAAAACATCGCCTTCGGCGTAGAGAAAGCGGAACGCGCGGAGGTCGAGTGGGCGGCTGAGATTGCCGGGCTCTCGGATGACATACGCGGTTTCCCGGAAGGCTTCGAGACGATGGTGGGCGAGCGCGGCATTACTCTTTCGGGCGGGCAGAAGCAGCGGACGGCGATTGCCCGCGCCGTCCTGCGCCAGCCGAAGATTTTGATTCTGGACGACGCGCTCTCGTCCGTTGACACCTACACGGAGGAGAAGATTCTGGCGCAGCTTCGCGGAGTGATGCGCGACCGCACGAGCCTGATCATCTCGCACCGCATCTCTACGGTGCGAGACGCAGACCTGATCTGCGTGCTCGACGAAGGACGCATCGTCGAGCGCGGGACGCACGCGGAGCTGTTGGCCCACGGCGGCGAGTATGCGGATTTATACGAGCGTCAATTGCTGGAGGAAGAGCTGGCGGCGAGCTAGCCATTAACGATGGGAGGGATGAGATGAACCCGATCAATCAAGGCCGGAATGGAACAAATGTGGACGCGCATTATCGCATGATGCTGATTATCTGGTTTGCGATACTGGTGTCGGTCGGCATGATTTTTTTCGTCACGCCGGTACTTCAGCCCCCGCCGCCCGCCGAGCAGAGTGACATGACGCTGCTCTGGGTGTTTGCGGGGCTCGGCGTCATAGTCCTTCTGCTCTCCTTCGTGCTCAAAGGCAGGATGCTCGCGCAATCGGTCAAAGCACAGCGACCCGAGCTTGTGCAGAGCGCTATGATTCTGGCCGTGGGGCTGTGCGAGGCCATCAGCATCTTTGGCATGGTAGCTTACCTGACGACCGGAACGCGCCACTACTACATTTTCTTCATCGTCAGCGTGATCGGCATACTGCTGCACATGCCAAGGCGCAATCAACTGCTGGCCGCTTCCTACAAGGGCCAGGGGTCGGGCCAGTAGCGCAATAACGGGAAAGAAGCTCTTAAGAAACATGTCAACTGCGGTCAAACAATTTCACGAAGAAGAGGCTATCGGCAAGACCTACGATTTCCGCATCGCGCGCCGCCTGATGGGTTACCTGAGACCGTACTTGGGCGCGCTCTTCCCTGCGCTGGCGCTGACGCTCGTCCTGAACCTGCTGCGCACGACGCAGCCGAAGTTCACGCAGTACGCGATCGACTGGTTCATCCTCCCGCGCACGACCGGCGGCCTGTCCCTCTTCGCGCTCGTTTATCTACTGGTGTGGTTCGTCATCTTTATCTTCTCGTATTTTCAGGCCGTGCTCCTGAACACTGTGGGCCAACGCGTGATGTACGACATACGCAGCCAGCTTTACGAGAAGCTGCAACATCAGGAGGTCGCCTACTACGACCGCAATCCTGTCGGGCGCATCATGACGCGGCTCACTTCGGATGTGGACTCTTTGAACGAGCTGCTGACCTCCGGTGTGATAGAACTGCTGGGCGATGTGGTGATGATCGTCGCCATCGCCGCCGTGATGTTCTGGATGGACTGGCGGCTGACGCTCGTCGCGCTCGTGACAGTGCCGATGCTTTTCACTGCAACCAACTGGTTTCGCAAGCACGCGCGGCGCGGCTACGATCGCGTCCGCACGAGGCTCGCGCGCATCAACGCCTTTCTGCAAGAACACATCTCCGGCGCGCAGACCGTGCAGATTTTCAACGCCGAGGAGAAATCGCGCCAACAGTTTCACCGCATCAACGACGATCATCGCGACGCCAACATCGAGACGATCTATTACTACGCGGTATTCTTTCCTTTGGTCGATCTGATCGGCGCGATCGGCGTCGCGCTCATTATCTGGTACGGCGGCTGGCGCGTCATGCAGAACACGCCCGGGCAGACGGTGCTCTCGCTGGGCGCGCTCGTCGCCTTCATACAGTATTCGCAGCAGCTCTTTCAGCCGATACGCGACATCTCCGACAAGTACAACGTGCTACAGGCGGCAGTCGTCGCGTCGCATCGTATCTTCAAGACGCTCGATCTGCCGGTCGCAATCATGACGCCCGAGAGCCCCAAGAAGAAGGGGCGCGCCCTCGGGAGCATAGAGTTCGAGAACGTCTGGTTCGCCTACAAGGAAGACGAGTGGGTCTTGAAGGATGTCTCGTTCAAGGTCGAGCCGGGCCAGTCGGTGGCGCTCGTCGGCCATACGGGCTCAGGGAAAACGACGATCACGAATCTGCTGATGCGCTTTTATGATGTGCAGCGCGGTCGCGTGCTGCTGGACGGCGTGGACGTGCGCGATTGGGACTTGCAGTCGCTGCGCGAGAATTTCGCGGTCGTCCTTCAGGATGTCTTTCTTTTCAGCGGCACGATCGAGAGCAATATTCGTCTGGGCCGCACGGAGATTAAGCAGGAGCGCGTCCAGTGGGCGGCGCACGAGGTACACGCCGACCGCTTCATAGAGCGCCTGCCTTCGGGCTACAAAGCGGAGGTCAAGGAGCGCGGCGCGACGCTCTCGGTCGGGCAAAAGCAGCTCATCTCGTTTGCGCGCGCGCTGGCGTTCGACCCGGCGCTGCTCGTCTTAGACGAAGCGACCAGCTCGATCGACACCGAGACGGAACAGTTGATTCAGCAGGCCATCGAGCGCGTCATGCTCGACCGCACGTCGGTCGTCGTCGCGCATCGTCTCTCGACCATTCAGCGCGCAGACCGCATCATCGTCCTGCATCACGGCGAAATCCGCGAGCAGGGCTCGCATCAAGACCTCCTGGCCATACACGGCCTTTACTGGAGGCTCTACAAATTGCAATACGCCGACGGCGCGCAGGATGAAAGGGAGAAGGGCGAGCCGCTCGAAGGTCGCATGCAGTTCGGAGATTAGCGTATCCGAGCGCCGCCTTGCGTCGGCAGGTCAGGAAGAGCGGGCGCGCTGGATGGTCTGTCAATCGCATCGGGTGTAAACTGTGTGCGATGTATTCAGGCGTTCCCTTCCAATGCTACGCGCTGTTGAGACGAAACACAGATCATTTAAGGAGTTGAAGTGACGATGACCAAGTATCTCTTATTGTTCGCAATGTTCCTCGCGACGACGATGGCCCTGACGGCGGCCAAAGCGACTGCCGGTGCTGCTGCTGCGGCCTTAGACCCGCCCGCTGTCGGGACAGCGGCCCCGGACTTCACGCTCACGAGCAACGAGGGCAAGCAGACGAGCCTCAGGAAGTATCGCGGGAAATGGGTGGTGCTATACTTTTACCCCAAAGACTTCACGTCCGGCTGCACGCTGGAAGCTCATAACTTCGAGCGCGACCTGTCGAAGTATAAGAAGATGGGCGCGGTAATCCTCGGCGTCAGCGTCGATACCGCCGAGTCGCACAAAAACTTCTGCACGAAAGAAGGCTTGAGTTTTAAGCTGCTCTCAGACCCGGACGCAAAGGTCTCGACGGAATACGGCTCGTTGATGGAGTATAACGGGGCCAAGCTGTCGGCGCGGAATACTTTCATCATTGACCCCAAAGGGAAGATCGTTAAGGTGTTCACCGGCGTCAAGCCGAGCGGGCACAGCGAAGAAGTCTTGAGCACCCTGGCCAGCCTGCAACAGCATTGACATCGCAGTATCAATGACACTGTCTCTGGAAAGGAGGAAACGATGGCAGAAGATCATAAGGCTCAGATGGGACAAAAAGCGGCGCGCGTGATCGAGTGGCTCAAAGAACACGCGACGGAGTTTGAGGGCGAAGGTGTTGCCGAAGACGGTTTGGCCGGTTCTGCCGGCATGGGAGAGGATGAGCTCAGAGAGGTGGTTGACTATCTTGAGAATCACGAGGACGTGGTCAGATACCCGCAGGGTGTCACAGCGCCGTCCAGATTCCTGCTCAAGCCCGGACGCAACTGGCCCGCGATCAAAGAGGGCGGCCCGTCATAGGTAAGCGAATGCAGCCGCTCGTGCGCTATTAACAGTCGCAAAACATGGCCGGATAAAAGAGCAAAGGCGAGACGCCTTTCAAAGCGTCTCGCCTTTGCTCTTTACTCTTTGCCGACGATCAAGGCTTCTGCGGCGCGGGGGCCGCAGGGGCGGGCGGCGGATTGAATCGCGCATCGTCCAGGGGCACGTTGTTTTTGATCTCGGTGAACTTGCGCGTCACGCTGAAGAAAGTGTCTATGTTAGAGGTGCGGATAGTGTAGGGCAGCTTGACGCCGTCCACTTCCCTGTAATCCTCGAAGTCCGTCTGTTCGGGTATCGGCAAGAGCACAGTGCCGGTTAACACGACGCGGCGCAGGAGCAATCCGGTCTCCGTATCGAAGAAGAGCTTTTCGGTTCTCCCGTTGCTCTCCCCTCTTTCCAACACGTAAGCCTCACGGTCGCCGATTCTCTCTGTGCCCGTCACGGTCATACCCGTGTAGGGCTCCGCGACCTTGATGACGTTATAGAGGGTTGCGGCCTGCTTGAGCCGGGCCAACTCGGTCGCGTTCATCTCCTGCTGTCCCCTACTGCTCCTGGCCCACCCGGTCGCGCCGTTGGTCGCCTGGTAGATAACGCCCTGCTGCTTGGTGTTGAGGACGATCAAATACTTGTCCGGCCTCTTGATGTTGATTTCAACGACCGGATTACGCCCCTGCGATTGCTCGTAGCTTCCCTTCAGCACGGTGCTCTGCAACTTCGCGGCGGCCTCACGTCCGCCTACAGCCGCAACATACTTGTTCATGACCTGCTCGACGGTAGGAAGGCTCGCAGCGGTTGGCCTCGCGCTGGCGGGCGGGCCTCCGTCCTCGTGCGCGGAGACGGCGAGCGGCAGCGAGGGAAGACCGACCGGCTCCTTCTGTCCGCGATGGCAGGTGTAGCAGGTCACGGGGCCGTCGCGGAAATCGGCGCGGTTAGTATTATTGATGCTCAAGACCATCTGCATCATCCGTCGCGCCGTCCGCTTGGTCTCTTTATCGTCGCTCTCCCATATCCAATTGTTGAAGCCTTCCGCGTTCTTGCCCGCCAGGACGTGACAATGGTCGCACTTGACTCCGAGCGACGCCGCGATCAGGTTCATCAAGGGCATAAGCTGCGACGTGGGCAAACCCTTGAGCACTTGTATGTTCTTCTTCGTTTGCTCGACGGGCTTATCTTCGCCCTGCTGCGCGGCGAGGCTTGACGGCCCGGCGGCAGCGCTCACGCCCGTCGCCTTGAAGTTAGCCCCCATAAAACCGAGCAACAGTCCGAGAGTTATACTGGCGAGAGCGTACATGCAGCTTATGCGGGTCATAGCAAATCCTCTTCGGAAGCAAGGATGAAGGCGGAAGGATGAAGGATGAAGGAAAAGCTTTCAAGACAAGAAAAGCATTTCTTTCATCCTTCATCCTTCCGCCTTCATCCTTCATCCTTTCCTTACGCGGCTTTGAACTTGTCGCCGTTCTCTTTTTGAAGCTTATCGGCCTGGGCCTTGAGTTCGTCCATCTCTTTCTTGAGTCGTTCGGAGCGCGACTTAGCTTCGGCCTGCTTATCGCGGCTGGCCTTTGTGGGCTTGGCTTCCAGACGCCCGACGACAATCTCTTTGAGGGCCGCTATGTGAGCGCCGTGTTTGCGCATGTATTGCCCCCTCAGATTGAGATACTCCTGATATTTGGCGTCTACCTTGAGCTTGCCGGCCTGTTCGTATTTATCGGCGGCATCGCGCGCGTTCTTCGTCGCCTCGTCGTAGAGCGAAAGCTCCTCGTCGCTCAGCTTCTTGATGCGCGCCTTGTCTTTCTTGGCGGCATTGATCTCCTCATCCTTCTGCGCGACCTGCTTGTAAGCGTCGTCCACCTTGACGGAGAGCGCGTCGGCCTCGCTCTCCAGTTTGTTCGCTTCTTTTAAGACGGGATCGTCGGCGCGTTTGAGGTATTTGCAGCCGGGAGTAAGAAGGAAGAGCGCGATCAGCGTTAGCACGTAAAGCAGCTTGAGAGTCTTACGAGTAGGCATCAGGATTATCTCGCCGAATGGGTTGGTGTATGAAAGAGCCGAAAGGGCTCAGGCGAGGTGACAGAGACAATACGACACCCGGTCAACCCGGTCAATAAGATTAATCGGCGCGCCGCAACGCTTGGCCCAAAGTGTTCAAGCCCGTCGCTCAACTGCGCGGCTTCATGGGAATCAGGCTGTCCAGCGATTTGTAGATTTGCAGGTATATCTGCGTCTCGCGCGGGATCAGCGTGCGCCAGGCCGCGCCCCCGCGATTGATGTACTGCGGCAGGCGCGCCGGATTTGAGTTGTAGCCTGCGGCCAAAAGCTCCGGCTGCGTGGCGAGCTTGGCCTTGAGCGCGTAATCCACCTCGGAGTTTGCGGCGAGCAGAGTCCAGGTGTCGTTCATGTAGAGCAGCATCGCTTCCAGCGCGTTGCCGTGATTGCGCATGCCCGCGACGAAATCTGGATTGAGACCGATGCCCGGATGCATGCGTCGCAACATCTGGTAGGTCGAAGGAATCATCTGAACCATACCGCCCGCCCCGGCAAAGCTCACCGCATAACGATACGTGTCCAGCTCGTTCAGAGCATAGAGCGCGAATATCTCTTCGTAGAGCGCGATGCGATTCTCGCGGCGGAAGCGGTCGTGATCCGTATGCTCGACGACGCACAGGCGTTCGGCCACATCCAGAATGGCGGGCGAGATGTGTACGCCCTTATCCTTTAAGCGCCGCGCCGCCAGATCGACCATCGTACGCACGTAGGACTGCCCGGCTTTGACGACATCCGGCGAGAGCACAGCCGGATGGCCCGAAGTGTAATAGGCCATCTCCTGAAACCTGCCGCCGCGCTCGATCGGATACTCGACGACGAGCGGCGCGAGACTGCGGCCCATTTCGTCAAAGAGTGTGACGGCGGTATTGACGCCGTTGGCCCGCAGGACGCGCAACTGCACACGGCTGCCGAGCGAGCTATTGATCGTCGCCTCCGCGCCCTTACTCAGGAAAAGCTCTTTCGGCAGCGGCAGCAGGTGAATCTTCCCTGACTCCTGCTCAAGGGCCGCGAGCGTGACGAAATCGATCGGCGGCGTAGTCATTGCGGTCGGCGTCGCTCGCGCCTTCAACAGGCGCTGCGCCTCAAGCTTGCGCGCGCGGATTTTGTCTATCGAAAGATGAAGCGGCGTGACGGGCGGCGCGGGCTGTGTCGTCGCCGGGCCCACCTGTGAAAGCGGAGGCACGGCGGAAGGCGCGATCACGATGGGCGCTGCGGTGGCCGGAGTCCTGGGCGGCGGCGGCTGCGTTTGCGGCGTCGGCGTCGGTGTTACCGTCTCGGGCGAACGTTGCGGCTGCGGCGGCCTGCCTGTGACGGTGCGCGGTCGCGTCTCCGTTCCGGGGGTCTGCGTCTGAGACTGCGCGTAAACGGGAGCCAAGGCCAGAAGGATGAGCAGCAAAGAGGGGGTCGGGCTTCTTTTCATAATCAGATTCTCTGTTTCGGCTGTAGGGCCGGCATCGCGGCCGACTTCTCTAAGATTCAAGAATGTAAGAATCAGTTGTCAGCCAGCGTCGCAGGTCGTGAGTATAACAATTTTCGGACGCTACGGGTCAACATCAAATGGAGGCGCGCCGTGCGATTAACACGGCGCGCCTCCATTCGGTCTGAGTTTTCCGGCTGTCCCCCCGGCAGCCCTCGAACTTAGTCTACGGCGAACCCTACGTTGACGACAGCCGTGATGTCTTTCTCCAGCGAGGACGTATCATTCATGCCGGAGTCCGAAACATCATTTGAATCCGCAGGGGTGATCTGCATGACGCCCATCCTGGCCGTGCGTACGCTGCCGATACTGCTGCCCGTGCTTGAGGCGATCTGCTGCGCGCGCACCTTGGCGTCCTTGGCCGCTTCCGCCAGCATCTCTATCTTCAGGTCGCCGAGCTTCGTGTAGAGATACTCGGGCGGGTTCGATTCAAGCAGGATGCCCTGATTGATCAACTCCGTCGCCTCGCGCGCCAGCTTCTCAATCTTGTCCACGTCGGTCGATCGTACCATCAACTCCTGCCTGAGCGAGTATCCGGTGATCTGGCCCGTCTCTTCCCCATTACTATTCTTCTCGTGCAACGTCGTCGAAGAGATCGACGAGATGGTGATCTGGTTCTCCGCTACGCCCTTCGAGATCAGGTACTGTTTGACTTTGGGTACGTTGTCCGAGAGCGCCTTGTAGGCTTCAGATAATTCCGTGGCCTGGTATGAAACGCCCGCGCGCCAGACGACCAGATCGGACTTGATGCGTTTGCGCGCCGAACCCGTCACCGTAATCACCTGGTCGCCGTTCTTGGCGTGCGTGTAGGCCCACGCGCCGACGATTGACGAAAGCACCAAGGCTACTGCCAGAGCGAATCCGGCGTTAAAAATATTTCCGTTTCTTTCCATGTTCATATGTTTGAGTGGCACCTCCCAATGCCGTCATCATAGACGCGCGGCCCGCTCCAGCTTTGCGTAGCAGGGCGCACAGACCCCTACTGTGGCTAGCCACAGTAAAGGTTTAGCAGGGAAGCTTTGGATTGCGGTCAGGAATTTGTATCTTAGATTTCGCGCAGGCTTCCGGCGAGCGCGCCAACAGCCGATTCGGCCAGCTCGCTAAGCACGCCGGATTTTTGCATCAGCCGAAAGCGCGTGCTGATCATGTGGCCGACGCTCAGGCCGAGCGCTGCATCGAGCGCGCACAATTCTTCGGCGAGCGCCCGTTGCGAGACACGCTCGAAGGCATGCTGCAACTCGTTGATCGCGGAGTTGACGCCTTCGACGAGCAGCACTTCGATGTCGCTGCCACTGCGCGCACGCCGCCGCGCATGTTCGCGCAGGCGTATGCGTGCTTCATCCTGAACTTTTCCGGTCGCGACGACGACCAGATGCGGGCTCTCGGTCTCGGTCTGCTTTTCGAGCGCGCGTCGCGCGTGCGCCGCCGACAGATCGCCGTCCCTGAGCACGAAGAGAAAGGCTTCGCCGCAGACATCGGCCATCATATGCGTCTCGCCGTCGCTCGACGATGGGCCCAAGGCGATTCTGGATTCCGAAAGCCCGAGGCCACGCAACACGGAATAGAGGCGTGTGGAGAGCCAGGAGCCGTTCTCAAGAAGCGTCGAGGCGGTGTCGGTCGGGACGATTAGTTCGTCAACCTTCTCGTCAGCGATACTCGCGCCGCACTCGCTACAGATGGCATTGCTTGAGGTGATGACGCTGAGCGCATCGGGTGAAGGCAGGCGAAAGAGAGCGCGCCCGACTTTACGGCAACTGACGACGACTTCGCGGCGCAACAGGCCGGCATCCGAGAGCCTTCCCACCAGCGAGTCCGCCTCCGCATCCACGTCTCCCTGTACGTCCGCGCCGAGGCCGGTTCCCTGCGACTCCCTCACGCGCCAAAGAAAACGCCTCGCCCCGGCATCCTCCAACAATTCGACGGCGCGCAGTCTCTCAGCAGCAGTCTCTTTACGCACCTCTGCGGCCTCGCCCGTGCGCCCTTCCTTGAAATGCGAGAGCGGCTTGCCCGCATCGCCCGGCTCGCGGTCTCGCCAACCCATATCCTCTGCCGTCGTCTTTCCATTCTCGCTGCCACTGCGGGTGGCTTCGAGCGCATCTCGCACGTTGCGGCAGAAGGACTCAAGCGAAAGCTGCGGCGCTGTCGTCTCGGCTTCATAGACTATCCCGGCGCGCATCCCGGAAACATCGCTTTCCTCGTCGCCGAAGATCAGGAAGAGCACGAAATCTTCAAAGCAGAATACGTCTCCGCGCACGTATGGGGCATCCATCTCGATTCTCGCCTGCTGAGCGACGGCCTGCTCCATCTCGGGGACGCGATCCGGGCCCGTGAGGGCCAACTCGAAACAGTGCAGGCGCGCAGAGCGAATCAATGGGACGAGCCCTTTGTCTTGCAGCCTCTCGAGCAGCAACAGACGCGTCTGGGCATCGACTCTCTGGTCGGAAATTTTGCTTTCGATGAACAGCATACCGTTTCTCCTTCCAAGGGCCTGTGCCGGGCATGCTATCACGCCATGCGTAAGAATTACCACGCTCAGGGATGACGATTCGGTTCAGATTGACCGAATTGTGTCCCGTCATGAGACGTGTGTACGCTCACGCTTCACCCCCTCGCGCGCCGGTTGGGCCCACGCCTGAACTCATTTCGTTCGTTCACTTACAGGCGGTCGTGGACTGTCACGAAACGGTCACATTGCCTGTTGTAACATAACTGCAAGATAGGTAGAATGCATTTCGTGGTCAGGTAGTACCCACCTCATCAAGTAATCAGAAAGCAATAAGAATTTTTAGAGGAGAGAGTAGCTCCCCGTCTATGATACTGAAAAAAACGTTCCCCTACATGCTCGCAGCATGTTTTGTTCTCAGCCTGTTTGCCATCACAGCCTCAGCGCAAAGCCTAAACAATCAACCGACGCAAGCCACCGCCACTACTATTGAAGGCAATGGTGTGACGCGGCTGGAAAGCGATCCGGTCATTATCTCGCTGGCGGAGCCCACGAGGCCGAGGACGACCGGCGCAAGCGTCGCGCCGCATGCGGTCGTGACTTTCGATCAGCTCTTGACGGCGGCGATAGATACGCGCCTGGGCGCGCCCTACGTGTTCGGCTCCTCCGGGCCCAACGTCTTCGATTGCTCGGGCTTCGTGTGGAGCGCCTTTCAGTCGGTCGGCATACGCTTTGATCGCGGCAGCGCACGCACGCTCTGGGCACGCTTTGCGCCCGCGCGCAAGGATGAAGAGTACAAATTCGGCACGCTCGTTTTCTTCAACGGCCTGTCGCATGTGGGCATCGTCGCAGACGAGCATGGCTTCTATCACGCGTCGCGCAGCCACGGCGTCACCTACTCGCCCTTCAACGATTACTGGCTCAGCCGCATAGACGGTTTCCGCCGCGTGCCCCTGCCGACGCAACTGGTAGCGGAATAACTTTCAAAAATCTTCGAGAGTAAACGATGGGCCCGGGACTTTCCTTTAATGAAAGTCCCAGGCCCATCGGCATTACGAGATAAGAGCATCCAGTGTCAGTAGCGCCTGCTAAAAGCTCGGCGGGTCGTGTCATCGCAGACGACACGTCCAGCTTTAGCAGGCGCTACCGACTATAGCCCAGCCGCACGCCGGTATCAGCGAGTATTAGGTAGAGCGCCGGAGACGAAGCCAGCGCGATGCTCAGGGTCGCGTGCCTCCCAGACGACGGCGATCTTGTCTATCGCCACGTAGCACATCATCTGGTCGTCGTCCTTGAGATGCAACACGCCGCCTTCGACCTTGACCACCTCGCCGCGCAAACTCGATGCGCCGCCGCAGAAAATATCTATCTTGCGCCCGATCATCCTTGAAAGAAATTCCTGCATCATCCTACCTCCGAAAATCTTTGATAGCTTGCAGAGAAGCGGAAAGCCCGCTCCCACCCTCGATCATTTGCCGTTGCCGTTACTCCACTTCCAGATTCTCTCGGTTCCGTCAGCATCCCTGACAACCTTTTTACTGGTCTTGTGGAAAGTGATCTGAATCAGCGGCAGCACGTCGTCGTCGTCCTGTTGTCGCCGCTCAAACTGCAAGAGGTCATAATAGGTGCATCGCGTGCGGTCAGGATATTCACGACACACCTGGGGCCTGCCGTGATAGATGGTACAGCCGCGCGTGTTGGGATCGATGAACTGGCAAGCCTCGCCAAACAGATGATCTTTTTTACGACGCAGCACGCGCTCGCCAGACCTATGAATCTTAGTATAACGCTTCTCCGCCACTTCGACCGAGACTCCGAAATATTTCGCCAGCCGGTTCAAGTCGCGCTTTGTGACCTGCACGCGCTCGTAGACCGAGCAACAAAAGGCCGGACACTTCGAGCAATCATAATGTACCTTTGGCTGTTCGTCAGTTATGGTTCTCCCCATTAGCTTTCCCCTCTGTACAATTTTCCCGGCCGCGTTTCGTGGGCCCACAATAGATGCTCGCCTCGCTGTTTGAAGATCAAGCGATTATCGCTAACAGGTCGGCTGATGAGCAATCACTTTTCTGCTAACGCCGTTTTGATTTCTTATATTCCGAGCGCAACAAGTCCATGAACTCGTCGCGCCGCTCGTAGAGGCGTTTCGGCTCGCGCGGCTCGTGTCTCGCTAGAGCATACGCTGTTATTAACGGCAGTGCCACCGTCGAATCGACGTAACAGACCACGGCATCCGGCAGACGATCTGGATCGACCTTGCCCCACGAGACAGCCTCGCCCGGCGTCGCGCCCGACAGGCCACCCGTATCGGGCCGGGCATCCGTCACCTGTAAAAAATAGTCGTGCCCGCGCTCGTCTATGCCGAGCACTTCCTGTATCTGCGGCTCCGTTTGCAGCATAAAATTTTTAGGACTGCCGCCGCCGAGGATAAAGACGGCGGAGCGCCCGCCGTGCTTCGTTCCCTTATCACCTTTGCCGTGAATCGCGCCGCGTTTGCCCGCGAGCACTATCGCCGCCGTCTCGTTGACATCGAGCGAAGGATCGAACGCCAGCCGGTTGCCTTGCAGCGCCTTGGCCGCGACGTTCATGCCGATCGAAGAATCGCCCGGGCTGGAAGTGTAAATCGGAACGGCGTATTCATAGGCGGCTGCCAGCAGCGACTTGTTCCTGATACCGAGCGAGCGCTCGCGCTCGTGCACATAGCGCCCGCAGAGGTAATGGAACTCCGCCGTGGACATGGGCTTTTGAAACTCTTCGGCCTCGATGATCTTGCGAAAGAAAGCGTCCGTGTCGAGCAGCACGGAGTAATCGAAGAAAATATCGTAGATGCGAACGACCTCTTCGTCGCGCAAGGCGATGTCGGAGACCCCTGCGTTGCCCTGGTGCATGGCGAGCGCCAGCCCGAAGTGCGTATCGTGATAGAGGTTTGCGCCCGTCGAGATAATCCAGTCAACGAAGCCAGCCTGTATGAGCGGGATGAGCGCCGAGATGCCGAGCCCGGCGGGAGTCAAAGCGCCCGTCAGCGACAGCCCGACGGTCACATCCGGCTCAAGCATCTTCTGCGTAAAGAGCTGGCAGGCTTCGCGCAATCGCGCGGCGTTGTAGGCCAGGAACGCTTCGTCCACAAGGTCTGCAAGACTTGTCTCGGACGTGATCGGCCGCGGGTCAATCCGCTTCCCCTGTAAAAACTTACTCCTCTTCTTCGCCATCCTTCTCCCTCTTTTTCGCTTTCATATTAAGGTGCAGCTTTCCGCTTCGGACGCGCGGGGCGGCTCAGTCATCCGGGTACTCGTCCGACCCCTGCACCCAGATAAACGATTGAATGTCTATCATGTCGCGCGGCTTCAGGTCGCGCAGGTCACGGCCGACGACCTCGCCGAACTCTAAAAGATTCGCGTAAGTCTCCCAGGAGGGTTTTGATTGATAGTGAAAGTCAAAACCGTAGGCGCGCGCCGCCGTGCGAGTGACGTTCGGTTTGAGGAAGATGTGCGTCTCGGGCTGCGCGATGAATCCGAAGACGGTGACGACGGGCCACGTCAGCACACGCGTCTGTTTGCGCGGCAGCGCCCCGACAACCGCGCACCAGCGATTGAACTTCATCCGCGTATCGCCAGCGCCGTAGATAAAGTCGTAGAGTCCCTTGGCGAAGGCGCGCGCGCCCTCCTGCGACTTTACGGCATCGCGTATCGCCATCTTCTCGAAGGAGAAGAGCAGGTTGGTTCGCGATTCAAGCCGCACGGCGCGCGCCGCCACTTCAGCATACTCTTCATCCCTCAAAAGCGCGCGGTAAGCAGACTTGTTGAGCACCTCGTTCCACTGCTCGTGCGCTTCCCATTTATAGCCCCTCTCCCAATCGATGTATTTCTCGTCGTGGAATCCGCCGGGAAAGTACCTGAGAAACTTGCGGCGACAGCGCAGGGCTTCAGCCGAAGCTTCTCTGGACTGTGCTGACTTCCCTTTGCTCTCCTGCGTGCCGGTCTTGCGATTAGCCACTGCCTTTAACCTCCTTGGTTCGCTCCGGTCTGAAGAGACACAGACCGCTTCAATCGCTCTGGACGGGGGCTTACTAACTAATGGCCGGGGTTGGGCCCATGCGCGCTCGTTCCGTTTGCGCCCGCCTCATCGTCTTCGGCGCGGCGCAGCCTGAGACGACCGATGCGGCGGCTGTCGGCTTCGAGCACTTCCACGTCAAGGCCGCGAAAGGTGAGCCGCTCGCCCGCGTGCGGCACATAGCCCGATTCGCTGATGACCAGACCGGCGATGGTCGTGAAATCATCGTCTTCTATCTCCATATCGAAAAGGCGCTCGATCTTTCCTATCTCTGTGGAGCCGAGCACGTCGTAGTACCCGTCGTCCGATTCGACGATCTCAACGATCTCCTCGCCCTCGGTGTCTTCGTCTTCAATCTCGCCGACGATCTCTTCGAGAATGTCTTCGACCGTCACCAAGCCCGCCACGCCGCCATACTCGTCAATCACCATCGCAAGCTGAACGCGGGCCTTCTGCATCTCTTCCAGGAGGTCTGCGACGGACTTGGTTTCGGGAACGAAATAGACAGGGCGCAGCAGCGTGGCGATCTCATCGCTCTCCCTGTCCTCCGACCAGCACTGTAGAAGGTCGCGCACGTAGATGAGCCCCTCGACGTTATCGATCTGTTCACGATAGACGGGGAGGCGCGAATACTTCGATTCGATGATCACGTCGCGCGCCTCGCGCACGGTCGCATCGACAGAGAGCGCGACGACCTCCGTGCGCGGCGTCATCACTTCGCTGACGCGCGTATCGCCAAACTCTATGATGGACTGGATCAGCTCGCCCTCTTCCTCCTCCAGAATCCCTTCCTTTTCGCCGACATCTATCAGGGCTTGAAGATCATCGGCGTTATCATCCTCATCCTCGTCCGTGCTTTCCGGCACTGGACGCTCGCGGCGCAGCCGGTCGAAAGAGCGATGCCAGGGCCCCGCCGCCGCCGCGATCACGCGATAGAAAGGGCGCGCGATGGGCAGCAGCACCAACAACACTCGCTCTGGATTACGCAGGGTGAAGAAGCGTGGGATGAGCTGCCTGAAGATGAGCGCGAGCACGATTCCGGCGACGAGGGCGATCAGTATAAAGCGCGTCTCGGGAAACAGTCGCTGCGAAATCGAAGTGATGAGCACGGAGGTGGCGACCAGCAGCATTTGACTCGTCGCCGAGATGGTGAAACGAAAACGCGGCCGGTTCTCAAGAATCTCTTTCAGAAAAGGGGTCGAGCGGGCGGTGGGCAGTTCCTCGGCCTCGGCGATCAAGCGCCGCAGCCCGACATCGCTCAACTGGCCGAACGCCATGTCGATCGTCGCCAGAAACACGAGCGCGAAGAGCAACAGGCATGTAATCCCTATTTCGATTTGCATAAAGAGGTAGTCAACGCCCGGCCGTCAGTCATCAGCTTTTTGCTTTTAACCTGGACACCGGCGCTGATTGCTTGAGCATTATATGCCAAGTCGGCGGCGAAGGCGGAGTTCGAGACGGTTCATCTCTCCCTGATCCGTCTCGTGATCGTACCCGCACAGGTGCAACAGGCCATGCAGAATGAGTTGCGCTACTTCCCCGTCAAAATCCAATCCATGTTCGGCGGCCTGACGCCTGGCCTGCTCGACCGAAATCACCACATCGCCCAGGCTTGGGCCCGCCAGCTTTTCAAACTCATCCTGGCCCGCCGGAAACGACAAGACATCCGTCGTCCCACGCTTCCCGCGCCAGCGCCCGTTCAACTCCCGCATCGCACGATCCGAGACGAAAGCAACCGTCACGCCCGCGCCCTCTGAAGGCACAACCTTCAAAGCCCTCTCCGCAAACGCGCGCCAGCGTTCGCAATCAACCGGCAGCTTACGCTGGCGGTTCACCACTTCAATCATAACGACACGCACAGAGCGACAAGTGACGAGTTAAAGCCCAAAGCCTTCTCTTGCTTGTCACTCGCCACTCGTCACTTGTCACTGCTTTAAATATTGCTCTTGCTCGTATGGGACTCGTAAGCCTTGATGATCATCTGGACGAGGCGATGGCGCACGACATCCTTTTCCGTGAAGTAAACGAACTCGATGCCCTCGATGTTAGCGAGCACGCGCTCGGCCTCGATCAGCCCGCTACGTTTCCCTGTCGGAAGATCGATCTGCGTCACGTCGCCCGTGATGACGGCCTTCGAGCCGAAACCTATGCGCGTCAAAAACATCTTCATCTGCTCGCTCGTCGTATTCTGCGCCTCATCTAAGATGATAAAAGCATCTGAGAGCGTGTTATGCGTCAGGATAAAATCGTCGGTCACATAGAGCGCATCGGGCGCTGCCACGCTGATGCACTGTGTTTCCTGTACGCTGACCTCTTCGATGTTTTTAATGAAACGCATCGGACGACCGCCGCCGTGTTCACGGTAAATGTCGGCTTTGCGTTTGAGCCGAAAAGGTTCAAGCCCGCGCGGCAAACGTATGTCCATCACAAAAGCATCGTTGCGGTAAGGAACTTCTCTGCCATGAGCGAAGCCGGGTTTGCGTCCTTCGGCTTTGCGCCTGCGCCAGTAGGCGACGCCTCCAAGCGAACGCACCAGGAAGAGCACGTCATCCCTTAATCGTTCCGACGTGGTCGTGTATTGGATGCGGCACGTCCGGCCCATTTGTGTGACCGGCCCGCCATCCGTGTCCAGCAGGCCTTGCAGAACCGCAAGACGAATTTCCGGGCTGTTATAAAGATAATCTTCGGGAATGAATTTTGTAGCCGAATAAGTTCCCGACAATCGCAACTCGCGCAATGCCTGCGTGAGCGGATTACGCACTATAAGCCCGCCGTGTCCCGCCGCCGGATTGGTGATGACGTAATCAACGTTGGATTTGCGCCGAAACGACAGATTCATGTCGGAGAGAGCAAATTCCAACGACGATACTAATTCCACGTCAGAAGTAGCGAACGTGGGAGAGGTCTTGCCTGTGATGCAACCGTCGCCGAGCAACAGGCCCAACGAATACGGCTCAAGCCGAACATCACGATGCGGCCAGTTGACCGGCGATGAAAGCAGCGGCACTTCGTAGCGGTATTGATGATTGCGCCGAAAATTACCGATCATCTCCCGCGTTTGCAGGATACGCAGGGATTTGTTTCTGCCTTTATCCTCCAATGTGCGAACCGCCCACAGATGTTCGGCACAAGCCAAAGTGCTGGCCCCGTCCGTCAGCGTCAAACGATAGACCATCTTTGGCCCTTGCGGATAAATGCCCATGACCAGCGTCGGCTTTCCGTTAGAGCCGATGACAGCATCGCCCGTCTTGAGACTACCCATCGTGCGCCAACCCGCAGGAGTCAATATGCGGCTGTGCAAAGGTTGCGCCCGCCCACGCATGAAGGCCAGTGGGGCGACTTCTATGACGCGCTTCTCCAAGAGCCTCGCGGCGCGCTCGTAATCGATCAGGTCGAAGAGCGCGTCGTAAAGCGGCCTCAGGTACGGGTCAACCTTGTCCTGCAAATCGCCCGGAAGGAAACCAAGCTTCTCTCCCGCTTCAACCGCCGGGCGGGCCAGCACGATGCGATTGACCTGCTTCTGCATCAATGCCTGCACGGCCATCGCCACGGCGAGGTAAGTGTTGTGATTGACAAACCCGTTGGCGACGAACGAATGAGTCCCGGGCACGGTCAGATCGTAAACCTGCGCGCGCGAGGGCTCGATCGATGTGACCTCGACGAATAACAGGTGACGCTCAAGAAGGTCGTCCAAGTGAGCCAGCGATTCATTCTGAAGATCATGCGCGCGCAGGACGCCGACGAGTTCTTCGAGCTTGGTGTAGCTTGGGCGACGGGCCTCTCTGCGGTAATCGCCGAAGCGTTGATGTTCGGCGCGAGTAAAGACCGAGCCGCGCATCGCCGCGCAGAGGTATGCGCCTATGTGAGGCACAACATCTATATTAGTGTTCGCGCGCTTTGGCTGGCGGCGCGCTCGCTTACGCTCAAGCGCGAATCCGATCAGGTCGTGAAACCGCTCGGCTTCAGCCCCCGCCATCGTCAGTAGATACGAGACGCGCTGCGCGCCGCGATAGCGCACGCGCTTGACGGATTTCGCCGCCACAATCCCAAAGTTCAGCAGAACGATCTGCGCCTGTTGAATCAGCTTCTCTGAAACTGATGAAAGCGATACCAGGCCGTCGCGTTTCTCAATAGTGCCGTCGGCATCGAACAATCCGCGCAGAAAGGCGGCAACGATCTGCTCCGGCGCGCCCAAGATAGAGTGCGGGATACGTTTCGTCGCAGCCTTGCCGATCGATAAACCCAACCGCTCAAGTAACTGGTAGAGCTGCGAGCTGGCAATGGTGTAATCGTACTGACGACCTACGCCATTGCGAAAAACGTGCAGACCGAATCGCAAAGCCATTTCGTAGAACGCTGCAACAATCGTCTCGTCTGCCGACGTGAGGATGATTCGATTGCGGGCAGTCAGGCAGCCGTCGCCCGTGAGCACGCCCATCATGTAAGCGAGCTTTTCGTCTACCCTGTCCAACGCAACCTGTTTTGATGAGTGATCCTGCGGGCTGGACGGGAGATACTCGAAATCAATGTGAGTATCCGTGCCGAACATGCGCTGCCCACGTTGTAGCGCCACCGTATCACCAGGCCGTAGAGCATCTGCCCGTCTCCACTTGAGCGCGCCGCTGGCGTCAATTGTCAGAAGAGGATGCTCCGGCGTGGCCTCGATGGCGAACCCGAAGCGCGTTGTCAGTCGCAACGTACGAGTCTCGCCGCCACTGTAAAGATGCGAGGCGCACTCAAGGCCATTAAGGCCATGAACCGTCAATCCTATAGGAAGATATTCGTCCGCCTGTACGTCCTTAGCCGAGAGCGCGCCGATCTCGATCATTCCCCGATCAGTCAGGACAAGCGAATCGGCGGCTATGCACTTGCCCGTGCCCGCCACACCTACGCCGAAGACGACATCCTTGTCCTGTATGGCTTCGATGTAGCGGCGCTGGGTGGCGGATTTGGGCGCGACCTGTTTTTTGCCGGTCGGGTTGAAGCGTGCCTTGGTGAAGTAGTCACGCAGGGAGTAGGCGCGGTCTTCGGCGATCTGCGCGAAGGCTTCACGCAGCTCCTTGTCCGTAAAGGTCTTGCCTTCGGTGAAAAGGTCTGAGAAATCTTCGAGGATTTTTTCGACCGTGGCGACATCTTTCGGGTCGCCGTCAACCGTCAAGTCCTGGCCGCGTGCGTTGATGCGCACATCCAGAAGCGATTCGAGATATTTGATGTTCTGGTCATGGACGCCGAAGAGCGTCTCCAGACCTCGCGGTGGAAGCTCGATTTTCTTCAAAAGATACAGCAGTCTCCTTGTTGCACGGGTAAGTATAAAGCCACGTCGGCAGGCGTATGAGGATGCGGCAAAGTCTTTCGCATAAACGGCAATAAGGACGCTACTACATGGCGCTCAAAGGTGTCAATTACGTAGAGGAATCGAGCAAAACAGGTTTAGGGCCCAGCCCAGCGCCTTGACATGCGCCGCCGTGATCCCTATACTTCGTCGCTTGTGCTGAGGGGCCGAAAGTCACCTGTAGAGACGGCACAAAGCGCTGAACCATTGAAGAATTATTTGACGGACGGAGATTTTTACATGCCTAATCATAAATCATCAGAGAAACGCGTGCGCCAGAACGAAAAGCGCCGCCAGATCAATCGTAGCAATCGGACTCGCCTCCGCACTTCGATCAAGAATCTGCGAGCGGAGTTGGAGGGCGGCAACCCGGCAGAGATGCTCTCGGCGACCATTTCAACTATTGATAAAGCCGTACAGAAGGGCGTGTTGCATCGCAACGCCGCCGCGCGTCATAAGTCGCGGCTGACGGCGCGCGTCAATCAGGCGAGCGCGAAGTAGCTTAACCAGTCACACGGATTTCCCCAAAAGGTAAGGCTCATCGAAGCGTTTCGATGAGCCTTACCTTTTCGAGCCTCACCTTTTCTCTTTCAGTCTAAATCGTCCCGACTTCGCTTCAGGCTGACAACTCGCAGACCAGGAGTTCAAGCTGTAGGCGCGGCGTGGCCTGCGAGGTTTTGATGGCGAGGTCTGCATCGGCGATGCGCTTGAGACTGCGCCCGAGCGCCCGGGCGTCGGTGCGTCGCGCGGTCGCCAGGAATTCTTCACGCTTACCGTAAGGCATCGCTACTAGCCGGAAGACTTCCTGGTTGGGAGCGCCGCGCGACATCAACTCTTTGGCGAGCGCGAGCCGGTGATAGTTGCTGGCGATGAGCCCGATCAGCATCAATGGCTCTACGCCGTCATCGAGCAGGCGCTCCAGAGTTTGCAGCGCACGCTGACGATTGCGTGCGATCAGATGATCTGTCAACTCGAAGTTTGACAACTCGCGCGAGCGGCCCACCAGAGCGTCAACCATCTCCATCGTGATGAACCCGGTCGAGAGCGCCGCCGTCGCGAGCTTATCCAACTCGTTCGAGAGCATGCGGACGTTTGAGCCGACGAGCGCGATGATTTGATGAAGCGTCCTTTCATCTGTCTCGACCTTCAGCTCTTTGAGGCGTCCGCGGGCCCACGTCGCCAATTCCCTGTCATCGAGCGGCGCGAACTCGACGCTGACGCAAAGGTCTAGCAGCGTCTTGCTCAGCTTGCGCCGTTTGTCCAGCTCGTCCGTGGTGAAGATGACGACGCTCGCTTCCGCCGGGCGCGTCAAGTAGCGCACGAGCGCCTCTTCGTCCGCTTCGCGCAGCTTGGCGAAGTCCGCGATGCGCACGACGCGGCGCGAGGCCATCATCGGAAGCTGCTCGGCGGCGGCGATCGCCTGTTGCACATCGACGCTGAGCAGGCTGTAGCTCGTCTCATTGAATTCGCGCAAGGGAGCGTCCGCGAGCGCGACCTCGCTGATGGCGCGCGCGGCGCGATCGCGCAGGTAGCTCTCTTCGCCGAACAACAGGTAGAGGGGCGCGATGGTTTTCTGTTTGAGGGTGCGGCGGAGTTCTTCGCGCGAGACGAGGCTCATTTCTCTTCGTTCACTCCGAAGCCGTTGACGAGAGTTGAGACGACCGATTCGGCGAAGCTGCGGGCCATGCGCTGCACCGCCGGGTCTTCCTCGTTGAAGAAAGAGCGCGGGTCGTTGGCAAACTCGAACTCTCCGCGAAAGATGAAGTTTTGATTATCGTAAAGGACGCGGTTTTCGACCTGATCGCGCACGGTCACGGCGGCGACGATCGTGACCTCGAAGACGCGCGCGCGCCCGGATTGATCGAGCAGCACTCCGCCGAGACTGAAACTTTTGATGACGCCTTCGACCACGGCGTCCGCGCCCTCGCGGTCGCCCTGCACGCGCAGGCCGCGCCCGCGCCGCACGATCTCGTTAATGACGGCCTCGCTGAAACGCGACTCGATCTTGTAACGCAGCGCCTCGTTTTGAAACGCGGGCACGGCGACGGTGCGTATGTGTCTCGGCAACTGGTTTTTCGTCACAGGCTTGTAGCATTCCGTGAAGCCTGAAACACAGACGAGCACCATACTGATCGCAACTACGCGCCATGATTTATGAATAAGAGCCATCAAGCTTTCTCCATCAAATATAAGAACCGGGATCGATTGAGACGATCAGGATATATGTATCCGGTCTCTCCTGTCCATCCCCGTTAAAATTCGCTTGCTCGTTTGAGCGCGTCCGCCACGCGCGCCGTCTCGCGTGCGGCGCGCACATCATGCACGCGTATGATATGTGCGCCCTTCAGTATCGCCGCCGTGACGGTCGCCATCGTGCCGTAGAGGCGTTCGTTGACAGGCGCATCCTGTAGCAGTCGCCCGATGAAAGACTTGCGGGATGTGCCGATGAGGATGGGAAACTCCGGCAAGCGGCGCGCGAGTTCGTCAAGCCTGGCGACAAGCTCTACGTTCTGCTCAAGGCTTTTACCAAAGCCTATGCCCGGGTCAATCACTATCGCTTCCCGCGCGACGCCGCGACGTTCGGCCATCGAGATACTGCTGCGCAGCGAGCGCGTCACTTCTTCAAAAACGTCGGGGACGGGCGGCAGGCGATGCATCGTCGCAGGAGTTCCGCGCGAGTGCATCAGGACGAGCCCGGCCCCTGCTTTCGCCACTTCGTCTGCGATATGGAAATCGAAGCGAAGGGCCGAGATGTCGTTGATGATGTCGGCTCCGGCGCTGAGGGCTGCGCGCGCGACTTCCGCTTTCGTCGTATCAACCGAGACGGCAACCTCTGTCTCGCTCGTCAGGTATTCAACGATTGGAAGGACGCGGCGCAACTCTTCTTCCGCCGTGACCGGCTCGGCATTGGGGCCGGGCCGCGTTGATTCGCCGCCGATGTCTATGATGTCAGCGCCTTCTGCGATCAACTCGCGTGCGCGCGCCTGTGCCTGCTCAAGCGAGTAGAACTGCCCGCCATCGCTGAAGCTGTCGGGCGTGACGTTAAGGACGCCCATCAGGAGCGTGCGCTCGCCCAAGGGAAACGCGCGTCGCGCCAGTTTCCACTGCCGTTTATCCATCAGGCCAAAGTAAACTAAAGAAGGCAAAAGGTAAAAGTAAAAAGGCAAAAGTAAGGACGAATCCCTTACTTTTGCCTTTTAGCTTTTTGCCCTTCGCCTTGCTGTTAAGCGGTGGCGGGGTTGCTGCCGGTGATCGGCGGCAGGATGGGTTTCAGCGGCTTGACCGCCGGTTCCTTGAGCTGCGGACGCTCGTCATCGTTGGAAGTCGGCGTGTGATCATCATCAAGGGGAAGTCCCGCGACGATGCGACGTATCTGCACGCCGTCCAGCGACTCGCGTTCCAGCAACGTTTCGGAGAGACGCACCATCGTGTCGCGGTTCTCTTCGATGATCTGGCGCGCACGCGCGTACTGCTCGGAGATGATCTTCTTGACTTCCTGATCGATCTTGATCGCGGTGTCTTCCGAGAAATCACGATGCTGAGCGATCTCGCGGCCAAGGAAAATCTGCTCTTCCTTCTTGCCGAAGGTCAGTGGCCCAAGCTCCGACATGCCGTACTCGCAAACCATCGCGCGCGCAAGCTCCGTCGCACGCTCGATGTCATTGGACGCGCCCGTCGTGATGTTGCTCAGGAAAATCTCTTCGGCGATACGCCCGCCCATCAGGATGGCTATCTGGCCGACCAGATAATCCTTGGAGTAGTTGTGACGGTCGCCTTCCGGCAATTGCTGCGTGACGCCCAGCGCCATGCCGCGCGGAATGATCGTCACCTTATGAACGGGGTCGGCGTTCGGCACTTTCAGACCGACCAGTGTGTGACCGGCTTCGTGATAGGCCGTGATGCGCTTCTCTTCGTTCGAGATGACCATGCTCTTGCGCTCTGCGCCCATCAAGACCTTGTCCTTGGCCAGCTCGAAGTCCGGCATCGAGACCAGTTTCTTGTTGTAGCGCGCAGCATTCAAGGCAGCCTCGTTGACCAGGTTCGCCAGGTCAGCGCCGGTAAAGCCGGGTGTGCCGCGCGCGATCACGCTGATGTCAACGTCTTCGCCCAGAGGAATCTTGCGCGTGTGAACTTTGAGGATGCCTTCGCGCCCGCGCACGTCCGGGCGGGAGACGACGACGCGGCGATCAAAGCGACCGGGCCGCAGCAGAGCAGGGTCGAGCACATCGGGTCTGTTGGTCGAAGCGATCAGGATAACGCCGTCGTTCGACTCGAAGCCGTCCATCTCGACGAGCAACTGGTTAAGGGTCTGCTCGCGCTCGTCGTGGCCGCCGCCTAATCCTGCGCCACGGTGGCGACCGACAGCATCGATCTCGTCAATGAAGATAATGCACGGCGCGTTCTTCTTGCCCTGCTCGAAGAGGTCGCGCACGCGTGATGCGCCGACGCCGACGAACATCTCTACGAAGTCCGACCCGCTGATGGAGAAGAACGGCACGTTGGCTTCGCCCGCGATGGCGCGCGCCAGAAGGGTCTTGCCCGTTCCCGGCGGGCCCATCATGAGCACGCCTTTCGGGATACGCCCGCCGAGCTTCTGGAACTTTTGCGGCTCTTTGAGGAATTCGATGATCTCCTGCAACTCCTCTTTGGCCTCTTCGACGCCGGCCACGTCCTTGAACGTGACGCGCTTCTGCTGGTTGTTCAAAAGCTTGGCGCGCGACTTACCGAACGAGAGAGCCTTGTTGCCGCCCGACTGCATCTGCCGCAGCATGAAAATCCAGATACCGATGATGAAAAGGATGGGAGCCCAGCTTAAAAGCACCGGCCAGATGAGCGAGCCGCCGCCCTCTTCTTCCACCTCTTTGACCTTCGCCTCGTCGCTGTTAGGCTTCTTCTCCGAAGCCTTCGTCATCAGCTTCGACTTGAAGTCGTCGTTCATCAGGGACGTGCGATAGTCTTTCTTATCCGTGCCAACGGCAATGACTTCACTCTGCTTGATAGTCATTTTCTCGATCTCGCCGTTGTCGATCTTTTGCTGCAATTGCGTGATGCCGATTTCCGTCGCCGTCTTGCCCTGCGGGTTCACGAGGAACTTGTAGAGCAAGAGCGCGCCGACCACTATGAACAACCAGAAGATTATTTGTCTCGCCGTAGAACTCAAAATGTTTCGTGCCTCCGATGCCGATCATACCTTATAACGGCATCTTTTGTCGCTCTCCGAAAATCAGGAACCGTGAGCCAGAGCCGGACGGAGAGCGAATCAGCTTTTATTCCGGCGTGGCAGCTAAATTAAGATGCCCCTGAGACTATTCGCGTTGCGCCCTTTTGCCGAGCGCGCCGACGACTTAAAACGTGCAACACCTTAAGGGCCAGCCTTTTCGGCCTGCTCCGCAAAGGTCGCCAGGAACGGCAACTCCCTGTAATGCTCCTGAAAACCGAGGCCGTAGCCGAAAACGTAGCTTTCGTGCGTCTCGAAGGCGCACCAGTCAGGCCGCAGGTCAAGGCGGCGGCGGTCTGGCTTATCCACCAGCACGCAGAGCCGCACGCTGCGAGCGCCGTGCGAGACCAGTTGCTTGATCAAATACTCCTGCGTCACGCCGGTCTCAAGCACGCCCTCAACCAGTACGACATCGCGCCCGGAAAGATCCATGCGGGTGCTAAACGAGATGTCCTGTATTCCGCCCAAAGATTGATGATCGTAGCGTAGGAAGGCTGTGCGGGCCGGAACTTTCAGTGCGCGCAGCAGATCGGCCAGAAAGACGAAGCCGTCATCGAGCACGCCCAGCACGGTCAGCTCTCTGCCTTCCGAAGCCTGACCGATCTCCCTGGCCAGCGTCTGCACCCGGTCAGCGATCTGCGCCGCGCTGTAAACTTCCTTAATCTCGGCCATGCTCGCTCCTGTGTGCCTGACAAGTTAAAAGGAAAAACCGCTCGCGACTGTGGCGGCGGCTCGACAAGTATTGATTCTAGACGGAGGCGTCCCCTTTTTCAACTCTTTTGGCATGAAAGTAGAGCCGTCCGAGCTTTCTGGAGACGCTCGCGCCGCCCGGAAGCTCTGCCACGCGCCCGCCCCTCTCGCCCCGCAAAAGCGCTTCGACCGCCAGGAGATGCGCCATCTCAAGGCGTCTGAGGTCGCCGCGCCCGCGCCCTATCCATTGCCTGAGAGCACGCCTGCGAAGAGCCGTCGGCGCGCTTCGCAGCACCTCCACGCGCAGCGGCGAGACGGGCTCTGCAACGTCCTCGCTCGCAGCCCTGAGCAACTCGCTGGCGGCCAGCTCAAGCGCCGACGCATCCTCGCGCAGCAAAGAGGCCGTGCGCGCCAGGGTCTCGACGATGCGCCCGTTGAAGGTCTGCATCAGCGGCAGCAAGTTGCGGCGAACACGCACGCGCGCAAATCTTTCGTCCATGTTCATCGCGTCAACCCGCGCCTCCACGCCGCGCTCGCGGCAATACGCTTCCGTCTGCGCACGACGCGCCCAACGCAGCAAGGGTCTGGCGAGCAACACGTCATACTTTTCATCGAGTCTGCGCACGGCCTCAATCCCGCTCAACCCTTCCGCCCCGCTCCCGCGCAACAATCTGAGCAGCACTGTCTCCGCCTGATCGTCCATCGTATGCGCTGCGAGCACCAGCCGCGCCTTTCGCTCCAGGGCCGTCGCGGTCAGAAACTCATAACGAGCGCGCCGCGCAGCCTGTTCCAGATTATCTCTGCTCTCCGAAGCACGCTCCCCGACAGCATCGCGTCCGAGCGCGAACTCGAACCCCAGCCGCGCCGCCGCATCCCCCACCCATCGCGCATCTCGTTCACCAGCCTCCGCGCGCAACCCATGATCAAGATGCGCGACCGTCACACAGAGCGCGAGCCTTCCCGCTCTGGACAATTCATCCAACGCCAGCATCAGCGCCAGCGAATCCGCCCCGCCCGACACGGCGACCACCAACGCTTCGCTCTGCGTCGGCAATTCCAGACGCCTCCACTCCGCGAAGAGTCGCCGCGCAAATCCGCCCCCTCTTTGCACATCACGTTCCACGACTCAATTAAAGCAGTGACCGATGACGAGTGACAAGCGATAAAGCAGTGGCGAGTGACGAGCGGCAAGTGACAAGCGAGAGAAAGCTTTAAGCTTTTAACTCGCCACTCGGCACTTGTCGCTCGTCCACGCCCTTAAGGTATGAGCTTTGCAGCGTTGGATATTCTCTGTGAAGGGGCGGGCTCCAAATGGGCGTCTTTTTTGCCACAAACGGAGCGCGGGCGGTGTTTATATTTGCAGAAATGGGAAAACCGCGCGCGATTTTGAACACCCCTGCGCCAACATCAAGAAAAACTACAGGAGGCCATCAATGAAGACTCTTCAAGACTCACAAGTGGGCCAGCATCTCGCAAGGCGTTTCCTGGCGGACTATAAAACATGGCTCATGACGGCGGCGGTCGTGCTCGCGCTCACGCTCGGCTGCGTCCCCGCTTCATATACGAACAACACGGGCGCGCAGGAATCTTTCACCGGACAATGGATGGTAGAGTTTCGCACGGGAGAGGCGCGGGTTCAGATGACGCTGCGCTACCGTTCACAGGAAGACGGTCGCGGTTTCAACAGCACCAATTCCTTCGACATCGCGCCGGAGCAGTTGCAGGGCCTCACGCGCGAGCAGGCCATGTCGGGCGGCTCTCACGTTCAATTCCAGCTTAAGCGAGACGCCGGAACACTCAACTGTGAGGGATGGTTCAAGGACGGCAACGGCTCGGGCCACTACACCTTCTCCGCCTCGCCTGCCTTTGTCACCGAACTGAAAAACAGGGGCTACGAAGCGCCTACGGCTGAGCAGCAGTTTCGGATGACGCTGGATGATGTCAGCCTCGGCCTGATCGAAGAGATAAGGGCGCAGGGCTACGAGCGCCCGCCCCTCGAACAACTGATCAGGATGGGAACGCACGGCGTCAGCCTGGAATATGTCAAAGGTCTCAAGGCGCTCGGCTATAAATTGCGCTCGGTCGGCGACCTCATAGAGATGAGAGATCACGGCGTCACCTTGAGATTCATCCGCGAGCTGGCCGCGCTCGGTTACGCACAGCTTCCGGCTGAAACACTCGTGCGCACCAGAGACCACGGCGTCAGCACTGACTTCATCAACGAGCTGAAAGCGTTGGGCTACAGCGGCCTCACGCTCGAACAGTTGGTCAGGATGAAGGATCACGGCGTCAGCACGAACTTCATCAAGGGTCTCTCGGCCCTGGGCTACACAGGGCTTGCCGTTGACGCCCTGGTACGGATGCGCGATCACGGCGTAAGCGTGGAGTTCGTCAAGGAAATCAAGCAGCTGGGCTACGAACAGGCGACGCCGGATCAACTGGTTCTCATGCGCGACCACGGTGTCACGGCGGCATTCATCCAACGCATGAAAGCGCGCGGCCTCAATAATCTCTCCGTCGAAGAACTCGTCAGGCTCCGCGACCACGGCAGCGAGTAAAAACAAGGATGAAGGCGGAAGGATGAAAGTAATTTGAAATATTGAATCTCAGATTTGAAAAGTGATTTGAGATAAAGTGATTTGAGATATTGAATCTCAGATTTGAGATGGCTTTACTTCATCCTTCCGCCTTCATCCTTTTCTTCCGCGACGATCATCGTGCCCGTGCCCTCATCTGTGAAGACTTCGGCGAGCAGGGCGTTGCGGGCCGAGCCGTTGATGATGTGGGCGCTTTTGACGCCGCGTCTGAGCAGAGTAGCGATTGATTGCAGCTTCGGAATCATCCCGCCCGTCGCCGCGCCGTCTCGCACTAAAGCTTCGGCTTCCGCGCCCGTGAGCCTGGATAGTTTCGTTTCCGGCGCACCCGCGCGCAGGAATATGCCGTCCACGTCAGAGAGCAGGATGAGCTTTTCGGCTTCGAGTTGGACGGCTATCTCGGCGGCGATGGTATCCGCGTTGATGTTGAAGACCATGCCCTCTTCATCCGCGCCGAGCGAAGAGACCACAGGCAAGTAGCCCTTATCGAGCAGCACGCACAACAGGCGCGCGTCTATGCGTATGACATCACCGACATGCCCGAAGTCCACGTTCTCGCGCTCACCCGTCTCGCTGTTGAGAATCTCTTTGGGCGGACGGCGCTCGGCCTGCACCAACTGCCCGTCAACGCCGGAGAGGCCGACGGCCTCGACGCCGCGCTGGCGTAAGGCTGCGAGAATATCCGTATTGATTTTGCCCGCGAAGATCATCTTCGCCATCTCAAGCGTCGCGTCGTCCGTCACGCGTCTGCCGTTGATGATCGTCTGCTCTATGCCCAGTTGTTCGGCCAGATCTGTCAACTGCTTTCCGCCGCCGTGAACCACGCAGAGGCGTATGCCGACCTGATGAATGAGCGCCAGCTCTTCGGCGAGCGAGGCGAGATTCGAGCGGTCTTCCGTCGCCTTGCCCGAGAGCTTGACGACGAAAGTCTTACCCTGAAAGCGTTGAATATAAGGCAGAGCCTCGCGCAGCAGGTCTAGCCTGAGTTGGTGGTCGATGCTGTCAATGCGCGGCTGGCTCACGACACCTCACCTCCAAGCAGGCGCGCCATGATCGCCTTCTGAATGTGCAGTCGATTTTCCGCCTCGTCTATCACGACAGACCGCGCGGAATCTATCACGCCGTCCGTGACGATCACGTTGCGACGCACGGGCAGGCAGTGCATGAAGACGGCATCAAGCGTTCGCGCCATGCGTCGCTCGTCCACAATCCAGCGATCGCGATACTGCGCGCGCTCCTCCAAATCCTTCTCAGGCTGACCGTAAAACCTTCGACTGCCCCAGCTCTTCGCATAAACGACTTCCGCGCCCTCGAACGCTTCGTCCATCTCGTTCGTCACACTCAAGCTCCCGCCGGCATCCTCCGCATGACGCTTAACCTCACTCATCAACTCGTCGTCAAGCTCGTACCCTCGCGGGTGCGCGACCACCAACTCGTGGCCCATCTGCGCGGCTGCGAGCACAAAGCTATTCGGCACGGCCATCGGCAAGGGCTTCGGATGCCAGGCCCACGTCAGCACGACACGCTTGCGGCCAGCGCCCAGGTGTTCGCGCACGGTCATCATGTCGGCCATCGATTGACAAGGGTGATGCATGGCCGATTCCAGATTGATGACCGGCACATCGCTATAGCGCGCGAAAGCCTGCAAGACGGGGTCGCGCCGCTCCTCTTCCCAATCCCTGAGCGCCGCGAAGGTGCGCACACCGATGGCGGCGCAATACCTGCCGAGCACGCGCACGAACTCCGCCACATGCTCCGTCTTATCACCATCCATCACCACGCCTTCGCGGTGCTCCAGCGTCCAGCTCGTCCCGCCCGGCTCCAAGACGACGGCGTTGCCCCCAAGCTCGTACGCGCCGACCTGCATCGAAGCACGCGTCCGCAAAGAAGGATTGAAGAAGACGAGCGCCACCGACCGCCCCGCGAGCGCACGCGACACGTCCTCCCCACGCTTAAAAGCGAGCGCCGACGCGATCAACGCTTCAAGCTCCGCGCGCGTCCACTCCCCTGTTGTCAGAAAATCTCTAGGCATCTTAAATACAGTGACAAATTCGGCATCTTTCGCTGCAATTTGCAAACGAGCTCATCACTTTTCACTCACCATTGGTCACTGCCTTTAACGTTTCAACGAAAAGCTCCGCCTCTTCGCGTTTCAGGCAGAGGGGGGGCAGGAGACGTAGCACGTTGGGGTTGCTGGACGTGCCTGTGATGATGCGGCGCTCAAGGAGGGCTTGATGCACGGGCGCTGCCTTTTCTTTGAATTCGATGCCGAGCAGAAAGCCGAGGCCGCGCACGCGTACGACTTCGGGAATATCTGCCAGGCGCTCGCGCAAGAAGCTCTCAATCGCTACGACGTTATCCAGCATCCCGTCCATCTCGATCGCTTCGAGCGTCGCCGTGACCGCAGCCATCGCCAGCATCCCGCCGCCAAAAGTTGTGCCCAGATCATTCTCCCTGATCGCAGAGGCGACGCGCTCATTGACCAGACACGCGCCGACGGGGACGCCGCTGCCGAGCGCCTTCGCCAGCGTGATGATGTCAGGCACGATGCCTTCCCCGGCGCGGCTGCCCGCAAAGAACCACTCGCCCGTACGACCTATGCCCGTTTGCACTTCGTCGTAGATGAGTAGTTGGCCGCGCTCGTCCGCAAGCTCTCGCAAGCGGCGATAGAACTCCCCGTCCGCCATCGTCACACCCGCCATTGACTGAACGGGCTCAAGCATGATCGCTGCTACAGATTCGTCGGCAATCTCGCGCACCGATTCTATATCGCCGAACTCCGCGCGCAGATGGCCGGGCACGTTCGGCCTTCCGATCTCGCGATACTTGCCAAGAAACGTGGCGCTGATCGCGTCCGCCGTGCGCCCGTGAAAGCCGCCCGAGAAAGTGACGATGTTCTCTCTGCCCGTCGCCATGCGCGCCATACGCATGGCGTTCTCATTGGCCTCCGTCCCCGAATTACAGAAGAAAGCCTTCGTCAGCGACGGTGGAGCGCATGCGACAAGCTTTTGTGCGGCACGCGCGCGCGCCTCCGAATAGACCAGATTTGAATAGAAGAGCAAACGCCCGGCCTGTGCGCCGATCGCAGCCACGACATGCGGGTGACAATGGCCCGTCGCCGCGACCGCGTGCCCGCCGTACAAATCAAGAAACCGCTCGCCCTCGCTCGTGTAAATCCAAGCGCCAACCCCACGCTCCGCCGCCAGCGACATCTTCTTATACGTCGCCAACTGATAGCGCTCTTCCAGACCCGCGATCTCCGCAAATGATGTTGTGGTATCAGCTTTCATCTTAAATACAGTGACGAGTGGCGAGTGACGAGCAAGAGAAAGCTTTCAGCTTTTAACTCGTCACTCGCCACTCGTCACTCGTCACTGCCTTTACGGGTTGCTGCCCGTCAGTAAGAGTCCGGTCTTCTCGTCCAGGCCCGCCATCAGGTTCATGTTCTGGACGGCCTGGCCCGCCGCGCCCTTGACCAGATTATCGAGTGCGGTGAATACGACGAGGGTTCGCCCGCGCGAGGCTATTCCTATGTCGCAGAAGTTGGTCGTCTTGACCCAGTTGATGTCGGGCGAGCCTTCGACCAGTCGCACGAAGAAGGAATCGCGATAGAAATCGGCGAAGAGGTCGCGGGTCTCCGCGCTCGTCATCTCCCTCTTCGTTTCCGCATAGATGGAAGCGAAGATGCCGCGCGCGACCGGCAAGCTGTGCGTCATGAAGACAAGCTCGCTGGCCCAATCGCCGACGGCGCGCAACTCCTGCTCGATTTCGGGAACGTGCTGGTGCGTGGAAGGCTTGTAAGCGTAGAAGGAGTTCATCCGTTGCGGGTGATGCGTATTGGCGGCGGGCTTCGCGCCCGAACCGGAAGAGCCCGTCTTCGCGTCAACGACCACACGCCCCTGCAAAATATTATGCGCGACGAGCGGCGCAAGCCCCAGCAGCGTAGCCGTGGCAAAGCATCCTGGATTGCTGATGAATCGCGCCTCCTTGATTCGCGCGCGGTTCGTTTCCGTCAATCCGTAAACGGACTCTCGCTGCGCCTCGATCGCCGTATGCTCGCGCCCGTAATGCTCCGCGAACACGTCCGCATCGCTCAAACGGAAATCGCCCGATAGATCGATCACCTTCACCTCGCGCGGCAGACGCGGCACAATACTCATCGCCTGTCCGTGCGGCAGCGCGAGAAAGGCGTAGTCCAAATCCTTCAGGCTCTCCAACTCTTCGGGCGCGCGCGTGAAGCGCAAGTCCGTCAGCCCGTAAAGATTTTTGTGAACTTCGCCGACGGCCCGTTCGGCGTGCTCGTTTGCCGTGACGAGCACAATCTCGACCGACGGATGCGGGAGCAGTATGCGCAATAGCTCCGCGCCGCCATAGCCAGACCCGCCGAAGATGCCGACTCTTATCTTCTTCATCACAATCGCTTCGGACGCTCAGACGCGCGCGGGCAGTTTCGCCCGCACGAGATTAAAAAGCCGCGCGCCATCGCGCCGCGCATTGCCCGCCGGGACATCGAACTCCTGCTCGATGTAGTCCTGGCCCATCTGCGAATCCGTCACCGAGCCCGCGATCACGTCCACGTCGATTCCGCGTCGCCTGAACAACTCTATGCCGCCCCACGCGCCGACGTAATCCGAAGCGCAGAAGACTATCGCGGCGGTCGCCTCGCGCAACTCCGCATCATCGAACACGGAATCCACGGAGTAGCCTCCGAGGATACCGTCGCCAAGCTCTATCACGATCAAATCCGGCGCGCTCTCGTTGAGCCGCGCGATGATGGCCTTGGCGACGGGCGAGAGGTCGCCAGCGCCAACCGTCGAAGGCAAGCCGCAATCAAGGAAGCTGGCGGTCGCCACCGCGCCGTGATCAGCCATGTTGAGCGTGTCGCGCAGGCAGGCGACGCCCGACAGCTTCGCTCCGGCCACGCGCAGCCCGTCGCGCGTCGCCTGCTTGATGAGTTCCGTCGCCGCATACGTCTTTCCGCTATTCATGCACGTTCCGGCCACGAGCACGAGCGGCGCAGTCTCGCCCAGGGTGTCTCTGACGGGCAGCGCCGCGTCCGAGATATTGAGCACGCGACCATTCTCGTCGCAGGCCATGCCGATCACTTCGACGCTGATGGCATCGCTCAAGCTCGAATGATGGCCCGTGCAGCGACCGATCACGCCGCCCATGTTCAGCAGGTGCAGCCGGTCGCCCGACTCTATGCTCTCCGGCACGTCTCCGACGAAGCCTTTCAATGCGCGTCGCCTGCCGAGCACGCCGATGATGGTATCGCCCGGATTGATCTTCGCCAGCCTGCCCGTCGGCAACTCCAACTGGTTATATGTGGCGCTGTCGGTCACTGCGCGCACCGCCACCACGTCTCCGGCGCGCGGCGCGCCGAGGCCGGACGCGCGCGTGACCGCGACCGTCTTCGATAGCCCGAGCGGAGAAACGGCGGAGCCTATCTTGTCCGCCTCCAACACCGTCACGGCGCTCGCCATGATTGAATCCACCACTTCCTTCACATGCATCTCTTGAAAACTCCCGTCGAATGATTCAACGCTACCGATCAATCCAACTGCTGACAGGTCATCCATCGCCCGGCCTATCTCACTGGGCCAATCCTTTGAGTCGAAGGCGCAGCGCATTGAGCTTGATGAAGCCTTCGGCGTCGCGATGGTCGTAGGCCACCGCGCCTTCCTCGAAGGTCACCAGATCCTGGTCGTACAGCGAATATTTGCTGTCGCGGCCGATGACGGCGCCATTGCCCTTGTAGAGCTTGAGCCGCACGCGGCCGGTGACGAATTCCTGCGATTTGTCGATCGCGGCCTGCAGCATCTCCCGCTCGGGCGCAAACCAAAAGCCGTAATAGACCAGTTCGGCGTATTTCGGCATCAGCTCGTCTTTGAGGTGGGCGGCGCCGCGGTCGAGCGTGATCGA
>DATDFK010000083.1:0-29456 GCA_036522655.1 Pyrinomonadaceae bacterium | reverse complement strand
GACGAAGAAGGTTTCGTTCGGCTCGATGTTGAGGTCGCCGTTGACCAGCACATCAAACGTGTAAGTCTGGCTACCCTGAGGAATCGTTCGTCCCGTCAGACTTTGAGCCGCATAGTCGTTATCGGCAACCGTGGCCGTGTTATCCTGCGTGGCAATGTCGAAAGTCACGCCGGCGGGAGCGGGGTCTGACAGGCTGACCGTGAAACTGTAAAGTGTCGTGCCGCTGTTGCCTTCATTGTGAGAGACATCGTTGATTGAGAGCGACGGCAGATCATCGTTCTGAATCGCCCCCACTCCCTGACCGTCCGTCACGGTTGCGCCGGAGACATTGGTGACATTGACGAAGAAGGTCTCATTGGGTTCGACGGCTGTGTCACCGTTGACTGTGACTGTGAATGTATAAGTCTGCTGCCCGGCGGGGATGATCTGATTCGTCAGACTCTTCGCCACATAGTCGCTGCCGGAGACTGCCGTGTTGTTCTGTGTGGCGATGTCGAATGTGACATCTGCTCCGTTGGCGGGCGCTGACAGGCTGACGGTGAAAGTCACCGTCACCGTTCCAGAGTTTCCTTCCGTGACAGTCGCATCGCTGATCGAGAGGTTCGGCGTCAAGCCAGCGTTGCAGTTGTTCAAGGGCGAAGCGGTGTTACGCGGGAAAGGCGTGTTGACGAAAAAGTCAGCCGCGTTGTCGTCGGTGTCTGTACAGCCGCCTGCCTTTCTCAAATCCGCTACCGTAGAACTCGGAGCGGGCGCAGGCGCTGCACCCTCGTAACAGACTACACTGCCGTAGCCTACGAAGTCGGCGATGGTCGCGTTGCTCGGATTGAACGGGGCCGTGCCGTCATCGCCCGGGCAGATCGCAGCCGGTAGCGCGGTCGTCCCGGCGACGAGCGCTACTTTCCCAGCACTGATCGCCATCGCGATGCTGCCCGTCACATCCGGCGCAGGCAATGCCACTCCGATAGCACCGCTCGATGCTCCCTGCACGAGGAAGTATTGTCCAGGAGCGATCGTGCCGGAGGTCAGGTTTGTCTTCACGCTGGCGGTTGTTCCGCCGAAATTGCTGCCCGCGCCCGCGTACTGAACGGAGTAGGGAGTGACGGCAAAGTTAATAGTGGTCGTGCCGCGATTGAAGATTTCTATGAAGTCGTTGGTGAAGGATGCGTTGGCGTTGCCGCCGCCGGTGTAAAGTTGGCTGATGACGAGGTTGGCCGTGTCGTCGTTGGTGATCGTGCCCTGTCCCTGATTGTCATTGATGATGGCGTTGGTGGCGTTGGTCAGGTTGACGAAGAAGGTCTCGTCTGGCTCGACGAGCGTGTCGCCGTTGATGGTGACGGTGACGGGCTTGGTAGTCTCACCGGGATTGAAGGTGAGCGTGCCGCTGGTCGATTGATAATCGCTGCCGGAAGTGGCCGTGTTGTTGGACGTGGCGTAATCGACGGTGACGGCCTGTGTCGGGTTCATCGAAAGCGAGACGGTGAAGTCCACTGTCTTTGTGCCGCTGTTGCCTTCGGCCACGGTGATGTCGTTGATCGTGATGGCGGGGACGGGAGGGGCCGCATCGTCATTGGTAATTGTGCCCTGTCCCTGATTGTCTGAGATGGTCGCGTTTGTTGGCGTGGTCAGATTGACGAGGAACGTCTCGTTGGGCTCAAAGGTCGTGTCGCCGTTGACGAGGACGGTGATGGGTTGCGTCGTCTGCCCGGGGTTGAAAGTGAGCGTGCCGCTGGTCGTTTGATAATCCGTGCCGGCCGTCGCCGTGCTGTCCGCAGTGGTGTAGTTCACGGTCACGGTAAAGCCGCTCGCAGCCGAGAGTGTGACGTTGAAGGTGACGTTTGTCGTCCCGCTATCGCCTTCCGCGACCGACACGTCATTGATGGAGATCGTCGGTGCGGAGTCATTGTCCGTGATCGTGCCCTGTCCCTGATTGTCCAGGATGACGGCGTTGGTGGCGTTCGTCAGGTTGACGAAGAAGGTCTCGCTCGGCTCGTCCATCGTATCGTTGATCAGGGGGACGAGAATGCTCTTGGTGGTCTCACCGGGGTTGAAGGTGAGCGTGCCGCTGGTCGATTGATAGTCGCTGCCGGAAGTGGCCGTGTTGTTGGCCGTGGCGTAGTTAACAGTGACGGTCAACGTGCTCGGGGTTGAAAGCGTGACGGTGAAGGTCTCGTTGGCGGTGCTTTCCGCGACCGAAGCGTCATTGATGGTGATTTCCGGTTTGAAGCCTGCGCTGCAATCGTTCAAAGGTGAAGCGGTGTTGCGCGGGTTGGGCCCGGCGACGAGGAAATCATCGGCGTTGAAGTTCGTGTCCACACAGCCACCGGCTTTTCTAAAGTCCGCGCTCGTAGCGCTCGGCGCGGGCGCAGGGCCGGGCCCCTCGTAGCAATGGCCAGCGGTGTTAGCGTTGCCGCCGTAGCCTACGAAGTCTGCGATGATGGTGTTGTTTGGAACAAACGGAGACGAGCCGTCGTCACCGGGACAGGTGGCGGCGGGAAGCGCCGCCGTGCCCACGACGAGTGCGACCTTACCGGCGGTCGCCGCGAGATTGATAGTTCCAGTCGCGTCCGGCGTCGGCAGCGCAGCCCCGATAGCGCCGCTGGATGCTTCCTGGACGAGGAAATATTGTCCGGGAGCGATCGTGCCCGAAGTGATGTTCGTCTTGTTCGTCGCGCTGGTTGAGCCGAACGAGCCGCCCGTGCCGACGTATTGAATCGAATAGGGCGTCACGGAGAAATCAACGGTGGTCGTGCCGCTGTTGAAGATTTCCACGAAATCATTTGAGTAGGTTGCGCCCGTGTTGCCGCCGCCGCCGTAAACCTGGCTGATGACGAGCGTGCCCGGCGGCGGAACGGATGCCGTGAAATTAGCCGTTTCGGTTCCGCTCAGGCATTGCGAGGAATTGACGAAAGATACAGCCGAGGGGGTGAAGATCAAGCCTGTCTTTGAGGGCGTGACCTTCACGTTGTTTTGGCAGCCGAGGTCGCCGGATGAATAGTTGCCGTTGGCGTCCGTCTGCGTAGATGTTGCCGACAACGTTCCCTGGAAATTCATGTCGAACGTAATCAGCACACCGCTCACGGGATTATTGTTCGCATCCCTGACCTGCCCTGTGACGGAGAAGGTCGCGGTCGTATTACTGACGATCAGAGTGGACTGGCTGCTCGTGACCGTGGTCGTGCCGTCGGTCGCCTGCGCGGTGATGTGGGCCGTGCCCTGAGCATGTCCGGTGACGGTCGCCGTGGCGATGCCCGTCGCGAGGTCTGTCGTGACCGAATCGACGGTCGCAACGGTCAGGTTATCCGAGGCGAAGGTGATCGTCGCAGAGGTCATGGGATTGCCGAACTGGTCTAGAGCCTGCGCCGTGAACTGCGTAGACCCTCCGACGACGACGCTCGATGACGGCGGCGAGATGCTGACGCCGGTGAGCCGCGACTGGCAACTGCCGAAGGGCGCGCCGTTGACGCGCGTGCCCGGCGAGAATCTTCTGCCGCCCGCGCCGGTCGCCGTGGTGTGCAGCGTGAAGCTGCCGTTGATGTCGGGCGAGCGCGTCAGCGATTGATCGTTGTCGCCGTTCAAGCCGGTCGTGCCGCCGAAAGAGAATTGCGTGATGAGATTGCCGTTTGCGTCGCGCAGGATGATCGAGAGCCCGCTGTTGGTCAGTGAGAGCCCGCTTGAAGAAGAAGCGTTCACGACTTGCGCGCAACCGAAGATGGGGTCTGTAGAGTTGAAGCTGCCGCCGCCGAAGACGACGATCGCTTCGCCCGCCGGGAGCGTGCCGCCTGCGCCGAACGTGTGACGGATGGTCTCGTTCGTGCCGCCCGTCGTGCGCGTGCGCAGCGTCCAGCCGGAGATATTGACGGCAGCGCCAGTGGAGTTGACAAGCTCTACGAACTCGTCGTCGCTTGAGCTGCGCGTGTTGTCGTGGTTGGCGTCGCCCTGTAGATCGGTCGCGGCGCTGCCGGGCGGGTCTGCCAGCACTTCGTTGATGATGACGGTCGGCGGAGTGACGTTGAGCGTGGCCGTTCCATTGACGTTACCGGCGGAGGCCGTGATCGTCACCGTGCCGGGGCTGACGCCCGTGGCGAGTCCCGTCTGGTCGATCGTCGCGATATTTGAATTATTGGATGACCAGGCGAAGGTGACGCCGGCGATCTCGTTATTGAATTGATCGAAGGCACGGGCCGTGAACAACTGCGAGCCGCCCGCCGGAATAGTGGCCGTCGAGGGTGTGACTTCGATGCGCGTCAGGACTCGCTCGACCGGATTGACCGTGAGCGTTGAGGGCGCGGATTGAACGCCGCGCGCGACGGCCCTGATCTCGGCTGTGCCCTGGGCCACACCCGTCGCCAGTCCGTTCTGATTGACGGTAGCGATGCCGATGTTGCTCGTCTGCCAGATGAAGATCACGCCGCTCAACTCCTGCCCATCGGCGTCGAAGGCGTGCGCGGTGAACTGCTGTGTCTGGCCGACGAAGATGGAAGCGGACGCGGGGGTGACTTCGATGCGCGCGATTGCGGGCGAGATGAAGGGCGAGCCGTCAACGCGCGTGCCGGGGCTGTAGATGCGCCCGTCGCTGCCAGCCGCAGCGGTGTGCAGCACAAAGCCGCCGGTAATGTCGGGCGAACGCGTGAGGGACTGGTTGGCGTCGGCGTTGAGATTCGTCGAGCCGCCGTAGGAGAAGAGACTGACGACAGCGCCGGTCGTATCGCGCAAGGTGACGACGCCGCCACCGTTGACGAGCGCCAGACCGCCCGTCGAAGCCTTGACGACCTGCGCGCCGCCGAAAGCAGCATTGGTCGGGTCGAAAGTGCCGCCGCCGAAGACGACGATCGCCCCGCCCGCCGGAAGAATTCTGCCCTGTGCGAATCTGTGGCGAAGCGTGTCCTGCGAGCCGCCGGTGCCGCGCGCCAGTAGCTCGAAATTGCTGATGTCTATATCGCTCGCGGTCGCGTTGACGATCTCTATGAACTCGTCCTGCGAGCCGTCGCGCGTGCCGTCGTGATTGGCATCGCCTGTCGGCCCTTCGGGCGGGTCTGCGAGCACTTCGTTGATGACAAGGTCGCGGCGCGCTTCGCCCGTCAGAGTAATGTTGACGGGATTACTGTCGCGGCCATCGGCCCTGACGAAAAGCTCTACGGTTCCCGCTCCGCGCAAGTCCGCCGGAAGCAGCAGGTGTATCTCGTCCAGCCCAGGCATGTTCGGCGAGGGCGTCACCGCTTCGACCGTGACGACGCGCCCGCCGATGGTCACAATGGTCTGCGCCGCACCGCGCACGCCGGTTGCGAAAACGATCAGCCTGCGCTGGCCGTTGCTCGGGTCAAACGGGCCGGACTGAAGCGTGTTGGCGTCGAGGATAACACCTTCGCCCGTGCCGTCGCCGGGGAAGGTGAAGACGCCGGGCGCGGCGCGTAAGACAGAGACAGTGCCTTTGGTCTGAAAGCCGTTCGCGTTTGTAACAATCACTTCCGCCGTGCCGAGTTCCGTTTCGGGCGGGACGAGGAAGTTAACCTGCGCGGGCGAGACGAAGAAGATTTGCGCAGGGCGATTATTAACCGTGACGGTTGTGCCGCCGACGTTTCTGGGGAACGTGCCGTCTGCCTGTCGCTGCGACTGCTCTGTGGTCGTCGCGAGGTCGCCTCCGAGTGCGACAGCGATGCTGTTGGGCGCGACAGCCTTCGTCGTAGCAGGCTCGTGGCCGAACGACGCGCCGTTTAAGACCGTCAGACTGCCGAAGGGAGCGCGTGCCTGTGTCGCCGTCACGTAAATCTCGGAGTTGTTGCCTAACTCCACGAAGGCGACGGGGCCGGAGAGCACGCGCGGGAAATTGAACGCGATGACAGTGCCGCTGTCGTTGAGCGACGAGACGACTTCGGCTGTGATGGCCGGGGCCTTATCGTCTTTGGGCTTAACGTCCGTAACTTGCGCGAACTGGCCCGTGGGGATGTCGAAGGTGTAAAGCTCAACGCTGCTGTCATCGTTGTTGCCGGGGATGACGTTGCGGCGCGTGCTGAAGGCTATGCGCGAGCCGTCGCCGCTGATGGTCGGGTGAAGCGGTACGTCCGTGACGCGTGAGCCTAAGAATGTGATCGGGCGAATCAGGTTGAGGCTGCGACGGTCGAAGAGGTAGACCTGCGTTGAGTTGGCGGCGGCGGAATCAGCCGCGAAGACTACGCGCGTGCCGTCGTCGCTGATGGCGCGCCCGTAGGTGAATGCGATGCCGGGCACGCTCGCGGCGGCGACCTGAATCGTGCCGTTCGTACGGTCAAAGAGAATCAGGTCGCGCTGCGCCGAGGCGGTCGCGCCGTTGTCCCTGATGTAGGCGACGCGCGCGCCGTTGCCGCTGATCTTGGCGTCGGCCGCTCCGACCGTGCCTAAAGAATTGGTGAGCTGCGTGAAGGCTTGCGTAACGGCGTCGTAAACGAATATCTCAAGATTGGCATCCGGGTTGAGCCCAACCAGATCGCGGTTCGAGGCGAAGGCTACGAGGCGTCCATCGTCGGAGATCGAGGGCTGGAAATTACCGTTGCGAATGCGGTCTGTCAGATTGCCGGGCGAAGTGTTTGTGAGTTGACGGAGCGATGTGCCGTCGAAGAGGAAGATTTCCGAATTGCCGTCGGCGTTTGTGCCGAGCGGATTGTCTTTGGAGGCGAAGGCGACGCGCGAGCCGTCCTGCGAGATGGCGGGCGCGGGCGCGCGCGTGCCGCCCATCTGGACGAAAGAGGGAGGCTCCGAAGAGAGGTCTGCGCGCAACGCTCGAAAAAAGTCGCTGCCTCCGGCGTGCGCTATATCTTCTGTGGATTCAAAGGCGATGTGCAGACCGTCGCCGCTCAGCGACGGGTTGAGCGAGAGTCCTTCTTCGGTCGTGTTCGTGACGCGCCGCAGGCCGGACTGTGAATGAATGACTCGCAGCCCAAGGGCACAGAGCAGGAAAGCAACGCACAGGAACGCGGCGAGTGTTCTTACACGAAGCAAAGAGTTAGGGCTCCGTTTCATTCGTCCAAATCAAATGATGAACCGATGAGAGCGAGAGTGGCCAGCACACTGGCCGCACAGCCGAGTCAACGAACGGCAACCCGGAAATAAAGGATGAAATGGACGCGCCGGGAGATGGAACGATCTTAGGCGATGAAGGAAAAGCTATTCACCACGCTCTACGCTGTCGGGGGCTGTCTGAGGCATTCTACGAGTTTTGTCATGAAAGGCAAGCTTTGGCCCGTCAAACGTTCCGCCAGGAGATAGGGGGCCGGAGGGCCCACGCGCCGAAACGCGCCGGACATCGTGCTTGATAAAATAACCAAACTCTTAACAACAGAAGAGCAAAAAGCTTTACTATGCTCATGCCTGTCAGGCGTTGTTGCCGGGAGTCGCTCGCGCCCTTCAAGAAATGAGCGTCCACCTTTGTCAGCTATCAATCGAGGAGATGATCGATGAAGATTCTCGTCACAGGGGCATCGGGCCTTGTCGGCTCTGCGCTGGTTCCATATCTCACGCAGAAGGGACACGAGGTCGTCCGTCTCGTTCGCGCGCAGCCCAAAGCCGGAGCCGCAGAGATACGCTGGGACTCCGAAAAGGGCGTCACAGACCCGGCCCAACTCGAAGGCTTCGATGCCGTCATTCACCTGGCGGGAGAGAATATTTCGGACGGTCGTTGGACGGATGAGAAGAAACGGCGCATACGCGAGAGCAGGATGAAGGGAACGAGGCTGCTGTCGGAGGCTCTGGCCCGACTGAGCGCGCCGCCCGCCGCACTGATCAGCGCTTCGGCGATAGGCTTCTACGGGAGCCGGGGCGCAGAGGTCTTGAATGAGCAGAGCGCGTCGGGCGATGATTTTCTGGCGGAGGTCTGCCGCGAGTGGGAGCTGGCGACGAGACCTGCGGCGGAACGTGGGCTTCGCGTGGCCAACCTGCGCTTCGGCGTAATCCTGAGCGAAAAGGGCGGGGCGCTGGCGAAGATGATGACGCCCTTCAAGCTCGGAGTGGGCGGAAGGGTCGGGAGCGGCGAGCAATATATGAGCTGGATTACGCTCAATGATACGATCGGCGCGATCTATCATGCACTGACCCGCGCGGACGTGCATGGGCCCGTCAACGTCGTCGCGCCCAATCCGGTGACTAATAGTGAGTTTACAAAGAAGCTCGGCGATGCGCTCTCGCGCCCGACGCTGCTGCCCGCCCCGGCCTTCGCGCTGCGCCTCGCTTTCGGCGAGATGGCGGACGCTCTACTGCTCTCAAGCATGCGCGTCGAGCCGCTGCGATTGAAGGAGTCGGGCTTCGTCTTTCAATATCCCGAGTTGGAAGGCGCGCTCAGGCACATTCTCAAAAAGTAGTCGCGGGCGGAACTGGGGCGAGTAGAGCGTAGGGGTGCAAAGCAATCAGCCTCTCGCAGGCTCGTTGGAGCAATCCAACGAGCCTGCGAGAGGCTGACTGGTTAAATGATAAGTTATTGCTGGCCGACGGCTGCCGGTAGCGCGTTGCCACCGCCGTTGTCACGCACGTTGTTGTTCCCGAACGAGACGACTGCCGCGCCCGCGACACCGTTGGCGTTGTTCATCATCGTCACGTCTGCCAGGTTAACTGTGCCGGAGACATTGTTGACGCCGGTCAGGTTGCCGTTGAGCATCGAGCTGATGATGTTGACCTTCGATGCGCCTTCGGCTCTCACGCCGTCGCCGAGATTGCCGTTGATGGCAGAGTTGCGGATGTGTGCCGTGCTGCCGTTCTGCACCTGTACGCCGTGCGATGAACCACCGCTGATGCGTACATTGTTCAGAAATGCGCGGAGCTGTGCCGCCGCCGCACCGACGACAATCACATTGGCTCCTGAGTTGTTGTAGAAGGAGGTGTCGTTAATCCAGAGCTGTCCAGCCGGGTTGGTGCTGACCGTGCGCCCATCCCTCACACCGTTGCCGTTGCCGGAGCGGAACCCGACGATCACGCAGTTTTCAATGTTGACGTTTCGGCCAGCGCTGATATTGACGCCGACGAGGCCGGTGGTCGCTCCCTGAATGGAGAGATTCCGCAGGTTGACGACGATCGTATTGGGGGTGGCCGTCTGCGAGTCGTTGACGTTGACGCCGTTGGTTCCGGCAGCGAGGATCGAAGCCAGCGTGCCAGCACCGTCAATGGTGATGTTCTTGGTGATGGTGATAGCGCCGTAGCCGCCCGGATCGAGGGCATCGATTTCGCCGCCGTTGGCGGTCTTGGAGATCGCGCCAGCGAAGGTCTTGCAGGGAGCAGTACGGCTACAGGGGTTGACATCATCGCCGACACCTGAGACCCAGGTGCGGGTTGCCTGTGCGTTGGCCAACGAGCTAACCGTTAATGTGAATATTACAACGGCCAAAACGTTCAGAGTGAAGCGAACCTTGTTCATGATGAGTTCTCCTTTATAGGGGGTGGATGTAATTGCCGTTATGGGCTGCATCATTTGTTTAGAATCTCAAGGCTCCTCGGCCTTTAGTTCCTGGTTTGGTCGAGAGGCTGATGTCACTCGACGTGATTGCCATTGCTGTTGTCCATATAGGCGATGGTGATTTTCAAGGGAGCGCCGTTTCCTTATCCGGCACTCCCCTGAAAGATCAGCCGGGCCTTACTTGAACTTGAAGTTTGCGCGGTGAATGCTTCCGTCATTCAGTTGAAGAATCAACTGGCGACAAGTACCCGCCCAGGAGCTTTCAGTCTTCCAGACGTAATTGTACTGATCGCTGGTGTAGCTGAGGCTACTGCTGCCAGCCGTGACGGTCTCGGTAATATCAACCACCGGATCATTTGCGCCGCACGGAATGACGCCTGAAGTCGGATTGTTGGGAGCAAAGATAGCCAGTCCCTTGTTTCCGCTCAGGCTGAACTTCACGGGAATCGCCTTACCCGCGCTGACCTGATTAAGGGTCGGCAGGTTGTCGACGGGCTGGAAGAAGCCTGTGAAGTTGTAAAGTACGGTCACAGTGAAACTGCAAGAGCTCGAATTGCCCGCAGGGTCAGTCGCCGTCGCGGTGACGGTCGTTGGGCCCACGGGGAAGATCGAGCCTGATACCTTGCTGGTCGTGACGGTCACGTTGGACGCACAGCTATCGGTCGCCGTCACCGCCGGATAAGTCACAGCCATCGAGGTGGCCGTCGAATTGAGCGGCAGGTAGACGACTATGTCCGTCGGGCAACTGATCACAGGCGCGATGGTGTCCACCACGTTGACTGTGCGCGTAGCCGTCGAGGAGTGTGCGCCGTCCGTTGACGTGTAGGTGATCGTATAGCTGCCCGGCACGTTGACGTTGACGCTGCCGGATGCCACGACTCCGGCGGGGCCGCTGCAAGCATCGTTGGCAGTGGCTCCGGGGTCTGTAAAGCTGGTGTGGCACTCGACCGTCATCGGATTAGCTCCGTTCAGAGTAATCACAGGCGCGAGCGTATCCACCACGTTGACCGTCCGCGTGACCGGAGTCGCCGCGTTGCCTGACGGGTCAGAGGCGTTGTAGGTGATGGTGTACGTGCCGGGAGTGTTGGCATCCACTGTACCTGAAGCTGTGGCTGCAAAACTACCGGCGCAACCATCGTTGGCCGTCGCACCCGGGTCAACAAAGGTCGAATGGCATTCAACCTGTAGCGGGTTGGCACCGCTGAGCGCGATCACAGGTGCGGTCGTGTCAACCACATGGACTGTGCGTGACGCCGTGCCGGTGTTTGTGCCATCCGTCGCCGAGTAAACGAGCGTGTAAGTGCCCGGCGTATGGGTGTCAATCGAGTTCGCGTTGGTCGTCACAGGGACTGGGCCCACGCAGCTGTCAACTGCCGTTGCGCCCGGGTCTACCAGTGTGCCGCCGCACTCGACCGTGACATCCGGCGCTTCATTGATGTCCGGCGTCAGCGGATTGTCACCGTTGGCGATGACCACCGGCGGCGTGTTGTCCGAGACAGTGATCGTCTGCGTGGCGGACACACTATTGCCGCCCGCATCCGTCGCGGTGTAAGTCACCGTGGTCGTCCCGATCGGGAAGAAGTTACCGGCGGGAACGCCCGTGCGCGTGACGTTCACGGAGCAGTTGTCGGAGGCTTCCGGCGTCAGGTTCGTCTCCGAGACGATCGTGCCGCAGGAAGACTCTTCGTTTGCGCCCGTGGTCAGGGTCAGATTGGGCGGCGCGGTAAGAGTCGGAGGCGTCGTATCGTTGACCGTGACGGTGATGGTCTGCGTGCACGTCACAGTGCGCCCGTCAGCATCCCTAGCCGTCCAGGTGATAGTGGTCGTGCCGCCCGGATACGGAGCATCCAGGGCCTGACCGTCGCTGCGTGCGCCCGTGACTTCCACATTGTTGCCGGTCGCCGTCGGAGTGCCCGGGTCAACCGTCGCGCTGCATTCGCCATCGGCAGCCGCTACCGTCTGGTTCGCCGGACAGGAGATGGTCGGCGGGTCTGAATCGATGACGGTGATCGTAAAGCTGCAACTGCCGCCGCCCTGTGACGAGGTCGCGGTCACGACCGTCGAACCGATGGGGAAGGATGAGCCCGATGTATGGGACATGCTGATCGTGCCGCAGGTTCCGAAGCCTTCCGGCGCACCGAACGTCACCTGTGCCTGAGTTTGACCGGCGGGCGCGGTGACAGTGATATTGCTCTGGCATTCGAGCACGCACTGAGCGGGCGCGCCGCCAGAGTTAACGCGAAGCGGTTGGGCCGAAGATTCGTTGTCCGAGCCGTTGAGCTCGGTCGTGTCGCTCGAAACGGCTGCGCGATTATCAATGGTCGAACCGGCGGCCCCGGCTGTGAAGTTGAGCAGGAATTGAGCCTTTGCGCCCGCCGGGAAACTCGCTATCGAGCAATCGACGGAGCCGCTGTCAGTACAGGTGAAGGCATTCTCGGTTCCGCCCGTTTGCGTCACAGAGTCTAAAGTCGCATTGACAAACTCGCTGTCTACGAAATGGACGTTGGCCGCATCGCTCGGGCCTTCGTTGGCGATATTGACCAGATATTGAACCTGGCTTCCGGCGGTCGGGGAATCGTCGCCGAGCGCGCTGAGATTGATCGAGAGATCGACCTCGGCTTGAGTCGGGTCTTTGACCGTGTAAAAGGCGGTGGCCAGGACAGAGCCTCTCGACGTGATAAGGTTGGCCCTCCACGTCCCACGATTGCGGACGACAAAGGTTCCGGCGATGAGCCCTTCGGGCGTGGACGGATTCGTCCAGAGGTCTGTCTGCCCGTCGGAGACGACCTGAGCCGTTCTTTCAATAAAGCCCTCGGGGTCAACCCACGCCACTCGCCTCGAAGCGCCCAGCGGAATGCCTGTCAGCTTGGCGCAGGCAACCTCTCCAAGCTCGAAATTCGTCTTGGGTACGGTGCAGCCTGGGCCCGCGTAAAGCGTCACGGTTTCCGGGCCGGGGGCAGCCTGGGCCATCGCCGCCAGCGGGAAATATTGTTCGAGGGCAGGGAAGATGGATGCATTGGGCCCACCCTGCTCCACAAATAGATGCTCTGCATTCCTTGCATCGCCCGCAGACTTGATAGTCGTTTGAGGATTAGATGATTCCGGGCCCACCTGACTGCTCACACGTGAGAAAATATGAAATGACGAGGCGGCGGATGAGGAATAAAGAGCAGATGCCGCAACGGCGAAGACCACTAAAATCGCGCCCACACGCGCGAGATTTCTAGTGGCATACCTGGCTAATCTGGCACTGCTCAGGACTTGAGATGTTGATCTTTTCTTCTTGTCACCTGATTTGAGACGCGCGGAGGTCAGCGGGGGATTCATAATTCTTTTCTCCTTCCGGTAGCTATCAATGCTCTGCTAAAGGGGCTAAACAACGGTATGCTTGGGATTTAAAGTCAGCGATGAACAAGACTTTCTTCGGAGTAGTATAGAAATGCGTCAATTTGGAGTGGACTACCGCACAGTTCACCAAAATACCGAGTAAAGCCGAACTATCATCTGGTCACTCAAGCCGACTATAGCCTGGTTATTGATTTCCTGATTACGAGGTACGCTGGATTGAAAAGCTCGGGAAACTCATCAACTTCAGAAGCGGAGCTCGGGGAACTCATCAGCCAGAAGCGGGATGGTTAATATACTAGAATCTGGATTGTGTCAATGCTTTTTTTGCTATGGGCCCAAAAATAATAAAATTTCCGCCGCATATCCAAAATAATTATGCTCCGACAGTGTCAGGCAGGTTGACGGGCAATTGCTTCGCCGCCTTTTGCGCGCCGAATTCCTCCAGCGCATCGAAGACATCGAGCGCGTAGCGCACGTTCCCGAAGGGCGCTGAGACCTGTACGCCCTGAATCAAATCACGCACCTCGACAAGCGATTCGCGCGCGATCTTTAAGCCTTCGTCGCGCGCAGCCTCCTTGCTCTTCTCCGACGCCACACGCATACGCTCCATGATGGAAGAGGTGACGCGCACGCCCGGCACTTCGTTGTGCAGAAACTCCGCATTGCGATAGGAGACGAGCGGCCAGATGCCCGCGACGATAGGAATACGCACATGCTCTATGCGCTTGAGAAAGTCGCGCAGTTGATCTGTATCGAAGACAGGCTGCGTGATGGCGTACTGCGCTCCGGCCTCGACCTTGTACTCGAAGCGCTTGATCTCCTCATCCAGATTGATCGCGCCGGGGTTGACGCCCACCCCTATACAGAAGGCCGTCGGTTGCCCGATCGGGTTATTGCCCAGATCGAGCCCGTGATTGAGCTTGTTGACCATGTTGGTCAAGCCGATAGAATCAATATCGAAGACGGCGGTGGCGTCCGGGTATGGGCCCATCTTCGGCGGGTCGCCCGTAATCAGGAGCAGATTGCGAATCCCCAGGGCAGCCGCGCCCAGCAGATCGCTCATCATGCCGAGCAGGTTGCGGTCGCGGCAGCAGTAATGAAGCACGGCCTCGATGCCTATCTCGCGCTCGACGAGGATGGCCGTGGCCTGCGCGCTCATGCGCGTCTGCGCGCGTGGCCCGTCGGGAATGTTGACGCCGTCAACGCCAGCCTCTTTCAAAAGGCGTATGGAGTCCAGAGTCTTTTTCGCGTCGCACCCTTTGGGCGGGAGAACTTCGACCGAAGTGACGAAGTCGCCGTCGGTGATCTTACGCGACCAGTGCGAGCGCTCTTCGGGCGCGATGACTTTAATGTCGGCGGGCGTCAGTTGTTCGACGTGAAGCGGTTGAGCAGAGCCCAGCACGACGCGCTGCTTGCGCGGAGAGGCGGCGCGCACGGCGTCCGAGATCAGCTTGATGTGGGCGGGCGTCGTGCCGCAGCAGCCGCCTATGTATTTCGCACCGGCCTGAATAATCCGCTTGGCGTACTTCGCCATATACTCGGGCGAGCACATGTAGAACTGTCGTCCCTGCACATCACGCGGCAGGCCCGCGTTGGGCTGCGCCGACAGCTTCTTATTCGTCACGGCGCGCATCTTCTCGATCGCGGTGAGCACGATCGCCGGGCCCACTCCGCAGTTGAGCCCGATCACGTCCGCTCCCCATTCATCCAGGCGCGCAGTGAAGACTTCGGGCGTCGTGCCGAAGGTCGTATTGCCGTCGGTCATGATCGTGATCTGCGAGACGATGGGCAGATCGCACAGCTCGCGGACGGCGCGTATGGCCTGGCGCATCTCGGAGATGTCCGAGAAGGTCTCAAGCACGAATAGATCGACGCCGCCTTCCAGGAGGGCGGCGACCTGGGCCTTGAAATAGTCTTTCGCTTCCTCGAAGGAGGTCGGGCCATAGGGCTCTATGCGAAGCCCCAGTGGGCCCACCGCGCCCGCCACGTAGCAACGCTCGCAGGAAGCCTCGCGCGCGATGCGTGCCGCCGCGATATTGATCTCGCGCAGGCTCTCTTCCAATCCGTACTGTTGCAGCTTCGGAGCCGTGGCGGTGAAGGTGTTGGTCTCGATGATGTCGGCCCCGGCGCGCACATACTCTTCGTGAACCTCGCGCACGAGGTCTGGGTTCGTCAGGTTCAGCTCATCATAGGAGCGATTGATGTAAACGCCCTTGGTATAGAGCATCGTCCCCATCGCGCCGTCAAAGACGTGAACCCCGTCGCTCTCAAGCAGATTTCTGAAGTTTTCCATAAAAGTAATTCAGTCGTGAGACATCAGTCCTCAGTAAGTCCGGCCAGAGCCTGTGGCCCACCGCCGACGCCTGATTACTGATCGCTTTCTACAACAAAAGTCCCGCGCCGAACTAGCGCGGGACTTCACATCAACTTGAAGTTTGCTGAGATTCGCCGAGCTGTTTAGCGGGTTATTTTACGTGGCCGCAAGTCGCCTTAACTCACCACTTTTTCTTTCGTGCTTATACGCCGCCGCACCTTTGCTGTCAAGCGCAGATCATAACCCGCTTGCCGCGTCTCAGCGACGCTGGCAGCGCGGACAAAAGTACGTCGAGCGGCCCGCGTGCGCCGTGCGGCGAATCATCGCGCCGCAACTGTGACAAGGCTCTCCCTCACGATCATAGACGCGCCAGCGCGTTGTGTAACCGCCGCCGTTGTAACTGCCGTCTATATTTTCGGGATCAACGTTGAGCGTCGAGCCGAGGCGTAGCGCGTCGGTGAACGTGTCGAGGATAGCGCGATGCAGACGGGGCACGCGCCTGCGCGAAACTTCCGAGGCGATGATGAAGGGATTGACGCGCGCCAGGAACATGGCCTCGGCGGCGTAGATGTTGCCGAGGCCCGTGACGCGTTTCTGATCCAACAGCGTTTCCTTCAACGTGCGCCGCGAGCGCCGCAGCGCCGAGTGCAGATAGTCGACCGTGAAGGAATCCGAGAAAGGCTCCGGGGCCAGCGCGCTCAGTTCTTTCGTTTCGTGCAGGCGGGAGCGCTCGACGATCTTCATCATCCCGAAATGGCGCTGGTCGCAGAAGACCAGCCGCCTATTACCGTCAAGGTGAAAGACGGCGTGAGCGAATTTCGGCAGCGGCGCTTCGATGGGAAGATACAGGAAGCGCCCGGTCATGCGTAGATGGACGATGAGCACATGGGAGCCGTCCGTCTCGATCAGTAGATGCTTACCGCGACGACCGACGCGCTCAATGCGCGCACCCTTCAATAGCCGCCCGAATTTTCTCGGAGGTGTATCGGGCGCAAGCCCCGGGCGCAAAAGCTCTGCGGCGAGAATGCGCCGGCCTGTCGTGAGTTTATCGAGCGCGCGCGCGACCAGTTCGACTTCAGGTAGTTCAGGCATAGACCAACGAGGCCAGCTTCCACGCCGCTACAGCTCACCCTGAACGGCGCGAATCAGATGCGACCGAGCAGCACCAGAATCAGCACGATCAAAAGAATCAGGCCAAGCCCTCCGCTCGGGTAATAGCCCCACCCGCGACTGTAAGGCCATGTGGGTGCAACGCCCAGCAGCAGCACGATCAGAACGATAATCAGGATCAATCCCGTTGACATAACAGCCTCCATCCTTTCAGAGCCGACGCCGACTCGGTTCGGCCAGAAGTAAATGTTGCCAGTGCCATTCAAGGGGGATTCTGCCGGAGAGGTTATGCCCTGCACAGCTTTGAGTCAATCAAAATCTTATCGCCCCTGAAAAGGGGCGCAAGAATGTAGCCCAGGGTGCAAGCCCTGGGGAATAGATCAAATAAATATAAAAAGCCCCGTAGGGCGTAAGAATCTCAAGTCGAATTTCTCACGCCCCTCCGGGGCTTGGCTGTTCTGTTCTAAACTGATTCCCACGACTTGCGTCGTGGGCTACATTCTGTCGCCCCCTTCAGGGGCTTTGTCGATATGCTGTAAGGCGAGCTTTGTTCCTTCATCGAGCAGGGCATTGGTTTTGGCCTTGGAGGTCGCCTCCGCATAGACGCGCAGCACCGGCTCCGTCCCCGATTGCCGGAACAGGAGCCATGATTCGTCATCGAACAGGAGCTTTGTGCCGTCGAGCGTTTCAATGCCGCTCACTCGGTAAACGCCCACGCGCACGGGCGCATCGGCCGCAAGCTTTGCGACCAACTCCATGCCGCGCCGGACATCCATATGAAGGTCGCGCCGTCCGAAATAGAACTCGCCGAACTCCCTGTGCATCTCCCGCACCATCACGGACGGGGGCTTGCCCGCCATGACGACCGCTTCGAGCAGGAGCAGGCTATTCAGGATGCCGTCGCGCTCGGGGATATGGCCGCGCACGCCTATGCCGCCGGACTCTTCAGCGCCGATCAGTATCTCTTCGCGGAGCATGAGGTCGGCTATGTACTTGAAGCCGATGGGCGTCTCGTAGAGTTTCAGGTTATGGGCGGCGGCGATGCGTTTCGTCAGGATAGATTGCGAGAATGTGCGTATCACTCCGCCGCGAAGCCCGCGCCCGCGCGCCAGGTGAAGCAGCAGCAGCGGCACGACCTCGTGCATCGTCATCGTCTCGCCAAGCTCGTTGACAGCGCCGACGCGATCTGCGTCGCCATCCGTCGCCAGACCCAGATGGGCCCGCCGCTCAAGGACGCGCGCGCAGAGTGGGCCCAGATTGCGATCGATGGGCTCGGGGCTGACGCCGCCGAAAAGCGGGTCGCGCTCGGCGCGGATGGTTTCCGCTTCCAGCGTCCCGTTGCGCAGAAAGCTCTCAACCCAGCGCCCGCCGGAGCCGTGCATCGGGTCTATGACGACGCGCATCGGTGCACGGGCTATCCGCTCAAGATCGACGTAGGATGCGATCTGCGCGCGGTAGCTTGAAAGGGCAGCAGCGAGCGCTTCAAGGTCGCCGTCGTCGTTCATCAAACGCGCGGCGCGGCGCGGCGGCTGCTTATCGAGGAGCGCTTCGACCGCCGCTGTAATTTCGGGCGGCGCGCTTCCGCCGAAGTCCGCCTTGATCTTGAAGCCGTTGAATTCCGGCGGATTGTGTGAGGCGGTGATCACCACGCCACCCGCCGCGCCTTGCTCGCGCACGGCCCAGGAGACGAGCGGCGTGGGAACGGCTTCGTTAAAGAGTTGGACGCGAAAACCGTTGCCCTCCAGAATCTCTGACGCGCGCAGGGCGAACCGTTCGGAGAGAAAACGCCTGTCATAGCCGACGACGACGAGCGGAGCGCCCGTGTCCTTTGAGAGAAGATAGTCCGCGTAGGCTTGCGCGACGCGCTCAAGATTGGCGAAGGTGAATTCTTCGGCGATCGGCGCGCGCCACCCGTCCGTGCCGAAGCGTATCGGCGTTCGAGCGTCCGCTTCGCTCACTGTGTTGCGCCCCCGGTCTGCGTATAGTCCGTCAGCGAAGTCTTGTCGCCGAGGACTGCACCCTCGCCGACGCTGGCCGAGCGCCCGATGTGACAGCCGCGTCCGGTGATGGCATTGATCACCTGCGCGCCCGCCCCGATGCGTGTGTGGGCCCAGATGACCGAATTCTCCACGCGCGCTTTCTCTTCGACATAACAACCGGGGCCGAGCACCGAATTGATGATCTGCGCGCCGGGCTTGATCGTACAGTCGTCGCCGATCATCGAGATGTCGTCGATCTCAGCGATGGTCGCCGCATCGAAATTGCCGCGACGCTCCTTGAGATGGATGCGCCCGACGCGGCCCGCGAGCAGGTCTTGATGAGCTTGCAGGTAACGCTGTGGTGTGCCGATGTCCATCCAGTAGGTGCGCTGCGGGATATGCGCGTAGAACTTTTCGCCGCGTTCGAGCAGGTTGGGGAAGAGCCCGTACTCAAAGGAATGATTTTCGCCCGCCGGAATCAGGTCGAGCACGCCCGGCTCAAGGACGTAGGTTCCGGCGTTGATCGTATTGACGGTAATCTCGTCGGCCTTCGGCTTCTCCAGAAAACGGCGTATGCGCCCGTCCGGCTCGGTCTCCACCAAGCCGTAGGCGGACGGATTCTCGACCGGGGTGAGGACGATGGAGGCGGTCGCCTGCCGCTCGTTGTGCTCGCGTATGACAGCCTTGAGGTCAAGGTCTGTCAGCACGTCGCCGTTAAAGACGACGGTGCGCTCGCGTATCAGGTCTTCGGCGAACTTGTATGCTCCGGCTGTGCCCATCGGCTGCGGCTCGACCGTGTATTTGAGCTGGACGCCGAAATCCGCGCCGTCGCCGAGCTGCTGCTCGATCTTGTGCGGCTGGTAGGAGAGCGAGAGCGTGATGTCTGTGATTCCTGCGCGACGCAGCGTGTCTATCTGGTAGAGCAGGAAGGGACGGTTGCAGATGGGGACGATCGGTTTCGGCGTATAGACGGTGAGAGGACGCAACCGCGTACCCTTCCCGCCCGCCAGTATGAGTGCTTGCATGTTATCCAGTGACGAAGGACATGTGACGGGTTGATCAGACCGGAGACGATCATCCATCACTTCGAGTTAATGGTGAAATACGCGAGGCGAGTCTAACATTGCGGCGCGCGCATTTTCAATCGGCGCTTTTCATCAAAGACGTTTGCTTGACACCCCCTCATGCCAACGTATAATCGAACGGACACTTAAAGGCAGCGACAAGTGACGAGTGGCAAGTGACAGGCAGGAAAATGCTTTTAGCTCTTCACTCGACTACCGGCAGTTCTTAACTTGCCGCTTGCCACAGGTCGCTTATCACTGTTTTATAGGGGTGAATCATGACAGAGAAGAGAGAAGCCGTCATCATCAGCGCCGTGCGGACGCCGACGGGTAAATTCCAGGGCGCGTTGAAAGGATTTTCCGCGACCGACCTGGGCTCGCTCGTCGTGCGCGAGAGCGTGAGGCGCGCGGGCGTGCGGCCCGAAGACGTGGACGAAGTGATTATGGGCTGCGTCATTCAGGCCGGGGTGGGCCAGAATCCCGCGCGACAGGCGGCGCTCAGGGGCGGCATCCCTTTCGGCGTGTCGGCGGTCACGATCAATAAGGTCTGCGGCTCAGGCTTGAAGTCGGTGATGATGGCCGCGCAGGGCATACAGCTTGGCGACGCGGAAGTAGTCGTGGCGGGCGGCATGGAGTCCATGTCGAATGCTCCGTACCTGCTGCCGAAAGCGCGCGAGGGTTATCGCTTGGGCAATGGCGAACTGGTGGACGCGATGATTCACGACGGGCTGTGGTGCGCCTTCGAGAATTATCACATGGGCAATACGGGCGAAGTCGTCGCCGAGCGCTACAGTGTCACGCGCGTGGAGCAGGACGAGTATGCCCTCAATTCTCATCGCAAGGCGGCGGCGGCCATCAAGGCCGGAAAGTTCAAGGACGAGATACTGCCCGTCGAGATTTCGCAGAAGAAGGGCGCGGCGATTCTTTTCGACACGGACGAGACCGTGCGCGAAGACACCTCGCTCGAAGTCCTGGCCAAGCTCAAGCCCGCTTTCAAAAAAGAGGGCGGAACGGTGACGGCCGGCAACGCTCCCGGCGTCAACGACGGCGCGTCCGCCGTGGTCGTCACTTCGCTTGAACGAGCACGCGCGCTGGGCGTGGAGCCTATGGCGCGCATCGCCGCGCAGGCGACCTCCGGCATAGAGCCGGAGCTGGTGATGATGGCCCCCGTGGAAGCGATTCGCAAAGTTTTGAAGAAGGCCGGATGGTCATTGGACGAAGTTGACCTGATAGAGCTGAACGAGGCTTTCTCCGTTCAGGCCGTGGCGATCATCAAGGAGCTTGGGCTCGACCCGAAGCGCGTCAACGTCAACGGCGGCGCGGTCGCTTTAGGCCACGCCATCGGCCAGTCCGGCTCGCGTCTGCTGACGACGATGCTTTACGAGATGAAGAGGCGCGACGTGAGGCGCGGGCTGGCGGCGCTCTGCCTCGGCGGCGGCAACGCCGTGGCGATGGCCGTCGAGCGATAAGGCGGGGGAGCACACATGACGAACGAACAGCACAATAAGACTCTGGGCATTCTTCATCTCGTATATGGCGGGCTGCATGGGCTGATAGGGCTGGTTTTGGGCATCTTCTTCGCTGTCTTAGCGCCGGTGATGCGCGAAGGCTCGCACATGCGCGACGGAATGCCGCTCGGCCTTTACCTCATCATCCTCTCGGCCATCGCCATCCTCGGCCTCTTCTATGCCGTACCGTCGCTGGTCGCCGGATACGCGATCTTAAAGCGTAAATCGTGGGCGCGCATCGCCGGTATTATCGGTTCTATCATCGCGGGTATGAACGTCCCACTGGGGACGGCGCTGTGCGTCTACACGCTCTGGTTTCTCTTCGGACAGGGCGCGCACATGTACAACGCATCGTCGCTCTCCTCGCATGAGCCTTATTCCTTGCGTGATGCAACCGCGCCTTCCGCCGACGTGTTTAATAGCGATTTCGGCAGGCGAAGCGAGCCCACAGCGCCGAGACAGATGCCGAACTGGCGCGACTGAAAATTTTTATGGAGATGCAGCCTTGAGCGAGACAATAGGGATCGTCGGCGCAGGCACGATGGGAAACGGTATCGCGCAGGTGGCGGCGCGCGCCGGTTACATGGTCGTGTTGCGCGATGTCAGGGAAGAATTCCTTGAGCGCGGGATGAGGGCTGTGGACAAGAGCCTTCAACGCGACGTTGATAAAGAGCGCTTGAAGGAAGAAGAGAAGCGCGCCATCATCGCCCGTATACGCACGACGACCGATTGGAATGCTCTGAGCGAAGCGACGCTCGTGGTCGAGGCCGTGACCGAAGACGTGAACGTCAAGGCGGAAGTCTTTCGCACGCTTGACGAGACGGTGGGCGCGGATGCGATTCTGGCGTCGAATACTTCATCCATCTCGATTACCAAGCTGGGCGCGGCCACCAAACGACCGGGCAAAGTGATCGGCATGCACTTTATGAATCCGGTTCCGGTGATGAAGCTGGTCGAGATCATACGCGGCATGGCGACATCGGACGAGACTTACGCGACGGTGCGTGACCTGACGGAGAAGCTCGGGAAAACTCCGCTTGAGTGCAACGACATGCCGGGCTTCGTCTCCAATCGCGTCTTGATGCCGATGATTAACGAGGCGATCTTCGCGCTCCACGAGGGCGTCGCCACGCGCGAGAGTATCGACGGCATTATGAAACTCGGCATGAATCATCCGATGGGCCCATTGACCCTCGCAGACTTCATCGGCCTGGATGTCTGCCTGGCGATCTTGAATGTTCTTCACGAGGGTTTGGGCGACCCGAAGTACAGGGCCTGCCCGCTCCTGAAAAGATACGTGGATGCAGGATGGCTCGGGCGCAAAAGCGGGCGCGGGTTCTATGAATATTAAGCATTTTGGATTTTAGATTTTGGATTAGCGGGCCGGGGAAGCTTGAAAGCTTCGTTTCCAAAATTCAGGGCGAGGAAGTTTTAATCTAAAATCCAAAATCTAAAATCCAAAATCCCTATGAGTAGCATCGCGCATTATTGTCAAAAATGCCTGGCGGCTAATCCGCTGGGGCAGGAGCATTGTGCGCGGTGCGGGACGCGTCTGATGCTGGTGGTGGATTCGCCTGCGGCGCGTTACGAGAATCAGAACTGGACGGCTTCATACGAAGAGCATTTGCTGGAACGCGTCTCGGCGCTTGAGAATCGTCTCACCCGGCTGACGGACAAGCTCGAACAGGGGCTTGAGTTGTTGCTGCGACAGGCCAAGAATTCTTATTTCGATCACGCGCTGATTGAAACGCTGATCAGCTTGTTGACCGAAGCGGGCACTATCGAGGCGGGCAAGCTGGAAGAGCTATGGCGCGAGCGCTGCCGCATGGATCAGAGCGCGCAGGACGAGCGCGAGCGGCGCGAACAACTTGGTGAAGAGATCATCGCCAATTATCGCGGGCCCGATCAGGTCGTCTTCGAGCAGTACGTGCAACAGGCTATGTCGCTCATGGGAAGCGAGGAGACGGTGCGCGCCGTGCGCGTGCTGGAGCGTGCCGCCGCGCTCGCGCCCGGAAACGCGCCGCTGCTTTATGTCATCGGCGAGCATTTCTTCAGCACGGGCAAAATGGCGCTGGCGCGCGATTACCTTGCGCGCGCCCTGGAGGCTGCGCCCGGCAACTTCGCAGCCCTTCTGCTGCTCGGGCTGGCCTGCGGCGACGAAGGCGAATTGGAGCGAGCCCGTGAATTACTGGGCGAAGCGGCGCGGCGCGACAAGTCTTCATTTGCCGCGCACTATGGTTTGGGAAGGCTGCTCGCGGCGGAGCAGCGTTGGAAGGATGCGCTCGCGGAGTTTAAGCTGGCGCTCGCCGCTCATCCTTCGCCGGAGGCGCATTACGTCATCGGCTGCGTCTATTACCAGTTGGGGCGCGACCGCATGAGTGTGCGCCACCTGCGCAAGGCCGTCGAGATGGACGGCGAGTATGCCGCCGCCTTCTACATGCTCGGGCTGGTGTTTGCGCGCACGGGCGAGCGAGAGCATGCGAAGGATGCCTTTAGCGCCGCGCGCTCCGTGGGCGGCAACGACCCGCGCTACCGCACGGCGACGCGCCGCATATTGGGGCAAGACGATGCGCCGCAGCTCTCGCCGCTATTCAGCGCGTCCGGGCATGCGAAAAAGCGGCTGTTGACGGGCGGCGACAGGCGGCTCGCCAAAGTCATTCAACGCGAGGCGCTCAACGCGGTCAGGGCCGGGAGCGGCCATCGCTAGGGTGCGCCTGCGGCGTTGACACTCGCAGATTGGCCGCTATAATAAAGCCTTTTGCGCGCACAAGGCCGAAAGCGCCGTTAGATGACAGGGTGGGTAATGCGAATCGAACTGGACAAGCTGGAGGGGAAATCGAGCGCGCTGGCTCATAGCTACGAGGCCGGAGAGCTTGTCCTGGATGAAGAGAATGCGCGCCTCATCGAACCGCCGCAGATCAACGGGCGCATTACGCGCAGCGGACAGGAAGTACGCTTGCAGGGCACGATCACTGCGCGCGCCGAAGTCGATTGCGACCGCTGCCTGAAGTCGGTCTCCATGCCGATCGAGACCGAATTCGATGTCAACTACGTCCCGGCCACAACTTATTACGGGGACGAGCGCGCCGAGTTGAAGGAAGATGATCTGAGCCTCTCGGTCTTTGACGGCGAGGTCATTGATCTGGACGAGCTGGTGCGCGAACAGGTGCTTTTAGCCATGCCTCCGCGTATCCTGTGCGGGGAAGAGTGCAAGGGGCTGTGTCCCGTCTGCGGGGCCGATAGGAACAGGGAAGAGTGCGCCTGTGAAGCGAAGGTGATTGACCCTCGCTGGGCCGCGCTCAGTAGTTTGAAACGGGAAGGAAAAGATGGTAAGTGACAGTTAGCTCTGTATAGAGCGCGCGAAAGTTTTTTTTTGAGAGCGTTCGCGCGTCGTGTGCTTATCAGATAATTTTATTAAGGAGTCTTTATCATGCCAAATCCGAAACGTCGTCACTCGAAAGCTCGTCGCGGTAAACGCCGCGCCCACGATGCGCTGCGGGCTCCGCAGACAAGCCTGTGTCCGAACTGCCAGGAACCGCGACTGCCTCATAGAGTGTGTCCGAAGTGCGGCCATTACAGGGGCCGTGAGGTAGTGCGAATCGAACAGGAAAGTTAAGCGACGAAGGGCGCGCACCCCGACCGCGCGTTCGCGCGCAATTTAATGAAGCACGGGCACACACTGACCGGCAAAGTAGTCGTTGACGCGATGGGTTCAGACCACGCGCCGCACGCGGAAGTTGACGGTGCGCTCGCGGCGTCGCGTGATCTCGGCATCGGCATTATACTGGTGGGCCAACCCGACAGAGTCGAGCCGGAACTGAGGCGCTGCGGCTGGCGCGGCGACGGTGATCGCGGCATAGAGCTGGTCGAGGCCGCCGAAGTCATAGGCATGGACGAGCCTGTCGCCACCTCCGTGCGGCGCAAGAAGAAAAGCTCTTTGAGAGTCGGGACGCGGCTAGTGACGGAGGGGCGCGCCGACGGCTTTATCTCGGCGGGCAACACGGGCGCGGTGATGGTCACGGCCAAGATGGTCATAGGCATGCTGCCGGGCGTCGATCGGCCCGCGCTGGCGGCGATGATTCCGACCCGTTCGGGAAAGCCTACGCTGCTGCTGGATGTCGGCGCGAACGCCGAATGCAAGCCTGAGCACCTGGCGCAGTTCGCCATCATGGGCGACGCCTATTCGCGCGCCGTGCTCGGCGTGAGCAAGCCGACCGTCGGGCTGATGAGCATCGGCGAAGAGGAAGCGAAGGGCAACGACCTGACCAAGGAGGCGTTCCCGCTGCTGCGCGATCTCTCAAGCCTGAATTTCGTCGGCAACGTCGAGGGGCGCGATGTCTTCACGGGCGCGGTGGACGTGATCGTGACCGACGGGTTTACCGGCAACGTCATGCTCAAGCTGTCGGAAGGATTGACGGACGCGATGCTCTCGATGATCAAGCGAGAGTTGACGGCGTCGCTCCAGACCAAGGCGGGAGCGATGCTGGCCCGGCCCGCTTTTCGTAATATTAAAAAGCGTCTTGATTACTCGGAATACGGCGGAGCGCCGCTGTTGGGCGTGCGCCAGATCGTCCTGATCGGGCACGGCAGCTCGAACGCGCGCGCCATACGCAACGCGATTCGCAGCGCCAAAGAGTTTTCCGAACACCGGGCCAGCGAGCGCATAGAGAGCGGCATCGCACAGACGCGCGCGCATGAATATGCCGAATTGGTGAATAGCAAATAAGCAGGGGTCGAAGTGGTGAACGGGCAAAACGCTTTTGTCTTTTCACCATTTAACATTTACCATGCGCTATCCACGGGCTTGAGGGGAAGAAGATGGCAAATACAAAAGCAGTGATCCTGGGCACAGGGCACTCTTACCCGGAAGGCATTCTGACCAATGCCGATCTGGAAAAGATGGTTGAGACCTCGGACGAGTGGATCACATCGCGCACGGGCATCAAGCAGCGCCGCAAAGCCTCCCCGGGCGAATACACCTCGCTCTTCGCCGTGCGCGCCGGTCGCCAGGCGATCGAGAGCGCGCGCATCGACCCGGCAGAGGTTGACCTGCTGCTCTGCGCTACCGTCACGCCAGACCAACTCTTGCCCTCGACCGGCTGCCTGATACAGGCGGAGCTCGGCGCAGACCGCGCCGCTGCCTTCGATCTGGCGGCGGCCTGTTCCGGCTTCCTCTACGGCTTAACGCTCGCCGATGCGATGATTCGCACCGGGCAGTCTCGGTACGCCCTGGTCATCGGCGCGGAAGTCCTGACACAGTATGTGGATTACAAAGACCGCTCGACGTGCGTCATCTTTGGCGACGGCGCGGGCGCGGCCTTGCTTGGCCCCGATGACGGCGGAGAGCGCGGCATCCTCGCGGCGCGTATTCGCTCCGACGGGCGTTTCGCAGAGCACCTCTATGCGCCGGGCGGAGGCACGCGACTGGGCACAACTCCTGAGACCATAGCTTCGGGCCAGCACTTTTATAAGATGAAGGGCAACGAGCTTTTCAAAGTCGCCGTGCGCTCGATGATAGACATTTCGCGCGAAGTGCTCGAAGAGGCCGGAGAGCGTGCCGAGAACGTCAAGCTGTTTATTCCGCATCAGGCGAACCAGCGCATCACGGATGCTGTCGCCAGCAAGCTCGAAGTCGACGAGTCGCGCATCTATTCAAACATCTCCATGCACGGCAATACCTCTTCGGCTTCGATACCCATCGCGCTCGACGAGTGCGTCGAATCCGGCAAGGTGAAGGAAGGCGATCTCGTGCTGATGGCTTCGTTCGGCGGCGGCGTCACCTGGGGCGGAGTCCTGATTCGCTGGTAAGTATGAGAAGCAGGATTTTAATCACGTTGACTTTCGCGCTGCTGTCCTGCACGGGCGGCCTCGTCGTCGCTCCGGCGCAGCAACAGCAGCAGCGTAGCGGCAACGACCCGGCTCTCTGGATAGAGGTCAGGGACGAGCGCGGGATACCCTTGAAGGATGCCTGCGTCACGCTCGTGCCGCGAGAGGGCGAGATATTGTTTCGCAAGGCGGACGGCAAGGGAAGGGTTCACATCAAGCGTTTGGCGAGAGGACATTATCGCGTGACGGCCAAGGTTGATGGATACACGGCGCAGAAGAAAGAGTTTGAGCTGAGCGAGCAGGGTGAGACGGTCTCTTTCTCTTTGCAGCCGCGCGATCAATGATGAGCAACAAGCTGGCATACATCTTCCCCGGCCAGGCTTCGCAGTATGCGGGCATGGGGCGCGAACTGGCAGAGAATTTTCCGGCGGCGCGAGAGGTCTTTGAAGAAGCTGACGATGCGCTCGGGTTCTCGATCTCGTCCGTCTGCTTTACGGGCACTGCCGAAGAGTTGCAGTTGACGGAGAATACGCAGCCGTCGCTTCTCACCGTCTCGGTCGCGGCGCTGCGCGCTCTGGCTTCGGAAGTCTCCCTCGTGCCGGACTTCGTCGCGGGCCATAGCCTCGGCGAGTATTCGGCGCTCGTCGCCGCAGGGTCTTTGTCCTTTAGTGATGCCCTGCGTACAGTTCGCGCACGCGGGCGTTATATGCAGGAGGCCGCGCCGCTGGGCTCGGGCGCGATGGCGGCCATCATGGGTGCGGATTTGGAGACCGTGATGGGAGCCTGCGGTGAGGCGCAGCAGAATGATGTCTGCATGCCTGCCAATATCAACGCGCCGGGCCAGATAGTGATCGCGGGCAACGTGGCGGCAGTCGACAGGGCGATCGAGTTGCTGAAGGAGCGCGGCGCAAAGCGGGCGATCAGGCTCAAGGTCAGCGCGCCCTTTCATTGCGCCCTGATGATGCCCGCGCAGGAAAGATTGGCGGCGGATTTAGAGAACGTGGCTTTCAAAGATTTATCTTTGCCGCTGGTGACAAACGTGGATGCTTCCGTGGTGGGCCCGGGCGAGGGGTCTGGCGATCAGGCGCGTGATGCGCTGGTTCGACAGGTCTCGTCGCCCGTGCGCTGGCTTGAGTCTATGGAGTTGTTAATTAGCGAGGGCGTGGAGACTTTCGTCGAGGTCGGCCCAGGCAAAGTTCTTTCAGGACTCCTCAGGCATACCAAACGCGACGCGCGCAGTTTGAATGTCGAGGACACGGCGAGCTTAAATACGACGCGCGCAGCGCTGACTGCCGCTTAAATTTTCGACAGAGTTTTTTATTATTCACAGAGGAGCAAAAAAGATGCCCGATCAAGAGATCGAGAATAAGGTGAAGCAGATCATCGTGGACGAGCTGGGTGTGGACGAGAACGAGGTCACGCCCAACGCGCGCTTCATCGATGACCTAGGTGCGGACTCGCTGGACACGGTCGAGCTGGTGATGCGTTTTGAGGAAGAGTTCGGCATTGAAATCCCGGATGAAGATGCCGAAAAAATCCAGAGCGTGCGCGACGCCTACACCTATATTGACCAGCACAAAAAACAGTGATGAGTGACGAGTGACAAGTGACGAGCGAGAGCCATGCTTTCAACTTGTCGCTTGCCGCTTGTCACTCGTCACTGTGTTTGAAAGGAGTGTTGTTTTGAATCGTCGCGTCGTGGTTACGGGCCTCGGCCTTGTTACGCCTGTCGGAAATTCCGTCGAGGACACCTGGGCTGCGTTGATGGCTGGACGCAGCGGCGTGGATTACATCAAGAAGTTCGACACGGAAAAGTTCACCGTGCGCTTTGCCGCCGAGATCAAGAACTTCGACCCGCTCAATTTCGTGGAGAAGAAGGAGGCGCGCAAGATGGGCGCTTTCATTCACTACGCGATTGCCGCCGCCGATGAAGCCGTCAGGGACAGCGGGTTAAAAGTCACGGACGAGAACTCCGAGCAGGTCGGCACTTACATCAGCAGCGGGATAGGCGATTTCTGGGCCATCGAGCGCGAACACTCGAAGCTCTTAAACGACGGGCCCGGTCGCGTCTCGCCCTTCTTCATCCCGTCGGCGATCGTCAATCTGGCCGCCGGGCAGGTCTCCATTCGTCATGGCGCGAAGGGGCCCAACTCGGCGACGGCGACGGCCTGCTCGGCGGGCGCGCACGCCATCGGCGACAGCTTTAAGATTATCCAGCGCGGCGACGCGGATGTGATGATCTGCGGCGGAGCGGAATCGGCCATCACGCCCATGTCCGTGGCCGGATTCGCAGCCATGCGCGCGCTCTCGACGCGCAACGACGACCCGCTTCACGCTTCGCGTCCTTTCGAGCGCGACCGCGACGGCTTCGTCATCGGCGAAGGCGCTGGCCTGATGATTCTCGAAGAGCTGGAAACGGCGCGGCGGCGCGGCGCGCGCATCTATGCCGAGCTGGTCGGCTACGGTATGACCGCCGATGCTTTTCACATCACGATGCCGGACGAAACGGGGTCGGGCGCAATCCGCGTCATGCAGAAGGCGATGAAGGACGCGGGCGTCGAGCCGCAGTCGGTCGGCTACATCAATGCGCACGGCACTTCCACGCCTTACAATGACAAGTTCGAGACGATGGCGATCAGGAAGACGTTCGGGGAGCACGCCTCGAAGCTGGCCGTCAGCTCGACCAAGTCGATGACGGGCCACCTGCTCGGCGCGGCCGGCGGCCTCGAAGCCGGCATCTGCGCGCTGGCCGTCCGTCACCAGGTCGCGCCGCCGACGATCAATCTCGATCATCCCGATCCCGCCTGCGATCTCGACTACGCCCCGCACGTGAAGCGCCCGATGCGGATCGACTACGCGATGTCGAACTCGTTCGGCTTCGGCGGGACGAATGGG
>DATDFK010000082.1:0-60631 GCA_036522655.1 Pyrinomonadaceae bacterium | reverse complement strand
CTTTGATCAAACTATAATTCTCCAGTAAGAATTATAGACCCTCTCCGCAAACAGAGGGCGCACCCACCCATCGCGCCCTCTGTTTGCCGTTTTAAGGCGATAATAATCCCAAACATCACTGCCCCACCGAGTCCGATAATGAATTTCAACCTGACGGGGCTTTGCACAAAAAGTCTGGCTTGGTCACAAGATGCTGAGGATGGCATGACTCGCACACTCAACATCTCGGCGCATTTTTGACTTTTTGTGCAAAGCCCGTCAGGTGGCTTTGCCTACATAATCAAGAAATCGGCTGATTTTGTAGGCATTCCGCATTTCTGCCTATAAATTCTACGTCAACACCCAGTTCAGGGTATCCTGAGCGCACAGGTTAATAGTTCGTATGCGTAAGGTAGGCGCTGAGTCTGAGTGATAATCGGCGTCGGGAGTGAAAGTGACCACTCGGCGGCTCTGGTATACACGCACAATCTACTCCTAATCTCTTATGTTTACAACCTCAATAGGAGTGACAGAGACACAGCAATATACGTCCCCAAAGGAGGTAACTTCTAATGGGACGTTCACGTCGCGCTCAACCGCGCCGCCTTGCTGAGAAGTTGTTGGAAATTCGCAACCGTCTTGATCTGAGTCAGTCGCAGATGGTCAGACGCTTAGGTGAAGCCGGAGAGACACTTCAACCGGGCCACATCTCGGAATTTGAGAGCGGAGCGCGAGAACCCTCATTGTTAGTGCTATTGCAGTATTCGAGGATGGCGGGCGTGCCGATGGAAGCGTTGGTAGATGATGTGATAGACCTGCCGAAGAGATTACCGTCTGAGGTGATAAGTGAGTGGATCATGATCAAGCGCGAGCGTCCGATACGGCATTAAAGATCTTATAGCGAGTCTCCTCTTTTGGGTCAAATTGACCGCTATAGTTAACATCCTTTAGGCGTATAATACTGTGTCAGATGTGCGTGCAGAAGAGTACTGTTGAATATGGGAAATTGTTAGAATGTTTCTTAAATAACCGTTAGTTATCTCATGGTGAAATAGATATGAGTTTAGTTTTTGAATTAGTTGGTATATTGGCTGTTCTATTATTGCCGTTCCTTGTTAAGATTGCCTCTGCTCTTTTTGAGGGAGAGAAAGCTAAATACTTGATCGAGAAATTAGAGGCTAAATTAGGGGATAAAGTCCCTCAGAAACCTCACAACTAGCATGGAAGAACGTTAGTTGGTATTAGGAGCACGAATGTGGATCGTGCAAAATCCTATTCCTGGCTATTAACTGTAATAATGGGGGTGGCACTTACAACCGCCATTAGAGAGCTATCTACACTAATAGCCACTCCACTACCCCAAGGCGTTAGTAATCCCTCGCTCACATCTGCTCTGACTCGCTTTGGCATCTTTTTATTACTCTCAATCCGCTGGACATTAGGAATATTATGGTATTTCGACAGAGTGTATATCTCCAAGAATCCGCCTACTCTTGGGGTAAATTACTTCTTTGATTTTTTTAAAGCTTTGATTAACTTTTTGGTCTTCGTACCACTCGCTATTGCGGTAACGGCTTCTAGTTCAACCTCCCCATTAGCAACTTGGATGAACACTGCGCTAGTAGGAGGAAAACCAGTTAGCACGTTTGTATGGATTCTCCTTTTGATTTTATTTTATGATCTTATCTTCTTCCTACTTAAGTGTGGTCTGTGGCTAGTTCTTAAAGAAGTACCATTACGCATACACATCTTTTGGGCAATTTTAAATTTTTTGACGCTAATATTTTGTATGCTTGTATATCTACTGTCGGTTTTTAGGGGAAGTGACCCGCAGGCAGCAGCAGTTTCGGCTGAGATTCCTATCTTTTACATAATACTTTTCGCAACTCTGATTGATTTAGTAGGAACGGTTATTGAAGATTCCCCGCTTAGTAAGTTTTTATCCCCCCAACCACCAGCAGCGGACCCTGATCCGGTTGACTTAGGATCAGGAGTAACTGACGGTGGGCACGACCAGTCAACCACTGCCGCAGGCTCTTGATCTGGTTAATTTATAGGCAAAGGGCATTTTGTAGGCAAAGCCCGTCAGGTGGCTTTGCACAAAAAGTCAAAAATGCGCCGAGATGTTGAGTGTGCGAGTCATGCCATCCTCAGCATCTTGTGACCAAGCCAGACTTTTTGTGCAAAGCCCACCTGACGGGCTTTGCCTAAAAAGGGACTCTGACGGGTGACTTTTTGGGCAGGCGGAAAGGTTTTTGGGCAACATGCCTGCACAAGAGATTTTTGAAAATAGCTTACTTACTCGCTATCCACTCAAGTACACTTGGCGCAACGATGTCCTTTACGATTTTGACGAAGGGATGGTTGAGCTTATGGAATTTCGTTTGGTATACGAAGGCCCCCTACCATCAGGCGGCAATTCTTCAAGGCACGTTAAATATAAGCATTTGATTCGGAAGCAACTTCACCCGCAACTTTCAAGGCTTTGGCATGAGCATCCCGCTCTGGCGCACAAGTGGAAGGTTATGCCGGACGGCCCGGTATATGACATTTTAAGGCAAGCGCGTCTCGTCAAGAATGTTCCCGGCATCAATGAGGTAGAGATGCTGGCGCGTCAGTTTGACCGTTGCGGCTTTCGCTTTGTGCCTTTAGTCAATAAGCGATTCGACTTAGTTTGCAGTCTTAATATCCTGTTTTTGAGACGGGGAAATCCCGGCGACTTAATAGCGGTCGGTGGGGATATTGATAACAGGATAAAGACTCTCTTTGATGCTCTGCGGATACCGAAGGACGGTAGCGAAATTTCCGAGCAGCCGGGCGCAGATGAAAACCCGTTCTTTTGCCTTTTAGAAGATGACTCGCTTATCACTGAATTTAATGTAACCACAGATAGGCTATTAAGGCCCGCAAGAACTGATGAAGGCGAGGCTGAGGTTGTTCTAATTATTCAAGTGACTGTGAAGGCTACCGAGATAAATCTTGAAAACCTTCAACTAATGTCATGACGTTTAGATAGCATGGTTTCTAGAACCTTAAAGGCTTCATCCGTTGCGGCGGCCTTGAGTTCTGACAGAGTATAGTCTTTATGCTCAAGGGTGACTTCAAGCGAACAAGTACCCATGCTAGACCCTTTATCATTTCTGAGGATAAGAACTAGCTCAACCAGAATCCCGGTAGTGAAACCGAAAAGGACTCTGTTGATTCCTACTCCGAAATGGCAAGCTGAGAGATCATTCATTTATCCACCTACTTTCTTCATGCCACTTGAGCCCAAAACTTCGGCTTCAAGTTTAGTTCATACATACTCTGAATAAGACAACAGATGTTGTGGCAAAGCACCTTGCAAAGTGCTTCGTTGATCTGCGCCGTCTTAGTTCTACTTCTCACGCTATCTCCAAACTTCGCTTTTATCATAGAGAAGGTAGTCTCAACATTACTTCTCTTGTGATAACTCGCCATGAATCGCTCCGTGTTATAAGCATAAAAGTGATACATCCGTTTCCACAGTTCGCCCTTGCCGCTAGCACTCGGTTTATGCTTCTCGCCAGAGCGATACGGAATATAAGGGGCTGCGCCGCTCAGGATAGTCGTGCAACGATTATTAAAGCTATCGTATCCCTTATCTGCGGAGACTTCCCGCATTTGAAAGTTACGCGCTGTGGCTTCTACCAACGGCTTGAAGTACGGGCTATCGCTTCGATACTTCTCGCTGATTTCAACTGCGGTCACAATGTTTGTTTGCGTGCCGCATATCAGGTGCATTTTAATCCAGTCTCTACTCTCCATCAGTTGCCCGTCTCCATACTTGGCACTAATCCATTGAACGAAGCGACAACCTGACAGGCCAGTTGAATCAACAGCAAAGTCTCTCTCAATCGCTTGTAGGGGCAAGCTGGACTCTTCAATGAGCATTAAGAGATGAGGGGTCAACATCTCATCCTCGAAATAGTTAAAGATTGAGTTATAGCAGGGCAGCTTGGAGATGTACCCTTTAGCGTTCGCGTCTCGAAGATCAGACATAAAGCGACGGCCTGAGAAAGTAGAATAAACTTTGAAGGCCATCGCGAAGATCATATCTTCAAGGGGCAATCGCGGGCGTCCTGTGCGCTGTGCGGGCTCGCCTACACCGTTGCATAGTTGATGGAGCAAGTATTGAAACTGTGCTTTCTCTTGAGTCTGCGCGGCATAATACGCGGGCCATTCTTGGCGGTAGGTTTGGCGCTTGATCTTTACCGTTTCTGTAACGGTAGTCTTGCCATTTTCCGTGACTGTCGTTTTGGTTTTCTCTATCTTCTCAATAGTATGCTGAACAGCATGGATATGTTTGCAACTTGCTTGACGAAACTCGTAATCAGGACAAGTACAATGCTTGGCGTCCGCGTCAACTTTATATTTGCCATGTCCCGCCTGAGAAGGGACTAGCCATAGATTGCCGTCTTTTTTGATGGCTGCTTTGGTTGCGATTGCGATGCCTTTTTGCTGGCGTATATCCATGATGTGAACTCTCCTTTTAGGTGTTGAGTCCACATAGCGGGAAGCGTATAATGTAGGTTGTCACGCCATGTAGCTTCGGCTATGTGGTTAATAGCCTCGTCAGTTGTTACAAGCAACTGGCGGGGCTTTTACTTTGCTCGGTAGTCTCAAAGAACGCGAGCATTATAATACTTGCCCAGCAAGTAGTCAATAGTTTCAGCAAGTATTGACAGAACTATTTTCAAGTGCTAATGTGCTTCGCGAAAGGAGTCTCTATATGAGCAAAAAGAAGAAAGCAACTTTGCCTGACCCGTCAAAAGGTGGAGAAGCCCGCGCGCACAGCCTTACTGCGGAGCGGCGCAGAGAGATTGCTAGAAAAGCCGTCCAGACTCGCTGGGCCAAAGAGAAGGGTTACGAGTTACCCGCCGATGACGAAAATGGCTCTCGCGAGCTTGAGTCCTTGCCCGTCGCGAAGTGGAAAGGCGTACTAGACATTATGGGAAAGGAACTTCCTTGTTATGTGCTAGACAATGAACAGAGGGTAATAGGTAGGGTTGCGGCAACCGAAATGTTGAGTGGTTTTCCGCGTCAGGGCGACTTGGAAGGATACTTGCGGTCGGAGAACCTTAAACCATTCATAGATAAGGACATGGTAGTCGCGAGAATGGTATCTTTTCGCCTTCCCGAAGTTGAACAACTAGGGCGCGAGGTGAAGGGGCTTCCCGCCGATCTTCTCATCGAAGTATGTAGAGGTCTTGTCGTTGCTCTTGAAGCAAGTCAGCGTAACCCGCCCGAAGTTAAACTAACGCCCCGCCAAATCTCAATGGCAATCAAAGCCAGCATGTTCCTTGTGGCCTGTGCAAAGGTTGGCTTGGATGCTTTAATTGATGAGGCTACAGGCTATCAATACAAACGCGACGAGGACGCGCTAACAGTAAAGTTAAGAGCGTATCTTGAAGAAGAGATGCGGAAATGGGAAAGGACTTTTCCCGATGAACTTTGGGTTGAGTTTGGACGCCTTACAAATTGGAAGCACAGCGTAACGCACCGCCCTAAGTATTGGGGACATCTAGTAATGCAGTTGATCTATGAATACTTAGACACCGACGTTGCTCAATGGCTAAGGGATAATGCGCCCGCGCCTCGAAAGGGGCAGAACTATCACCAATGGCTATCCAGTCAATATGGACTACAAAAACTGATAGAACATATATGGATGGTTATTGGAATCGCCAAGACTTGTCACAACATGGAAGAACTTAAACAGAAGATGAGGGAGATGTTCGGCAAAGGGCATGTGCAATATAATCTATTCCTCTCTGTGCCAGAGCAAGCAAGGCAACTTAACCCAGCAAAGACACCTATCATCGAAAGCAAGCCAGAAGAAAGCCCTGCTAGCTAAGTAGGGCTTTCGCGAACAAGCCTTTTCTCCTGCTCAAGCGGCGTGGGCACACTACACCCTAGCCGCGCCGCACACGCCAGCCCGAAAACGCTTAGATCAAACGGTCTCTTTTAGACGAACGCCAACATTAGCGAAAGCACCTTCGCCATTATGTTGCCGGTCGGTACGTTGCTATCTCCCACATCGAAGTTACCAACCGATGAAGATGAAGCAGTGATGCCGGGACACTCTATATCGCCCGCGTAAGCCGAAAAAGCAAGAGCGCAGACCAGCATACTCACCGCGCAAAACTGGCGTAAATATCTCATTCTCTTATCTCCTTATAGAATCACTTGCAAAGACCTTTGCAAGCGGAAACTAGAACATGCTCCGTAAAATTGTTGCAAGCTAAAAAGCGGGCGCATAAGATAGCGGCGCTCTTGCCAGTTTCGTTGCAACAACTCGAAAAGGTAAATCTCACATGGACTCACAAGCCTTAGACTTGCGCCAACTGAATAATAAAAATCTTAGTCCAGACGAACGGGCAGAGCTTCGCTGTCAGTTTGCTAAGCAGCGTGAAGATGAGGGGCAATATGAGGCCGCGCGTCAGGCTATGGGCGAACTCTGGCAACGTATTGGTGAGCATCCCGTTATCGAAGGGCTACAGCCAAGCGTTGCGGGTGAAGTCTTATTGCGTGCGGGAGTCTTAACGGGATGGATAGGTAGCTGTCAACAGATCGAAGATGCACAGGAGACAGCAAAGAATCTTATTAGCGAAAGTATCAGCATCTTTGAGTCATTGTCTTACGGTAAGAAGATAGCAGAAGCACAGACCGAACTCGCATTATGCTACTGGCGAGAGGGACACTACAGCGAAGCGCGTCTCATCTTAAAGGATGTATTAGCGCGGCTCACGACTGACAGCGAGTTAAAAGCCAGAGCGATATTGAGAAGCGCGATTGTAGAATGTAGCGCGGCATGTTATCAGGATGCGCTCAAAGTCTTGCGTGAAGCCGCGCCGCTTTTCGAGAAGATTACCAGCCATACTCTGAAAGGGAGTTATCACAATCAGCTTGCGCTTGTGTACCGCACGCTGGCGGAAGCCGGACAACGCGCTTACCTAGACCAAGCCTTTATCGAATACACAGCCGCCAGCTTTCACTTTGAGGAAGCCAAGCACAAGCTTTATCTCGCCAACGTGCAAAACAATCTAGGCTCACTTTACTTCACAGCCAACGGATATAAAGAGGCCCACCGACACTTAGACTATGCGCGCGAGTTGATGGTAAACCTCAAAGAACGAGTTGGCGCGGCGAGAGTTGACGAGACGCGAGCGCGCGTCTTTCTCGCACAAGAGCGTTACCTAGATGCGGAGAAGGCCGCGCAAGCGGCTGTGCGCGTCCTAGAGCAGAGTCAACATCATTCGCTTGCTGAAAGCCTGATAACCTATGGCAAGGCGCTAGCGAGGCTAGGACGCGCAGAACAGGCTCGTCTTACCCTTCACCGTGCCATTGAACTATCGGAGCAGTCAGGGGCACAGAATCGTGCGGGAGAGGCGGCGCTGGCTATCGTTCGTGAGTTAGGCGGGCGCTTTGAGGAAGTGCAAGCCCTCTCCGCGAAGCTTCCTCTACTGAAAGAGCTACAGCGTTATGAGCATGGCCTGATAAAGCAGGCCCTTATCAACGCGAGCGGCAGCGTCACACATGCCGCGCGCCTACTAGGAACCTCTCACCAACATCTCGCTTACCTGATAAAGAAGCGTCACAAAGATTTGCTCGCCTTGAGAACTCCCGCTATAGGCCGCCTCAAGTCCGTTATCAAACGATAGAGGCTTTTTGGGCAAGATCAACACTTTTTGGGCAAGTGTCGTTTTTAGCCCCTTTTTAGGCAAAGCCCACCTGACGTAACCTCCGTTATCGGACTCTGCCGGTGGGTCTTGATGTTTGGGATGAACAGGCAAGGGGCGTCTTAGAGGCGCTTGAACGGAGCCGCTCCAACCCAGCCGATCTAGTCCCGGTGAAGCGCCTGCGTGAACGGACACAGGAGAGAGTGGACGTTGCCGCTACGCCGTGGGAGCAAGGCTATCCGGCGGCCAGAAGACTCAGGTGCGATTTAGACATTGATGGACAAACCCTAACGACGTTCGAAGAGCTAAGCGCTGCGCTCGGCGTTGACCGAAGTCTGTTAGGCGCTGCATCTGCGGCCACAACTCCGGGATGTCACATAATTCCGTAGTATGATGACATGTTAATTCCGTCTCTCACTCCTTACGCCAAGACTCTTGACATAGATGGCGCAAAAGAATATTTTTACCGCTGAACATTAAACGTGGTGCAGCACTTATTCAGCGCGTCTAGATCACACGCCCACGCATCTCATCTACCTCGCCGTCCTGAATTATAGGTTCCCGAGCGCGTGGATTGCCCGGTCATAAGCTTTCGTCCATGGAGAAGTTGATCCTCAGCAACTTTCAAGCCCCCGGCGACGCCGTAATGTTGACCGCTGCCGTTCGCGATCTGCATCGCGCGTATCCCCACCGCTTTCAGATCGACGTGCGCACGCCATACCCGGAACTGTGGGACAACAATCCTTATCTCACCGAGATCGATGACGACGATCCCGAAGTACGCGCCATCGACTGCCAATACTCGCTCATACGCGAAAGCAACTCCGTCCCTTATCACTTCCTCCACGGCTTCGTGCGCGATCTCAGCGACAAACTCGGGCGCGAGATCCGCCTGACCGAATTCAAAGGCGACATTCATCTCGCGCCCGAAGAACGCGCGTGGCCAGATTGTCTGCATGGTCTGCTCGGCAAGGGTGAGAAGTTTTGGGTCGTGGTCAGCGGCGGCAAGTACGATTTCACAACGAAGTGGTGGGATCCGATGCGTTTTCAGGACGTGGTCGATCACTTCGGCGATCGTATCCGGTTTGTGCAGGTCGGCGCGCGAAACGATTATCATCCCGCCCTCGCAAATGTGGTCGACCTGCGCGGGCGAACCAATCTGCGCGAACTGATTCACGTCATTCATCATGCCGAAGGCGTGCTGACGCCCGTCAGTCTCGCGATGCATCTCGCGGCGGCTGTTCCCACAAACAACTCGTACGTAAAACGAAGACCATGCGTGGTCGTCGCCGGTGGTCGCGAACCTCCGAGCTGGGAAGCGTACCCGCAACATCAGTTCATTCACACGTCCGGCGCTTTGACCTGTTGCGCTGAGGGCGGTTGCTGGAAAGCACGCGCTTATCCGATCGGCGACGGCGATGACAAAGACAAACCGCAGAATCTCTGCGTGAATCTTGCCGGTTCGCTGCCGCGCTGCATGGATCTAATCACGTCGGAAGAAGTGATTCGACGAATCAGCACTTATTACGACGGCGGCATGCTCGCGTATCGCCACGTTTCGCACCGGACGCCCGTTGTTTCCGTCGCCGTCAAACAGAAACCGGCCAGTCACGAAACAGAACTCACGCCGCGCAACGCTGAAGCAAACTCATTGAAGTTTCTGGCTGGAGTTTCCGCGCCTCCACCCGGCCTCTCCGGCAGGGGCATCGTGATCTGCGGCGGCGGTCAACGCTATTTCACCTGCGCTTGGGTCTGCATCCAGATGCTTCGTGAACTCGGTTGCACGCTGCCCATCGAACTCTGGTATCTAGGGCCGATGGAGATGGACGCGCGCATGAAAGCGCTCGTTACTCCTTACGGTGTCGAGTGTCGCGACGCACGCAGTCATCGCCGCGATGCAAACGGAAAACCAAAACCGCGCAGTTCGCTCGGCGGCTTCGAACTCAAGCCTTACGCGATTCTGCACTCACGTTTTCGCGAAGTGCTTTTTCTCGACGCCGACAACGTGCCGGTGCGCAACCCTGAATACCTCTTCGAACTTCCAGAGTATCTCGAACACGGCGCGATCTTCTGGCCCGACTTTGGCCGCCTCGCTCGCACGCGTGAAATCTGGAGCGTGTGCGGCGTCACCTATCGCGATGAACCCGAATTCGAGAGCGGCCAGATCGTGGTCGACAAACTGCGCTGTTGGGAAGCACTGCAACTCACGCTGTGGTACAACGAGCATTCAGATTTCTTCTACAAGTACATCCACGGCGACAAAGACACATTTCACATGGCCTTCCGCAAAGTCGGCCAGCCGTATGCGATGCCCGACGTGCCGATACATCCGCTTGAGTACACGATGTGCCAGCACGATTTCAAAGGCGAGCGCCTCTTTCAACACCGCAACCTCGCGAAGTGGCTTCTACGCCAGCCAAACCTGCGCATTTACGACTTCTGGTACGAAGACGAATGTCTCGAACACCTCAAACAACTCGAACAGAAGTGGGACGGACGAATCAACGACGCGATTGATTTCGGCGGCGAGGCTTCCTGCTACGAGGGGACTCGGCTCGCGGGCCTTGCCCGGCGCATCACCACTCGGCCATATCGCTATCACCGCGTCGGTTTTGATTCACGACTGCTTTCGTTTCGCCGCAATGGAACGATCGGACAAGGCTCGGCCGACAACGAGGTCTACTGGGATCTCTATCTCGACGGCAGCCAGCCGCTGCTCGAAATCGCGTCCCTCACCCGTCCGACCTGTTTGCTGACGGAAGAAGCGGGGGTTTGGAAAGGTCAATGGCTGGTTCACGAACAAATGCCGATTGAACTGATTCCCGTTTAGCAGATTCACTTCGATGAAGTCACGGCACAGAATAATTCAGCAACAAGAACAGCTCCTTCGTTTGTTGCCCGAGGTGCGTTGGCGGCTGCGCCACATTCCGGGAATCTCAAGCATCGGCGTCGGCGCGAAAGAAGTCGGTGGCGATGTCACGTTCGACATGGCGTACCGGATTTACGTAGAGCAAAAACTTCCCGGCGACGACTTGCCCGCAGCCTGGCGCATCCCCGAACGCATTCGCGGCATAAACACCGATGTCTTGCCGCGCTCCTCGACTGAAATGCTCACGGACGACGGGAAGTACCGGCCGCTGAAAGGCGGTTCGCAGATAAAGAATCAGTTTGTCGAAGGCGATAACGATCTGCTCGGCGGAACACTCGGATGCCTGGTTCGCTTCGATAGCCCGCTCCGGGAGATCTGCGCCCTCAGTTGCGAACACGTATTGATGGCCGGTCAGGCTGGCCTCCAGGTGATCGTGGGCCAGCCCAGATATGTCGTTTCATGTTGTTGCTGCACCTATAACCAGATTGGAAAAGTAGTTAACTATGAGAAGAATGATAAGGTCGATTGCGCGGTGGCGGTGCTCGATCAGGACATCGCGCTGGAAGTCAGCTCCCGCAATACCTTGAACGACGTTGTGGATATCGGGACGCTCACGGGCGTCGCACAGGCCGTATGTTTCGAGGCCGTCAAAAAAAGAGGTCGAACAACGCAATTGACGACCGGACAAGTCGTCGACATCATTTTTGAGAACTCGCAGATTCTAGTCCATCCGACCGGCGGCAACCCGAAATTCGCCGACCGTGGCGATTCAGGGTCGGTGATCGTGAATTCCGCAAACAAAGTGATCGGCCTTCTCTGGGCGACAGACGCCGCCACCCGAACGAAAGGCGTGGGAAATCACATCGGCGAAGTAATGCGGGAAATGGATATCACCATCGCCGGGCAAGATAATGCCGGACTGAACATTCCCACGATCGGCTGCGGTTCGTCAGGGCCGTAACGACAACAATGGACGCGACGCCGGAGAGACCGACGAATCAGGGTCAGCCTTCAGTCGAAACGCACTGGAAGCTGGAAACGTTCGAACGCGCGCTGCGCAGGACAGCGCGCGGCGCTGAGATTGCCGATACAGTCGCGGCACACATTGAAGAGATCATTTTTCTCGTCAATCACAATCGCCGCGTGACCGTTACGTGGCAACGGAATCATGGCCCGGCTTTCATTATCGCGATCCGCGATAGTCTCCTTGATGAAGACAAGCCGATCCCGAAAGAAGTGAATGGAGTCACGCTCGAATTCCTGCTTCTGCAAATGGCCGACGCGCTACAGCGTTCCGGGTCTCCGGCGTTGAGACGAATGATCGCCGAACATTCGCTGCAAGTCCTGTCGTGGGCGCGCGAGTGCAGTAGCGTCAACAGGTTTTTCGATCAATTCGAGTCCGCAGGTTCTTGAGTAACCGATGAGCGACTTCGCCAGAGAACGACAACGAGCCCAGATGCGCGAGATGCTGGCCCTGCTGCCGGACGTGCAACGCGAGCTCGGGCGTCTGCCGAACGTAGACCACGTGCTCGTCGGCGCGAAAGAGGTCAATGGTGTCGCCACCGAGCAACCGGCATTCCAGGTCTACGTCCGCGTCAAGAAAGGCCAGACTGAATTAGGAGCGAACGAAATTATCCCAAAGCAGATCGGCGGTTTTCCTACCGACGTAATTCTCATTGAAGAGCACTCGTTAATCGAGGAAGACACGGACGAATATCGCCCGCTGTGTGGCGGAAGTCAGTTGCAGCAGTCGGGTGGCATTGGCACGTTGGGTGTTGTGGCTCTCGCTACGGCGGGAAGTCTCGCCCCTGTGGACGCGCCGGTGATCGTGACTAACAATCACGTTGCCCCAACCATCGGTGCTCTGGTCGGTCAACCGGGGGCTCCGTGCGACTCCTGGTGTTGCCAATGTTGTGAGGTCGGCAAAGTCGTGGACACACGTGCCAATACGCTGGTCGATGTGTCTATCGCCACGCTGAGCACCGGCATGCGTTTTTGTCACGAGATACTGGAGCGTGGCGTGATCCGAGGTTGGGTAACCGCGGCTTCGTTAACGCCCGGCCAGAAACTCTTCAAGCGCGGGCGCACGACGAGATTGACCGAAGGTCGATTTAGCGTTGCGACAGCTTCCGTCCCGATCGAAGGTCGGCCAACGGGTGTCAACCAAATCCGAATTACCGCGGCCGTCGCCGGTACTCCATTCGCATTGGGAGGGGACTCGGGCTCGATTGTCGTGGATGAACAGAATCGAGTGGTCGGACTGCTTTACGCCTCCCGCCTTCCAGCCGGTACGCCCTCACATGCAAACCGGATCGAGGAAGTGCGGTCTGCAATGAAGATTGATTTTCCGGTCATTGGTACTGCCGGTGCTGTGCCGCTGAGCGCCACGGAAATTCGCAACGAGACCGACGACTTCAGAAAGCTCTGGCTGCCGCTGCACGCGAAGGTGTTGTCGTCTGAGGCAGGACGGCAGTGGTGGGAGATCATTACGCGCCATCGTACCGAGGTGGGCCAGTTGGTCAGACATAACCGTCCGACCACTACGACCTGGAATCGATATCACGGCCCTTCGTTCGTTTCGCATTACCTCAAGACCGTAAAGGACAAGGCTTATCTTGCGCCCGAAGAGATTGCAGACGTGCGAGTCGAAAACCTGCTGCTCGGAATGGCCGCCGTCCTACAGGATCAGGGTAGCGCACCACTGTCGCATTCCATCTGGCGCAACTACTTGCAGATCATCGAATGCGCGAAAGGCTGTCGCACCGTTGATGCATTTCTCGATCGTCTGACTCAATCTGCTCCAGCAGCAGAAGATGCACGCGAAAAAGTATGAGCCGGAAATCTCCAGAGGAAGTTAAACGAGAAATTCGCGTGGCCGAAGCGAAACTGCCCGAGGCGCGACAACTCCTGCTGCCGCTCCCCGGAATCATCTCCGTTGACATTGGCATCAAGGAGTCGGGCGGACAGGCGACAGGCGAAGTTGTGTTTCAAATCCTTGTTGACAAGAAAAAATCGCTCCACGATCTGCCTCCCGAACAACGCATACCGCCGCGCATTTTCGGCATTCTGACGGACGTGATACCGCACAAGATCGCTCAGGCGGAAAACGTGCTCATGGGCGGAAGCAACATCAACGGCAGCGGCGGCTCGGGCACGCTGGGCGCGATCGGATTCGCCACCGCCGGGAATACGAAAGTCGCAGCGAACACACCGCTGATCCTGACGAACAAACACGTCGCGGAAACGATCGGAACGCTTGTCGGCGAAGAATCCACCTGCGACTGCAAGTGCTGCACGTGTTGCGATTTTGGAAAAGTCGTTGACGCGCAGATCACTGGTTCCGTGGACGCAGCGATCGCAACCATGAACAACGGCGTGAGATTCAGTCACGAGATCATGCTGATCGGCGCAGTACGCGGCACTGCCGCCGCCGCGCTCAATGATTTCGTCGTCAAACATGGACGAACCACGAAGTTTACGCGCGGCCAGGTAACCTCCATCACGTTCCCGGTACTTCGGGGCGACAATCACAACTTCGCCAACCAAATTCGAGTCGCGCCCGTCGCGCCGTTCACGGACATGAGCGAAGGCGGCGATTCCGGCTCCGTTTACGTTAACGCAAACACGAGTCAGATTATCGGCCTGCATCATGCAGGCGATGCCCCCGGGCCAGCCGCCTACGGTAATCAAATCGGCCCTGTGTTGAGTCTGATGAACATCAGTTTTCCGGTGATGGGAACTGCGGGAGCCATGCCGCTCATGGCCTCCGGACTTCTGGAGGAAGGGCCGAGTTTTCACCAGGCATGGGCCGCACTCAGAAATGACCTGGAACGAACCGAGGCGGGCCAGTACTGGACTGAACTCGTCAGACGTCACGCGCCGGAAGTCAACTACCTGATCAATCACGATCGAGAAACACAGACGGCCTGGCATCGTACGAATGGCCCATCGTTCGTGTCTCATTATCTCAAGACCGTTCGCGACGCAGACCATCGCGTGCCGCGCGAAATCGGCGGCATGCGAGTCGAAAACGTGATCATCAGTATGGCGGCGGCGCTCCGTTGCAACGGCAGCCAGCAACTCGCAGCCGACATCACCAATCATTACCTCGACGTGCTGCAATTCATCGGCAACGAAGACTCAGCCCGCAAACTCTGTGAACGAGCAAGGAAAGTCGCGGAAACAGAGCGCACCCGCTCTCAACGAGGAGAACACCAGTGCCAACACAACCAGGCACTCTCGAACAATTAGTTCAAGCGCTCGGAAGAATCTTCGACCCGCTGCGACAAAGAATCGAGGACGGCAAGCTCCTCGAACTGTTGGCGGAACTCGGCATCGATTTTCCCGATAGTCTTGCCTCCGATCAGTCCTTCACAAACGCTCTCAGCAATCTCGTCAACATCGCTCAGGCTCTGCCGGGCCTGATCGGCTCGATCATCGCGGCGATCGAGGCCGAAAACTACGGCCAGGTCACGCAGCTTTCCATCGACGTGATCCATAAGGTCAGGGATCTGGTAGTTGACATCGAAACGATCTCCAGCGTCATCGACGCGAAGAAGGGTACGTTCGCAGGGCTCACGCCGGCGGAAGTCGAAGCCTTTGCCGAAGCGCTGCCCAAACGGCTGCTCGACTATTTAATGATTCGGCAGCTTGAAGACGCGATGGCCCCGGCGGCGGCGGGTCTCGACTTCATCGGCGTGATTCAACGCACGGAAGAGAACGTCGGCTCGACGAACCCGCTCAAACCGCCCTTCACAAAACGCGAACTGAATCTCTCAGGCATCTCTGACTTCCTCAACAAGCCTGGCGATGTGATGGAGACCCTCTACGGTTGGGGATCAGCCGGTTTCAACGGACGAACCCTCTTACAGAAACTCGAAAAACTTGCGCTCGAACTCGGATTGCCGGCGGTTTACACCGACACGCCCACGCCGACCCTCGACGTGATGTTCCTTGAGATTCAGCCGCACCCGATGACGCCTGTGCCAGGGCTTCGCTTGCGTTTGCATTCAACGTTGAAAGTCGGCGACGCGATCACCCTCGAAGAAGATCAGTGGGCGTTTGACTTCTCGGGCTCGGTCGAGGCTCCGGTCGAAGCAGTGCTGACGGTTTCGCCCGACGGCGATTTTGTGTTCACGCCACCGGGCGCAGAAGAAATATCAGGTCAATTGTCGGTCACCTTCCGCACGAAGCGCACGGGCACGGACAAGTTTGTCCTGATCGGTGAGGCTGAAGGCAGTCGGCTTGAGTTTGAAGAATTTCGTGTGCCGGGAACCGTCGAGATCACCTGGAATCCGAGCGACGGAGAAGCGACCGGAGATTTCTCGCTGGGCGCTGAAGTCAAAGGCGGCCTGCTCGTGATCGATCTTTCCGGCTCCGATGGCTTCATCGGCGAGATCATGTCCGGCGTGCACATCGAGGCGCAATTTGAGTTTGCCTTCGGCTATTCCACTTCGCAGGGTTTTTACTTTCGCGGCAGCAGCGGACTAGAGATTCAGATACCGATTCACATCGATCTCTCGATCGTCGAGCTGATGTCTTTGACGCTGGGCATCGGTCTCAAACCCGAAGGCATTCCCATTTCTCTCGGCGCGGACATCAAGGCGAATCTCGGCCCGCTCCAGGCCGTGGTTCAGAACATGGGCCTCACCGCCAACTTCAACTTTGCTGACGACCGCGACGGCAACCTTGGGCCGGTCGATCTCGGCTTCTCGTTCAAACCGCCCAACGGGGTCGGGCTCTCGATCGATGCGGCTGTCGTTAAAGGCGGCGGTTTCCTGTTCTTCGACTTCGACAAAGAGGAATATGCCGGAATCCTGGAGCTTGCCGTCGCCGAGATCGTCACTGTCAAAGCCATCGGGCTGATCACGACGCGCATGCCCGATGGCTCAAGCGGTTTCTCACTGCTGATCATCATCTCGGTCGAGTTTCAGCCGATCCAGTTGGGCTTCGGCTTCACCTTGAACGGTCTCGGCGGACTGCTCGGACTCAATCGCACGATGCGCATCGACCAACTCGCCGAAGGCGTGCGCACAGGCGCGGTCGAGAGCGTGATGTTCCCCGAAGACATCATCGCCAACGCGCCGCGAATCATCAGCGACCTGAAGCGTTTCTTCCCGCCCGAGAACGGAGTCTTCCTGATCGGGCCAATGGCGAAACTCGGTTGGGGCACGCCGTCGCTGATCACCGCCTCGTTAGGCATCATCATCGAGATTCCACCGGGCAATATCGTCATTCTCGGCGTCCTCAAATGCGCTCTGCCGGATGATGAAGCCGCATTGCTCGTGTTGCAGGTAAACTTCATCGGCGCGTTTGAGTTTGACAAGAAACGGATCTGGTTCTTCGCGAGTCTCTTTGAATCGCGTGTCCTGTTCATCACGATCGAGGGTGAAATGGGACTGCTGATCGCGTGGGGCGACGACGCCAACTTCGTGCTCAGCGTGGGCGGTTTCCACCCCGCCTTCAATCCTCCACCGCTTCCCTTTCCGAGCCCGCGACGCCTCGCGCTCAACATTCTCAACGAATCGTACGCGCGCATCCGCGTCGAAGGTTATTTCGCGGTGACATCGAACACGGCGCAGTTCGGCGCAAGCATCGAAGTGTTCTTCGGCGTCGACGCATTCAACATCGACGGCCACCTCGCTTTTGACGCCCTGTTTCAGTTCTCGCCGTTCTACTTCATCATCACGATTTCGGCGTCGTTGTCCGTCAAGGTCTTCGGCATCGGACTCTTCAGCGTCCGCTTTCGCGGTCAACTCGAAGGAACTTCGCCGTGGCACATCGAAGGCGAGGGATCGATCTCGCTGCTCTTCTGGGACATCGACGTTCCGTTCAGCCATACCTGGGGCGAAGCAGAAAACACGACGCTGCCGCCGATCGCCGTCGTGCCGATACTGACCGGCGAACTCAACAAGATCGAGAACTGGACGGCGACCATTCCGTCGTCAAACAGTCTGCTCGTATCTTTGCGCAAGTTGGAAACGGCGGAAGGTCTCGTGCTGCATCCACTCGGAACGTTGCGAGTGAGCCAACGAGCAGTGCCGCTCGATCTGACGCTCGACAAAGTTGGTGCGCAACAACCCAGCGACGCGAATCGCTTCACGTTGCAAGTTGCCAGCGGAGATTTGGCGAAGCTTGCGGATCGGAAAGAACAGTTTGCGACGGCCCAATTCAAGAAACTCAGCGATTCACAGAAACTCGCGACGCCCGCTTACGAGCCTCAAAACGGCGGCGTGGAACTTTCAGTGAGCGGCAATCAAGTCCGATCGGATCGCTGTGTGCGCCGCACGGTGCGTTACGAAACGATTATCATCGACAGCAATTTCAAGCGTTTCACGAGGCGATTCTCCCACTTGATCGGAACTGTCTTCAATTACCTGCTTGGCAATAACGCGGCGTCGAAGTCAGCGCTGTCGGCGCAGACGAAACAACAGAAGAATCCCGTCGACATCAGGGTGTCCCTCACCGATGCGACCTACGTCGTCGCATCATTGCAGGACAACACGGCAATAAGCAGCACCGCCACCTTCAGCAGCCGCGCGCAGGCAAACGACTTCATGAACGAGCAGATCCGCAGTGAAGGCAGCCTCGCGAACACACTGCACGTGATTCCGGCGACGGAAATGAGGCGAGCAGCATGAGCGACGAAATCGGAACCTACTCATTTATGCCGTGGCTCCGCCAGGGAGTCGCAAACCAGATCACGTCGGCAGACGGCGCGACGAGTGTAAAAATTCGCGCCACGATCCACATCGATCTCAACGTCAACGCAAAGCAACTCGATAACACCGAGTTGAACCTGCCTTATCCGAAAGACGTTCCTATTTATGGCCCGGGCGACATCGTCGGTATAGAGCAACGTGCCGTCATCAAGACCGAGCCGCGCAACTGGATCACAAACTTCGAGCCCAACTACCTGCCGTACATCGATTTCTACGACGAAGATTTTCCATGGCGTTACACGCCGGCCGCGCCTGACTCATCGAAAGCGCGCCTTCGTCCGTGGATCACGCTCGTAGTCCTGAAAGAGACCGAATTCAAAGAGGCGACAAACATCAAGGATCGCCCGCTGCCGTTCATCGAAGTTCTCGATGCATCGACGACGTTTCCGAACGCGGACGAGCTCTGGGCGTGGGCGCACGTACACGTTAACCGCAATCTCGTCGGGAGCGCCGACGATCCGCGCACGTCAAACATGGGTGCGGTCATTCCTGCGTTTGAAGGCGTCTTGAACGAGAATGCCGACCTCGCTTACTCGCGCATCATTTGTCCGCGCCAGCTCGATCCGGTCACGGCCTATCACGCATTTTTGATTCCGACGTTTGAAAGCGGACGACTTGCCGGGCTCGGCCTCGATCCAAACGACACGCCCGAGGAAGTGCATGCAACGTTCTCGGCGTGGGGCGGCTACACGGGACGCAATGAACCGACTTTCTATCCTTATTACTATCGCTGGCGCTTCCGCACTGGTGACGAAGGCGACTTTGAATTTCTCGTGCGGCTGCTGAAGCCGATGCCCGCAAATGAAAAAGTGGGGCGGCGAGACATCGACGTGCAGGAGCCAGGCTCGAACATCACCGGCATTCTCGATCCCGATCTCGGCGGTGTTCTTCGTCTCGGCGGCGCATTGCAAGTGCCGTTTGACACGCTGTCGGACGAGGCCAAAGCGGTGATTCTCATGTATGAGAATTGGGATCAGAATCCTTACCCGCATCCGTTTCAGCAAGACCTCTCGAAGTTCATCAATCTCGCCGACGACTACGAAGAAAAGACCGCGATCGACGCCAATCACGATAGCGGCTTGCATCCGGCCATCTCGTCAGACCTCGATCCCGTCATCACGCCGCCGCTCTACGGACGCTGGCACGCGCTGACGCGTCGGCTGCTTACCGATCGCGACGGTTCGTCGCTCCCGAACAATCACAATTGGGTTCATGAGCTGAATCTAGACCCGCGCTGGCGCGTCGCTGCGGGTTTCGGAACGAAGGTCATCCAGGACAACCAGGAATCATACATGGACGCAGCGTGGGATCAGGTCGGCGCGGTGCTCGAAGCGAATCGCTTGTTGCGGCAGGCACAACTCGCGGAACACGTGTCGCTCGCGTGGTACGACCGGACGGTGAAGACGCTCGCGGCTCAAGGCGACGATCGCTTCTTCGTCTTCACAGCGCCCGTCAAGAGTCGAGCGATCTTGAATGGCGTCACCGCGCATCATCACTTCACGCTCAGTCCGATTCCGCACGCGCTGACATCCGCGCCCGTGCGTCGTATGCTGCGACCACGCGCGCGCCTGATGCAGTACACAACTTTCGACGGCGTGGCGACGGCGACGAATCTGCTGAACCGCGTCAACAACCAGGAAGTTTTACCCGCGCCGCCGAAGACTGTGCCGCCAGACCTCGCGACTGTCGATAAAGTCGCGGATAGCACCAAACCGGATAACGTTCCGCAGTGGCTTTGGGAGCTGCTGCGTCGTAACCCCTGGCTGCGATTCCTGCCGTTTGTGTTGGCGGTGATCATTCTGCTGCTCGCACTGCTGCTCGCGCTGCTGTTTGGATCAATGATTCTGGCGGCCGGAGTCTTGATTGCAATCGTGCTGGTGGTCATCGGGCTGCGCCTGCTATCGCTCGCGAAGCAAGTCGACGGCGCGGATACGATCCGCTCCGACAACCTCGGCCCAGCCGTTGTCGATGCGCTCCCCGCGAGCCCTGACTTCACCGTTATCGACGTTCGCAATGCCGGATCGGTAAATCTCAACGTCAGCACGCGCGGTACGGACGGCGAGGAGTCCACCAGATTCAAGCAGGGCTTGCGCGACGCGTACGACACGATTCAAGTGAGCCGCCAAGCAGGTGTGGTTCCCGATCCGATACCCGTGGCATTGCCTGCGGTCGCAAACGCCATCGTGACGGCGATCAATCCACAGTTCACGATCACGCGCTTCGCCTACGAGATCGTCAAAATTCCGCCGCGCATCGCACCCTTGCCGCCCGAACGAATCGTGCCCGCGATGGCTTATCCCGAACTGGACATTCCGATGTACAAGCCGCTCAGCGCACTGTCGAGCGAGTATTTAGTGCCGAACCTGAATCTCGTCGTCGAAAACAGCATCACGTTGCTGGAAACAAACCAACGCTTCATCGAAGCCTACATGGTTGGGTTGAATCACGAGTTTGCGCGCGAGCTACTCTGGCGCGAGTATCCAACCGATCAACGTGGCAGTTACTTCCGGCAGTTTTGGGAAGTCAAGCCGCAACTCAACGTGCCCACGACCGACCCCGAAGCGTTGCGTGAGAGCCTGAAGGATATTCCGCCGATTCATACCTGGCGCAGAACTTCCAATCTCGGTGATCACGACAATCGCGAAGCCGCCCGCGAAAACGAGGAAGAACTCGTGCTCGTGATTCGCGGTGAGCTTCTGAAGAAATATCCAAACGCCGTGATCTATGCGCAGCGTGCGAAGTGGCAACGCAAAGCTAATGGCTCGATCGACAACACGAAAGAACGACGCCTCGAAGATCAACCGACTGTCGAGGCGAACACGAAGACGCCGCTCTATGAAGCGCGGGTCGATCCAGACATCTTCTTCTTCGGTTTTGACCTGACGGCGAGCGAGGCTCGCGGCGGCATTGGCGACGACCCGACGGACGATCCCGGTTGGTTTTTCATCATTCAGGAACGACCCGGTGAGCCGCGTTTCGGTTTTGATATCGAACGCGATGGCGATCTTAACGTTTGGAATGACCTCGCGTGGCCGGACGTTTTGACCGGAACAGATCAGTTCATTCGTCTGAACGAATCGACGGTGACACGAAACCTCGTTGAGCCGACATCGCCCGAGGTGCAGGAGAAAGTCGAGCAGTGGGAAGAAGATAAGTTTTTGAGTTGGAACAAGGACATTGATGCCGCGACAGCCGCGTACATCATGTTCCAGGCGCCGGTGATGGTGGCGGTTCACGCGGCGGAGATGTTGCCCCCAGCCGAGAGTTAGTTATGGCAAAATTCGACGACCTGCGGGAATCGATTGCGCGCACCGTCTCTGAGCGCGAGGAGAATTCGCGCGCGCAGTTTCTGCTTCGCAATCAAACGCAGAAACTACAAACGCGCATCGCGCAGTTATCACGCTCGAACGACGATAAGGCCGCCGAGCAGATCAAGGCGCTGCAACAACAGGCCGACCGCCTCGCTGGCGAAAAGCAACGTTTGGAAGGCGAATTCACGCGGCTCAAGGGCGTGGAAACAGGGCTGCTGACGGACTTCGCGCAGTTTGCCGATCCGAGGGAAAACATCGGACTGCTCGACGACACGCATCCGATCCTGCTCTTCCCGCTACGAATCGAAACGCGATTCAAGCGCGTGCAGGTCTTCGAGCGCAGGCTCTTCCAACTCTGGGTGCGCGTCTATCCAGACGACATCACCGTCGACACGTTTGAAGATTTGCTGGCCGATGTCGAGCTGAAGAACGCGAAGACATATTGGACTAATATTTGGCGAGCAGGCGGCAACGACGGCGAAAATCGTGCGGCGTGGCAAACGCTGGTTTCAAGTCATGGTTCGGGACGTGCGCATTGGATCATCGGTCAGTACGTGCCGCTAAACGTGAATCAGCAGCCGGTTAAGGCTGAGAAGGAGTTCATCCTTGTCATTGCCAGCACGAATCCGCTGCCCACCTCCGAACGCGACGCTGTGGCGAAGTATTGGACGGCGGTGTGGAATGCGAAGACGGACGCCGCCGCTGCTGCCGTCGCGTTTGATCAGTTGGTGCTGGAGCTCGGCGACGACGAGAGTCGCGCGAATGAAATCCGCACCGGCTACGCGCCAGCGAACCTCGGCGAGCGTCCAACAATTGAAATAACGCAAGTCACAGTCGCCTTCCTCGACCTGCCGCCTGACGAAAATTTTCAAACTCAACAGCGCCCATGGGGCCGCCCGGCGCTGACGCGCATTCTGCCCGAACGACTTGTGCTGCTCGGCTACAACAACGGCGTCAAGACGCTGGACGCGCTCGGCGCGGCGATTCCGTCTGATTTGATCATTGGGCCAGACCCGGACGCCGCCGAGGCAGATCAAATTCATATTGAGGATGGTGAACTGGTCGTCCCAGAGCCGCTGCGCTGGATGATCGATTTTGAAGAAGCGCTCGCGAAGGGTATGGCCTTCAGAATCAATCTGACGGCTGATCAGGCACAACGCGGGTTCGATCAACTGTTCGTGGTCGGCGTTAACATTTCGTCCGATCTTGAGAACAGTAAAAAGAAACTGGAGTCGCTGATCGCACACCATCAGGCGAGCCGCAAAGGTCTTTCGATCGTCGGTCAAGGCACGCCGACGAACAATACCGAAGCTGATCCTTCCGGTTACACGTGGGTCGAGAGCCCTGATACGAGTTACGACCATTTCTTCGGCACTGAGACAACGGACGATTCGACCGACTGGCGTTTGAAACGCGATGGCCGATGGCTGGCGAACTTCCTCGGCGTTAATCCGGCGATTCTGAAAGATTCGGTCAACTACTTCGCCCAGGATCAGGCACAGGCGCGAGCGATGAACACTGCGCTCTGGCCCGCAACGCTCGGCTATTTCATGGATCGAATGATGGCCCCGGTGTTTTCCGATAACACGATCGAACAGACGCGCGACTTCTTCACGCGTTTCGTTTCGGGCCGTGGCCCAATTCCCGCCGTACGAGTCGGCAAACAACCTTACGGGATACTTCCGGCGACGGCCTTTTCGCGCATGAACTGGCTTAAACGGTCGCGCCGCTTTGAGAATGTGACTAGCGCTGCGGGAACGGGCTTCGATTTTTTGTCGCGGCTTTACGCGGTGCTGCTGAAGATCGACGAACAGTGGACGACGCTTTCGCAACAAGCAGCCTTCGTCGGCAAGGCTGGCGACCCGCATCAAAACTTGCTCGATGTCGTTGGACTGCATCCCACCTCGGCCGAGTTTTACAATCGCTACGCGCAAAGCGCCGATCAAATCCTGAACCAGTTTCGCTATTACGGTCTCGCCGGTGGTTTTCTCGCCGCTCTCATTCAGTTTGTCTATACGCAAAGCGGCATCAATCTGCTCGCGACCTTCGGTTACACGGCTGCCAGGCCCGAGGAAGTACCCGAAATCCTGCACAAATTCTTCCTGTCGAATGCGGATCGGCTTGCCGGGCCCACAGTTGACGATAAAGTTTTATCGGAGACCGACCCGATACGCGCCTATTTTGCGAACGGCGACAACTACATCGATTGGCTTATCACTGCGGCGAAGACATCGCACGACACGCTGCGGCGGCAGGAAGGTTTTCTCAACAATCGAACGCCGATGGCTTTGTTGTATCTGATGCTGCAACATGCGCTCGATCTCAGCTTCGTCGATACGAGCATCATTCTTCACGTCAACGCCGGTTTGATGACCGCCGACGTTGCGAAGACTGCGCGGATGGATCCGCGCTTTATCCATGTGCAGCCAGCAGCCCGCGACGTTGGCAGCCCGTGGCAATACCTTTACAAAGCAGAACCGGCCATCACGCAAAGCCAGTCGCTCTCGATCGGCGATTACATTCCCACCGTGCTCACGGTGCAACGTCCGTATCTGCAAACGCAGATCGAAGCGCTGCAACTGCTCGCCGACGCGCCAACCGCACAACTCGAACGTGCGTTCACCGAACATATCGACTGCTGTTCTTATCGTTTCGATTCCTGGCTGCTCGGATTAGTCCATGCGCAACTCGCGCTGATGCGCAACTTCTCTTCCGACGGGGAAGAGTCGATTCGCGACGGCAGCCATCTTGGCGTGTTCGGTTGGGTCGAAGACCTGAGACCCGAAAACAAGAACTTGCAACCAGTCCAACTGCCCTCCGATTTGGCTGCGATCTTTCAAAAAGAGGACGAACCGGTTTTGCAGCGTGACCCGACAAACGGCGGACATATTCTTGCTCCGTCCTTGAATCACGCAGTGACAGCCGCCGTTCTGCGCAACGGTTACATCTCGAACGCGTCTCCGTCCAACCCTGATGCGTTTTCCATCAACCTGACTTCGGAGCGCGTGCGGCGTGCGCTCGGCATCATCGAAGGCATTCGCAACGGCCAGACTCTAGGAGCGTTGCTCGGTTATCAGCTAGAACGCGAACTGCACGATCAGGAATCGCTGTTTCTCGACGACATCATCTTCGAGCTGCGCGCAGCGTTTCCGCTGGTCGCAAACAAAACCGGCGACACCCAGCCCGAGGAAGACGCCGCGATCCAGTCACTCGAAGCGAGAAATGTTGTCGATGGTTTGTCTTTGATCGCTCAGGTGCGCAAGAGCGGCGTGCGTGCGTATCCGTTTGGCCTCTCGACTCTGCCGGACATCCCGAATCTCACGCGCAGAAACGCAGTCAATGATGCGGTCGATCGTATGTTCGACACAAACGATGCGGTGGCCGACGTTGCGATGGCGGAGAGTGTGCATCAAGTCGTCCAGGGAAACTACGATCGCGCGGCTGGAACCTTCGACGCCTACAGCAAAGGAAACTTTCCGCCGCTGCCCGATGTCGTGCAAACGCCGCGCAGTGGCGTCACGCTCACGCATCGCGTCGGTATTCATTTCGAGGGCGGACTCGATCCGGCAGACGCGGCCAACACGACCCCGCGCTCCAAGGGCGAACCGGCGATCAATCGGTGGCTGAGCGATATGCTGCCTGATCCGAGCGACATCGCCTGCCAGGTCGAGTTCTTCGACCGTGTTACCGCAGCGACCGTTGAAGAAGTGATCAGCGCGGCTGATCTGAACCTCTTGCCGATCGACCTGCTTTATCTGGTTACGCTGGATCGCGCGCAAGCAATGGCCGCGCTCGACGATGTGATCCTGCATTACGTCGTCAACAACTTCACACCGCGCATCGATTTCGAGATCAAGATTCAGTACACCACGCCGATCGCGAATAAGGTGACGTTCTTTGAAATCGCGCCGTTGATCAGATCGCTGCGTTCGTGCCTGCTGAAATCGCGGCCATTGCGTTCGTCTGACCTTCGTCTTCAAGGCGAAGCGCAGAAGGCCGATGAGGATGTCGGCACAATCAACATCGAAAAAATCAATGGCGCGCGGGCGGAGCTACAGACCGCGCTGGGGACTTGGAACACGTTCATTACCACTGTCACTGCGGCGTTGACGGGTATTGACGACGAAGCGATCATCGCCAACGCCGTCAACAACATCGATCAGATCGTCACAGACTTTATGGACGCGGCGCTGTCGCTGACGAAGTTCGGCATTCCTGCGGCGGGCATCGGCTCAAGTCTCGAATGGGAGCGCGCACGCTTCACCGAAGCGATCGCGAAGCTCGCTGAGCTCATCGATCGCTGGCAACAAAAACTCGTCGACTTTCAGGATCAACTCGACGCGTACGATGCGCTCGATCTCCCCTCGATCCCGACGGCAGACAAGTTCGCGAACCTCGCAATCATCGAGCGCATACTCTCGACGCTGCCGCTGCAACCGCCCTCGCCCGAGCAGTTTCGTATCGATCTCGAAACCATCGTGCGGCCATCATTTCAAAATGTATTCACGCAGCTCAACGCGATTATGGATAACGGCAACACCGTCAGAGATGTGTACGCTGGTCTCGCGGGTCTGGCCGCCGACATCGCCGCGCACGACGCGGTTCCGTTTGATCTGACAAACGAGCGCAAAGAGATACGCCGTTATGCCGAGGAGTTGAAGAGCCGGGCCGAATCGATGGTTACCGACATAACGAGTCGCATCACTCGCGCAGACGGACTCGTAACTGACAGCGCCACGAAGTCTCCCGCGCAAAAGATCGATGCGCTCACACAGGCGATCAGGTTGCTGCTCGACTCCGACTTCGCCATTCTGCCGGAGTTCTCGCTCGCGGCGGATACGGGTACGGAAGTGCAGAGCTCGTTGGGCCAAACGGCTGATCTGCTGTCGTATCTGATCACCGATCTGAAGAAGGATTTCCCGATCGACGAATGGCTTTACGGCGTCGCGCGCACGCGTGAAAAGATGGGACAACTCGAAGCGAGTATAATGCTGATCGAAGCCCTGACGAATCAGGAGTTCTCGCTCGCGCCCGTTCAACTGCCCCTTCGATCGCCCGACTTCTGGCTCGCCCTAGACCACCCGGACAAACTTCCCGGCACGGAAACGCCTTTCGCGATCACGGAAGACAAACTTTTGTACACGGCGCATTTCCACGTCACCTTCGACGCCACGTCGGTGCAGTGCGGTCTGCTGTTGGATGAATGGACTGAAGTGATTCCGAAGAAGGAAGAGACTGCGGGTCTCACGTTCCACTACGATCGTCCGAACTGCGAGCCGCCGCAAACGCTGTTGCTCGTGACGCCGAGTGACTTCACGGGCGAGTGGAAGTGGGACGACCTCGTCGATGCGCTGCGGGAAACGCTCGCGCTCGCCAAGAAACGCGCAGTCGAACCGACGCAGATCGATCAAACCGCGTACGCGCGATTCCTGCCCGCTGTGATCTCGTCCGTCACTACGTTTCCCATCATGATGAGTCTCAACTTCTCGTTCAATAACGCCATTCAGTTTCGGGAGCGCAACTCATGAGCGACTTCGTGTCCATCGCAAATATCGCGCCCATTCTCGCGGGCCAAACTATTCTCCCGACCATCGTGATGTGGAATCGGCTCGAAGGCAGGCCGCGTCGAAAAGATTTCGATCGTGCGTTGCGCGCAGAGGTGCGCGATGCGCTTTGGTTCTTGACGAAGCAATGGCAGGTCGGCGAGTTTCGTGGCGACGATGCGGGTTCTCCGGTTTACGCTCGACTGTTGGCGGAGATTGAAGCGCTGAAGTCATTCGAGCCCGCCGTTGGCGATCCTGTTCCGCTGGACGACTCGCTGCCGCTCGAAACTAAAGTCGAGCAGCGCCCGATCGTGTTTGCCACTAGCGAAGACGCGCGGGCTCTCGATCTGCGACTGTTAATGGGCCGTCAGTGGTTGAAACTGATCGCGCCGATCGGTGATTTCCGCAGCGCCTACATCGCGCAATATCCGATCACGCGTCCCGACCCGAACGATCGCGCCGATGCGCCGGCAGCGGCACACGTCGAAGTGTGGCAACACTTCAGCGCGCTCGCCGGACGGGCCATGGACGGCGCGGCGCTCTATTTTTATTTGCAGAATCCTGCGCATCATGCCTACGACAACATCACTGTTACTGACCCGCAGAAACTGGACATCGACACGGCGGCGGTGAAGTTTGTCAAGTGGTTTGAAGACCTGTTCGTGCAACCGGGCGATGAAGGCGATGCGTGGTTGCCGTCGCAGTTGGAATATCAATTCTCGCTCGACACGACGGGTGCGCCGGGAACAGTGTTGCGCGCACAGGAGTATTACCACGGGCGGCTCGATTGGTTTAACCTCGATGTTGATGGTTCGACGTTCTCACTCACTGGCGAAACCCCGCCGCCGCCTGACGAAGACACCGGCCCGCCTGACATTCTGACGGCTTTCATCCCGACGACGCTCACTTTCGACGGCATGCCCAACACGCGTTGGTGGGCCTTTGAAGAAGGAAGAACGAACTTTGGGGACATCAAACCCGACACGAACGAGTTGGGCAAACTGTTGTTAATGGAATTTGGGTTGGTCTACGCGAACGATTGGTTTCTCCTGCCGTTGATAGTGCCGGCGGGCAGCATCATTTCGGTGAGGGGGCTCGCTGTGTCGAATGTGTTTGGCGAACGAACCTGGATCGAGCCGGCCGGTCAGGTCGGTGAAAACGCCTGGCAGAAGTGGCGCATGTTTGGGATGTCGAGTTTCAAATCGACGGCGGCGCAAGCGGACACGAGTTTGGTGATGCTGCCGACGGTCAGCAAAGTGCTGGAAGAGAGATCACTCGAAGAGATCGCGCTCGTCAGAGATGAAGTTGCCAACATGGTCTGGGGCATTGAGAACATAGTCCCGCTACCCGACGGCTCCACTAAACGCGGACGCGAAGCAGCCATCGAACTGCGGCAACAGATGGTGCGGATTGTCGAGCACGAGGCTGAGACGACGCCCCCGCCGCCGCCAATCGTGTTCAAGGCCCCGGTGCGCTACGAGATCATGAACACCGTGCCGGAAAACTGGATTCCGTTCATTCCCGTGCATCTGGAAAACGACAATCGCCAGATTCAACTGCAACGCGCCTCGATGCTGCGGATCATCGAAGGCGACTCTAGCCCAACGAAAATCAAGCCGCGTACTTCCCTGCTGCGTACGGGCCTCGACGATACAGCCGTCCAGCGTTACTTCGTACACGAAGAAGAAGTGCCGCGCACTGGTGTGCTTGTTTCGCAATCGTTCCAACGAACACGTTGGTACGGCGGAAAGGTTTTCACCTGGATGGGAGTTCGCAAGAGCGTCGGGCGCGGTGAAGGTTCCAGCGGCTTAGCGTTCGACCAGCTTCGACCAACAGCTCGATAACCGCCTCACCTGCAACACAGCCGCCCGCTCAGTCTTTTACTCGTGTGTCTGTCGCAATCCAGTTTACTTCCCAGGTCTTGCCCCCATCATCTGAGAAAGCCTGTTCAAAGCGGCAGGAATTCGGAGTAATGTCGGAGATAATAAAGCGTACAAAAATTGCCCGACCATTAAGCGTCTCCTGGCTGAAAAACTCTCCGCGACCATTTTTGAACTCGCCGATTGTAGGCTGGGTCATCACACCGCCGTTGATGTTGGCAAAATTGAGGCTCCATTGTCTGGAACCTGGATTGTATAGACGCAGGCTCAAGCCCTCGAAATGACCCGCCGGCCCACTGGCAGATAGCTCAACCAGATTAGCGCGCCCCTGCCAAACCTTTCGCACGATGGTCGTGCCTTCGTATTCGACCCAGTTATTCGAGCCGGATAAGGGATTCAGGAGGCGCTTGAGATGAGTTTTCCAGGTGCCAATCTCGAAATCAAAATCGTGCTGACCGTCCCGCCCGGCGTCCGCAGGCTGGGCGTTGATGCGTGGCCCACCCGTTTGTGAAAACGCGACCGGCGTTAGACACACGCAGCCGAGTGTGGCCGCAAGCACGAAGGCCATCATAAGTTGTAACACCCTCATCGTCCTCATTCCTCCTGCTTACGTTATCCGCTTTGCAAGCATGAAATTAGTCGCGTAATTTTTGATTGATACAGGAAAGTTGATCCTTTCAATTCTTCTCGACGGCATCAGGCGCTTGATCCGCCGAGAGATTCAAATCGTCCGTCAAACTTTACCTGAAAACGGCACTATCACAAGTACCACTTAAGACCAATTGAGGTTTACCAATTCATCTTCAGACTTATGGCTCCGGTGCATCTCAGCTAAAATGGTCTTGTTTGATGTTGACAAAGTGGCACTTGAACGCGTCCTGATTTTCTTTAATCTAGAATCCTATCAGGCATGGATTGCGGGTCTTTTTTTGCGGCCATGTACTCGAAGGTGGCTCTATTTCGGAGAACGTGATGGTAACTCAAATAGAAAAGGCGGAGAGTTTCAGGGCACTGCATGGGCGTGAGGGCGCTTTCGTCATCCCTAATCCCTGGGACGCAGGCTCGGCGCGGTTGCTGGCCGGATTGGGGTTTGAAGCCCTGGCGACGACGAGTTCAGGTTTTGCCAACTCTCTGGGGCGGCTTGACGGGCAGGTCAAGCGAGATGAGGTGATTGAGCATTGCCGCAGCCTCTCTGCCGCGACTGACCTGCCGGTTAGTGCAGATTTGGAGAACTGCTTCGCGGATGACCCCGCAGAGGCCGCCGAGACTATCCTGCTTGCCGCGCAGGCAGGCGTGGTCGGCGGCTCGATTGAAGACTACAGCGGCGATCCATTGAACCCCATCTATGAATTCGAGCTGGCGGTCGAGCGCGTGCATGCTGCTGCTGAGGCGTCGAGACGCCTCGATTTTCCTTTCACACTGACGGCGCGCGCCGAAAACCTGCTCCACGGCAGGCATGACCTGGACGACACGCTCCGTCGCCTACAGGCGTTTGAGGCTGCGGGGGCGGATGTTCTTTACGCACCGGGACTGACCACGCTGGATGAGGTTCGATTGGTGACAGGCGCTTTGAGTAAGCCTGTGAATGTCTTAGCGCCGCTGCTGAAGGGGGTGACGATTACGCAACTGGCAGACGCCGGTGCAAGGCGCATCAGCACCGGAGGAGCGCTGGCGCGCGCCGCGATCACAGTCCTGTTGCGAGCGGGCGGGGAGATGCTTGAGCGTGGGAGTTTCGCCTGGACTTCAGACCTGGCGTCCAGCGCCGACGTGAAGAAGTTGCTGGGTTCTTGACTTAGCTGAGCTGGAAGGAGACTCACACAACTGCTTCGCTCATGTGTCCCCTCAACTTTAATGCTTCACGCGACAGATGATTTCACAGCTTGTTCACTGTCTGGCGATGCCTGTGTTTGAATTGATTTTCCACAAGCCGCGTTTTGATTCCCTTTTCCAAATAGTAAAATATCGTCGCTCTAAGGTCTGCGGCTGACCATTAACCGTAAATTCATAAACCGCCGTCCCCGTCTCGTAAGCGGTGTTAACATCGAGCCAGACATCCGTCGTCGTGACCGTGAGTTTCGCTTTCCCCCCGCGCTTTTGCATCGTATCGCGCATCAGTGCGAGAATTTGTTTGCGACCCTTAAAAACTTTGCCGCCCGCGACGAGTTCTTTTCCGTCAGCAGTGAATGTGTCAGGTAGCATCGTCGCGTCCCCCTTTGCCCACGCCGCAACCCAGACAGCGTTTCCGTCATCTATCGCCCGCCGCACTTCCGTCATTTCGGAATCCGAAGTTTGCAGCGCGCTCTTCGATGATGAAGTGTCGGGGCTTTGGGCGTTTATCGAATAGCCGCTGCATAACAAAATGAGCAAAACGAAGAACGATTTCTTTGATTTTAATCCGGTCATAATATTAGCTCCCGTAGAATCTTTTAGAGTTTTCAAATCATAAACATCCAACACAGAAACGGTTATTTGCCCTTGATTAGCTGTTTCCCTCGATAGGTAATTGTTTCGCCGGGTTTCATCTCGTAAAAATCAATCTTCATTTTTTTGAGTTCGGCGGCAAAGCCTTCGGCATTCCGGGCGATGCCGGGGAAAGTGCCGAAGTGCTGCGGAATGGCGAGCCTTGCGCGCACTGCTTGCGCGGCACGCGCGGCCATACGTGGCTCCATGCCGAAGTGCCCGCCGATGTTGAGCAACGCAACGTCAATCGAATAATTTTCGCCGATTGTTTCCATGTCCCTGAAATAAGCCGTGTCGCCCGAATGATAAATCGTCGGGCCGTTTTTGATGATGATGACGAAGCCTGCCGGATTGCCACCGTAAGCCCTTTCAGGCTCACTCGCTCCGGCTTTGGGATTGAAGACGCTGCTCGAATGAATGGCCTGCGTCATGGCGACGGTGACTTCGCCGTCAGCGATTTGAATTTCGCCGCCGATGCCCATGATGGCGTCGGTTTCGGCTTGTTTGGCTGGAAAGTCGGCCAGCTTAACTAAATTTCCGGCCAATTCAGGATTGCAGATGAGAGCTGCTCCGGTTTTGCCGGCGATGGCAACTGCATCGCCGACGTGGTCACGGTGACCATGCGTCAGCAGTATGTAATCGACTCTACTGATCGCGCCGAGCGGGTCTTTCCCTTCTTTGGCTTCAGGGTTGGATGGATTGTTGAGCCAGGGGTCAATTAACAAAACTTTGCCGTTGGGAGTGGTGATGGAAAAAGCAGCGTGGCCGAACCATTTGATTTTTGTTTCCTGAGCCGTCGCGCTGATTGTGCCGAGCATTAAAATGAATAGAGCAAACACTATTTTCGCAGTCCCTATTTTCATGTCATTCATCACAGTTCGGACTCCTTCACTTGAGCTGTAAGCTGCATGGGCTCGTAATCAATCGCGTTTATAGTTTGAAGCGTACTGCGGAACTGCGATGCCCTCATTTAACTTCGCGTCGTTAACGGGCACGCCCGCCGTCAGACGCAAAGGGATCACGCCCGCCCAAACGTCCAATTCATAATCAGCTTCGTCGTCAACCGGCGCTCCCTCGCGTATTTTCGCAGATGCCTCATCTATGTCGAGCGACAGGACGAGTGTCGCCTTCAGCTCGTTTTCACTTGGTGGGCGAACATCTTTCCAGCGACCCGGTACAACGTGTTCGGTAAAGGCGCGTAGGGCTTCGAGCTTTTCTCGCTCGCCGCTGACAACCTTAGCCTTGCCAAAGATCACCACCGAACGATAATTCATCGAATGATGGAAAGCCGAGCGCGCCAATACCAAACCGTCAAGCAAAGTCACGGTGACGCACACATCAGCCTCCCACGCCAAAGCCCGCAACATTCGGCTGAGCGCCGAGCCATGAATCAGCAAACGGTCGCCGTCCCGCGCATAACCCGTCGGAATCACGTAAGGCTGCTCGTCCACTGTAAAACCGACGTGACAAACGAAGGCTTCATCCAGAATTCGATAGATAGTCTCGCGCTCAACGCTGCCGCGTTTCGGCAATCGCTTCAGCTTCGTCCTCGCGGTCGTCTGCAATAGTTCGCTCATGTCTTCACTCACCTGTGTCGCGCGGCGTTGCTCAACTCGCCTGCCGGGTTTATTAACTGTCGTTCCATCTGAGCGCGGCTCCCCCACTATGAAGGCGATTCTAAGGGAAATCGGTATCTGTACAAGAACCAGTTTTCGACAAATCATGTAGACCGATTTATCATGCTCGGAATATGCCATATCCGCCCTTTATCACACTCGACGAAAAGTCTGACGTACCGTTTTACCGCCAGATTTACGAAACCATTCGCCGCTCGATTTTAAGCGGCGGACTTCCTTCGAGCAGCCAATTGCCCGCCTCTCGCCTTCTGGCAAAACAGCTCGGCGTGTCGAGAATGACCATCGTTAATGCCTATGAGCAACTCTTGGCGGAAGGCTACCTCGAAGGCAGGATGGGCGCGGGCACATTTGTCGCCGCGCATTTGCCCGAGGAGTTCCTGCAAGCTTCCGGTTTCAAGCGGCTGCAACTTCAAGAAAAACCTTCGACGCGGAAGGTCATACTTTCGGAGTACGGAAGCAGGGTGGCGCAGGGCAGCAAGACTATTTTGCAGCATCATGGCGCGACCGCGCTCGTGCCGTTTCAGCACGGCGTCGCGGCGATGGATGAATTTCCGTTCGGCGTGTGGGCGAAGATCGCGCAGAAGTGGCAGAAAAGACCGCCGGCGTCAGTTCTCAGTTATGGTGAGGCGGGAGGCTTCCAACCTTTGCGCGAGGCCGTGGCCGCGCACCTCGCGGCGGCGCGCGGCGTGCGCTGCACGCCGGAGCAGATCATCATCACCAACGGCACGCAACAGGCGCTCGATTTGATCGGCAGAATCTTCCTGTCAAAATCAGTCGATGTTTGTCTCGAAGACCCGGGCTATCTGGGGGCGCGTGATATTTTCAACGCGACGGGCGCGAGAATCGTTCCCGTTCCCGTTGACGACGAAGGTTTCGACTTGCAGACGGCGCGAAAGCGAAGCCCGAAAGCACGACTCATCTACGTCACACCGTCACACCAGTTTCCGCTCGGCGTGACGATGAGTTTGGCGCGTCGTCTGAGCTTGCTGGAATGGGCGCGGGAACGCGACGCCATTATCATCGAGGACGATTACAACAGCGAGTACCGTTACAGTGGGCGACCGCTCGCCTCCCTGCAAGGTCTGGACATGGACGGGCGTGTGATATATGTCGGCACGTTCAGTAAAACGATCTTTCCCGCGCTCCGGCTCGGCTATCTGGTTGCGCCGCCCGATCTGATTGAGGTCTTCGCGGCGGCTCGGGCTCTCACCGATCTGCATTCGCCTGTGATTGAGCAGGCCGTGCTCGCAGAATTTATCGCCGAAAGACACTTCGCCCGTCACATACGCCGGATGCGCGGGATGTACCAGGAACGCCAACGTACCCTGGTCGAAGAGGCGCGGAAAAATCTGGAGAGTATGTTGGAGGTCACATCTGCCAAAGCGGGAATGCACCTGATCGGGTGGCTTCCCCGTGGCGTCAGTGATCAGGAAGTTTCGCGTCGCGCGGCGGAGGCGGGTCTGAATCTTGCGCCCGTTTCGGCTTACTGTCTCAATCAAAAATTACGCGGTGGATTGCTGCTCGGCTATACGGCTTATGACGAGAAACATATCAGGCAAGGTATAAAGAAATTAGCACGGGTGCTAACCGATGTCGCTCAAGATTGAAGCCGGATCAGAGCATTGCAGGGGCGTGCCAGCGGGCGACCGGCTGTTCGGCAGTAAAAAGGGACATCATCTTTACCGGCTCAATGCCTTCAAGAATTCTCTCGGCCGTGTGAAAGCTGTTTAAGACTGAGCGTCTATATCTCGATCTTTGAGAAACGCCATGCGCCCGCGCTCAAGAGCAACACGGCGACGCCTATCAGCACGAGCGCGTCCGTGATAAGGCCGAAGTGCGTGACGCCGATCAAGGCCGCGCGCACGCCGTCGACACCGTAAGTAAGCGGGTCTAGTCTGGTCAGCAGGGCCAGCGGTTTCGGCAGATTCGTCAGGGGATACAGCGCGCCGGAAAGGAAGAAAATCGGCATCACCAGAAAGTTCATGATCAGTTGGAAACCCTGCATGTCTTTCAGGCTTGAGCCGATCACCGTGCCTAACGCCCCGAAGACCACAGCGATCAGCGCCATGATTAGGAGAGCGAGCGGCAGCTTGAGAGCACTGACAGGACGGAAACCGGCGATGAGGCAGACGACGAAGATCAGCAGACCTTGCAGCAAGGCTACGGTGGCTCCGCCCATCGTCCGTCCGATCATAATCCAGAGACGCGGGACGGGCGCTACCAGCGTCTCCTTCAGGAACCCGAACTGGCGATCCCAAAGCAGCGCGATCCCTGAGAACATGGAGGTGAAGAGCACCGTCATGCCCATGATGCCCGGTGCTATAAATTGAAGGTAGCTGCCTTCGCCTGCCCGCTGAAACACAGGCCCCAGACCGAAGCCGAGCACGCCGAGGTACATGACGGGCGACCCGAGGGACGCGATGATCTGCGTGCGGGAGCGTAGATATTTTTTCACCTCACGCAGCCAAAGAATGTAAATCACACTCATCGTCTAACGCCTCCACATCCGCGCCATCTGCCGCATGCTGTCTGCGGAATTCGCGCCCTCGTCGCGAATCGTCGTGCCGGTCAGCGCGAGAAATGCATCCTCAAGCGATTCCGTCCCGGTTCGCTCTTTCAACTCGCCCGAGGAACCGATGGCGACGATTCTTCCATGGTCAATCACGGCGATCCGATCAGCCACGCGGTCGGCCTCTTCCATGTAATGCGTGGTGAGAAAGACCGTCACCTGATCCGTCTCGTTCAACTGCTTAACGTGTGTCCACATCTGATTACGGCTTTGAGGGTCTAGGCCGAGCGTCGGCTCGTCCAAAAAAAGCACCTTCGGCGTGTGGAGTAGTCCGCGCGCGATTTCCAGCCGCCGCCGCATCCCGCCGGAGAACGTTTTCACCATCGCGTCCCGGCGTTCCCACAGCTCGAACAGCTTGAGTAGAATCTCAGCGCGCTCACGTCGCTGCTTGCGCGGCACGCCGTAGAGCACGCCGTGGATTTCCATGTTCTCCCAGGCGGTCAAGTCCTGGTCGAGGCTCGGGTCTTGAAAGACGACGCCGAAGCGCTTGCGCACCTCGTCCCGCTCCAGAGCAGGATTGATTCCATCCAACTCGACGGAGCCGCTTGTTGGCTGTAGCAAGCTTGTCAGCATTTTGATCGTCGTCGTCTTGCCTGCGCCGTTGGGCCCAAGGAACGCGAAAATCTCTCCACGCTGCACTTCAAAGGAAACGTCGTCAACCGCTGTGAAGTCGCCGAAACGCTTCACCAAGTTCTTTACATGAATCATCTATTTCCCTTGCCTGACGCCGCACGGCTGCGGCCCCGGTCGCTTCAAAGTCTAAGAACGATCAGACAGGCCAGTCCGCCGTCCGGGCCGTGACCCGGAGACATTCTACATGACATACCTCTCTGAGCACGCCGCGCTTTGGGAAGTTACGCTTCAGGTTTAAGGTAAAGCGTGCCCGCCTCCTCATCGGCGCGTATCAGCTCAAAAAGTTTAAGGTCTTCCGGTCTCATGCTGTGTCGTCGTCTTCTTCTTCGGTGATAGACTCCGCGCCGAAGAAGATGCGCGTGATGTCCGGGTGCTGCGACCGAATCCGTCGCCTCAAGCGTGAGACAGAGTGTCTCACCTCAAGCGCGTTGATGGTGCTGCGGAAGCGCAGCTCGATGGTGAGCAGCACTTCGTGCGCGCCGAGGTACAGCGTGTGCAGATGCCGGACGCGCTCGACCGCCGGGTCTGCTTCGACGAGGGCGCGCACGGACTTCAGTGTCTCGCGGTCAAGCCCCTCACCGATGAGCAAGCCCTTGCTCTCGTATACCATCAAGACCGCGACGGCGCACAGGAGCAGACCGATGACGACCGAGGCCGCGCCGTCCAGATAAGGCAATCCCAACAGCCTGCCCATAAAGATGCCCAGGAAGGCGAAGATGAGTCCGAGAAGTGCCGCCGAGTCTTCGAGCAGGACGGAGAAACTGGTCGGGTCTTTGCTCAAGTGAATGGCCTCAAGCACGCCTTTTGCGCCCCTCTCGGCGCTGAACGCCTTCCAGCCGAATAACCAGGTCGTGCCCTCGAAGACAAAGGCTAAGCCGAGCACTGAATAGCTCCATACGGGGTTCTCCGGCGTCGTCGGGTGCGCAATATGCGTGAAGCCTTCATACATGGACATGCCGCCGCCGACGGCGAAGATCAGAATGGCGACGATGAGTGTCCAGAAGTAAAGCTCGCGCCCGTGGCCGAAAGGGTGGTCGAAGTCCGGCGGCTTACGGCTTTTGTGGACGCCGAGCAGCATCAAGCCGCCGTTGCCCGTGTCCACCACCGAGTGGATAGCTTCCGAGAGCATGGCTGCGCTGCCTGTAAAGTAGGCGGCGACGAACTTCGTGACCGCAATCGCGAGGTTGCCGATGATGGCCGCGATGATCGCCGTCTTTGATTCTGAAGCCAACGACTTCTCCCTGCTTGCTCGCGCAGCTAATCGGAAACAATCCTGTGTAATCGGTGCGCTCTCTTCTACGAAGCGATACCGCACGTCGCCCCTAACCGTCCGCTCAAGAAGCCTCCTCGATGCGCTCGATTGCGATCACTTCTACATCGGAGGCGATCTTCTTCCCGGCGCGGTAATCCAGTCGTACTACTATCTAAATCAACTGTCAAACGACCGATAAAAACCTGGGCTTCGTTTCGGCTTCCACACTTGCATCGTGTCGAAGGTAATGCTTACCGGGAGGCTTTGAGGGATCGGGCTTGTTAGTGGGCGGCTGGCTATTATTCTGCGGGCAGAGCGCCGGGAATCCGGCGAGTCGCTTTACGAGGCGACTGCGATTGCCCGAACAGAATTTTGACCCGGCAGCAGCAGCAGGATGATCGGTATAATAACCCGTCGGACTTTCTTCATACTTTTATCCTGTTTTCATCTCAATATCTATAATCCGCTTGCCGTTGTCTTTGAGGTAAAGGGCAATCAATTTCAGATAGACGCTTGTGCCGTTGTCGCTGTTGGTGAAAATTATTAAGCCCTGCCGGGATTTCGGCAGTAGAAAAACGAGCGTGTTCGCGCCTTCGTCGCTGCCGCCGTGCGAGAGCGCGTACTCATTGTCTCCCAGATCGTAAATCTCCCAGCCCAACCCGAAGTACTTATTTTCTTTGGTCTTTATTTGATGGCCGACCATTTCATCGAAAATCGGCTTTGACAATCCGTCACTGTTCATCACCGATACCAGAAACTTTCCGTAATCTTCTACGGTCGTCAATAGATCGTCAGCCGCATTCGCTTTTGTGCGTCTGCTGATTTCGTAAGCATTGCCTTGCTTGTCATAGCCTGGGGCAAATCTTGTTGCGTCCATCTTCGCGTCCCAGGTGAATCGCGTGTCGCGCATTCCGAGCGGCCGGAAGATCAATTCGTCGGCCAATGTCTCTAAAGGTTCGTTGAACTTTTTCTCCAATGCTTTTCGCAAATACTCGAAGCCTTCGCCCGAATATTGATATTTTGTTCCCGGCTCGAAAGCGAATTCCAGTTTTTTCGATTTGTTCAGCCAGCGCCAGTTCGCAAACCCCGTCCGGTGCGATAACACAAGACGTGCGGTCAATTTTTTGTGGCGCGGATCATCTTTTACGTCGGGGTCGATCCAATATTTATCGAGCGGCTCATCCAGATTAAGCTTGCCCGCGCTCGCCAATTTCAACGCGACCATCGCTGTGACGGGTTTGGTCAACGAAGCGACATTGAAGATCGTATCGAAAGGCGCGGTCATGCCCTTGCTCAGCTCGCCGAAAACTTTTACCTCGGTGAGTTTCCCTCCTCTGATGACGCCGATGCCGAGCGTGGGAATTTTATTTTCATTCAATAATTTTTGAATCTCATCCGTTTCAAAAATGACGGTTTCACCAACCTGCGCTCTTGGAATGCCGCCGGAACACAGCAACACTAAAAGAAGGATAAGCGCAGAAAGCTTGCGACTCGAATTTATCATCCGTTTATTCATATCAGCATTTCACGATTAAAGACGCAATTGAACCCGCATGTATTAACAAGCAAGGGTTCTGTTGCGGAAAACAATTCCGGGCACAAGAAGGTCGTACCTGACACGAATAGCTGCAAAAGTGATTTTCTGCTATCGTCTCAACATTGCTCTCCAGACTTTGTAAATAAGGAACATTCATACGTTGAAACACAAAAGCTCTACGCATGCCGCTTTAATCTTCCTGATGTTTGTGCTTACCTGCGGGCTAAATGCCAGCCCGTCAAGCGCGCAGGAATCTGCCGGCACTCAGTTTAAAGGCAACGTCGCCCAGGCCAGGTTTGAAATGACCCTCAAGCGTGACGGCAACAATTTGAGCGGCAGTTATTTTTACATTAAGTCCGGCAGCGCCAACAAACTCTCTTTACGCGGTGAGATTGACGCGAGCGGGCACTTTACCATGCAGGAGTTTGACGCCAACGGTAAGCAGACGGGTGAGTTCAAAGGAACATGGCAGGACGACCCGAATCAGGCGGGCGCGTCGCTCGAAGGCGAATGGAGGAAACCGGGCGCTAAAGAGAATCAATGGTTTTCTGCTTCCGAGCAGATGGTCTCTTTTACCAACGGCGCGCAGGTCGTCAACAGGCAGATCAACGAATCCGTCAAAGCAAAGAGGCTTGATCTGACAGCCGAATACCCGGAATTGACCGGCATCACGAATGCCCAGGGCTTTAACCAGCTCGTCAAATCCCGCGTCACCAAAGAGCTCGCCGATTTCAGAAAGCAGATGATCGGGTTAAGCGCCGAAGATTTGAAGATGCTTCCGCAGGGCGTGAACAATTACATGGAGATCGGTTACAACATCGAATATGCCGACATCGAGCTGATCAGTGTCAGTTTTCTGGAGGGTAATTTCACCGGCGGGGCACACCCGAACTACGGCTACTTCACCATCACATACGATCTGAAAAATGGGAGGGAGGTAAAGCTCTCGGAGCTTTTCAAACCCTCGGCGAAGTATCTCGAAGCGATCTCGGCATACGCCACCAGAGATTTGCAGAGCCGCAAGATTCCCGACAGCGACGAGAACATGGGACTGGCCCAGGATATATTCGCGGAGGGCGCGACCGCGAAGGCGGAAAACTACCAGAGTTGGAACCTGACGAAAAAGGGCTTGATGTTTACCTTCGACCCTTATCAGGTAGGGCCTTACGCAGCCGGTTCGCAAACCGTCATCGTGCCTTATGACAGGCTCAAAGAGATGGCTAAATCCGACGGGCCGTTAATGAAAATGATGAGGTGAGCACGCGCTGTACAGAGTCGAGGCATAAGCTGCGGGGAACTTTCAAAGGCCGTGTCGCCCTTGAGCGGTACTGTTCCTTCTGCCACATCGTTAGCGAGTCTCCCCGCCGCTTATGCTCAATTCAGACCGCATGATCGCTCAATCGCCGTCAAGCAGATAGATGGTCTTTATGTATGGACGACCTTTGCTGAAGCCGTAGCTGACTTTCTGTAGATACAGATGGTTGTGCAGGATGCCGCCGTTGAAATCGTAAGTACACATCCCACCGCTGCATTCCTCCAGCGGTCTGGTCTCTCTGAAAGGCGTTCCGTCTTCCCTCTGACGGCTTTTGAGCCAACGCTCGGCCTGCGCGAGCGTCCTGAATTGTCTGCGCTCAAAGCTGTCCGGGCCACCGTCTCCCCCGATGGAATGCTCAATCACGAATCTGACTCTGCCCAGATAAGGGCGGCGGGCATCAAGGCGGCCCATCTTCCCCGTACTGTAAGCCTCATCGAGCGCTTTCATAAGCTGCTCGATGGCGGAGTCGGAATAGAGCGAAGGGAGGCCGACAGAATCACTCGCCGGTCTGCCGACCACTTCCCAGCTGGAGAGCGAATACTCCTGATCGAGATTCTTATAGACCACTGCTCTGACATCCTGCGGCTTGTCGTAGACGACGACTCTCATGCCGAGCCTGTAGTTGAGACCCGCGACGACCTGCACCTCCGCGCTCTTAATCGAATCGACGAAGATGATCACGTGATCCTTCAACGCTTGCTCTCTGGCAGCATACCTGGCCGCAGACACCACTTCAGGGCTGGTGGTAGAAGTTCCGGCGTACCCGCCCGCGATAGGCACTCTCTGTGCGAAAGCTGTGGTCGCGCAGCTCAAAACCGAGCCCAGCGCAGCGACGATCATCAAAACCTGCCAACTCTTTTTCATTTTCTATCACCTGTCCTGTCAACTACATTAATCTTGAGCGTCACACGTTTTCATCAAAGGCTCAAGCTTTACTCTCGAAAGTCGAGATCGTAAATTGAAGAACGATTTCCCGCGAATTTTTGCTTTACCTACCAAACATTATTGATTTCTATTCAGCCGGATACGTAGTATAAAGATGACTTAAGCGTTGCCGCTGGGCCCAAGCTGTCAATCAATGCGACAGGCGTAGAGATGAAGGCGGCGCTGGTGAATTTTCTGACCGGCGACGAGCGTTATGCCTCGCGAAATTACAGACCAAAAAATCATCCTCGATGTTATCGGAAAGCTCGACATTATCTCCGAGCTACTCGAAGAGCAAAATGGGAAGCGCAAGTATGGGGGCGACCTGGAGGTCATCGTCTACGGGCGTGATTACAGCAACGGCAAGAAGGTGGGCCCATACGTACGCCTGCTCGTCTATGGGCAGGGCGATGAGATCATCCGGCAGGGCGATTGGGGCGGCAATACTTTCTACATCTCTGTCGAGGGCACGCTCGATGTCTATATACGCGACGGCGAGGCGGGCACACAGAAAAAGATCAGCGAGCTTGAGCCCGGAACATGTTTCGGCGAGATGTCACTGCTCGCAGGCGTCGAGCGCAATGCCACCATCTCTGTCCCGGCGGGAGCGGAAGCGACCGTCATCGAGTTGACCAGACCAGCGCTGCGCCTGCTCAGAAAGCTTCCGAAATTCGGTCAGGCGGTTGACGCCACCTATCGCCGCCACGGGCTCGGTCGCGTGCTCGAAGATATAGGCCAGGCATCCGGCGCGGCTTTCTCTCCTGAACTGCTCACCAAGCTCGGACAGTCTGCGAAGTTCATGGTCTACGGGAAGCACCATGTTCTTTTTCAGGAAGGGGAGCCGATCGAGAAGATCATTCTGATCAAGAGCGGCTGGGTGCGCCGCATCCTCGGCATGGCGTTCGACCCGGCGACGACGAGCCCGATAGCTTTGGGCCCACGCGCGCAAACCAACCTCGATTATCTGGGCGCGGGCAATTGCCTAGGGTTGGAAGGCTTGGCCCATCACGCCACGTGGCAATACAGCGCCGCGATCATGGCGCGCACCGAAGCCCTCGAAATCTCCATCAAAGAACTGCGCGCAGACCCCTCGCTCGCAGAGACTGTGCGACGAGCCTTCGCCGATTTCTCGACCGTAGACGACGAGACCAGCCCGCGCGCGGCATCCGACCCACGAACGATGGCGGCGGTCGAAGAAGAGATCACGACAGGCATCGTGGACGGTGAAAACCTGCTCGTGATGGATATGGATTTGTGCGTCCGTTGCGGCAACTGTTCCCTTGCCTGCCATCACGTTCACGGTCAATCGCGGCTCCTGCGCCGTGGCATACACATCGAGCGCCCTGTCAAACTCATGGCGCGCGCAAAGCAGCATCTTCTCTCGCCGCAAGTGTGCATGCATTGCCAAGACCCGGAGTGCCTGACGGGCTGTCCGACGGGCGCGATCTTTCGTGACCCGAACGGGCACGTGGACATCAATCCGCAGATTTGCATCGGCTGCTTCGACTGCGCGACGCAGTGTCCCTACGATGCCATCTCCATGAGCCCGCGCGGCGCGGAAGCGCAAGCGCCTTTTGATCTGGTCGGGCAACTCAAGAACCTCCTGGGCAAGCCCACGCCGCCCGCTGACCCTCCCGTCAGGGAGGCGGAAGACATGGTGGCCATCAAGTGTAATCTTTGCAACAACACGCCGCTCAATCCACGGGGCACGCTCAGGAAGGCTTATTCCTGCGAAGAGAATTGTCCGACGGGCGCGCTCCTGCGCGTCAACCCGCACGAGTATTTCGACGAGATCAATCATACGCTCGGGCTGGTCTACCGCGACCAGTCGCACGCTATCGGTCGGAACATTCACAAGAAAGATACTGTCGCGCGGGTTTGGCACGCGGGCGGTGTGTTGATGACCGTGCTGGCGACGCTCGGCACGGTCTGGGCCTGCATGCGCTACGGCATGAGCGCGCATCTTGGACGGACATGGCTGACGATGCATTGGGTGACGGGCATCGCGGGCTTGATCGGCATCGGCGGCGTGATGACTTATGCCGTGCGTAAGCAGGTATACAGGCGACGCGCCGGGGCGCTGCGCTACTGGCTGCTGGCGCACCTCTACACAGGCATCATCACGAGCATGCTGCTTTTTCTGCATTCCGCAGGCCAGAGGGGCGGACTGCTGACCTACTCTTTGACGATTGCTTACGCGGCGGTGCTAGCCTCCGGCATCGTCGGCATCGCCTCTTACCTGATCGTCCCGCGTATCATGACGAGCATCGAAGGCGACCCGCTCCTGATCGAAGACCTGCTGGCGCGCCGCCGTGAGTTGCGCGACGCGCTGGGCGAGTTGAGCGCCAAAGGCGACGAGCAGCTTCGAGGCTTGATCGAGGGGAAAGTGCGGCGTCGTTTCCGCTCGTTCTCATATCTGATGCTACAGTACGTGCGGCGCGTCGAGCTGCGGGCGCTGTTGGCCCAGGCGCGCTCTGAGTTTCAGCCGGAGTTGGAAGGGCTCAAAGATCAAGCGATGCGGCCCCTGCTGTTAGAAGCGGTCGAGACGAGCGCAACTTTGAGACGGCTCGATGCGCTCATCTATCTACATCAACTGCTCAAGGCTTGGCTCGTGCCGCACGTCGTTTCCACCTCGCTGATGCTGGCCCTGATGATCGTGCATATCGTTCAGGTTATCTTATTCTCCACACGTTGAGCCCACAGGCCGGAGCTCCGAGCGATTTTGTTAGGCGAGCGACTTTAGCCAGGACATGCTGCACAACAGCACTTTCATCATCGAACGCCCCGACCTCAATATTGATCCGGTGACGATCATCAACGACGCGCTGCTGATCGGACGACTCCGTGCGTGCGATGTGCTGTTGAATCACCCGGCGGTCTCGCGCATGCACGTCGGCATCAAGCTCGTCGAGGGCAACTTCTACGTCTTCAACCTCAGACCGACGAACCTCATCTTCCTCAACGGCAGGCCGATCGAGAGAATCGAAGGGCTCGCCTCCGGCGATGTCCTTGAGGTCGGGCCGTTTATTCTCAACCTCAGCCGGACGGATGAGACGCTACGCATCAGGGTCTCGCTACGCATCGGCGTCCAGCCCATCAGAACGGATTTGAGCAGCCCGTCCATAGCGACGCAGAAACTGCCCACCCTCGAAGAGGTGCTCGCGGGGAAACGCGCCAGACCGCCGGAGCGCGTCGCGCCTCTGGCCAGCACCAAAGCCCTCGACATCTTCTGGGACAAGCGCATACGCGAGGCGGGTAAAATGATGCGGCCCTCGCCGCTTTTCCCGCGTCGCGGCAAACGCACGGGCAAGGCGCAATTCAACTGGATGCCGACGACAGACCTGGTGCGGCGCGGGCCTTTGGCTTTACTCGTCTGGGGCGCGGTCGGCGTCGGGCTGCTCTCGGTGGCGGCTGCCTTCTGGTATCCGGCCGTCTTCGCACCTCACTCCATCACAGGCAAGACCGTCTCAGACGCTCATTCGAGGACAAGGTTGAGCATCTCGCCCGCGATTGCCGTCCGGCCCAACGCTGCTTCATGCTCTGCCTGCCACTCGACGGGGACGAGCATGGAAGCGAACTGCCGCGCATGTCATCAGACGGACGCCTTCGTCGCCACGGTCACACAACCCCACCGCGATGCGGGCATCGGCTGCATCACCTGCCATGCGGAGCATAAGGGCGCAGACGCCCCTCCGCTGGAAGCGTCGTTTCGCATGTGCGCGCAATGTCATAACGACAACAATCGTACAGTCTTCCAGGGCCGCAGTGTACACACTCCGCACGGCGGCACGCTCGGCTATCCGGTCGTTGACGGTAAGTGGAAATGGAAGGGCCTGGACGACTTCGAGTGGTCGCTCAAACAAATCGTGCCGGCGCGCCTGCCCAACGACACGGACGACCAGTGGCGCAGCAAACAATTTCACGCGCTTCATCTCTACCGCGTGCGCGCGGTCGCGGGCCTCAACGGAAATACAGAGGGCGAGATGTCCTGTTCGAGCTGCCACAAGTCTTTCAACCCGATCGACCGCGACACGCCGCGCGAGACCTGCGCCCGTTGTCATATGGGCATGACCGATAGCCGCACCGGGCGCACGCTAGTCGCCGCCAACGTCATCAACTGCACCTCCTGCCACGTCGAACACATCCTGGATAAAAGCCACTGGAATCCCTCACTGCTCAACACCGCCGCGAACAGTCAAAGCGCCGCTAATATCACGCTGCCGTCCCATTAGAAACGGACTCAGACAGCCTCTAAACGGAGCGGAAAGATGTAAAGTCCCGAAGGGGCGACAGATTGGGAAAGCCCCTGCAAGGGGCGCAAGAATGTAGCCCATGGCGCGAGCCGTGGGAAGACAATAACCAAACGTCTTGAAGCCCCGGAGGGGCGTAAGAAACTCAAGTTGAATTTCTTACGCCCCTCCGGGGCTCCAACTTTTAATCAACATGCTTTCCCATGACTCACGTCATGGGCTACATTCTTGCGCCCCTTCGGGGCTTTTCAATCTTTATCTCTGTTTATCCCCGGGGCTTGCGTCGTGGGCTACATTCTGTCGCCCTTGACAGGGCTTCCAGAGATGTTAAGCACCGGCGCGCCTTCTTTGATGTCGTGTGCGCTTTACTGCAAAGGCTTGTGGCATTGAGCACAGTCGTTCGAGCCCGCAATCTTGCCCTTCAAAACGGGGCGAGCCTTGATGGCGGCGTCGTGGCAGAGATTACAGTTGGTGTGATAGGCGATTTCGTTATTCAACTTGACGGGAGTCGTTTTGTCTGGATAAGTGACGACGGGGAGCGGCTTGCTATCGTCACCGGCCTGTAGGTGACAGGCGCGGCAGGTCTTGACGGGCGCGGCGTCGGGCGTCGCCAGCAGCGCCGTCGTCAGCACAGCATTTCTCTCAGAGGTTTTGAGCGGAGGCTTGAGCGCGGAAGCGGGCTGGTCAGTGTGATGACACTCTGTACAGCCGAGCACGGATTTACCGTCGGGACTGTAATTCTTCGTCGCGTGGTTCTCGTGATTGAAAGCCACCTCGCCGTACTTGTCCGACTGGCTATCCGTATCGAGCAAGACCTGCTTCGGTTGTACCTTGCTCTCCTGTGGGCTCGCCCCTTGCGGCGCTGGACGCGAAGGCTGATGGCCCGCTATGAGCAGCCCTGCATAACCGATGGTTGCGGCCAAGACAATTATTAATTTCATCGCCGGTTATCCCTCTGTGCTGAACAGTTCAAGACGAAGCGGCTGCTATCGGAGGGGAGAAGTTGAAACGCCATGACGATACGGGCAAGAGACTCGACGTGTGCGAAGCTCACGGCGAAGAATCTTAGTAAGGCCGCGTATCCTTGTCAAACTTTTTAAGAGCGGGCGCTGTACTTCTCAGAGCGGGACGCGAAAGGTTTGGCCCCTGTGGCATCGCCTGCAATCTTTGAAGCTCAGCTCGTCGCCGAAAGCGCGTCTTCCGTTATGGCAAGTCATGCAGCTCAGCGAGCGGCCCGCAGGAGAGTGCTGGGCTGTGCGAGGGACGCTGACCTGTCTCGATTGCGGAAGCCCTGCGGCGAGGCTGTGGCAGTCGGCGCAAGACAGGCGTTGGCGCGCGCCGTGTTGGGCATGGCTGAAACCGGCGCGGAAGGCGCGGGCCGTGGTCGGCGTGCGCGCGTAGGGCGCGAGCGCGTGACAGGTGTTGCAGGAGCCTATGTCGCTGCCGCCCGATGACCGGCTGCCGGGTGTGTGGCAGGCGTAGCACTGGTTATGCGCGGCGAGGCCCGAGGGGATTGAGAGCGCAGCGCCGCGCGCGAGCGGGCGATCATGACAGGCGGCGCAACCCTGTTGCGGGCGGTTGGGCCCATTCATGTGCTGCGCGTGATCGAATCGCACGTTGAAGCTTTCTTTGAATCTTTCGGGGAAGGCCCGGACGGGCGCGCTGGGCCCACTCACGTCCGTGTGACAGATAGAGCACATGGGCATCTGCGGCGTGACGAACTGTGCGAGGTGACAACCTGTACAGGATTTGTGGCCGGGAAGCGTGGGCCTTATCGAATTATCGGCGCTGCGCTGATGGCACGACGCGCACTGGATGGAAGAGTGGCTGGCCGAGCGATGGTTGAAGCTACTGTAATCCTGAGAGACGCCAGCCATCGGCTGCGGCGCTGCCGTCATCGCGTAAAGACTGTGATCGGCGATCAGCGTCAGGAGAAACCCCAGCGCTGCGACAAGAACTATGACGAGCGCAGTCCATTGACGCATCGCTGTGCGAGGACGCGCGCAAGCGTCGCCCTTGGAGCGTCCGGTTGATTGGCGATGGGCTGTCACTTTGTATTCTCTCTCATCCGGCGCTCAGTTCGAGAATAAAGCATAGTGGCTCGGCGGCGCGCTCTTGCTTCCGACATCGGAAGTGTGGCATTTCGCGCAGGTGAACTTGGGGTCTTTCTTTCTCTGTTCAAGCTCGGTTTCGATGGTCGCAACCGTGCGATCTGTCGAGGTCTTGTGACAGCCCGAGCAGGAAGTAACGGGCACGTCCGGGCGTAGTCCGAGCAACGTGCTTGCCCCCGTGATGTTGATATGACAGGTCGTGCACTCGGCCGTGTGTTGCTCGCGCGCGTGTGTGAATTTCAGAGAGATACGTGTGAACCAGACGCGTTCGGCGCGCGGTGCGGTAGTAGAAAGCTTGTGGCATCCGGCGCAGTTGTCCTTCGTCGGCTCCTGTGTTTTCCAGTGACAGTTGAAACACGAGGCATGAGTCGTCGGGACGGACTTGAAAGTCTCCGCCGCCGGGATGAAACCATCGCGCCATCCTCCGTGCGGGGCGGCGAGAGATTTAAGAGTCTCGTGGCAGATGGCACAGTTGTTATATCTCTTCGCCGCCGCCTCACCTGATTGAGCCCGTGCGGTGAATGAAGCACGCACGAACGGCGCTTCTTCCTGCAACCGCTGCGGAGCGACGTGTGAGGCGATCACGTCCTGATGCTTATCGTGTGGGAACTCTATATTGAACTGGCCGGGGGATGCGGGCTTCGGGAAAGCGAAGCGCGCGTCGTCGCGCGGTGAGACGCGCGTGTGACAGATGGTGCAGATCGAGGGGCGCGCGCCGGTGAAGAACTGCTGGCGGTGACACTTGATGCAGGAATCGTGACCGGGATAGTCGGCCACGTCTGGAAAGCCACGAGTTTGCCGCCAGTTCGGCGTCGGCGCATCGTGACAGGCGCTGCACGATTGCTGGCGGTGTGCGGTGCTCGCGTGCAGGAATTTCGAGTAATCGCGCCCGCGCTCTCTTGAGACGGGCACACGCGCGCGTCTCTGTGTACGCCCCCGTTGTCTGCCGGTGTTCGATTGAACTGTGCTTGAAGCCCAACGCGGATAAGCAAAGCCCGCTCCCATCAAGAGGGCCAGGAAGAACAGAATCATGGTGCGGCGTCTCATCTTGCCTGTCGAATGATTCCGGCCCGGCTTCACTTCTTCGTCTCGGCGCAGGGCGGCGGGGGCTTCTCTATACTGACGCACTTCACGCTTCCGCCCTTTTGGGTCGAGAGTAGAAAGGGCCGCTCCGTTCCCGCTTCATCGGCTTTGACCTTAAGCTCGCAGTTCCACAGGTGGCCTTTGCCCGCAAGCTCCGCCGGAACGAGGTTCGAGATAACGTAAGCGCCGGGCGCGAGGTCTGTGAAATATGCTGTTCCGTTGCGGTCGGTCATCACCGACAAAACCCTGGACTTCGATACCGCCTCGGCCTGTTTGATAAAGGCGCGCAAGGTTTCCTGCTGTCTTTTGTAGAAGCCGCTTCTGATCTCTTCGCGTAGATTGACGGTGAGCCACTTGCGTGCCAGTTCCAGGCTGCCGAACTCTTTCCTGCCCTGGGCCAACGCGGCCTGAAATTCCGGCACGGCCTGTTGTCCTTCAGTATCACTCTCGTCAATCTCGCGGCAATAGACCGACTCGCAATCGTTCTCCTTGAGCCACCTGATCAAAGCCTCGCTGGCTCCGATGCTGCGATAGTAGCACTCAAGCGACGGCGGCTGGCTTCGTTCGAGATTTTCGATGAGGGCCTGATTCTCTGCGCGGCCACCCCTGATGAGAAAGAAGCGCTTGCGCGCGAGCCCGCGCTCTTTGCCCTCGACCCTCGGCCTGACTCTCAGCCTGATGAGGACGCCCGTGGGAGTTTGCGGCGTGGTTGCGGGTGATTGCGCCGCGCCGCTCGCGACACACAGCAGGCCGAGCGCCAGAGCGCTCAACAGGCGTAGATGCCAGCGACGCGAATACATTTCGACTCTCGTTTCCAAGCCCCCTCTTCTTCGTTAGACCTTTAGTTCTCCGGGCTGCGCGGGAATTTCAGGAAGGGCAGGCGCACGCCCCGCACCAAGACCTGATCGGAACGAATGGCGACGGGCGGAGCATAACCGTTTGCTCCGGCGGCGGCGATTATATCGTCCTGGTCTATCCCGTCGCCGCTGATGCCGATTGCCCCGACCAGCGCGCCGTTCTTATAGAGCGGCACGCTTCCGGCGAAGATTTGTATCCCGTTTGGAAGCCCGGGAATTGACGTGCATGGAACATTCGACCCGCCCAGAGCAAGGACGACGTTGGCTTTGACCAGATCGAGTTGGAAGCCCGGATTGAAGACGCTCCACTCGTTGAGCGGCGTGCTGAAGGGCCCGGGGTTGGTATCGTTGATGCCGTCGGGGAAGAACGGTCGATGCAGAAAGCCTATGGCGCGCGCGCTAAAGGCGATTGAGCCGTCGAGTTGTAACCCGTCCGTGGCGGCGCGATCGGCGTATGAAGCGAAGCCCGCGCCGCGCAGCATCGCGGCGGCATTAGACCTTGAAAAGAATGCTGCGGTACGCGCCTTCTGCACCGAAACATCAAAGCCGAAGACGGGCGCATCCGTGATGCGAAAGACGCCCAGGACTTGTCCGGCCACGTCAACGACGGCGATCGTGACGCGTGCAGAGCTGCCGAGCGGGTAGCGAATCGCGGCGCGAGTGATGCTCGCCTGCTGCGCGCCCTGCGCGATAATCCTCTCGACATCAGCAGCCGTCAGCGCGTTGGGCCCGGAGCCGCCGGTGAAGGGAAAGAAACGCGTGTCCACTTCCCCGTTGATGCCTCCGATGGTCGCGGGCGTGAAGGCCGAAAGCTGCGCGCTCGTCAAGGTAAAAGGCGACGGGACTGCTCCCGGCAAACTCCCGAACGGAATCAAGGCTGGGGTCGGCGCATTCTCGACGTTCGTGAACGGGAGTCGTATGCCGTCAACGAGGATGTTATCGCCGCGAATCGTTGCGGGAGGCTCAAAGCCGCGCACAGCCGAGGCGGCGATCACTTCTTCAAAGGGCTGATCGAAATCCATCGGGTCGCGGTCTACGCCGTAGAGGCCGTCGCCCTCTATGCCGATGCCGCCGACCGCCGCGCCGTTCTTATAGACGGGCAGGCCGCCGGGGTCGCCCGAAAGCCCTAGCGGCAGTCCGGGCTTTTTGATGTCCGAGCATGGCAGCGAAGAGAACTGCACGCCGTAGAGCGGCCCGCCCGGGCGAAAGCTCACGCCCGGCGGAAAGTGTTCCTGAATGATAAACCCTGCGGTGCGCGTCGTGAACGCATTGCCCGTAGTGCTGAAGAGCGCGCCCGTGCCCGCTTTGGAGATGGCCGCTAAGGTGGACGAAACGCTCATGCCTTCGAGCCCGTTGCCTTGCGCTCCGACGCTGCGAATCAAGGTTGTGGGCGGCGCGCCCGTCATCTGAAAGACGCCGATGACGTTGCCCTCGCGGTCTGTCACGGCCACGGTCACAGCGCGCCCAAGCTGCACGGCTGTCGAGACTGCCTGAGAGATGAGCGTGCGCACATCGTCTGTGGTCAGAGTGCCAGCCGTCGCGTTCTGCGGCGGCGGCGCGGGCGCAATCGAGCCGGGCGTGGGCTGAGCGCCCGCGTCATCCGGCGGCCCGCCGCCCAGATGGCCTATGCCGACGCGCACGCGATTGCTCGCCGCGCCGCGATAAGTGATACGCACGAGCACATCGCCGACATCATTCATCTCGTCATTCAGACGCACGATCACGGCGCTGGCCCAAGCCTGCTCCGGCACTGGGCCCACATATTCGACCGCTAAGGGATAGACGCGGTGCGCGCCGTCTTCGGCCAACGCCGTCACGGCGCTCGCCGTCTCGCCCGCCTGCAAGGAGAGGTGCATGGCGAAAAGCACTATACGCGTGCGTTTGTCCGTGCCCCACTGGATAGGGGACGTGAGCGGAAAGGGCTCGCGCATACGCGTCACCGAATCGAGGGCGACGGCGCGCGTCGAAGTCTCTTCGCTAATCAGGATGGGCCCGGAGGCTTCCGCCGATGCCCTTTTGACGGGACTTAAGACGGGACAAAGCGCGACAGAGACGAGGCACAGCACGATCAGCAGGCATGTCGGGCGAGCGTGTGTTTGACCTTTGATGAGCGATCGCGCCATGACAAGAGAAGAATGAAAGCAATGCTACTTGGGAGGCTGCCCACCGGGACACGCACAATGTATCACTAATCGCAGGGCAGTCAAGAGATGCTGCCGCGAAAAAAATATTTAAGTTGCGATGCCATTTCTCATGTGCTACAACGCGCGTCGTGGCATGGGCCCATAAGACGTTGGCCCAATCATTGATGCGTGAGAGTCTCAGGACGGCCCCGACTGAAGCTGACCCGCTTGAGAGTAGGCTGCTTATGCCTCGCTTACCAGTATGCTTTTCATCAACGGCGCAGATCGTTTTCATCATCTGCCTGCTCTTGGCCTCTGCCGTCTGCGCGTCCGAACAGAAGCGTGGCCGCATCACAGGCGTCGTGCGCGACTCGGCGGGCGCGCCCGTCCGGCAGGTGAGCGTCGTCGCTACCAATCAGGTGACGGGCCGCACGGAGCGAGCCACGACGAAGGCCGACGGAAGTTATTCTCTACAGTTACAGCCGGGCGCTTACAGCATAACGGTTGATGCGCCGTATGTGGCGAAGTTCGAGAAGGGCGCGAGCTACGGCGATTATGCGATCGCGCGCGGCGACTCGCTGGAAAACGTGATCATCGCAAGCGACCGCGACACCCCGCTCGATATTAAAGTAGAACGGAAGAAGGAGACAGGCGTGGGCCCAGGGGTGAGCGCCGGGCCGCAAGCGACCGCCGACCGCGAGGAAGTGCTCGATCGCTGGCGCGTGAGCTTCCCGGAATATGATCGCTATGGCGATAGGGGCGCGCGCGGGCGCGACATCCCGTTTAAGAAAGGGCGCTGGTACGACCCCTACAATCAGAGCGTCTTAAAGGGCGACTATCCGGTCATCGGCAATAAGACTTTCATCATTCTCTCGGCAGTGAGCACGACGGCCACGGAGTTGCGGCGCACGCCCACACCCTCCGGCGTGAGCAGCAACCGGCCCGGCAGCGCGGAGTTTTTCGGTCAACCCGAAGCGCTCGCCGCAAACGAGACCTTGCAGTTCACCTTCGAGATGTTTCATGGCGATACGGTCTTTAAGCCGCGCGATTGGGCCATCAAGATTTCCCCGACGCTGAGCCTGCCAAACTATCTCAACGCGCGCGAAACGGGCGTCGTCAACATAGACGTGCGGCGCGGCACGAACCGCACGGACACGCACTTCTCTCTTGAGGAAGCCTTCGGCGAGATCAAGCTCGCGGACACAAGCTCAAACTATGATTTCGTCTCGCTGCGCGCGGGCATCCAGCCGTTCGTCTCGGATTTTCGCGGCTTCATCTTCTCGGACAACAACCTGGGCGCGCGCGTCTTCGGCAGCTTCAGCAACAATCGCTATCAGTTCAACCTCGCCTATTTCTCGATGCTTGAGAAGGACACCAACAGCGGACTCAATCGCTTCGACACGCGCCACCAGAATGTCTACGTGGCGAATCTTTTTCGCCAGGATTTTCTCAGGAAGGGTTACACGATGCAGGCCAGCCTGCATTACAACGACGACCGGCGCAGCCTCAAGTTCGACCGCAACGGCTTTCTCGTGCGCCCGGCTCTCATCGGAGACGTTCGCCCGCACTCGATCAAGGTCGGCTACCTCGGCTTAAGCGGCGACGGCCACCTGGGCCGTCTCAACCTGTCGCATTCCTACTACTACGCGTTCGGGCGCGATGATCGCAACCCGATCGCTGGCCGCAGCGTGCGCGTCAAATCGCACATGGCGGCGGTCGAGGGCTCTGTTGACAAAGACTATCTTCGTTTTCGCGGCTCGTTCTTCTGGGCGTCGGGCGATAGCAACCCGACCGATGCGAAGGCGACGGGTTTCGACGCGATTCTCGACGACCCGAATTTCGTCGGCGGCCAGTTCTCTTTCTGGAACCGTCAGGGCATACGACTGACGCAGACGGGCGTCGGGCTGGTTCAACCCAATAGCATCCTTCCCACTCTGCGTAGCAGCAAGCTTCAGGGGCAGGCCAACTTCGTCAATCCCGGCATCTTCATCTACAACGCTGGCGTGGACGCAGAGATCACGCAACGCATCAAGGCCGTCTTCAACCTTAACTATCTTCGCTTCCATCGCACGGAATCGCTCGAATACGTTCTCTTTCAGAATCGCATACGCAGGGAGATAGGTTACGACTACAGCCTCGGCGTCGCCTATCGCCCGTTGCTCATCAACAATCTGACGCTGACGTTCGGCGCGGCGCTGCTCAGACCGGGCCGTGGCTTCCGCGACATCTACACAGATCGCACGCGCAACTGCCCGCCGAACCTCAGCGATTTTTGTACGCCCGATGGTGTTATCATCAACCCGAGCAAACCACTTTTTTCACTTTTCGTGCAGTTGAAACTGGTCTTCTGAGACGGCAACTTTTGTCGCCCATAGCTTAGCAAGTCATGCACAGGCAAAGCACGACTGATCGCATCAAGCTCAGCATCCTTTGCACGACGATTGGCACAATCGTCCTGATCGGATTGAGCGGGGCGCGCTCGTCCGCTACGGGCGAGAATGAAACGCATGCTGTCGAAAACGTAACGGCCTCACCGGCGCAAACGCCCGCAGCGAGCCAGGCTGAAAAATCGGAGGGATGCGTCACGTGTCACTCGAAGATCGAGCCGATGCACAAGTATGGGCCCACGGGCTCGCTCGACACTTTGAAGGATGGCAAGGATGCTCAGGGCCTGACCTGCACGGCTTGTCATGGCGGGAATCCGGCGGCGACCATCAAAGAAGAGGCGCACGTGCGGCCACGCTTCCCCGATGAATGGAAGAGAGAGGGGCGCAGGACGGGCGCTAATCCAGAGAGAACAAACACGCTCCTGGCACGCGAGAGCATAGAGTTCGTGCGCTTTATCAATCCGGGCGATCTACGCGTGGCGGAGAAAACCTGCGCCGAGTGTCACAGCACGGAGACGCGTGCCGTGCCGCGCAGCATGATGGCCCACGGCGCGATGCTGTGGGGCGCGGCGCTCTATAACAACGGCGGCTTCCCTGTTAAGGACGCGCGCTTCGGCGAAAGCTACACGGCGGCCGGCACGCCGCAGCGTTTGATTCAGTCTCCGCCGCCGACGCGCGCGGAGATGAGGCTCAAAGGCATTCTCGCAATGCTTGAGCCGATTCCGCGTTGGGAGATTTCGCAGCCGGGCAACATTCTTCGCGTCTTCGAGCGAGGCGGGCGAAGAAGACTCGAAGTCGGGCTGCCTGATCGTGAAGAGGAGCCGGGCAAACCCGACAAGGGCTTGAGCCCGCGTGGTCTCGGCACAAACAATCGAACAGACCCCGTCTATCTAGGCTTGCAGAAGACGCGCCTGATGGATCCGACCTTGAACTTCCTCGGCACGAACGATCATCCGGGCGATTACCGCTCGTCCGGCTGCACGGCCTGCCATGTTGTCTACGCCAACGATCGCAACCCTGTGCATTCAGAGTTTTACGCCTCGTCCGGCAACGACGGGCGCTCGCAGACAGCCGACGCCAGTATCCCGCGAGACGAGCCGGGCCATCCCATCAAGCACCAGTTCACCTCGCAGATTCCCACCTCGCAGTGCATGGTCTGCCACATGCACCCAGGCACAAACATGGTCGCCTCATTTCTCGGCCTGACGTGGTGGGATAACGAGACGGACGGCGCGGCGATGTACCCTTCAAAGCAACACACGCCGTCGCAGGACGAGGAGCAGCAGAAGCTCGATCGTAACCCTGAAGGCGCGAGCCTGCGCGGGCGCTGGTCAGACCCGGAATTTCTCGCACGCACCGGCACGCCCGAATTCAACAATCAACTCGCGCGCACGCGCTTCGCAGATTTTCACGGCCACGGCTGGCTCTTTCGCGCCGTCTGGAAGAAGAATCGTAAGGGCGAGCTGCTCGACGCCACAGGCGAGACGGTCTCGCCAGACGACCCGGACAGATTCAAGAAGGCAGTCCACCTCAACGACATTCATCTTGAGCGCGGCATGCACTGCGTCGATTGCCATTTCCGACAGGACGCGCACGGCGACGGCAATCTCTACAACGAGCCGCGCGCCGCCATAGAGATCGGCTGCGTCGATTGTCACGGCTCGATCAGAGAGCGCGCCATGCTCTTCACCTCCGGCCCAGCCGCAGCGATCATTACCGGGCAGGCTGCTGCGCGTAGGAAAGAGCGGAACGAGCCCGCTACGGGGCAAGACCTGACCAGACTGCGCGTGCGCGACCGCGACGGCGCACGCATTCCCCTCTTTCAACGCATCCCGAAAGATCGCAAGAAAAATGATGAGAGCGGCAAAGAGATAGAGTTGAAGGCGGGCGACATCATTCAGAACTCAATGGTTGTGCCGGGCCGCTGGTGGCGCGTTCCACAGACGGCTGACACCATCACGCCCGGCACTCGTGATTACAACGAGAAGTCTCGCTACGCCAAGACCATTCGCACAGACAACGAGACCTGGGGCGATGTCCCGCCGGACGAGAAGGCGCTCGCGCACCGCGATAGCCAGATGAATTGTTTCGCCTGCCATTCCTCCTGGGTGACGGGCTGTTTCGGCTGTCATCTCTCGATGCAGGCCAATCGCAAGATGCCGAATCGTCATTTCGAGGGCGGCGACTCGCGCAACTTCACGACCTACAATTTTCAGGTCTTACGCGACGACATCTTTATGCTCGGGCGCGACGGGACGGTGACGAGTCATCGCGTTGCGCCCGTTCGCTCCTCTTCCGCCCTGCTCGTCAGCTCGCAGAACCAGAACCGCGAATGGATTTACTCGCAGCAACAGACCACCTCAGCCGAAGGTTTTAGCGGGCAGGCTTTCAACACGCACGTCCCGCACACAGTCCGCTCCACAGAGACCAAAGGGTGCGGCGATTGCCACGTCTCCGAGCGAAACGATAATAACGCATGGCTGGCCCAACTCCTGTTACAGGGAACCAACTTCGTCAACTTCATGGGTCGTTACGTTTACGTTGCCGCCGGTGATGCCCTCGAAGCTGTCGTCGTCACAGAGCAGACGGAGCCGCAAGCAGTGATGGGAAGTACGCTGCAAAGAGTCGCTTACCCGGACAACTATGAAAGGTTCGTGCGCGAGGGGCGCGAGTTGCGGACTGCTTACGAGCACGCGGGGAATCCGCGCGTCTTGCAGGTACAGCTTCGCGGCGAGTATGCATACGTCGCGGCGGGCGAAGGTGGCTTGCGCGTCTACGACGTGGCGCAGATAGATCAAAAGGGATTTTCGGAGCGCATCACGACCGCGCCCGTCTCAAGCTTCGGCCAGAAGTTCTACGTCAAGACGAAATACGCAACCGCCGTCGCTGCGCCGACGACGCTCGCCGTTGACCCTGCGCGCTGGCGTCTCTCGACCGACGGGCGAATGATCGCGCCCGAACAGGTCAGCGCCTCGCCGGACAAACTGCTCAACGAGGAACAGCCGATTCACCCGCTCTACGCTTATCTCTACGTCGTCGATAAATACGAAGGCTTAATCCTCGTCAACGCGGCCACGCTGCTCGACGGCGACCCGCTCAACAATTTCCTCAAGCGCGCGCTGACCTTCAATCCCGACGGCGCGCTCAACGGCGCGACCAACATCACCATCGCCGGAACCTACGCCTACATCACGACCGAGCACGGGCTCGCAATCGTCAACATCGACGACCCGCTCCACCCGCGACTTGTCGGACAGATAGGCGCGCCCGCGCTCGTGCGCCCGCGCGCCGTCGCCGTCCAGTTCAGATACGGCTTCGTCGTGGATGAAGAAGGCTTGAAGGTCATTGACCTGACGACGCCGGAGCAGGCGCGCGTGGTTAATGATGCGCGTGTGCATCTCAAAGATGCGCGCGATGTTTACGTGGCGCGCACTTACGCTTACGTTGCCAACGGTAGTGAGGGCGTGGCGATCGTCGATGTCGAGCAGCCGGAGAGGCCGCGCCTGGATCAGACCTTCAATGCCGGTGGCGTTCTGAACGACGCGCATCAGGTCAAGATCGCCATGACCAACGCGAGTCTCTTCGCCTACGTCGCCGATGGACGCAACGGTCTGCGCATCCTTCAACTGACCTCACCGGAGACGATGCCGACTTACGCAGGCTTTAGCCCAAGGCCCGCGCCCGCGCTGATCGCCACCTTCAAGACCAGGGGAGAAGCGCTCGCCATCTCGAAAGCACTCGATCGTGATCGCGCGGCTGACGAAAGCGGCAACCAGATCGCCGTCTTTGGGCGACGCGGCGCACGCCCCTTCAATCTGGAAGAGCTCACGCGCATGTTTCGCACGGAAGGAGGCAAGGGAAAGTTCTTTACCGTCACAGACAAGCCACAGACCGCGCCCTGCGCCCCCTGTCCTCCCAACAGCACGGCCTCCATCATCGCGCCTCAAACATACACCGACCCGAAGAAACTTTCTCCGATCAGTTCCTTCAATCTTGTCAGTTTAAGAACGCTGACCGGCCTCTGCGGGCTGGGCCTGCTGATGCTCGTCATCGGCTGGCTGAGATTGCACCAACCCTCCAGACCTCAAAGAAAAAGATAGGCCAGTACCGCCAAAGGTCTCAGGCGGGTGTCCGGCGCGGCTTGAGACCCGCCCGGCTTAAGCAGGCGGTACTGACCTGCTTTGTATTGCAATCTGGTATTACCGGCCCTTGTTCGTGGTATCGCCGCCGCCGAGCGTTACCAGCGCGGCGCTTGTGCCGACCTGACGCCAGACCTGATCGTTGTTGTCGCGCACGTCGATCGAGATGGCGTCCGCATGCTTTGGCGTAAACTGGTCGCCGTCCGTCGTGAACACCTCGAAGGAGTAGTTGCCCCAGGAGGCTACAAAGGAAAAGCAGATGATCGTAACCCGTCAGAATGTGCTCGACGCCGAGTTTGAGAAAAGTCTTGAATGAAGAGCCCCGTGTGGAATCTGCGCGCCTTAAAGCTTTCATTGTGTGTTCACTTATCACTTCCCTTCTTCCTTGAGTTGCTCGTGCTTGCATTTGGCGACACCCCCTTCGACCCCTTCTGGATAGTAAAACCCTGTGCCGTGACAATCGGGGCATTGGCTGGTGTCCGGGTTCGTAGGCGAATCGGCGGCTTCAGGGTGCAGGAACTTTTCAATCAACATGTCCGCCTCGCCCGTACGATGAATCGTCGTCGCGTAGCCCCCTGGGTTGTTGATGCCCTGCCCTGTTGCCTGTAAGTGCTTCGCGTACTTCCGGCATTCTTCGATCGTGAACTTGGAACCCACACCCACACCCACTGTGTTTGTGTGTGTGTCTTTAAATTCCTTATTATTATCTTTAATGGTGGTGCGTGGCACTATAGTGCCACGCACCACTGTGGTGTGTGGCACTATAGTGCTGTCGTCTCCCACTATAGTGCCAGCCGGTATAGTGGGAGACGGTATAGTCATTCCCGGTAAAACTCTGTACCTTTTTCCTTCCTGGCCACCCCTTCTGTCTTCCCCCAGGTCTTCAATCAATCCTTTTTCCACCAAGATCACAATGCTCTTTTGCACGCTGCTTCTGGACATCACGCATTGCTTGGCCAGAGCCCCCAAGCCTACCGTGCATTCTTCCGATTTCCAGCCGCGCGACAGCCTGTAGAGACGATTCAATACCACTTGCTCAAAGGGTTTCAGTTCCAGTTCTGGAATCACCCGGTCTGACAAATCATTCAAGTATTGGAAATAACCCTTGGAAGAATCTACGAACACACCCTGCTCCACGGCAGGCGCAGGTGTGATGGGCCCAGCCGATTTAGCAGGCTTTGTCTTGCCACCTCTCACTATGGTGGGACGCGGTATAGTGGATTTAGGTATAGTGTCGTTTGGTATAGTGGGAGATACTATAGTGTTATCAGGTATAGTGGGAGGTGGTATAGTATCTGGCGCTATAGTAGCGGGCGGTATAGTGTGTCCCACTATAGTAGCAGGCGGTATAGTGTTTTCTTGCTCTTCTTTCTCCTTTTTCAGTTTGGCGGCACGCAGCAGCTCCGCCATAGTCATAATATTCTTAGGTTCACTACTCATCGCCAGCTCCGTCTCTCAACTGTAATTCTCTGAAAGCTGAGTCTATTAGATCGGGATGCACGCTGGACATCTTTGCGATCTGTGCCATCTCGTAAGCTACGGTGCAGATTCTTAGAACTTCTCTGGGAATCCCACCGGACAGGTCATAAATTTGACGCGACGCATCAGAATGGAAGGGATTATTGATCTTGGCATGTTTGCAGCGGAATGCAATAACTTCTTCCACTTCGGAGGGAGAAAGTGGGGCCAGAACGGTCGGCATGGTGAGCCGTGTGTATAAGGGCTTCTGTTTTTCGCTAATAAGCCTGTCTCTCAATTCCAACTGTCCGGCTAGAATGATTTGAATGAGCTTGGCTTCATCGGTCTCGAAATTCAGAAGAGCTCTCACAATTTCGAGCATTTTGTGGTCGAGTTTTTGGGCTTCATCTATAAATAAAACCACAACTTTATCGGCTATAAATTGCTCGCCGAGCCAGGTTTCAATCTCCCTTAAATGCTGCTGCGTGCCTTTCCTGGCGGGTAATCCGAAAAGCTGTGCTATGCCCTGTATCATCGCGTACTCGGTTTTGAACGTGGGGGAGGGAATTAAGACGGAAACCACATCGGGCATAGCGTCGAACTCTGCATGCGAGCGCCTTATGATAGAGCTTTTGCCTGTGCCCACTTCTCCCAGAATGGCTGTCAGACCTTGTCTGTGCTCGACCGTATAATTAATGCGGTAGGCGGCGGCTTCCAAAGCGGGCGTAAGGTATAAGGTTATGGGATTGGGAGAGATTGAGAATGGGCTTATTCTACGCTTCATAAGTAACGCCTTTTATCATTTCTTTCTTCCAATCTCAAGACTTATTTTCATTAAAACTTAAAAACAAACCTTTATTTTCTCCTGAAACCTTTTTCTAACTACTTGAAAC
>DATDFK010000081.1:0-48840 GCA_036522655.1 Pyrinomonadaceae bacterium | reverse complement strand
TCATGTGGATTGAATTTCTGTCGCCCCTTCGGGGCTTATTGCTCTTAATCGGTCTTGGTTCCCACGGCTGACGCCGTGGGCTACATTCTTGCGCCCCTTCGGGGCTTGTGAACTACATTCCGCTCGCCCCTTGCGGGGCTGATTTCATGACACACCTGGTTGAAATCCAATCTGACAGCACTACTTTTTATCGTTGTCGCTGGCGAGCGTGGTCACATGGCTGTTCCACTCGGCGGGCGACATGCTCTTGAGTTGTGGAATCTCGGAGGCGGCGATGACCAGTCGCCTGACTGTCGGCAGGATTGGGAATTCCAATTCCGATTTGGTCTTCGAGACCGCCTCGATCAACGCCAGCTTCTCCGCGCGCCAGCCGTCGTGCGGCGCGACTCCCGCCGAGAGATAACCGAGGGCTTCCAACGCGGCGGCGCTCATCTGCGACAACTCAAGGGCGAGCGGCTCGGCCTCACGCATGACCGGAGACCTGTCGGCCATAGCGTAGATCGTCGGATGGACTCGATGCCATTCGGAGAGAAGATTCTCGATCTCCTCGCGGTAGACGGAGAAGCGCGGCGCGTCCGAGAGCAGCGCTTCGACCATTAATGAAAAGCGACGCGCCGCGCGGCTATCCGGCCCCGCGACATCGACCAGCCGCGTCAGCGGCGTCATCTGTGTGATCGGGTGAACGTTGGCGCGCCCTAAAACTTTCAGCGGCTCCAACACGCCCGCCAGTGTCTTCAGCGGTTGCACCTCCTGGCTTCCGGCCATACGCCTGAGCATCTTATCGGCATACAACTCATGCATCAGCCCCAGCTCTTCCAGATGAACGCTGACGACTGCCAGACGGCGGTACATATCATCGACATCCGTGACGCTGCGCGGAGACCAGAACCGCTCCGCGATGGCGGCCATGCGTGGCCAGATGCGCGAATCTATATTTTCCGGGCTCACGTATTCGGCCCACATGCAGGCTTCGCCGCCGAGGATGCGCGCTTCCTCTTCGGGAGTCAGACCGCTATCGGCGCGAACGGGATCGACGGCGTAGACCATTGCCGCCGGATATAAGTGATCGAGGTAATAGCCGCTGGAGAGGATGCCCGTGTAGCCCTGCTTTGCGCCCTCGGCCAGAGACTTCTGCCCGCGCCATGACTGGATGACGATGTTCTTCGGTAAATCCGGGTGCAGAATCTCGTCCCAGCCCACCATCTTCTTTCCGTACTTCTGTAGAATCTGCGAGACTCGCTGGTTGAAGTAGGCTTGCAGCGCGTGGTTATCCTGCAAGCCTTTCTTCTGCATGAAGGCTTGAATCTGCGGATTGAGCCGCCAGTGCTTGCCCGTCACCTCGTCTCCGCCAATGTGCATGTAAGCGTCTGGAAAGAGCGCGGCCATCTCTCCGAGGAAACGGTCGAGAAACTTGTAGACCTCCTCGCGCGTCGGATCGATCGAAGGGTCGAAGACGCCGTAGGTTCGCTCAATCTGATATGGGCCCGGTGCGCTGGCAAGCTCTGGATGGCCGACGAACCATGCGGTGGTGTGTCCGGGGATGTCGAATTCGGGGATGATGCGAATGCCGCGATCACGCGCATAGGCGATCAGCTCGCGCATCTGCTCCTGCGTATAGTAGAGACCGTCGGAGCCCATCTGGTGAAGCTTCGGATACCTGCGACTCTCGATTCTGAAGCCCTGATTCTCCGTCAGGTGCAGGTGAAGCACGTTGAGCTTGACGGCGGCCATGCCGTCTATGTTTCGCTTGACGACCTCCATCGGTTGCCAGTGTCGGCACACGTCTATGAGCAGGCCGCGCCAGGGAAAGCGCGGCTTGTCCTGAATCTGCGCGAGCGGAAGGAAGTATCCGCCGCGATCACCATCGAGGAGTTGCAGGAAGGTTTCCAGCCCGCGAAGCGCGCCCACCACGGTCGGCGCTCTGAGCATCGCCTGCTTCTCGGAGACTTCCAAGGTGTAGGATTCGTCCTCCTCGACGGAGGGGACTGACTGGCCGGGCCCGAGACATTCGATCACAAGGGTGGCGGTGGCCGGATCATTCGTCCAACCGCGCGCCAGCGCGAAGCCGGTGCGGTTCTCCAAACGCTTCACGGCGCGCTCGATGCCCGCCTGCAAACGCGCGTCCTTGAAACTCTTCAACGCGACGGTGAAAGAGTCATTGACGGCTAATTTTCCGGGCCGGAAATTAAGGGACATCGGCACGGGCATCAAGTGATGTCGCTGTTGTTGCCCGGTTATCAACGCTGCCTCGGACGGCTTCAAGTCCTGCGCTTGAATGTTCTGTATTGACAGGAGCAGCAGCAGGACGACGGGGACGTAGTTTCTCTTTTTCATCTTATTCTTTCAGGCCGCAGATGGATTTTAAGATCATTAATTTGGTGAGTGTGTGCGTCGTAATTCGTGGTATGTTTATAGCACAGACCTACGAATCAGAGATACAGCAATGTGGGCCCAGGAAGGGACACGCCCCGCTCCGGCCAGGCACTTATAGAGGATTGATGAATGAAGATCAACCGCCTTTGGTTTGCGTTTCTGTTTTTGCTCATCGGATTCAATATCGATTCAAGTCAGGCTAAGGATTTCTCGAACAAGGCTGTGGAAAGTGGGCCCATCGCGGTAAGCGATCAACAGGGCTCGCCGCTCAGCGCATCGCTTGAGCGGGGCATACTTCAATTCAGGACGCCGCGCGGGGCAGTGGTCTCTGGCATGCGGCTGCGGCTGCGCTTTGCCGACGACTCGTCGCTTCAGGGCGAGCTTGAGCTTGCCGGGCGCGATACCGGGACGGATAAGACCGGAAAGTACGAGCGTCTGCGCTACCGGCTGAAACCCGGCAGCGCATCGCAGCCCGCGCGCCCGGACTCCGTCGAGGCAGTGCTTGAGATACAACACTACCTTCAACCCGACATCATCATCGCATCGTTGGATTATAAGGGGCCCGCCCTCGCTGCGAGAGAAGGCGTGCAGCTTCTCATGGGCCTCGACGGCTTTGCGCGCGGCATGGCCTTAAAAAGACTCAAGCTCTACTGGACGGCCCCGGCTTTCGTTTCCGACTACAGGCTTTTATCCACGTCCAACCAGCTACTCCTGTGGCGACAGATTCAGGGCGATGATTATCACCTGCTGATTCCGCTGGCAGGTGACGGGATGATCGGCGAGGTCGGCGTCTCGGAGATCAACTATCGGTATGAGTTTCGCATCGCTTCCTCAAGCTACGACCCGAAGTTTTCACCGCGTCGCGTTCCGCTCTTTGCCTATGCCGCGTCAGACGACCCGTACAGGCTGCCGCGTCAGACTTACCAGGCAGCCTTTGCCGCGAGCGAGCAATACGGACGCCTGCGCTGGCAAAAGAGTTACCCGGAAATTTTTAGCTGGCTCGGCTGGTGCTCATGGAATGCTTACGAACACGGGGTCACGCAGGAGAAGGTCATCAACAGCGTGCGTTCACTCAGGGACAAGGGGATTCCCATCGGCTTCGTGCTCGTCGATGACGGCTGGCTGAGCACGAAGGAGGACAAGCTCGTCGGGTTCAACGCAGACCCTCAGAAATTCCCCGATGATCTTTCGGGGTTGGCCCGGACGCTGCGCAAGCAATATCACATCGCGCACATCGGCGTCTGGCATACCTTTCAGGGCTACTGGTCTGGCGTCGAGAGCGATTCCGAGATCGGTCGTGCCCATCAACTCTTCAAGGGCCTCGATGGTAAAGCCCTACCCGACCCGCGCGACGGTAAGGGGGAAAGTTTTTACGCGGAATGGTATCGCCGCTTAAAGGAGTGGGGGTTCGACTTCGTCAAAGTCGATGGGCAGGGAAACAATATCAAGTTCACCAACGGGCTCATGCCGTTGTTCACTTCGGGAGGCGGCGAGCATCGCAACTTTCAGGAAGCGGCGGCCAGATATTTCAGTGATGCTGGGCCCGCGCTTGAGGGGCGTTCCGCCGGGCTCAATGTGATCAATTGCATGGAGATGTCTTTGGAGAACGCGTACAACTGGCGGACATCGAACATCGCTCGCAACAGCGACGATTATCTGCCGGACACACCGCAAAACGTCAAGGAGCATACTTACTACAACGCCTACAATGCCTACTGGACTTCCAACTTCGCCTATCCCGACTGGGATATGTTTCAGTCTCATGATGCTCACGGCGCGTATCACGCCGTCGCTCGCGCCATCAGCGGCGGCCCCGTTTACATCACGGACAAGCCGGGCATGGAGCGCGCGGAGCTCGTGCGCCCGCTGGCCTATTCCGACGGACGGCTGCTGATGTTGGACGAGCCGGGACAGGTGACGCGCGACATTTTATTAACCGACGCCGCGCTCGAACCCACGGCGTTGAAGGTCTTCGGACTCATCACGCGCCCGGGGCTCCGCGCCGGAATGGTCGCGGCCTTCAACGTCAATAAGAGCGCCCGGAGCGTTGCGGGTAAGCTCAACATCGCTGACGTAGAGGGTTTACAGAGCACCGGACAAAGTGGGCCCACGATGGTCGCAGTCTACCGGCGCAGCAGCGGCACTGCTTCATTGCTTGACGCGAAACAGTCTGGCCTCCCGTTCAGTCTCGATAGCTTCGGGTACGAACTCTTCACGCTCGCGCCCGTCAATCAGGGCGTGGCCGTCTTCGGCCTGCTTGATAAATACCTGGGCCCGGCGGCGGTCGTCTCGCAGAAAACGGAAGCGAACGGAGTAACGGTACGCTTGCGCGAAGCGGGAGATTTCGGCGCGTGGCTCGATCAGGCTCCGTCAAAAGTAGAGCTTGATGGACGCGAGTTATCCTCTTCCGCCTACAGCTACAGTCGCGGTCTCCTGCGCGTCTCGCGCGCGAGCTTCGGCGACAAGACGGGAGAGCGCGAGATACGCATTACCCTCGCATCACGCAGGCGATGACAGGAGCCCCCCTGGTTTTAATCCCGTAGCCCCTGAAAGGGGCGCGGGGAATGTAGCCCATGACGCAAGTCATGGGAACAGAACAGACAAGAAAGAGAGAGCCCCTTTAGGGGCGTAAGAAATTCAATCCACATGAAGATCAGTGGTGAGTTTCTTTCGCCCCTTCGGGGCTCTTTGCTCTTAATCGGTCTTGGTTCCCACGGCTCGCGCCGTGGGCTACATTCCGCTCGCCCCTTCGGGGCTTGTGAACTACATTCCACTTGCCCCTCGCGGGGCTGCGGAATGCTTTTGGCTCGCGCGTCTTTAGAAGTAGAACTTGACGCCGAGTTGGATGGTGCGGAAGTTATTTCCGTTTCTCACACTGTTCTGCGGAACGACGCGGCCAAAGTTCAAGCTGTTCGGGCCGTTGCCGGAATCAGGGCCACTGAAGAGCGGCGTGTTGAAGGCATTGAACGCTTCGGCGCGGAACTGTATCTTGACGTTCTCGTAAATGCCGAAGGTCTTGTTGACCGACATGTCGAAGATCGGGGCCCAGGGTTCCCGCAGGTTCGGCAAGCGGAAGGGCGTGTTCGCCAGAGTGTTCGCGGGACGAATGGCCCACGCCGGGTCAGAGCAGGGCTCGAAAGCAGTGCCCGCCAGGTTGGGCCGCTGGCTTGTGCCGTTCAATTGTCGCACACAGTTGTTGAAGAACCTGTCGAAGCTCGAATTTTCGAGCGTCGGGTCGGCGATCAAATCTATGTCAGTCCGCAGCGGAATCGGCCTGCCTGATCTGAAGTTGGCGATCCAGGTGTACTCCCAGCCGCCGAGCAACAGGTTCGAGACCTTCCCGGCATCGGTGAAGAATTTCTTCCCATTGCCGAAAGGCAGTTGATAGACGCCGCTCAAGACCAGTACGTGCGTCGAATCGAAATCGACGACCGCCTTCTGCGGCGCGGGGTCTTGGCTGTTCAGGAAGCTCAACGCGCCGAGCGTCTTCGAGAAGGTGTAGGAAGCGACCAGTATCAGACCTTCGCTCAAGCGCTTCTCAAGACTCGCCTGGGCCGAGTCGTACCAGAGCTTCCCGACATTCTCGCCGACGATCGTCACAGCATTACTGCCAAACTGCGGGAAAGGAAATTGCAGATTTTGGCGCGTGATGGTGGGCGCATTAAACGTCCCGTTGGCGGGAATGAGCCCGGCGAAGGGATTGGTCACGCTCGCGCTGTAGAACGTACCGTTGGCGCGGATGGCGGCGAGCTGCGCGGCTGAAAGGACGTTGAGATTACGCCCGCCGCCGCTCTGTTGATCGCCGGACAGGATGCCGCGCGTGCGGCTGCCGACATAAGAGACATCCAGCTTCATCCGCCAGGGCAGCTCACGCTGTACGCCAAAGGAATACTGATGGATGTACGGGATGTCGTGGTCAGGATTGACGAAGGTGATGCCTCCGCCAAGCTGAGTCAGCAAGCCTTGTGACGAGCCGATGGGTTGTTGCAGGCCGTTGGGGAACGGATTGCTGAGCGACGTACGCGGAATGAGCGCGTTCACGCCGCCGCCGACGATCGTCGAAAACGGAGTCACGATGTTGAAGCCGGTGGAACCGCCGTACTCCGCCTGCGGGAAATAGTAGAGACCGTAGCCGCCGCGCAGCACCGTCTTATCATTCCATGAATAGGCGACGCCGATTCGCGGCTGCCAGTTGTTGCGATCTTTCGTGAACGCCTCTGCGGGCTCACCGTTGACACCGGCGAACAGTAGACCGCCATTGACATTGGAGCAGGCAGGGCAATCCGTGGACGTGAGCCCGGCGGCGGTCGCTGCCGTTCTCACGGCGGACGCGATCGGGCTCGCCGTGCCCAGAGCGAAGCCGCGATTCTGCCGGTTATGATATTCAACAGGCGGCGTCTCGTAATCGTAGCGCAGGCCGACGTTGAGCGTCAGCTTCGGCGTGATCTTCCAGTCGTCCTGTATGTAAGCGGCGTAGTAGTTCCACTTGAAAGAGAGTTGCGAGACGTTGTTGACCGAAGTGCCGCTCGTTCCGTTGTCGTCGCAACCGCCCGCCGATGGGAAGCCCAGAAGGAGCGCCGCGATCGAGCTGCCCTGCCCACTGGCCCCGGCATTATTGATCGGGTCTTGGACGGTGAACTCGCGCGTGAAACAGAAGAACCCGCCGCCGAAGACGAAGGAGCCGCCCAACTGATGTGCCTGGAAGCGTCGGTGCTCGCCGCCAAAGCGCAAGGTGTGATTGCCGGTGATGTGCGTCACGTTGACGGGGAAGGCCCAGGTGTTGGTGATGTTGGAGTTGGGGTTTCTCGATCCGAATTGCGGAATCCCGGAGATGTCGTTGAACGCGATTCGCGGCACGATCGGAGTCGGGCGCGCCGCGTTGAAAGAGGCGGGGAAACCCAGAGAGGTCGCATCGAAAGGCTGCGACCTGCGGCGGAAGGCCGCCTGAAGGAAGCGATTGAAAGAGACGCGCACGTTGAGGACTGTGTTGGGCGAAAGCGTGTTCAGGTAATCGAGCACCGCGCCGTTATTCACGCGCAGCAGCGGGTCTTGATAGTCCGCGCCCAGGCCCTCGCGGTTATTGCCGCCAACCGCGACCTGATCGCGGCGGCTGTGCACGTAGCGCAAGAAGACTTTCTGATTCGAGGTGAACGAGTGATCGACGCGTGTGATCAGGGAGTGATAGTTGTCCGTGTCGCTGCCGAGAGCGTTGACGAAGTTATTGAACCTTAAAGTTGATGCACCGACGTTGGGCAAAGAGAATCCGTTGACGATCGCCTGTCCGACAGGATTGAGACAGCTACGCGTGACGCCGCAGCCGGGGCTTCCCGCTTGCGGGATGATGTTGCCGGGGAACGGGTCGCGTATGAACTGCGGGTTGGTTGCCGAGACGGGCAGCGCCGGATTGAAAGCCGGGTTGGCGCGCGACGTTAGCGGGTCGTAGATCGTGACGCCGGACTGAGAGAAGTCTCCCTGGCGTTCGAGCAGCGTCGGCACGGAACTGAATCCGGGCGTCGGCCTGTACTCGCTGTAGTTCTCAAAGTTGACGAGGAAGAAGCTTCGCTCCCTGCCGTTGATGCGCCAGTTTCCGCCCTCACCGAAACGCGGGATGAGCAGCGGCCCGGAAAGAAGAAAGCCATACTGGTCGAGCTTGTGTCCGCCCAGATTCTCATTCGTCACCGGGTCTCTGGTATAACGCGGCCTGACTTCCTGCCCCGCGAGTGGGCCCGAAGTAATCCGGCCCTGCGCGTTACTCGGCAAGCTGTTGGCGTCCCACTGATAACGGCGCGCGAAGTCGTAGACCGTGCCGTGAAAATCTCGCCCGCCAGGCTTGATCGTGACGTTGATGACGCCGCCGCCCGTGCGCCCGTACTGCGCATCGTAGGCGTTGGTTTGCACCTTGAACTCTTCGGTGGCATCGGGCGTGGGAATAAACGCGATGTTGTTGCTGCTGGATGTGCGTCCTCCGTTCACGTCCGTCACGGCATTGTTCGGCGCGCCGTCCAGGAGGAATTCGTTGTGACGATTAAGGCCGCCGTTGACGGAGAAGTTTGCGTTGTCGCCGTTATCGAACGGGCGTGTGAACTGCGGATTGCCGTTGAACTGTACGCCGGGCGCGAGCGTGGCGAGCATGATCGGGTTGCGGCCGTTGAGCGGCAACTCGTTGATGCGCATGTTCTCGACCGTCTGCCCGCGCGAGCCCGTGTCCGGCTCCAGAAGCGGAGCTTCGGCATCGACGTTGACGGTCGTCGTCACCTGGCCGATCTCCAGCGCGACATCCATCGTCGCCTTATCGGCCGTGTGCAGCTCGACGTTATCGCTGACCGCTTTGTTGAAACCGGCGGCTTCGACCGTCACGCTGTACTTTCCCGGTTGAAGAAAGGGGACGGTGTAGTTGCCTTCATCCGAGGTGGTGGCCGTTTTCTCCTCGTTGGTTTGTAAGTTCCTGACTGTGACTGTGGCCCCGGAGACGGCTGCGCCATTAGGGTCGCTGACATGCCCGGTCAAGGTTGCGCGAAAGTCCTGGGGGAAAGCGGTGAGCGCTAAAGACAGCAGAATCCCGATCAGGGACAGCGCTCGCCAGCCGACGTTACACTTCATAGAGCCTCCTTAAGGAATACAAAAATGGCGTGGTAATTTAGGATTTGATTGTAACGTTGGAAGAACAGTGACAGGGTTGCGGGCCCTATTCAATTAGGAACAGCGTGATAGTATATTTACGCGAAGAAAAACGCAATCAGAATTTTCTGAAACCTCCGCTAAATCCTCATCCATCCAGATAGCTTGGGCCCATCAATTAATCGACCGCGCATTCAGCAATTATTTTTGCGTAAACCTGGCGCGCATGCTCGTAAGCCTTCTCTGCTTCGGGGCGCTCTTTGGCGGAAATCTGCGGCGACTTCTGTCTCCAGCATTGATCGACGGCTTTGAGACACCACTCCGCACTCTTGCGCGAAGCTCGAACGGGCTGGCCACCGACCATCACGAAGATGGGATTGGTATGAGAAGAGGGTAAGATTCTGAGCGCGACCCAACTGCTGCGCTCGATGGCGATGTCAAAGGCGACATCACGAAGCACGCCGTCGGCGAGGATGCGACGTGTAGCGACCGCCTGACCGTTGACGATCACTTCGAGAGCGACCTCGCGCGTGCCCTTGATACGCGCCCTCTCAATATCCCAGTAAGGCGTCTGGTCAAGTGGACGCGCGCCGAGCGCCTCATTCGGTTTGACATCCAGCATCGCCGCCACCTTTGCCGTGACTCTCACCGTCTGCGCCCTATCCAATCTCAATTCGCTTCGGCTCGTGCCGACCGGGAGATCGTTGACGCGGAAATCCATTAACTGGCTCTTGCCGTCAGAGACGTAAGAGCGCCCGTCGCGCAGTCCCTTCACCCACGCGTCGTAATTCAACTCTCGGTCGAGATGAACGTAAGAGCGGCCCATGCCGACGCGCTCGGCGTAGATGCATGGGAAATCTGTTTCGCCGCTCAAGCGCGTGCGAAAGCCGCTATTGAGCGTGTGATACCAGATGTTGAGCTCCCAGTGGGCGGGCGTGTCGACAGCCGAGATGAAATCCACGGCATCGTGCGTCACGTCAACGATGTACTCGTTTGCGCCGATTCCGTCAAAGGGTGGCAGCTCATAATTCGGCAGCTTGTCGGTCTTCACTTCGAGCCCCCAGCCCGAATGCGCGAAGCCAGCAACGCCGCCCTGTGCCCTCGCCCACTTGAGAATAGGCAAGTCCCAGGTGGGCCAATCCTCCAGTTTCTGCGTGCCGGGATAATCCTGATCTTTGAGGCCGAGCAGCGCCAGATGGCCGTTGAAGCTTGAGGGGAAGCCGGAGATTTCCACGTCGTAGCGCATCAGGTTATCGGCCGTCGAGAGGTTGTTGACCTTCGCCTCGAAGAACTGTTTTTGATAGTAGTAACAGGGCCCCCATGTGAGGACATCGCCGACGTTCAGAGCCTCGCCCACGATATGACGAATCATGTCCTTCGGAAGCACTCCCTGCGTCGGAGCTTCGTAGTGCGAACAACCGGCGGCGTGGATGTGATGATCGCCCGAATACCAACCGAGCGTCGCCGGGTTAATCCAACGCTTCAGTTGAAACTTCCACACCTCCGGCGTCCCGCGCCGCCCCGTCACGCTCAAGGTCTGTTGCTGCGCGAGGTATTCGGGCCCACGCGTGTACTCGATGGTGTAAACACCTGCGGGCAATCTGATCTGCTCGCCGTCGGCACGATAAATCTGCGGATGGAAGGAAAAGTCCGGGGCGAGGCGTTTGGTCTTCGCCGGATAAATGCGTCCCTGCGGGTCGCGTATGATGAAGGAAGCGGTCGTCGGCTTGCCGTTTTCGTCTGTGACGCGAAAGGTCACGTCTTTTGACGGAAGACAGTTGAAGAGGATGGGCACGTCGTTGCGGTATCCGATGTCCTGTGTTCCCTGCCCGACGTTGAAACCGATTTGGGCCTCGCGCCGCCCACGGTCGCGGCTGTAGAGTTGAATGATGCGATATTCGATGGCGAGCCCGGAGAGACGCGCCTCAAGCGGCTGCTTGTCGAACATGGATAGCTCAAGCCAGCGCTCAGACACCTCTCGCGGCGTGATACGTTGCGCGGGCTTTGGTTCTAGGCTGAAGCCGCCGGGTATCTGCGGGTTTATGCCACGGGCGTAGACGGGCAGCGCGTTCGGGCTCGCGGCTTTAAGCTGGGCCGTCACGCCAGCATCGTTCCTGACCTTGACGAGAAAGGAGCGCCAGCCACGCTCGACGAGCGTCGCCTCTGTGGGCCCACGCTGTACGCTGACGCGGCTCTCTGGGCTGATCGTGATGTAGGCGAGCGTGCGTTTGTCCAGGATAGTTTGAATGGCAACGAGCGCGCGCCCCGCGTCTTCTTCGTCGGCGGCGCGTGCGAGCGCCTGCTTGTCTGCGGGGCTGAAAGGCTCGCCCAGGTAATCCATCGCCTCCACCAGTCGCCTGACTTGAGCGACGAGCGGCTGCGCTTCTACGCCCTGAGCGCCCGGCGTCTCCGCTACCGAAGGCGAAGCGGATAAGGCGACGAGCAAGAGCGCGACAAAGATGAGCATGAGCCTGTCGGCGACTTTACCGCTCAAGCAGATTGACCTCCCTGACTTCCTGGCGCTTACCCTTCCCTCCCGTCACGTAGAGCGTCTTTATCTCCCACGGATTGATCGTGCCCCTGTGGGCCAATCCGAGGGCGGAGCTTTCGACTGTGTACTCCGTGACACGGCCCGCGCGCTCTTGCAGCCTGATGACGAGCCCGTCGCCCGCTTCGGCGCGCTTCAAGGCGGTCAGGGTCACAGTGCCGGGCGCGATGCGGAAGAAGGAGCGCTCCCGTGGTTCCGTCCCTTCATGCGCTGATTCCATCACGTACTCGGCTGGCGTCTGCATCTCTTCGGCGAGGCGATCAAGCTCAAGCGCAGCGAATGTGCCCTTGCCGCGCACGAGCCAGAAACGTCGCTCCTGTCTCCCCTGATCCTGCCACGCGTTGTTGTCATTGTGCGGAACCTGATGCGGGTCATGACGCGCGAACGGCGCAGACCTGACGAGGACTGTACGCAGCAATCCCTGCAAACAATCGCAGCTATAGGTGGAGTTATTAATCAACCCGATCGTGTAATCTTCCGCGCCGAGCTTACCCTGTACGGCGACCCAGTCCTGATAAGGCTCCTCTTCCCCGTTCGGTTGCCGTTCGATGGCCGCGCCCGGAACTTTGGCGAAGACGCGCGGGCTTGCGAGCGCGGTCGGGATTTCGAGTTTTAGTATTTGCTCGCGCTCGCGCCAGTCGATGACGAATCGCAACTCGATCGCATCGATCGCTTTGAACTGCGCGATGTCCAGTATGATCTCCGAATTATTCCACTTCGCTCGCTGGCGCGTAACGCGCGTGACCGCGCCGTCCTCTATCTGCTGCGAAGAGACGAAGGTGGGCCGCGCGATCTCCTGCCGAAACTTTGCGATGCCGTGGGCCCAAGTGTCGCTCGGGTCGCTGATGACGACGAGTCCCAATGGGGCCGCCAGCAACTCTTTGCCGTCCGCAGCCTTCAGCGAAGAGATGCCGAAGCCTTTGTCCGAAACGGCGAACAACTCATTGAAAGGCTCTGTCGCCGGAGCCGTGCCCTTCACCAGCTCAAGCACTTTGTAGCCGCACGGGGGCAGCTCTACCCACGCGGAGATGCGTGGCCAGAACTGCGTCATGCTATCGGCTGGCCGCCACTGTATGGGAATCTTCTGCCTGTCCTCTGTTTCCAGGTGCGTGATCGGCGTCGGGCTGGGCCCAAACCAGGGGGCGACGTTCGGGTCTTTGTCAGTGTGATACTCGACGAGAGCCTTACGGGCCCAGGGCAACGAGTTGAAGAGAAAGACCGCGCCCTCCTTCACATTGCGCATGTCCACGCGCCTCGCCATCGATTCCAGCGCCTCGACTCTTGAGGTTTGCGCCGTCTCTCCCGCCCACCCCATGCTGTCCCTGGAATCCTGATAAGCAGAATAGAGCGCCGTGCCTGCCATCAGATCGTGGAATTGATTGAACAGCACCTTCCACCAGGCGGTCACGTATTCCTGCCTCGGATACGGATGATCGTTGTTGAGATTGGCCACCAGCGAGATCGTCTCGGCCTGGCCCAACATGCGCTCGCCCCTGCGATTGAGTTGCTTGCCTTCGCCATGCGCCGCGTAGACGCCGCGAGCATGATGCTGAAGCTCCGTCTTGATGACAGGCAGAGCGGCCATCGCGGGCGATTTCTCGACCGCCGCGAAAAACTCCGCGACGCTGCTCCAACGAAGCTCCGGCAGCGTCGCGTCCTTTTGTAGTTCCGCGACGCGGCTGAGCTGCGCTTTCGTTACAGACCCGCCGTGATCGCCCACGCCCAGAAAGTACGCGCCGTGATTAAAGCCCGGCGCAAAGTTGTTCTCGGCGGCGTCCGGTATGCGCTCGGCGCTCATGCTGTAACCGCGCCGTATGCGCAGCGTGAGGACGCGCGAGCCGTCGGGCGCTTCCCACCAGAAGAGCAAAGGCAGCTTCATCTCATGCTCCTGCGGGCGCATGAAGACGTAATAACGATAGCCTGCATGTTTGAGAATCGCGGGCAGGCCCGCCCCATGACCGAAGGAGTCCGGGTTGAAGCCTATCTGGACATCGACGCCGAGCGCGCGCTGAAAATAGTTTTTGCCGTACAGGCAATGGCGCACGAAGCTTTCGGTCGAAGGAATATTGCAATCAGGCTCGACGGGCCAGCCTCCCACCACCTCCCAACGACCTTCGCGCACGCGCCCTCGCACTTCCTCGAACATCTTCGGGTCAGCGCGCTCGACCCAACTGTAGTGCATCGCCGAAGAATGGCTGTAGCGGAATTCCGCGCTCTCCTTCATCCTGTCAAGCGCGCTGCGAAACGTGTTCAGGACAACATTGGCCCCGTCACGCCAAGGCCACAGCCACGCCGCATCAATGTGCGAATGGCCGATGATGTGCAGCACCTTCGCTTTCGGATTGTCCTGCGTATTCCCGGCAGAGGCTTGCGCAGGCGGCCTGCCGAACGCAGGAAGACCGGCGGCTGCGACCGCGCCCAGCGTCGCCGCGCCGCTCAACAGAAAATGTCTCCTTGATAACCCTTCCGCCTTACCCGATGACGACTTGCCCGGCATTCCTTCCAGTTCCCTTTCTGTTTACGACTCTATGATTGGATTTCCCCCAGCTCCGCATCGATGTAGATACACCAGACGTGGAGCAGCATGAGGTGTACTTCCTGAACGTGGGCGGTCGCGTCGCTGGGCACGGCGATGACGTGATCGGCTGTGCCGCCGATCAATCCGGCTGCGCCCGTCACGGCGACGGTCACGGCTCCGCGCTCATGGGCCATCATCAGACCGCGCCTGACATTCTCCGAACGCCCGCTCGTCGTAAAGCCGAACGCCACGTCGCCCGGTTGGGCCAACGCCTGAAGCTGTCGCTCAAACAGCACGTCATAGCTGAAATCGTTGCTGATGCAGGTGACGGTTCCGGCATCACTCGCCAGCGCGATTGCCGGAAAGGGCTGGCGCGTCGCGGCAAAGCGGCCCAAAAGCTCTCCGACCAGATGGCTCGCCTGCGTAGCGCTGCCGCCGTTGCCGAACGCTATCACTTTATGTCCTTCTCGAAGCGCCCTGACCAGAACGCGACCGACCTCTTCGGCCTGCCCCTCCAATTTCTCAATGCTACGCTCGACCACATCCCTGTGCGAAGCGAAGTGCTCCGCGATGAAACCTGCCTTCATATTAATCTCCGCTATCAATCAGAATTCCTGTCCGACGGCCTGTTGGCCCGACCATTCCAATTCTTCCACCTGGCACGGTCATTCCATTTCCTCCACATCGAGGCGTCGGCCAGCATCTTGATATAAATGCCGCCGACCACCGAGCGCGCCTGGAAGCCGCGCTGCTTGCCGTCCAGAGTCCAGTACCAATCGGTGAGCGGAACCCTGTCGGGCGTCTCGTTCACAAAGCGATAGAGGGGGGCGACGAACGCCTTGAAGTCTGCCGTCGATTCGGCAAGCGTAGCAGTCCAGACAATCCAATCGAGCTTGGTGTATGTCTCGCGGTTATCGAGGGGTAAGCCGAAAGGGTTCTGCTTCGTTTTATAGAAAGAGACCTCGCGGCGCGCGACCTCCGGCGGGAATAGATTGAGGCCGAGCAGTTTGTCCCACACCAGATTGTATTTCTGGCTCCACGTCCCGGCCTTATCGAAGGCTAGGCGATAGTGGTCGCCGTCGTCAGCCATCGCGATCCATTTCGCCACCATGTCCTGGGCCAACCGGCGATAGCTGCGTGCCTCAGCCTTCTTGTCGAGCATGTCGCACAGCATAGCATAGCTGCCAAGAGCCAGAATCGCTTTTAAAGAGAGGTTCGTGTTATGGGCCAGGTGGCCCGCAAAGTCATCCGTGCTCAACTGGTTTTCCGGGTCGAGACCCTTATTACGCAGGTACTCGGCCCAACTGGTGAGGATGGGCCAATACGTTTGCGCGAAGCGGGCATGCCCCTCCGCCCTGGCGAGCGCCGCCGTCATCAACAGCATATTCCCGCTCTCTTCCACCGGCATCTGATTCTCTTCCGTCTTTTCGCCGCCGCCGTATGTCTGACCGTTCGCCAGCGGGTAGGTTCCGAGATCGTGCGGAGCGAAAGGAAAACGCCAGCGCGGCGACAAGGCGTAATCGAGCACGGGCTTGATCTGCGCCTTCAGGAGTCTTGGGTTGAAGAGAAGGAAGAAGGGCGACGAAGGATAGGTGACATCCACTGTATCAATCGAGCCGTTGCTGAAATTTTCTTTCGAGAAAAAGAGCGGCGTGCCGTCCCAATCGGCGGCCAGCTTATGCGCCGCGATAGTTTGCCTGTAAGCGAGCGCGGCCACCTGCGCGTACTCTTCGCCGCCGACCCTTCTCAAGTCGGCCATCAACTCGGCGTCGAATCTCTCGCAACGCTCCTTCAGCGAAACGTAATCACGCGCGGCGCTTTTTAAGAGCGTTTCGGTCTCCACGTTGCCGCTCCGCCAGTATGGCCTGAGCTTTCTATTAAAATATTCTATGGAGAACTGGTCGTCGTAGGCGAGCATCAGGTGGCGCGAGACGGGAGTGGGCCCAACCGGCCCCAGCTCCATCACGGCGGCAGCGACCGGCAATTCGTTTCCGGCAGCACGCGGCATACGCAGATCGTCGGAGTCTGGAAGCTGACCCGTCGCGGCAAAGTCACTTCTCGTCACACGATTCCAGGCGATGGCGTTGGGCCCAGCGCTTGCGGGCGGGACAACCAGGTGCAGGTATCCCCAGTCTATGCGCAGGTCGTCTCCGAACTTCTCCAACACGGGCTGTTGCTGCGAGCCGAAGGTCATCACGCGTAAATCACCGACTTTGGGTCTTGACCAGATGACTTTCTGATCAGGCGTATTGACTACCCATTCGGCTGTGCAATCGAAGTAGATCGAGACCTGATGCGTGCGATTATCTACGGAGCGCGCCTCCCACGTGAGATATGTGACGGGCCGCGACATCACGTCCAGATCGTCGGGCAGGAGCGGGCTCATAAACGTCAAGCTCAAGCGCACACCATCCGCCTCGAACCTGTAGATGGTTCGCGTCGGGAGGACTTCCAGGCCAAGCTGCTTCATCGGAGCGGGCAAAGGGCTATAGGATTGACCCATCAGTCGATACGGCTTGCCGTCGATGCGCGCCATGCCGACCATGCCTTGAACAGCGCCCGTCCAATGCCGCGTGCGATCATCCGCCAGATTGTCCCCCATCGACCACACGCTGAAGTACGGGTCATGCGTGACCAGCGGAGCGGCGGGCGGACGCAGAACAGTAGGACTTTGCTGGGCGAAGGCCGTGACGGCGATCGTCAACAGAAGACAGATAGCCGTCTTGAGTCTGGCCTTCGGATAAATCGAATTGGTCATCTGTGGATTTTAGATTTTGGATTTTGGATTTTGGATTGGCAAGCGACGACAGTTGAACTTCAACAGTCCAGATTCAGGATTGGAAAAGCATTAATCCAAAATCTAAAATCCAAAATGGTCGCGGGTCAGGCTTTGACCTGTCCCTGCGGCTTGTTGATTTGATCTGCGAGCACGGCCAGCAGGATGACCACGCCGAGAGCGATCTTTTGCATGTAAGGGTCGATGCCCGCCAGGTTCAACCCGTTATTGAGGACGCCGATAAAGACCGCGCCCCAGAATGTTCCGATGATGCTCCCGCGCCCGCCGTTCAGGGATGTCCCGCCGACCACTACCGCCGCGATCACGTCCAGCTCGTACTGTAGCCCGGCGTTCGGCACGCCCGCGCCCAACCGCGAAGCCAGAACCAATCCGGCCAACCCGACCAGCAATCCGTTCAGGACATAGACGAGCAGCGTCACGCCCTTGATGCTCACGCCCGCCAGATAAGCCGCCTCACGATTGCCGCCCACCGCGTAGACATAGCGCCCGAACGTCGTATGCCGCAGCAGAAACCAGCCGGCCGCAAACACGACCAGCATCAACAGCACCGGAACAGGCACGCCCAGCAGACGCTCTCTGCCCATGAAGCCGAAGCTCGCGGGCAGATTCCCGATCGAGCGCCCGCCCGTCACAATAAACGCCAGGCCACGACAGATGGTCAGCATCGCCAGAGTAGTAACGAAAGGCGGCACGCGAAACTGTGCGACCATGACGCCGTTAAAGAGACCGACGACGAGACCTATGCCGAGCGCGGCCAGACAGCCCAGGCTCACGGAGTTGGCGCTTGAGTTGACGATCATCGCCGCGACCACGCCCGCCAGCGCGGCCACAGACCCGACCGAGAGGTCTATGCCGCCGGTCAGAATCACTGCCGTCATGCCGACGGCGAGAATGCCCGTGATGGCTATGCTGAGCGCGACGTTGATCAGGTTAGGGACGGAGACGAACTGCGGCGCGATGACGGCGAAGACGATCGATTCCAGAATAATCGCGACGACGATGACGTACTCCGCGATCCGCTGCCACTGTAGATAGCGGCCTCTAAACGTGACCTCTTGTCCGCCAATTGTTTCACTCATAAGCTCGAACCCGGCGTCATGAAAGCTTCGTTTTTCCGCTCACTGCCCCTTCAAGCTATTGGCATCCACGATCTTGACGGGGACGGCGATGCTCTTCGGAACCTGCCCGCCGCCGAAATGTGTGCTGATGGCTTCGATGGTCTTCGCGCCCAGGTCGCGCGGCTGCTGGGCCACGTCCGCCTTGAGCGCGCTGCCTCTTTGAATTGCCTTGACGGCTTCCGGCGTCGCATCATAACCGACGATCACCAGATCATTTCGATTACGCGCTTCGCCAGCCGAGAGCGCGCCGAGCGCCGAATCATCGTTGATGCCGAAGATAGCCTTCAATTCGGGATTGCCCTGTAGCATATCATCTGCGGCTTTCAGGGCCTTGTCACGCACGCCGCCGCCGTTTAAGACGGAGACGATCTTGATGCCGGGATATTTCTTGATCTCTTCCTTGAAGCCCAGCTCGCGATCAAGCCCGGACTGCACTTCCTGTTGACCGATGATGCCGACCGCGCCCTGACCGTTGAGCGCCTTGGCGATAAAGTCTGCGGCCAGACGCCCGCCCGCCAGGTTATCCGAGGCGATGTGCGAGACGACTTGCCCGCCCTGTGCAGAGATGTCCGCCGTAAAGACCGGAATCTTCGCTTCGTTGGCCCGTTCGATGGCCGGGCCGATGCCTTTTGAATCCGCCGGGCAGACGATGATCGCGTCCATTCCCTGCACGATGAAGTTTTCAATCTGCGACTGCTGCTTGGCGAGATCGAAATCGCCCGAGGTGATCGTCAGTTGATAACCCTGCTTGTCTGCCGCCTCTCTTAATCCCGCTTCCAACTGGCGGTAAAACTCATGCTCGCGCGTCAGCAGCGTGACGCCGATGCGCTTTCCGCCAGCGCCGCTCTGGCCGCCGCGCTGGCAACCGCCGGACATCAACAACGCTGCGAGCGCAATGCTTGCGCATAATACGTAAAGGATTGATCTCATCGGTTGGGTCAGACCTTTCAATGAATTTCAATGATGGCGCATGGCGGGCCCACACGGGCCCACGAGAAATTGACAGGCAGTTTACAGGAGCCGTAATGTGCTACGATCAAGATTATGGTGCATACAGGGCGAAGCGCTGCCGGATGACGACGAACATTACCAGTTCACGTGTTAGCTGACAAGCATGATTTTCAGAACTCGGAGCTTTAAGGCTCATGGTTATAATGCGACGCGATTTTGTCGCCGCCGCCTCGCCGTCCGAATCGTTCCGCGCCCGATTCACCTGAAACGACAGGCGATCAAAACCGTAGTCGAATAACTTATCTCCCTCGCTTCGGAGCACTATGGGCCCATCAAAGAGAAAAGTAGCGTTCATACATACTTCGCCTCCGGCCATCGCGCCGTTGATGCAATTCTACAGCGAGGCCGCGCCGGAGCTTGAGATCACGAACCTTCTCGACGACGGCCTCCTGCGTTTCCTGTCGGCGAATAATCTGCCCTGCGCGCAGGAGCGCCTGGCCGATATGCTCACGACCGCCAGCCGCGTTTACGAAGCGGAGTTGGCGATGGTGACGTGCTCGTCCGTTTCCAAAGAGATGGTCGAACGCTTGGACGCACAGTTTGACCTGCCCGTGTTGAAGATAGATTACCCGATGGCCCGAAGGGCCGTGCGCGCCGGAGGCAAAAGGATTGGCGTCGCCGCCACCTTCGCGCCCACGCTCGTCCCGACCTGCAAGCTTTTGTCCGAGGCTGCGGCAGAGGCCGGAACCGAAATAGAGATTATCCGCGAGGTTTCAACGGACGCTTACAAGGCCCTTCTGGCTGGCGATACCTCTTCGCACGACGCGCTCCTGCTCGATGTCGTCAAGCAACTGGAGAAGCAGCAGGTCGCCGTCGTCGTCCTGGCCCAGGTCTCTATGGCACGCATCCTTCCGCAGATAGAAGGCCGCATGTCCGTGCCCGTGCTGTCGAGCCTGCACACGAGTTTGGAAGCCATCCGGGCGGCGCTCACCTGAATAGTATTCATGAACAGCAGACTCGTCTTCGCCGCCATCGCGGATGATGATACAGGGGCCAGCGACCTTGCGGGCATGTTGGCCGAGCAGAGCTTACGCACGCTTCTGGTCATCGATCTACCGGCGGTCGAGCAATTTCTGGAATGGAGCGAAGGCCATCATGCGGTCGTGATGGCGGAAGGAACACGCAACCTCCCGCCGCCGGTTGCGCGCGCGCGCACGCTCGAAGCCCTGCGGATTTTGGAAGCGAGGCGTCCGCGCGTCTTTCAGATCAAGTATTGCAGCACGTTTGATTCCACGCCCGAAGGCAACATTGGCCCAACGATCGACGCGGCGCTGGACGCCCTCGGTGAAGACTTCACCATCGCCCTGCCCGCCTTGCCCGTTAACGGGCGAACCACATACCAGGGCTATCATTTTGTGAACGGACGTTTGCTCAGCGACTCGCCGATGCGCGATCACCCGCTCACCCCGATGACCAATCCCGATCTCGTCGACCTGCTCAGCCGCCAGACAGAGCGCCGCGTCAGCCTCGCCCCATACGCGTATGTCGAGGCGGGCGCTGTTCAGCTCAAGCATTGCTTTGAGAGCTTGCGCGACGCGGGCGTCAGCATAGCGCTGGTGGATTGTCTGAATGACGAGCATCTGGAAACCATCTGCCGGGCGGCTGCCGACCTGCGCTTGATTAGCGGAAGCTCGGCCTTCGGGATAAAGATGCCTGCGATCTGGCGCGAGCGTGGATGGGTCTTGGAGCAGCCGGAAAAGATCGAGGCGCACACGTCTACGGAGCGCGGTCATGGATGCCTGGTAGTTGCCGGGAGTTGTTCGGTGGCGACGCGCGGCCAGAACGAGTGGCTGGCCGCGCGCGGCACGCAAGCCCTGCGTATCGCTCCGAGAGACTTGCTGGATGATGCTTACGACCGCGCGGCCTTGATGGCTGAAGTCCGAGCGCGCCTATCAAGCGGACAGCACTGCCTGTTGACAACGACCGATGGGCCCACGGAAGTCCGTCAGGTGCAGGAATGGGGAGCGAGCATGGGATTAACAGTCCCGGCTCTGGGGCAGGCAATCGCGTACGGGCTGGCGGATTTGGTGTTGAAGATTTTGGAAGAGCAGCCCGTCGGCGGTCTGATCGTCGCGGGCGGAGAGACTTCCGGGGCGCTTTGTCGCCGTCTTGAACTGGGCGCTCTGCGCGTCGGGCGTAACATAGAGCCCGGCGTTCCCCTCTGTTTCTCGCTCGGGAGATTCCGTCTGGCGGTCGTGCTCAAGTCAGGCAATTTCGGAAGCCCTGATTTTTACGGCAAAGCCCTGCGAGCGATCGCCAAGCCCACCGATTACATGATTTAGCGCGGGCTGCGGATTGAGTGTCAGTAACGGAGGACGCATGAACGACTCAATGCTTGAACAGCTATGCGAAGTGGCCGACAGCTTCTACAGCCGTGGGTACGCATTCGGCTCGACCGGCAATCTCTCCGTGCGCGACGGAGATGAGGTATGGATAACGCCTACGGGGAAATCCCTGAAGGGACTCGTTCGTGACCGCCTCGCATGCATCGATCTACAGGGCGCGAGCCGGAATGAGAATCGTCCTTCAAAAGAGTTCCCTTTCCATCTCGCCGTATATAAACAGAGGAGTGATGTGCGGGCGATCATTCACCTGCACACGATCTATTCGGTGGCGCTCTCGTGCCTCGAAGGTTTCGATCCCGAAAATCCTCTCCCGCCGCTCACGCCTTATTACTTCATGCGCGTAGCCCCGCTCGCAGTGCTGCCCTATTTTCGCCCCGGCTCTCAAGCCCTGGCCGAAGCGGTCGAAGGCGCAGCCCCTTCACATAACTGCATGCTGCTCAGAAACCACGGAGTGATATGCGCGGGCTCAACTTTGAGTGAAGCAGTTGATCGCACGGAAGAGCTGGAACAAACCGCCCGCCTCTATTTCATCCTACGCGGCGAACAGGTACGCCATCTGACCTCAGACGAGGTCGAAGAGTTGAAGAGAGTATTCGGGTAAAGATTTAGAAGAAGCGACGCGGCGGATTAAGAGCCCCTGAAAGGGGCGACAGAATGTAGCCCATGACGCAAGTCATGGGAATAGAGTAGCCAATAAAGAGAGAGCCCCGAAGGGGCGAAAGAAACTCACCACTGATCGTCATGTGGATTGAATTTCTGTCGCCCCTTCGGGGCTTGTTGCTCTTAGCCAATCTTGATTCCCACGGCTTGCGCCGTGGGCTACATTCTGTCGCCCCTAAAGGGGCTTCTGATCTTCGCTTTTCAGGAGATGCGGGACAGCCAAGCGAGGTCGCGCCCGCGATGAGCGCCCTGTGCGTCGAGGGCATGTTCGACGGTCAATCCCTTGTGAATGATGCCGCCGACGGATTCGATGATGGCGAGCGGGTCATCGTCGCCCGGATAGAGTATGTTGCGCCCGACCAGTGCGCCGCGCACGTTCGGGCCCGCCTTGAGCCCGGCCGCAAGCTCTCTCAAGAACGGCGTCGCATCGCCGATGGATTCCCCGCCTAAGAGAAGAATCGGCAGTGTCGTCGCCTGCGCGACCAGCTCGTAATTTTCGCAGTAGGGGAGTTTCAACCAGAGGTAACGGCTGCTGTCGCCCATTGCCGATGCCGCGCCCGCCGTCCTCGCAAGCTCCTCGGCCGTCTTGATGATCGCGTAGCCGTTCTCGGTTTTGACGACGGGCAGAGATTCGAGAAACATCGGAAGGCCGACGGCATTCAATTCCGTGATCGCGCGGACGGTGGCGAGCAGTGTCTTGAGCGAGTCGGGCTCCGCATCGCAGAGACGCAAGAGGATTTTGGCCCCGTCCAATCTCCACTCGGCACAACTGGCCGCCGTCGGCCCCGACAGGGGGTCGTCTATCTCCCAGCTACTTCCCAGCAATCCGCCACGATTGAAACTGGCGATGAGCAGCTTGTCATCGAGGAAAGCGGGCCCACCGCTCTTCCGCATCAGGTCGTGAAGAATCAATAGGTCTTCAAGTATGTCCATCGTCGCCAGCAGGCCGTCGACCGACTCGCTCATCATGACGCGCAGGATGCGCGCCATGTACTCGTGACGGTCGGCCATCCTGAGCGGATTGTCGCCGACGCGCGTGACGCGCCGCGCCGGATGATCAGCCGCCAGGATGTTGAGCATGCCGTTCGTCGTCAACTGCTCGCGCCGCTTGCGCTCCTTTGCAACCTGCAATGAGCGCTCGGGCTCCGTCACGCGTATCTCCGTCAAACGTGCAAGCAGGGTTGCCGGAAGAAAATCTTTCGCTCTAAAAGTCAAAATTCAGAATCCTCCTCGTTCCTCGATGAAAGCCAGAGCTTCGTGTTCGTAAGGCATGAAATTGGCGCAGCCGTGGCGTGTGACGACGATCGCGCCGCAGGCGTTTCCCATGCGCGCGGCGCGCGACCAGTCCCACCCCTTCAGATAGCCATATAGAAAGCCGCTCGCGAAGGCGTCGCCCGCTCCGAGCACGTTGTAGACCTCGACGGCGAAGGGCGCAATCTCAAGAGTCTCGCCGCCGGGCAAATAGACGAGCGTACTCGCCGCACCGCGCTTCATCACCAGAGCTTCCGGGCCCACGGCCATCAGCTTCTCGATTCCGGCAGCCATGTTGTCCGGGCTCAAGCGCGCCGCGCCCGCCGCATCATCTCCGTGGGCCCAATCTTTGAGCAAGGCTCTTTCCACTTCGTCCGATGTGCCGATCAGGACATCGACGAGAGGCAGGAGCGAGCGGATGGCGACGCCGAAGGTGCGTGCATCGGGCCATAGCTCCGCGCGAAAGTCTAAATCCAGCACTACCTTCGTCCCGCCGGCGCTGGCCCGCTCCGCCGCGAAAAGCGTGGCGTCGCGGCTCGGCTGGCGACTGAGCCCAGTGCCCGTGATGAGAAGCACGCGGCTCTCGCCGATAGGCGCGGGCATGACATCATCGATCGTCAATTCAAGATCGGCGCAGTTGTCTCTGTAAGGGACGAGACGAAAGTGATCGGGCGGCTCTATGCCCAGGAGGAAGGCGCTGGTGCGTCGGCCCGGCTTGCGGCGGCTGAAATCAGTGACGATGCCTTCCTTCTTGAGGAAGCTCAGCACGAAATCGCCGACGAGGTCTTCGCCGACTGCTGTGAGCAGCACAGTGCGCAGGCCCAGGCGGCGCGTGCCGACGCTGATATTGGTCGGGCAGCCGCCGACATAAGCGGCAAAGCTTTTGATCTCGGTGAAGGGCGCGCCGATCTCGTTGGCATAGAGGTCGATCGAACTCCTGCCTATCGCCAACACGTCGTAGTCTCGATCCATCATTCTTCTAGGCCGCGCGAGCGAGATTTTCGTCGAGCGGGCGTTCCGGGTCTATAAACATCCACATCACTACGCCGACGATCAGAAAGGCCGCCGCGACATAGAATGGAATCGTCCACGAGCCCCACTTCTCCAGCACGTAACCGAAGACTATGGGCGCAAGTGTCCCGGCCAGATTGCCGAAAGTATTGGTCGTGCCCGCGACTACGCCCGACCTTCGTTTGCCTATATCAAGACAGGTGGCCCAGACCGCAGGAGTCGTCAGAAACTGAAAGAACAAAGCGACGGCGATCAGGAATCCGGCGATGAAACTGTTCTGCGCGCGCGCGACGAATACCAGCATGATCGCGCTCATCGTCAGGCCGAACGCGCCGATGCCGCAACGCGCCAGCCGTCGCCTGCCCTTCGTCACCAGATAGTCCGTCAGCCAGCCGCCGCAGAGAAAAGCGACCGCGCCGAATAGCCACGGCAGCGCCGAGAAGAATCCGGCGGAAAAGGTCGAGAGGCCGCGCGCCTTGAGCAAATAGGTCGGCAGCCAGGTGATGTAGAAATAGAGACTGTAGCCGTAAGCGAAATACATCGCGCACAGGAAGAAGATATTTTTGCTCTGGATGAAAGCCCGCCAGGGAATCTTGTGCTCGTGCGACGCGACGACGGGCAGGCCCGAGTTGATGAGCTTTATCTCGGCGGCATTGACCGAAGAATGCTCTTCCGGCTTGTCTCGATACCACATGTACCAGACCAGACACCAGATTATGCCGATGGAGCCGAACTCCACGAACGTCAAGCGCCAGCCCTGCAACTCGATCAGCTTAAAGACGATCGGCGGAGTTGCCGCCGCGCCGAGAGCGTGACCGATACAGACTGTGCCCATCGCGCGCCCACGCTGCGCCGCCGGAAACCAGCGCGAGACCGTAGAGGCGCTGTTAGGAATCGCCCCTGCCTCGCCAGCGCCAAACAAAAGGCGCACGATCAAGAGCGAAGTGAAACCCATCGTCGCACCCGTCAGCATGGTGAAGGCTGACCACCAGAGCACGATCCGCGTCAGCGCCGTGCGCGTCCCGAAGTAGTCGCCGAACCAGCCGCTCGGTATCTCGAAGAGCGCGTAAGTGAGCGTGAAGGCGCTGAAGATATAACCCATCTGGACGGGCGTGAACCTGAACTCCTGCATGATGGCGGGCGCGGCAGCCGAGATGCACAGGCGATCCAGATACGTCAGCGCAGCCAGCGCGAACAGCAGCGAGAGGACTTTAAATCGCGCGCCTGTCGGACGCGCGTCCAATGCCGAGTCGAAGACCAGCGCGTTGTCTTGAGCTTTGCTGATTTGCATAATGTCCGTGCCTCTCAAACAGATTCAGGCAGGGATGGACAGGATATAAAAACAGGGTGACAACGTTGAGATGTTAATCTCAAATCTAAAATTACAAATCTCAAATTGTCTTTCTGATCCTGTCCATCCCTGTTAATTCTTCTCTCAGTCTTGCGCCTGTTTGGTCTTGACCTTCATGGTAAAGATTTGTCTTGGGCCCAGCGCGAAATTAAATCCATCGGCTCCGCTTTGTATAGACTGACCGCATTCTTCGACGGCGTTGCAGGTTGTCGCCGAAGCCGCATTAAGCAGGGGGCTTGTGATCGAGACGTTGGCGCGAGCACCATTCAGCTCGATGAAACGCAGTACGGAGCCTTGGCCGTCCTCCGACTGCTTCCATGTGCTGAGCACGACCGATGGATTGCTGACCTGTAGGAAACTCATCTGTGCGGCTGGCAATGATTTCTTGGCCGGGAAGGTCTGGTCTTGTCCTTTGACGAGTGTGCGTTCGAGCGGCGTGGTCTCTTCCCAGCCCATGCGACTGAGCGCCGACTGGTCAAGACTCTGAGCGCTCGTCAATACATACCTGAAGGTGAACTCGCCTCCCTGTGCTGCGACGTAGTTGGTGTTCCAGTAATTATTCATCACGTAAGAGAAGGCTATCGCGCGGCGCTGGCCGAACTCCCTGGGCCAGGTTCCGCGTACAATATCACCGAACGTCCACAGAAACGAATCTTTATTAATGAGACTTACGGAGAGGCCGGGCTCGCTCACCGTCATCCAGTTTTGTGATGAGAACCATTCAAGCCCTGCGCCCGGTATCATGTCTTTGGCGGGATCGACGACTCCATTCTGCACCTCGTATCTGAACTGCGGCTCGCGGATTGCCAACGGGAACGCGAAATAGATTCCCTCCTTTTTGTATATCTCATCCTTGCGGACGCGGTTGTTGAATTCGATCTTCTTCTCATGATCGAAGAGGACGATCTCCGTGCTGATTCGGGGCGTGTTCAGGCCGCTGCTTTCGAGTCGTGCGACCGTGCCCGTAGGCGTTTTGGTGAGTGAGACCAGTTTGCCGCTCGCGGCTGCGTGTGTTTCCAGTTGGGCCACCGGAGACCACTTGCGATAGGTCAGCATCTGGTTCGGGAACTGGTCGCCGCCCGTCACATACACATACTGGTTGAAGCGATAGGGGCCGGATGCATCGACCAGTTCGCGCCCCACTTGCTTGTCGTAGATGCTGCGCACCGCGCCGCTTTGCGGGTCGAGAGTGATGCGGTAGAAGGAGTTCTCGATTGTGCCGGATTGAGCGTTGGAGGCGACGGCGGATTGACTCTCGGTTGGGCCCACGCTCCTGTCCCTAACCGCATATGTCCGGTAGCCCAGCGCGGGAATGTCGCGCGCCATGAAACGAATACGCTGGTAAGCGGGTTCGTCTTGAAGAACCTCGAACCGCACTGTCTGTCCTGTCTCGACCTCGACCAGCTCGCGCGTCTTTTGCAGGTCGAACTCGACCCAGCCGCCGCGCGTCCAGTTGAGCGGATTGAAGACGACCAATGCGCGCGAAGGCGTCTCTATCCGACCGGCGATGGTCGTCATGGCCCTGTCAAGCACGTACTCCAACTGGTCGCGCGCCATCGTCCCGCGCAATCTTTTATAAGCAAGCTCGCGCGTCGAGTCTTCGCTATGCGGCTCGGTGACGCTGCGGCCCCAGCCCCACGTATGCTCGTTCATCAGGAGAATGTTGTCCCACATACTCCGCATCGCATCGCGCGAAGGCTGAAAGCGGCTGTCTACCAGCGCGGCGATAGTGGACAACTTTTCCGCCGACGTGGCCCTGCGTTCCGTCTCGCGCTCCATCGCCGCGTAATAGGCGTCGGAAGCGATGCCGTCCTCCCAGAAAGGCCCGCCGTCTCCGCGAATGACGGGGAGTTTCTCTTTCGCGCTACCGGCAATCTTCTCCAGGGCTTCACCGAAGCCGGAGAATTTCAGTTCGGGGTAAGCGTAGAGGCTGTTCCACTGGCGCACGAGCCCAGCCTGTTGCGGATACAGGGAGGTGTTCTCCCACTGGCTGCCGTGCAGCATGACGGCGTTGGGGCTATAGTCTGCTCTCTCGTAGACACGAAGGAAACTGGCGAGCCCTTCGTATCCGGTTGCGACGACCGGGGGCAGCCCGAACTCGCTCTTGATCTGATGATAGTGGCGCGCGTACCACATGAGCACGCGGCTGCCGTCGGGCCCTTCCCACCAGAAGGGAGAGCGCCTGTGCAGGTCGCCCAGCATCAGAGTGGGCCCACGGTCTGCGTTGGCCGCCGCCGAGAAATACTTGAGCCCTGCGGCGGCCATGATCGAAGCGTACGACCAGGAATAGGAAGGCACGTCCGTGATGTTGACGTAGTCCCACGCGCCGCCGTGCGCGCGGTTCAATTCGTGAGAGCCGTAGAAAGAGCGCAGCAGTGTTTCAGCCGTCCCGAAGCCGGTCAACATAACCGTGTGCTGCGCCGGTACGAATATCTTTTTATCCCGCACGGCGGCATAGAATTTTTGTTTCTCCGCCTCGGTGCGCCCGTCCAGGAATTGCTGCGCCTGCCAGTAGCCGTCGAGGCTGAAACTAAATTCTGGATACTTGCCGCCGAGCTCCATCGCCTCGTCGATCACGCGGCTATGTAGCTCTGCGAGCTTCGTCTGAAAATCGGAATAGCCGACATCCAGATGCTCGTGAGGCACGAGGTAAACAGTCCACTTCCTCGCCGGGCTCAAGCTCTGCGCGAAGCTGTAGTCGCGTCCATTGGCTTTGACGGCGACGGTCGCCTGCGTCCCGGCGGCGAACTCCGGGACTAAGAACTCAACGCGGCGCTCTCCGAATTCGTGATCGCTCGATAGAGGCTCCGTGTGGGCCCAGCCGGGCAAAGAGAGAGTGATCGAACCGCTGGGAGCGAGCCTGTTCCAGCGCACCAGAACCGAAACCACTTCATTGAGTCGCCCCTCCGCGCGCTTATAGAAGACTGTGGGCGAAGCCTTCGCGCTCGTGATTCCCGCCGCAGGCCCGTCGGCGGCGGCGGAGAGATTATCCAGAGCGAGCGCGTCGTATGTGAGTATCGCGTCGTCAGTGATTTCGCCGCCGGGCAGCGACGTTGAAAGCGGATCGGTGATCGCCTGCAAAGAAATCTCGTTGACGCCCCGGCGAAGGAAAGCGCCGGGGATGTCTATGTTGATTGCGCCGATCGAATATTGAGGGAAAATGGAAGCCTCCATGTTTCCCTCTCTGTACTCTTCCAGAGGTTGATGAAAGAGGCCACGGTGTCCGTTGACATCTAACTCTATTGCGGGCGCGCGCGGCGTGTGCATGATCAGGCCGAGCCGCAGCCTGTAGATTCCCTGCGGCGCGTCGGCCAGCTCGAATTGAATCCTGCGCGGCGCGGCGGCCTGTGCTTTGCCGGGCAGCACAGCCTGTTGCGCGCCCGGCCATTCCTTCGGCTGACTTTTATTGACGACGAAGACGCGCGCCGCCGCAGCTTGCTCGCCGAACTCTGACGACGAATCGTCGAAGCTACCGATCTTCCAGACGGCGCGCTCCTGTGCCGGAGAACTTGTCGCCACTAAAAACGACAGCACAACTCCCAACAGGGCATATCGGCACATCAATTACTCGTCTCCTCAAAATCGCCGCAGGGTAAACCGCGCGAGCGATCGTCGTGGAATGGAAGCACTTATTTTGTCTTGCGGGATTTTAGTTGGATATGCCCCGTTTAAGACCCAAGATAGATTTGAGCCCAGCCAGCCGCCGTGGATGGTTTCCATCATTGCCCGGCGCGGCTCAAGCCTGCGTCTCTCAACCCGGCCCACCTAGCCTGGGCCCAATGAAAAGCGGCAGTACCTATGGCTTGCAAAATACCGCTAATCGAGTAACGAGGTCAATATCATTCTCAAATTATTCCCGGCGGCAACAGTGGTTGGCGGAAAGGTTCGGCTAGTGTCCGGCGTGGGCCATCTTTCCGGCGTGCGAGGGTCGGGGTTATACTGAAGTTACAGACTGAGCAAAGCACTGGTTCCAACTGAAACGGTAGGGGTCACAAGAACTATGACAGGATCGGCATACCCGGCGGCGAGCGCAGTCTCCGCCACGGTCGAGGCTCACTTCGCGCGCCATCTCGCGGCGGCCCGCAGAAACGGCTCGCGCCGGTTGGCAGCGCAGCCCGACGCGCAGACCATTGAAGCCATCATCAACGTCACGTTCTGGGCCAGCCTGCGGCGCGAGGAAGGCTTCTCGCCAAAAATCTCGCTCGCATTCCTTTCGCCCGAACAGTCAGAGCAGGCGCTCATGTTCGAGCAGCTTCTCCCGCTCACGGCGACAGCCCTTTCCAAAGTCGCGCCCGCCGTCGAGCGGCCCGGAATACATCTGGGCGTCTGGCGACAAGGCGAAGAGCTGTACGTCTGGGGAACCACGCGCACGATTCCCAGATTCTGCTTCGTGCTCGAAGTCATCGAGCCGGGTCTGCTGGTGGTCAAGTATCGCCGCGAACAAGACCCCGGCAAGTTCGTCAACGTGGTCGTGCTCAAGGGCGACCAGATCAAAGAGGTCGATGAAGCGGGCACGAGCCTGCCCGATTGCCCGGCGCTGCTCTCTTCTCTACTCGGCTTCGGCGCGCCCGCACCGCAGGACGATACGGCGCGGGTGCTGGTGCAACTGGCCGTCTCCATGCGCGCGCACGGGCGCGGCGGCTCGTTGCTCGTCGTGCCTCACGGCTCAAGCTCATGGCGCGAGTCGATCATCTGGCCCGTCCCTTATTCAGTGTTGCCTCCATTCTCGGAGCTTGCAGACCTGATGCGTCGTGAGCAGGAGGAGCGGAGCCAACGCCTGTGGCAGGAGGCGCTCTTCGATGCGGTCGAGGCGACGGCGGGCATGACGGCAGTGGACGGCGCGACCGTAATCACCGATCAGTATGAGTTGCTGGCATTCGGCGCGAAGATCGGGCGGCGCGAGGGCGGCGCGCAGGTCGAGCAGGTGATCTTGACGGAACCGATCATCGGCAACACGGCGGCGGTCGTCTATCCGGTACAACTCGGCGGGACGCGTCACCTGTCGGCGGCGCAGTTCGTACAGGATCAACGCGACTCCGTTGCACTCGTAGCATCACAGGACGGACGCTTCACAGTCTTCGCCTGGTCGCCCTGTGAAGAGATGGTTCACGCGCACCGCGTCGAGACGTTGTTGCTCTAAGTTCAGCACCGAAGCCCCTGAAAGGGGCGAAAGAATATAGCCCACGGCGCAAGCCGTGGGAATCAGGATCAGTTAAGAGCAAAGAGCCCCGGAGGGGCGTAAGATTCTCAACTCGCATTTCTTACGCCCCTCACGGGGCTCTCTTTTTATTGTCTACTCTATTCCCATGACTTGCGTCATGGGCTACAGTCTTCCGCCCCTTCAGGGGCTTCTTTTAAGACTCGCCCGAGACCTCATGGTGTACTGACCTGCCTTTGTACTAATGCTCCTCATTGCGCTGCTCGTATGCGACGACGGCCTCGATCGCTCCCTCATGCATTCGTTCGGGCCGCACGTAGAGCCAGTGCTTCTCAAACTCTTCGTCGGTCATAGCCGTCTGGGCGGCCCTCTCTTTACCCTTGAGCCATTGCTCGGCCCACTGGCGTAGCTCTGGATTACGGTTGAGCGCCATCCGCGCCGCGTGCATGTTCATAGGTATGCTCATTAACATCCGCCTTTCATTATCAACGACCGCCCACGGTTGCTGTTGTTGTCGTCGCTGCTGCTGCCGTCGCGCGGTCGATCTGGCTGGCGATCTGCGTTATCGTACCGGCGACGATGGCTATCTGCTCGTCTGTTTCTCGCCAGTTGTGCTGCTCGATGGCCTCGCGCACGCCGGGCAGCGTCTTGACGCCGTAGCCCGTATAGAAGCCGGGCGCATAAATCTGATGCTTGAACCAGGGGCGGCGCGGCAAGCCCTCGCCGCGCGTCATCGCGTGCTCGACCTGCATCAGCGCTTCGTCGAGCATGAGTTGCGCTCTGGTCGAAGACAGACGGGTGCGCGTGGCCGGGTCACTCATCATCGCTTCGTACCTGTTCGTGCTCTCCTGCAAGCGCGCGAGCGCATTCTGCAACGGCGTGAAGTTGAGATACGGCGCGGGCGCTTCCCTCTCGGGCGCGACGTAAGTTTCGGTCGGGTCGGAGACGGCCTCAAAAGTGCGGTCGCTCAGACGCAGGTTGGTCTCTTTGATCTCCTCGCGCGTGTCGTCGGCAAGGCGCGTCACTTCGCGCACGTAGCCCGCGATCGTGTCCGTAAAATTATTGAAGGAGAGCGGCAGATAGTCCGCGTCGGCGAAGCGCAGGATGATGCGCCCACCTGTCCGTGCGAGCGCGACGCCGTACTCGAAATTGGGATCACCGAAGCGCGTGTAGTGCACGAAGGAATCGTAGATCGAATGGTACGAGCCGCCGTTGTCCTCACCGCCATAACCTATGTTGAGCGAGGCGACGCCGAGGTGTTGGACGAAGGGTGTGTAGTCGGAGCCGGAACCGAGCGCGTCGATGCGCAGGTCTGCCCTCTCCCTCGCATCGCGCTTCTCTTCCGCAGTGCCCTGAACAATCCGGCGCGCACGCTCGCGCTCGCCGACGGAGATTTTCTTCTGCGGGTCGCTCACGTCGCGCGCCACTTCGTTGATGAATTTTTCAAGAGTATGCGAGCCGCCGACGTTGAGAAAGCCGCGCCCGTTCGTGTCCGAGTTGACGTAGAGCACGGCATGCCTGCGAAGCTCTTCCATGTGCGTCTCGACCCACTCGGTTGAGCCGAGCAGTCCGGGCTCTTCGCCGTCCCATGCGGCGTAGACGATGGTGCGCTTCGGCTTCCAACCCGTCTTCGCAAGCTCGCCGATGGCGCGTGCCTCTTCCATGAGCGCGACAAGACCGCTGATGGGATCGTTCGCGCCGTTGACCCAGGCGTCGTGGTGATTGCCGCGAATGACCCACTCATCGGGGCGCTCGCCGCCGGGCAGGCGCGCGATCACGTCGTAGATCGGCGTCAGCTTCCAGTCGAACTCAAGCTTGAGATGAACGGTCGCAGCGCCGGGCCCCAGGTGATAAGTGATGGGCAGCGCGCCGCGCCAGTCTTCGGGCGCGACGGGGCCCGTCATCGCGCGCAGCAGTGGCAGCGCATCAGCGTAGGAGATCGGCAGCACTGGAATCTTAGTCAAGGTCGCGGCGCTCTTGATGTCCAGTCGCGGCGCGTCTTTCGTCGCGCCGACGTTCGGCGTGAGCGGGTCGCCCGGATAGAGCGGCATGTCCATGACGGAGCCGCGCTGCGCGCCCAGCTCATTACGCCATGCGCCGCGCGGGTACACGTCGCCCTGATAATAGCCGTCGTTGCGCGGGTCTGAGTAGATGATGCAGCCGATCGCGCCGTGCTCTGCGGCCACCTTCGGCTTGATGCCGCGCCAGGAGCCGCCGTAGCGCGCGATGGCGATCTTTCCTTTGACATCGATGCCGCGCCGCGCCAGTTCCTCGTAATCCTTCGGCACGCCGTAGTTGACATAGACGAGTTGGCCCGTCACGTCGCCGTCAATCGAATAGGCATTGTAGGTGGGCAACTGCTCGTCAGCCTGAACGGAGGTCGCGTCCTCCTTGAGCGACGGCTCGACGAGGCGCGCCGTGAACTTTTCCGGCGAGACCATTTCGAGCACGCGCGCGCGTGGGGTCGGGAACATCACGTCGAAGCTCTCGATCTTCGTCTCGTATCCCCAGGAACGGAAGAGCCCCGCGATGAACTCGGCGTTCTCTTTGTCATAAGGCGAGCCGACGTGGTGCGGGCGCGCAGAGAGACGCTGCATCCAATCGCGCAGATTCTCTCTCTTCAACAGAGAGTCGAAGCGCGATTCGAGGGCTAGCTGCCGCTCGGTGCGCGCTCCGTCGAAGCCGAGAAGCTGCCGCTCCTGTCGAGGCAGGGTTTGTCCCGTGATGAGCGCGGACGAGAGGAAGAGCACAACGAGTGCGCGTGAAAGATGAAGATGCATTAATTGCCTCCGCTTCGGTAAATTTATAATGCGCAGGGTCAGCGATAGCCTTCCGCCTGCATTCTGAATAGCTCCGCGTAGAGCCCGCCATGATTCAACAATTCTTCGTGCGTCCCGTCTTCGACCACCGTGCCATTATCCAACACAATGATGTGATCGGCCATGCGAACCGTAGAGAAGCGGTGAGAGATGATGACGGCCATCCGGCCCGCGACCAACTCGGCGAAACGCTTGAAGACTTCATACTCGGCGCGAGCGTCGAGCGCTGCCGTCGGCTCGTCCAGAATGAGCACCTGCGCGTCGCGCATGTAAGCGCGGGCGAGCGCGACCTTCTGCCACTCGCCGCCGGATAGATCGACGCCGCCCTCGAAGCGCCGCCCCAGCATCTGCCTGTAGCCGCGCGCGAAACGCGGGAGAAGCTGCGCCGCCAGCGACTTCTCGGCCGCAACCGTAATCTCTTCCGGCACGTCCTCATTCGCATCCCGGCGACGGGAACTCTCGCCCCCGGGCGCGGAGTCCTCTCCCGCCGTGCTCTCCTGCTCCTGCGCGTCCAAATAGGACTGCACCTTCGCCACCTCTCCAACGGCGATGTTTTCGTCAAACCGCAGGTCATAGCGCACGAAGTCCTGAAAGATGACGCCGATGGCGCGGCGCACCGAACGCAGGTCATACTCGCTGAGGTCGCGCCCGTCGAGCAGTATGCGTCCCTCCGTCGGGTCGTAGAGACGCGCGAGCAGTTTCGTCAGCGTCGTCTTGCCCGCACCGTTCTCGCCGACGAAAGCGACGCGCTCGCCCGGGCGCAGACGAAAGTTAACGTGACGCACGGCCCAGCGCTCGCTCTCAGGGTAGCTGAAGCCGACATCCTCGAAGGTGAAGCCGTCACGAATGGGCTGCGGCACTTCGGGCGCTTCCGCCCTGGAAGTGATCGTCGGCTTGGTCTCAAAGAAGTCGAAGAGGTCTTTTAGATACAGCGCCTGCTCGAAGATGTCGCTCGCGCCCGAGAGCAGGCGCTGGATAAGATCGCGGCTGCGCGCGAACGAGGCGGCGAGAAACGTCATCGTGCCGAGGGTGATGAGCCCGCGCGCCGCGCGCAGAAGTATGTGAACGTAAGCGCCATAGTAACCGAGCGTCCCGACGACGGAGAGCCCCGTCGAGACGAGCGCCCGCCTGATCGAGAGCCGCCGGTTCTCTTCGTAGAACTTATCCGCGAGCGCGCGATAACGCGTCACGAGCCAGGGCGCAAGACCGAACATCTGCACTTCTTTGGCCGCGCGATCGCCCGCGCCCAACAGTCTGATGTAATCAAGCTGGCGGCGCTCGGGCGTCCAACGATGCAGCAGCGAATACTGTAGCGACGCGAAGTGTGTCTCGCCAAGGAAACTCGGCAGCACGGCGACCGTCAGCAGCAGAAGCAGCCAGGGGCTATAGACGAAGAGCGCGACGCCGAGCGAGGCGAGCGTGAGCGCGTCCTGTCCCATGCCGAGCAGTTGCGTCAGCAGATTGATGCGCCCCGTCGTCTGCCTGCGCGCACGCTCCAGTCGATCATAGTAGGACGGGTCTTCAAACTGGTATAGATCGAGTGTGGCGGCGTGCTCCATCAGGCGCACGCTGGTGTGATTGGAGAAGAGATCGCCAAGCAGGCTCTCGACGAGCGCGGACGCACGCGTCAGCGCCTCGCCCGCAATCACGATCATGCTTTCGAGCGCGACCAGTTTCCACAGCCGCGTGAGCCCCGCCGATGCGTCGCGCGTCGCAGCCACGATCGCGTCAACGATCAGCTTACCGACCCAGAGCGTGCCTACGGGGACGAAGGCGCGGACGAGACGCAGCACGACGACCCACACGGTCATGCCGCGATGCGTCTTCCAGACCAGTTTCAAAAGGGCCGGTACATAGCGCAGCGCGGCAACGCGCACGCTCCACGACGGCAACTGCGGAGCCTCTCTTCTTCTACTCATAAACCCGTTGGCGCGAGGCCGCGCGGTTACTTCAGTTGGCAGATGTCGAGCACACGCATGTCCGTATAATCCAGATTCTCTCCGCCCATCGCCCACAGGAAGCAATAGTTGCTCGTGCCCGCGCCCATGTGTATAGACCAGGGCGGGGAGACCACCGCTTCATCGCCCGCGATCACCAGATGCCGCATCTCTTCCGGCTCTCCCATAAAATGCATTACGCGCTGGTCTTCCTTCAGGTCGAAATAGAAGTAGACCTCCGAGCGGCGATCGTGCAGGTGCGGCGGGCAGGTGTTCCAGACGCTTCCCGGTTTCAAGATGGTCAGGCCGAGCAGAAGCTGCGCGGACTTGCACGTCGCGGGCACGACCATCTGGTAGATCGTGCGCTCGTTCGAGGTCTCAAGCGAGCCCAGATTGAGCGGCACGGCCTTCTCGATCGAGATATGAACGACATCGAAGCGCGCGTGCGCGGGCGTGGAAGCGAGGTAAAAGCGGGTCGCGTTGTTTGCGTCCGCGCTCTCGAACATCACTTCACTGCTTCCCATCGGTATGTAGAGCCCATCTTTCGGCTGCAACTCATAACGCTCTCCGTCAACGCTGACTAATCCAGCGCCAGCGCCGACGTTGACCGCACACAACTCGCGGCGCTCCAAGAACGGCTTGTCTTTGGCCGAAGCTGGCTCCTGTTGCAGGGGGAGCGTCAGGGGCCCTTTGACAGGCGCAGCCCCGCCGATGACGAAGCGCTCATAGTGCAGGTAGTTGAGCCGTATCTCGTCGGCGGCGAACAACTCATTGATGAGGTATCGCTCTCTGAGCTCATCGTTGGTGGCGGCTTGGATGGAACCCGGATGCGTGGCGTAATAGGTTTTTCGGTACATGGACTCTTTCTCCGATCGATGGGCGAGTCGCTTCCAGCAATTCAGCTCGGAATGCCTCTTAGCCATAAGGCCAGATGCTTGACGTAAAAATTGTGCTGGATAATCCAATTGTACGGCTTCGGGTAGGGACGATAGAACGGGCGCGCATGATAATACCTGGCGCTTTCAGTATAGGAGGCCCCCTCCAGATTATATGCCGTGTCGTAAGTTTTCCATCTCCCGTCCTGGCGTACTTCTAGAATCGTGTGATGGCTAATATCATCATCACCGACCAGATCAACCAGCCTCGTCTCATACCCCAACGCGTGATCGATCGTCGCCAACAGCATCGCTCCCTCGTCGCAGTACAAATATTTTCTTTGCGTCAGCATATAACGAGGCGTCAGCCCGTTGATGGCCTTCATGTTCTTCGGGGGCGGATAGACGACGTTACTCTCCACAAAGACGAATGCTTCCTCGGGCGTAGTAATACGATTGTCGCGGATTAAGCGTCTGAAGAAAAGGTCGTCGCTCATCAGGTAGCCGCTGACGAGAAAGACGACCACGAACCCGAGCACGAATATCAATTTTGATTTGTGTTTCTTCAACAACATGGCGGGCTCGAAGGACGCCCGCCAGCCGTCCGACACATCCATATTCCGATCTCCCATTGCGATTGGCCCAAGGTTGGGCCGCACCTGTCTCAAGACGCCAGCGAACCCCATATCCAACCACGCAACGTCGATGAGAGGCAAGCTGCGGGCAGCCGTGTGCGTTGACTGATCGGGCGACGGCGTACGGAGCGCGGGCCGGTGAAGATCAATAATTACTATAGGCTTTTTTGAGAAGTGGATGCACCCTATGCATGATTTCGGACATGATAAATGTTAGCAGGGCTGCTCTTTTATTTACGCTTAATCGTGGCAAAGGCCAGCGAATCATCCTCGGCTAATACGTGAATGTCATAATCCACCGAGAGAGGCTGTATATCTTCTTTGCGAAGGAGTATGCGCTTGGTCGAAGCCTGTGTTACTTCCGCAAGGTTTTCGTAGTGCACATACCGCCTGGCATCTTCGCTGATCGGTTCCGACGACGCGTAGGCTTGCTCGATGGGCCGGTCGCTGTAAAACAGGGGTATCTGTGCATAAAAGGGCTCAACCCCCGAGAGCAGCACTAGAGAATCCTTATCGCCGGGACTCTTGCTTTGAGCGAGACGCGCCAGGTTGACGACGGGCTCTGCCGGTTTCCGGTTGAGGTAAAGAGAAACGAAACTGTATAAGCCGCCGACAACAATCAAAATGAGACACGCGCCCGCGACGATGCGCCGGTAGATGGGCCGCGATCGATAATTTTGATAAAGGCCGCAGATAAAAACCGCGATGAGAATGGCCAGGGCCGGATAAAGAGGAACGATGTACCAGGGGCGTCTGGTGGGAATCACTGTATAGAGTCCGAAGACCAGCGCGATGAGCAGCAGCAGAACCCAGGAGCGAGATTGAGCTTTAAGATTTCTCCTGATGATCGAGACAACGGCAAACGGCACTAGCAGACACCAGGGGAAGAATCCGTCCACCAACTTTCCGACATAGTAGAAATAGCCGGAAGCATGTCCTTCAAGCGTCCTCGTCGAGCGAGCGATGACGTGATAGCCGATGTATTCGTCTATGAAAGCGCGCCCGTACCAGGCGGACATAAGCACGTGCCAGGGTGCGACTATCAACACCGCCAGCAAAACGGCCTGCCGGAAATGGCTTGACCGAACGGCGACGCGCAAACGCTTATCGAACAGCAGCGCAAGGATGATCGCGGCGGGCGCGATCATGCCGCCAGCGCCCTTGACCATCAACGCCAGCGCGCAGGAAGACCAAACCGCATACCACCATTTCTGATTCCCATCGGTCAGGCGCAAGTAGGCGTAGAGAGCCGTGTAGGTGAAGAGCGTCAGCATCACGTCCATCGTGCCGAAGCGCGAGAAGGACAGAAAGTGATAGCACGTCAATAAAACGACAGCCGCCAGTAAGCCAACCCGCCTGCCGCCCGTCAATTTACCGATCGAGTACGTAACGACGACGAGCGCAATGCCCGAGAGCGCCGAAGGCACGCGCGCCCAAAACTCGCTGACGCCGAACAGACGGTAAAAGAGCGCGGTCATCCACATGAACAAGGGCGGCTTCTCAAACCACGGCTGATATTCCCAGCGCAGCGTGAGCCAATCGCCGCTCAGCGCTATCTCCTTGGAAACCTGCGCATAGATGGCTTCATCCCAGGCCGCCAAACTGCCCGCGCCTAATTTCCACAGCAGCGCGCAGGCCGCGATTAAGCTCAGCAATGATACCGGCAGGAGGTTTGAGGAAAATCGCTTCTGACTCAGCGGCTTCGTCGGAGTCATAGAACGCGGCTCATTTCATTCGGAGATTTTAGACAAACTGCTCGGATGGTGTTAGACACCATCCGCGCTGAAATGTTCCGTATGATTACCGCGCCGGGTTCAGTTCTCTGTTCCCGGCTTCTTCGCCTCCTCGACATTAGATAAGTGTGAGGCCACTACCTGCCACCGGCCATTCCTCTGTACATATGTGTCCGTGTATCTGGACTGCTCTTTGATCGTCTTACCGTCACGCTCGTACTCGGTGACGACTCGCCCGATCAATATCACCGTGTCTCCATAGGCGCGTGATCGCACGTCCTCGGTATGGAACCTCATCTGGGGCTGCGCGGTGCGACGCGGGGCCTTGACCATTGCCATCAGTTGCGGCTTGGTCTGTATCGCGCCGTTCGGAAAGGTGATGGTGAAATCATCTGCCACGATGCGATCCATCGCCTCCGCGTTATTTTGCTCGTAGGCATTGAGCCACTGGCGTTCGAGCTTTCTCACGTCCTCTTCGGCTCTACTGCGGGCCGGTTGCTGCACCTGTTGAGCAAGCGAGAGGCCGCAGAAAGTACCGATCAGTATTACAAGAATGATTCCTCTTCCGATCATCATCACCTCCACGATTGCGTCGTTCTGTTTTATGCAAGCTGACACTGTCTAACCCGCGAATCAACCCGGCGCACGCGAATGGGATTCTACCCGACCGCGAGGAAAGAGATGAAAGAAATGCTGCGGTCAGGGCTTGAACTTCATTCGTTGACACTACAGTCGATTTCTTATAATCTTTGCCCGCCTCGAAGCAGGAAAGATTTCACCCGTTTCAGACCTTACGGCCGGCCCTTCAGCCCGCCCATCTTAAACGGGCTCCACTACAGGTATCAATTCTCGTCGCGCCGCGTGCGTTGTCATTTGACGCGGCGAGGGAAACATCGGGGAATAACGGATTCCTCGTTATCCGTATTTCCATGTCACCTTACATCCCCGGCAAGCCGTTCAGCACCGATTGCCGGACATCATAAGGTTGAGCCGAGCTTCACCTGCCGGCATAGCCTTCATTCCCAAAACCCAAGCGGTGCGGCTGACGACGAGCAAGCGCCAGCCACATCCCACCAGAGGAGAAAGGAAATCTGAGATGAGCAGCAAAAAACCGCCACAAGGTTCAGTTGCCCCACCACCGCCGACGGCTACTGCCGGACGCATTGATGTCGGCGAGTTGTCGGAGGCCGTCACACGCTCCATCACCAGGGCGCTGGGTGTCAAAGAAGGGGCCAGATTACCCATACGGATTATCGTCGGCATCATCGCCGAGCCGCCGGACTTCTTCAGGGGCGGTGGGACACAGCAATAGCCTGCGTCAATGGGTAGTCGAATCAGTTCGGGCACGGCCCGCAATCCAAAGAGGTGACGCATGAAAGATCAAGACAACGACGTGCAGCCTTTTTGCCCGAGTGCCCAGCCGGAGATGGCCGGGAGCGTCGCCTTCGGCGTCATCGAAGGGACAGTCGAGGAGCCGCGACTGGTTCATCTGACGAGGGCGCTGCCTGTCACGGATGAACTGCTGGCCCTTTCAGGCCCCGTGGCTCCGACCGAAGTCTTTCGGTTCGCGGCTCCCTGCGCGGGCCAGGCGTGCCAGCACTTCGACGGCAAGGACTGTCGCCTGGTAACGCGCATAGTGCAAATCCTTCCGTCCAGCACGAGCGAGTTGCCGCCATGCAGCCTGCGCCCGACCTGCCGCTGGTGGCAGCAAGAGGGAAAGGCCGCGTGCATGCGCTGCCCGCAGATCGTCACCGAGACTTACGCGCCGTCCGAAGACCTTATGCGGGCGGCGAACCCCAAGTCCCCGGTGTAGATAAAAAAGGAAGGCCGCGAGCAGTCACCAACTAGGTCTGCTCGCGGCCTTCTGACGTAATCCTGAACTTCCTCGAAGACCTTCTCTCGTCTCACATTGTTTCGCTCACTTCACCGTCAACACTGTCTTCGCGAAATACTCTGTCAGGTTGCCGCGATGTTCGAGGACTTCGCGCTTCCCCCAGGCGATGATGTAAACGCTGTAAGTGCCTGCGGGCAGCTTTAGCTCGTCGCCGACCGTTGCGTATTTCCGGTTCTCGTCGCCTATGTTCTGCTGATACTCGTTAATGAATTCCACGTCTTTGCCGTCGGGGCCCTGCTTGTAAAAGATGATGCCGATGAAGTCCACTCCGACCGGGGCCGGATTTTCAAACAGGACATTGAAGGGCGAGTTTGCCGCCCATTGATTCGATTGCCCGACGCATTTCCAGTTATCATCAATCTCTTTGCAGATACTGACCTTGCCCTGACCGGCGGCGGTGTTGCCAGCCGCGCGCGGGCCGACAGTATCCTCGCCGACCGTAAAATCGGCGGTCGCCCACACCTGCGACTTATCGTAATAGTTCACCATGCGCGCGAAATATTTACCGGGCGTGTTGATGGTTAACCGGGCGTAAGCCGTCGTATGACGCGGCGAGGCCGCATAATCTATGTCCTGCACGTATTCGCCGTTCGCGTCATCCTTCGTGACCATGAAAGTGATCCTGGCTCCGGTGGGCACGGCGGGGAATGTCGCCAGCAGGTGAACGTTACGCAAAGTGCCTTTAGGCTGAAAAGTCTTGGTCGGGTTGGTGCAGGTCGCCGTCTCAACCACCGAGCCTCCATATCGCGTCTCGGTGATCTTCAGGTCATCGCACGTTTGCAGCTCGATTTTATATTGGGCCTGAGCGGTAGAGGCAAGTGACATTGAACAGCAGACCGAGAGCGCAAGCAGCAAGAGGCAACGAGTTTGTCCGGGGGATAACATGGTCGTTCCGTCTCCTTTCGTGGCGGCCATAGCCGGTTAAGATTAACCTTCTCGCGTCCCTCGCCTGGCTTCGACCTTCAGCTTTCTGGTCGTAGGCTCGGTCACACTGGTTGCGGGGACATCATGTGAAGCGGGCAATTCCTTCGTACTAAATGATGATGGCAGTTCATCCGGTTCGTTGGTTTCCCGCCCTCGTCGCTTCTTGGCCCAAAGATCATGGACACTGGTTAAGAGCAGTGTGACGGTCATGACCAGCAGAAACCCACTGGCGAATGAGACGCTACCGTGGCCCAGCATCAGCATCCAGACGATTATGAAGAGCGAGGATAGACCCATCATCGTTTGTCCGAAAGCTCTGCGGTTTTCTGCACGGAAAAGTTGATAGCTCCGCCAGCCTCCCCGGCCACGATCAATCGCCTCATCGACTCTGCGCGCGATCATTAAAGGCAGGCTCCTGGTGATGGCTTGCGATACTAATCTCAGGTCTTCACCGCAGCCACGGCAAAACCTGGTCTCCTGAGCATTCTGGACGCCACAGTGCGGACAATACATGCCGTTAAGCATGAAACATTCCGCATCTTAGGTCAAGCAGCAATATCCACGACAATGTAGAGATAAAAGCACCCGACGCCCGAATCAACCCGCGCCGGACGAACCAGCTTGAAGCTGTAACGCGAGGTTGTTTCGGCTACACTCGCAACACCCCATGTTCATTTTGGAAAACTATAAATATCATCCAGGCCGGCAAAATAAATCAGCTTTTGGCTTTGGGCAATACCGTTACCGGCGTAACCTGTATCGAGCCGCGCAACGTCGCCGCCCTGTTTTGAAACTTTGCAAAAAGCATCTTTGGTTAAGCTCTCTTCATCGAAAAAGTAGATGCTTGTTTCATCAACCATGATGGGGTGCACGGAGTAAGCGCTGACAATCGTTTGCGGTTCGCCGCCCTGCTTGGAAACTCTCCGTAAAGCCCAACGCGATTTGCCTGCGCCGCGAAAACCGAAATAAAGATTTTCGTCATCCTGCGCCAGTTCATCAACGCCTTCTTTGTCACTGGCCTGGTAGATGACCTGCGGCTGTCCGCCGGATTTTGCTTGTTTCAGGATGCTGGTCGGCGTGACCCAATAAACAGACTTTTCATCTACGACAAGACTATGCGGGACATTCTGCTGGTCGGCGAAAATCTCCGTTCGGCCGCCTTGCTTTGAGACTGCGTAAATCGGACTCGGCATGATCGGACTGTTCGGCGAGTAATACCCGTGATTGGCCCAGTAAACTTTTTCATCGTCAACCACCAGATCGACACCGACGCCGACATGCTCCGAAGCGATCGCTTCGGGCTTTCCTCCATCCTTGGAAACGCGCAAGATATGTCCACCGGCGTTCCAGTAAACGAATTGTCCGTCGATTGCGATGCCGCCGGATTCCGATTGCGGTAAGTTGTCGCCGTCGTCCAGGCTCGTCACCGCGCCGGAATCCAGAGCGACTTTCCGCAAACCGCTCATCCCTCCATTCCGGTCGGCGATAGTTCCGCCCATCGTCACGTACGCAAATTTATCATCGACCACGAGGCCCGAAATATGCGATAGCCTCTGCTCTTTTCCGGCAATCTTCCTGGCTTTTGTCCATTCGGCATACGGCTTTGATGACTTGCTGCAACTCAGGATAGCGCCAAAAAGTAATAAGCCTGCGCTCACAAAAGCCAGATGACGCCTGTGATTTTCCATAACGCTTGCGGATGATGCGAGCTGCGGCAAACAGTTCACGAGCAGCGCTCATAAGTAGAGCAGGACGATGGGAATAATGAAGCCGAGGATTATCAACGCGATCACCAGCCGCCTGTCATAGTTGTATTTGAACGCCAGGTAGATGCCCAGCAGGCTTGTGCTGATCAGCCCCAGAGACATGATCACCACGAACCATTGCAGAGGAATAGATCGACGACTGCCCGGCTCATGAGAAGCCCGTTGATCTTTATGAACATCTGCCAGCTTCACTATCCAAGCCGGTGGCGTATAGGTGCTGCCCTTCGGGCTTTCCTGTAGCCTGAAAGTCTGTAGAGCGCCCGAAAGCGCAAATAAGATAATGATGGGTGCGAAGAACACACCGAGATAAAAGTGAATCTGCCGGATACGTTTCATCGCATAAAACTAGCATACAGCTTAAAAGAACTGCCAGCAGCCCAACTCCCGAATCAAGTTGTCCGGCCGCAGGTTGGACAATCCTGGATCAGACCTGTCGCACCGCCCATGCATGGCAGGCGTGAAACCTCGCCCGCTTCAAGATTGCGGCCCGGGCTATTTCTTCTTCTCTCCGGGCCATTCAACCTTACTAAAGAATTCTTCCGTCTCGGTGCTCGTCACCTTATGCGCGGCCTCTAACAATTGCTGGGTGGCTGCTATGATTTTCTCCACACCCTTGCTCGTCTCCGTCTCCTGCGTTGCTTCAATTATCTGGAAGTCCCATAACGACAGCAGGTGTCCGAGAGTAGACTCCGCCTGTCGATAGCTTCTCCATGTATGCTCCCACTTATAGAAAGAGCCAAGGCTGGTGATGACGGCAATCATCACGGCAAAGGCGGACAGCATAATATCTTTGCCTTCAAACTTCAGCGACGCGATAAAAGGAATGCTGAGGCTCAGGAGGATGACGACGACACCGGAGACGCGGAAAGCGCGTTTGGGCCGTTGCGCGCGTTTTTCATAATACCGCCGCGCTTCGACGACCTTATCGACGAGAGGGCGCAGTTGTTTCAATAAAGCGGCGCGCTTCTCATCGGTTTCCCCTACAACTTTTAACGGGCTTTGCTCCATCTTTCTCCTATCACTCTATTGAGAATTGTTGACATGGTGGGTGGAATGCGGCGAGGCATTCGCATCGTAGCACCGATGTAGAAGTGCGCATAGAAAAAATTGGTGAAGAAGAAGCCGACCCGTTCATTCGGGCCTGAGGCGGTGAATTGTTAGATGGCGCGCTTCACTTTCGGGCACGGATGCATAGGAAACAGGGCTGCCGCGATAATTCCTCATAATGCTTCGGGTCTGCCTGTTTGAATTCCTCCGTCGGCTTCGGCTCAAGAATTCTTTCCAGGTGAAAGCCCGCCTCGATAAGCGGATTGAGCGTTGCTTCCAGCGATCGGCGGAAGCTTGGCATGTGGACTCTCAAGGGGGCGAATCCCCGCCACTCACTGCCGACCAGTTCCGTCGCAAAATAGTTGTTTGACTTGAAGTAGAGGTAATCGAAGAAAGGATGATTAATGGAAAAAATGAGGCAGCCTGACGGGCGTAATACTCTGTAAAACTCCGCCAACGTACTGCGCAAATCTTCTATATATTCCAGAACGAGCGGACTCAACACAATATCGAACGATGCGCTCTCCAGAAAAGTAAGAGGCTTGCTCAAGTCAGCCTGCCGAATATCTACCGCCACACCGAGCCTCTGCTTTGCCAGCTCAACCATCTTCGGGCTGGCATCGATGGCCACAACGTCAGCGCCATGTTTGATCAGCCATTCGGAATAGACGCCGGGGCCGCACCCGGCGTCAAGCACTCTCTTATTTTTGACACTCGGCAATAACGAGAGCGTAGCAGGGCGCTCGTAATACGCGTTGTGCGGTTTCGTATCGACAACCGCCGCGTAAGCCTCGGCCAGAGCCTCGTAAGCATCAAGAGCTATCGGTTTATCACTCACTTGAATCCTATGACCATCGAATCCGGCCCCGCCAGGTGCTCCACTCTCGTCTCGCGGAAGCCCGTCTCCAGCATCCATTGCGAGCAGTCTGCCCCGGTGTAGTCGAACCCTCCCGGCGTCTCTATCAGCATGTTCAAGCTCATCAACAACCCGAGCGTATTCTCCCTCCGCTCGTCGTCGATCAGAGCCTCGAACACTATCAGCGCGCCGCCTGCCGGGAGCGACTCGAAGGCTTTCTTCAATAGCATTCGCTTCTCCTCCATGTTCCAGTCGTGGAGGATGTGGCCCATCACCAACACGTCCGCCGAAGGCAGTGGGTCGTTGAAGAAGTCGCCGGGGTAGAAGCGCAGCCTGTCGGAGAGGCCGTGGCTGGCGACGTACTTTTCAAAGACCGGGCCAACCGCCGGGATGTCGAAACTTCCGCCCTTCAGGTGCGGGTGTGCGAGGGCCAACTGCACGGGCACACCGCCCTGAGCCCCGCCGATGTCGATGAAGGTTTGATAATCGCTCCAGGGAAACTTCTGCGCGATGACGCGGGCTGCGCCCAGACTGAGGCCGGTCATGGCGCTCAGAAAACCCTCCAAGCGTTCCGGGTCGGCATACAGAGCCTCAAAGAAGTTGCCGCCGCTCTTGGCCTCGTTTTGTGGTCGCCCAGTCCTCAACGCCTCTGTCAACGAACCCCAGAAAGGATACAGGCGCGTGTTCGCCATCTCCAACATCCCACCGATGTAAGACGGCTTGGCCCTGTCGAGAAACATCTCTGCCTCGGGCGTGTTACTGTAAACCCCTTCGGCATCACGTTCGAGCATCCGCAGCGAGACCAGCGCATCAAGGAAGTCGCGCAGGCTGCGTGTGTGTAAATCAAAGCGCTCGCCGATAGCCTCGGCAGACATATGGCTCCTGGCAAGTTCCGTGAACAGTCCCAGTTCCACGGCGCTGAGCAGCGTCTTCGAGGCCCAGAAGCCCAAACCAAGCTGCATAATATTGTCTGGCTTTACAGGTGCGCTCATCTCTTCTCTCCTTCGTCAGTAGCGTAATGGTGCAAACCACAGAACCCCCTCAAGATTCCGAGTGGCTGATCGGCCCCGCCTCATCTATTAACGCGAGAAAATGTGGAAATTCAGGTCACATCCAGAGACTAAAGCTGAAAATTTTAGAGAAGAATTTGTTATCCCGGGCATGTCTCTTCAACAAGCACCGGATCACAGGCATCCAGGAAAGCGCCGCACACAGGATTGGCCCACAGGACAACAACTGCGGCACGGACAAGCTCAACATGGAAAGCCAAGCTAACTGCGGGCGGGTTGAATCGGTTGTTGGGCAGCGCGCTTGCATGGCCGCTTCAAGCCCGTCATTGAATAGTAGATCAGTTTCAAATAAGAGCGCCGATGGTTATCGGCCCGGAATCTCAAACTGACCTGCCACCAAAATTCGGCTCGGAGCATTACGGCGTGTCGGTGCGCTTTTTCTCCACGAATTTGACCTGCTTGAATTTCGTGCCTGTCCATTCGAGATAATAAATTCCGCAACGCCCGTTTTGCAGATTAAGGTCGCCGCCCTTGAATCCGCTCAAGACGAGCAGGCGGCTATTGGCCCGGTAAACAATCGGCTCTGTGTCGTCCGGCAGATCACAGAAGCCGAAACCGCTACCTTCAAGCTGGTCTGGAAAAAACACCGCGCCGTTGCGTGCGTCAATTATCGCGCTGACCGCACAATTCGTCCCGCACCCCCAGGTCGTCAAGATGTAATGCCCGGCAAAGTTCACGCCTTCCTTCGCGGCGTTCCGCAAATTAGTGCGATAGTTGTTCGCATTTTTGTGGCTTTTCAGATTGACCCTGACGTTTTTGGTCTTCTCGACTTTGACTGCGTATTGCGTAAAAGTCGGCATCGTTGATTGGGCCAAACCGATCGAGCCGCACGCCAAAATGAGTGCTGTCAACAGAACGATTTTGATTTTCATTTGTCCCCTTGCACAAGCTGATCTTTCTCTCAGCAGCATACCTTTTAAGAGCAGAGGAAATTTATGTTCAATGTGGCGTTCAGGTCAAGGCGTCTCGATTCATTCAATATACGGGCGCTGCTCAGGGAGCAGCCAACACGAATGAACCCGCGAGCAATCGACTGGAGAAGGCTTCAATCCGGTGAATGAAAGGCCAGCCAATTGCGAGTCTGGTTGGATGAGTGATTAGACGGCTGAGGCAAACAACTTAATCTCCGGGCTATCATCAGACAGCTTAATCATCCTCTCAAATTTAAATCCTAATTTTTCAAGCAGCCTGGCCGAGACGTAATTGTCTGGATTAGTAATAGCCACGATACGCTGTAAACCAAAAGTTCTTTTCCCGTACGCCATCACAGCCGATGCAGACTCGTAAGCGTATCCTTCCCCCCGGAATTTCGGAAGGAAAGCGAATCCAATATCCACATCCTCCAGGGCATCTCTCTTGATCAGGCCACAGATGCCGATCGGGATACCCTCGCCCTTCAGCTCGGTCAAATACAGCCCGAATCCGAGCCGCTCGTACATCGTAACTATACTCTTCAAAATATAATCGCGAGCATCATCCAGAGTCCTCACACCTTTATCGCCGATAAAGCGCAACCACGCGGGATCATTCACAAGCTCAAGAATAAACTCGCCGTCTTCAACTGTTAATCGGCGAAGGATGAGCCGCTCTGTTTCAAGAACTTTCATAATCGAAACACCTTATCATTCAACGTCCAACACCTGAATCAACCCGCGCCGAGCATGTAGCATTCAACTTCCATCTGTAAAGACGAGGATGAGAGAAATGCAATCAAGGCATCTGGTTGGGCGGCCCGCTGAGGTTTATACACGATTTATGACTTGCCATTACGTCCTTCTCGAACGATGTCAATTAAAGCATCTAACCTTTGATCTGTATGTTTTTGCGCCTCCGCTAGATCAGCTAATGATTGCTCGGTACGCTGCTGAGCTTCCACCAATCCCGTAATTTGCTCCTCTGTTTTAATTTGAGCATTGGCTAAAGCGCCAATTTTAGCTTCGGAGTTAGCCTGCGCCTCACCAACCTGATTAATCCATGCCAAGTTTTGCTCCTCTGTTTTGATTTGAGCAGTAGCCAAAGCGCTAATTTTAGCTTCAGAGTTAGCCTGTGCTTCACCAAGCTGATTGATCCACGCCAAATTTTGCTCCTCTGTTCTGATTTGAGCATTGGCTAGAGCGCTAATTTTAGCTTCGGAGTTAGCCTGCGCCTCGCCAAGCTGGTTAATCCATGCCAAATTTTGCTCCTCCGTTTTAATTTGAGCATTGGCCAAAGCGCTAATTTTAGCTTCAGAGTTCGCCTGCGCTTCACCAAGCTGATTGATCCACGCCAAATTTTGTTCCTCTGTTCTGATTTGAGCATTGGCTAGAGCGCTAATTTTAGCTTCGGAGTTAGCCTGCGCCTCGCCAAGCTGATTAATCCACGCCAGATGCTGATCCATGCGCCGTTCTGCGCTCTGAGCCAGTTCAACTAAGGTTTGAAATGACTTCTCAAGACCGGATATACGTGTATGCTGATCACTTGCAAGTTCGGCCAGCGTGGTGAATGCATTTTCAAGCCGCAATATTCTTTCTTCCGTACCCATAATA
>DATDFK010000080.1:0-3907 GCA_036522655.1 Pyrinomonadaceae bacterium | reverse complement strand
AATGTAGCCCATGACGTAAGTCATGGGAATAGAACAGCCAATATAGATAGAGCCCCGGAGGGGCGTAAGAAATGCGAGTTGAGAATCTTACGCCCCTCCGGGGCTCAACTATGTTTGGCTACGAATGACCCACTGGCCCAGCGCCGTGGGCTACAATCTTACGCCCCTTGCGGGACTCTCTCTTTGTTGTCTGCTCTATTCCCATGACTTACGTCATGGGCTACACTCTGCGCGCCGCTTTCAGGAGCTGGTCATGACTGCTTGCTTGATGGCATCGTTCTCCTGTAACTTAATTTGCGGAGGCGAGGGCTTCCAGTTCCGTTCAATCCTGACCGTTACATGACACATACTGGCGATGGCATACCCGGGCGTCGCACGGATCGAGCTACCGATTCTACAGGAACTCGTCGCCACAGGCGGGGCAGAGGACGTGCGCTTTCTCTACGAGCGCCTGGTCGGATATTTCCCGCAACTGGCCACAGAAGATGTGCACGCGCTGAGCAACGGTCATCGTGAGCAGTGGCGCAAGCTGGTGCAGCGCGCCGGTCGCGCCCTCTCCGAGAAGCGGCAGATAGAGAGAAGACACGGGCATTGGAGCATTACGGCTGGAGGCCGCAGGCGCGCGGCTGACGAGGGACTGCAATTTTCTCTCTCGGACGAGCCCGCCGCCGCACAGACCGCCGCCTCAGAGCTTTCACATCAGGACGTGCAGCAGATGCTTCTGGATGTGGGCCGCGTGCTCGGCTATCACGCCGAGAGCGAGTTTGAGTATTACGACGTGATCTGGCGCGCAAGTGCAGAGAGCCCGCGACTTAGTCATGTGTTTGAAGTCCAGCGCAAGGGAAATATTGACGCGGCGCTGGCCAAATTGAAGCGTGCCTACGAAGCGCAGCGCTCCAAGCCCTTCCTCGTCGTCACGAGCGAGCATGACACGGTGCGCGCGCAGAAACAGATGAGCCAGGCGCGAACAGGCGCTTTCCATGAGATCGGTCGCGTCACGGCCATTTTGAGCTTCGAGCAGTTGCAAAGACTGCACCGCGCCCTCACTTCGGTTGAAGACCTTCTCGTCGATATATTTGAACGATGACCTCCACAACTCCCCTCTATAAACAATATCAGGAGATCAAGCAACGCCACCGCGACGCCATACTGCTGTTCCGCATCGGCGATTTCTACGAGACCTTTGACGACGATGCGCGTCTCGTCGCGCGCGAACTGGACATCGTGCTGACCTCCAAGCCGATGGGTAAGAATATCCGTGTGCCTCTGGCGGGCGTGCCCTATCACAGCCTCGAACGTCACCTGGCCACCCTCATCGGTCGCGGCCATCGCGTCGCCATCTGCGAGCAACTCTCAGCCACGCCGGTCAAAGGCGAAGCTGGCCGTGGGCTCATCGAGCGCGATGTCGTACGGGTCGTCACGCCCGGCACGGTCATCGAGCCCGGTCTCCTGCGCAGCAAGGCGAACAACTATCTGGCCGCTTACGTGGCCGACGGCAATCGCGCGGGCATCGCTTACGCCGATGTGACAACGGGCGAGTTCGCCGCGACAGAGCTTGAGAGCGCGGCAGCAATCCCGGAGCTGCAACGCATCGCGCCCTCCGAAGTCCTCATCCCCACGAGCACGACCGAGGCCGAGAGCGCAACCGTGCCCGGCTTTATCACACGCTTCGACGATCGTCATTTCGAGTTCGCCACTGCGCGGCGCGCTCTCTTAGACCATTTCCAGACACGCTCGCTCGTACCCCTCGGACTGATACGCTGGGCTCTGGCCGCACGCGCCGCCGGAGCCCTGATCGCTTACCTGCGCGATACGCAAACGGAATCCGCCGGGCAGTTGATGCGTCTCGCCAGTTATCACACCGAAGGTTTTATGATGCTGGACGCGCAGACCATGCGTAGTCTGGAAATCTTCGATAGCGGCTCCGGCGGACTGACGCTGCTCGGTGTCCTGGACAGGACGCGCACGGCGATGGGCGGAAGATTGCTCAGAAGATACCTGCGTCAACCGCTCCTTGATACTGCCGAGATTGTCAGGCGGCAGGAGCATGTCGCATGGTTCGTCGCGCACCCGAAGGACAGGGCGGAGCTTTGCGCCGCGCTGGATTTTGTTCACGACCTTGAGCGTCTCTCTTCGCGTGCGCGTGCGGGTGCATCGACTGCGCAGGAAGTGCTGGCGCTGGCCCAGAGCATCGAGGCGATTCCGCGCGTGCGCGCCGTCCTGCAAAGAGAGACGAATCGTTTCGGCGCGGTGCTCTCGGCCCTGCCGCTCTGCGAAGCGACCGCCGCGCTCATTCGCCGCGCCGTCACAGATGAAATTCCACGCAGCCGGGATACGGGCATCATACGCGAAGGCTTCTCGGCGGAATTGGATGAGCTGCGGTCGCTCCTGCGTAACGGTAAGACGTATCTGGCGGAGATGGAGCAGCGTGAGCGTGCGCGTACGGGCATCAAGAGCCTGCGCGTCGGATACAACAAGGTCTTCGGTCACTACATAGAGGTCACGCGGCCCAACCTGCATCTAGTCCCTTCTGAATACAGGCGCAAGCAGACGCTCACCAGCGCGGAGCGCTTCATCACGCTTGAGCTTAAAGAGCATGAATCGCTGGTCGTCAACGCGCAGGAACGCATCAGCGAATTGGAACAGAGCCTCTTTCGCCACGTCTGCGCCGAGATCAGTCGCGGTCGTATGGAGTTGCTGTCGGCAGCATCCTCCCTGGCCTATCTCGACACGGTCGCATCCTTCGCTGAAGCAGCCGCGAGCCATGATTACGTGCGGCCACAGATCGTCGATTCGCCCGCGCTTTATATCAAAGACGGTCGGCACCCGGTGCTCGAAAGATCGATTGAGCATGGTTCTTTCGTCGCCAACGATACTGAGCTTGGCACAGAGGGCGCGCCGCAGATAGCCTTGATCACCGGGCCGAACATGTCCGGCAAGTCAACCTATCTGCGCCAGACGGCGCTCATCGTGCTGATGGCCCAGGCGGGCTCGTTCGTCCCGGCCAGCGCGGCGACCGTAGGGCTCTGCGATCGCATCTTCACGCGCATAGGGCTCTACGATCGTATCGGCAGCGGCGAGTCAACCTTCATGACCGAGATGACGGAGACGGCGCAGATTCTTCATCACGCCAGCCCGCGCTCACTGATTCTACTGGACGAGCTTGGTCGCGGGACTTCTACTTACGACGGCCTTGCGGTGGCGCGCGCCGTCCTCGAATACATACACAATCATCCGCAGATTCACTCGAAGACGCTCTTCGCCACGCACTATCATGAGTTGACGGAGTTGGCCCGCATCCTTCCGCGCCTCAGAAATCTTCACGTTGAGATCGCGGAAGAGGGAAGCGAGCTGAGCTTTCTATACAAAATCAGCCCGGGCATCGCCACCAAGAGCTATGGCGTCTATGCCGCGCGTCTTGCGGGTTTGCCGCGTCCCGTCGTCCGCCGCGCCGAAGAGCTTCTCGGCGAGTACGAATCGCAATCGGAGGCGACAGGCGGCACGGTCAAAGGCGCAGCAACGCACGGCGGCCCGGCGCACGCTCCCGCACACGAAGCGAAGATCGCGCAGGCACTCGTCGGCATAGACCTGGACTCTTTATCACCCGTCGAAGCGCTGATGAAACTCTACGAGCTGCGACGCCTGGCCGAAACGGAAAAAGCCGTGAGAGTTGTCAAGAGCGCATAAAGATTGATACTGACCTGAGCAGCATCCGTACAGTCATTTGCACACCGCTCCAGAGGATGTCTGAAAAGCCCCTGCAAGGGGCGACAAAATGTAGCCCATGACGTAAGTCATGGGAATAGAACAGCCAATATAGATAGAGCCCCGGAGGGGCGTAAGAAATGCGAGTTGAGAATCTTACGCCCCTCCGGGGCTCAACTATGTTTGGCTACGAATGACCCAC
>DATDFK010000079.1:0-42001 GCA_036522655.1 Pyrinomonadaceae bacterium | reverse complement strand
GGATGGGTTGATGGAAGTCTATTTTTGCCAGCAACGGATTGGCACCATCGACCTCAGAGCAGTAGCATCAAAGAGTCAAGAGGTGTCCAGGATGTCCCCGAACACCTGTCCATGATCTCCCCGGTCTATACATCGCCCCTTCCAGGGGCTTGCCGGACATGCTCTCAGGAGCATTCCCTTCATCCTTCATCCTTCCACCTTCATCCTTGCCTTAATGCTGCCCATGCGAGGCAGAGCCAGCCCGCCAGGAATGCCAGCCCTCCGAGCGGGGTGATCGCGCCGAGCCATCGCAATCCTGTGAGGCTCAGTAGATAAAGGCTGCCGGAAAAGAGCACTGTGCCCGCGATGAAAAACCAGCCGCTTGTGATCGTGAGCGTGCCGGGCCATCTCGTCTGGGCCCACGCCGCCACGATGAGCGCGAAGGCGTGATACATCTGATAGCGCACGCCCGTCTCAAAGACGGCGAGCATGTCCGGGCTCAGGCGGTTTTTCAGGCCGTGCGCCCCGAAGGCTCCCGCCGCCACCGCGACGAAGGCCGAAACAGCACCGATGGCTAAGAATATTCTCTCCATCCTCTCAAGACCCTCATGCTTCGAGCTTCGCTTCCATCGTAATCTCCGCCTTCAACAGGCGCGAGACGGGACATCCGGCCTTGGCATTGTTGGCCGCCGTCTCGAAAGCCTGCCGGTCAGCGCCGGGCACTCTCGCCGTCACGTCCAGATGCACGGCTGTGATCGTGAACCCGGCGTCGGTCTTCTCCAACTTGACGGCAGCCGTAGTATTGATGCTCTCCGCCGTCAGCCCTGCGTTGCCGAGTTGACCCGACAGGGCCATCGAGAAGCAGCCGGCGTGTGCGGCGGCGATCAACTCTTCCGGGTTCGTCCCCTTGCCTTCCTCGAATCTGGTGCTGAATGAATATTGAGTCTCGGACAGCACGCCGCTGTCGGTCGAGATCGCCCCGCGCCCGTCCTTGAGCCCACCACGCCAAACTGCTGAAGCCTTACGTTTCATTATCTTCTCCTGCCTCGTTTATTAATATTACGTCGGACGGACATCTTAAGCCGGAACCGCCTGCTCTGACCAATCGACAGGGTGAAGCTTGAACCGCTTCAATTTCCCGTGAGCGCGTTCAGGGCTTTGCGGGCGCTCTCCGACTGCGGGTCAAGCTCCAGCGCTTTCCTGTAATTTTCTATCGCCAGTTGCTTATCGCCTTGGGCGAGGTAGCCTTCGGCCAAGCTGTCGTAGACATTGGCGGAGTTCGGATACGCCTCAACATTTAATTTGAAGACCTCTATCGCATCACTCACCCGATTGTTGGCGAGCAGGCGATAGCCCATAGCATTCAACTCAGACTCGCTCGTGTAAATATCCCCCAGCCCCTTCGTCTTCAGCTCTCGATACTGCGCGATCATGGCTTCCAGATTTTTCTCCTGCAAAGTCTGCGAGAGAATCTCTGAGAGCGAGGTCGCCTTCACGTCCATGACCTCTATGATGAAGATGAGCGTCGCGTCGGGAGGAATCACACCGCCGCCAGCGCCCTTTGAGCCGTAGCCGATCTGCGGAGGGATAATCAGCACGGCCTGATCGCCGACCCTCAAATGCGCGACGCCTTCATCCCAGCCCTTGATGACGCGGCCCGCTCCCAGCTTGAACGCGATCGGGTCATTGCGATCACGCGAGCTATCGAACTTGACTCCGTTCGCCAGCGTGCCCGTGTAGTGAACGAGCACTATCTCACCGGCCTTCGGCTGTCTCCCGTTTCCATGACGAGTAATCAGATAGGTCAGACCCGAGGGCGTCGTCGTCGCCGCTGCCGCCGCAGGCGAGGCGCTGGCGGGAGCAACTGGCCGCGAGGCCGCTGGCCTTGTGCTGCGCCTCGACGCAGCCCTGCGCCTGCCGGTCTGGCCTTGCGCCTCTGAGACGTTCATCGCTGCCAACATTAAAGCAACCGTCATTATCACCGAGCTTCTCAACCTATTCATATTCCAGGCCCCTTCGTCTTTATGATTCTTATAGCGTGCGATCGATCATCATAACCCTGCTTGATTTATACGCTCCCCCTTGTCTCCTCCGAATCCGGCGCGCGAAAGTATTGCCGGAGCTTCCAGCCGAGCGCCAGGACGACGATTAAGCCGACGATCATCCAGGTGAAGTCGCCGAGCACCTCGTTCATCGCCTGCACGCGGTCGCTGAACAACTTTCCGAGCGTGACATACAGCAAGACCCACAACACTTCTCCGGCGACGGCGAAGAAGAGAAAGCGCGGCCACGGATAACCGGCCATCCCGCTCGTCAAGTTAATCAACGGGCCCAAAGGAGTCAACAGCCAGCGGCTCAGGAAAATCCCCGTCCCGCCCCAGCGCTTCAGCCACCCCTCGACATCCTTCAGCCGCTCCTCGCCGCCGATAGAATCTGTTTGGAAAATCACTGAGGTCGCTGAAGGCGACCCATTCAATAGCCGGGGGCGATGCCCCCGGCTATTGTATGTATCCCCTGCGGGGATATGGAATGACTTTGCAAACAGCTTCCAAAGGGTGAAGCCGCGATTTCAAGGCTTGTTCTTTTCTTCTTCGTCGCGACGGGCGTCGCGTTGGGCGACCATCGCGTCGAACTTTTGCTGTTGGTCGGGGGTCAGCAGCGCGCGTATGCGGACGCGGGCTTTCTGGCGTAGGGAGTCGTAACGCGGACGCACTTCGGCGCGCAACTGTCGATAGTCGCTTCGCGTCTCGTCCACGATCGTGCGTATCTCTGTGGCCTGCCGGTTGTTCAGATTGAGATTGCGCTGCATGGCCTCGAAAAAATCTTCTTTGGCTGGCTGGCCCGCCGTGGCGCGGCCATCGCTGGCCTGCAAGCGGTAGGCGCTATCGAGCGACGCTCCCGTCACGCAGCCGAGCGCGAAGATGCCGAGCACCACCAGCAATATCTTGAGCCTCGTCTTGCCGCGCAGGTTCATTTCGTCGCCTCCCGCTCGTCGCTCATGATCGTCGCCAGCACTTCATCGTTCGAGAGCGGCTCCCGATCGGCGAACAGGACGCGCTCGACGCCCGCGCTGCGCGCATCGAAAAACGATTCATCGCTGAAGCCGCGCGCCGAATCCGTCCTCACCCTGGCAAATAAGAAGACGCTGAGCGAGACGACCGCGACGAGCGACATCGCCAGCACGGCGCGACGCATGACGATGGAGAGCGCGAGCCAGCGCTCCCCGGCTTCGCGTCGCTCGCGTTCGGCAGCGATGCGCGCACGCACTCTAGTATAGAGGAAGGGCGCAGAGGCAACCGCGTCGGCCTCGCGCTCGCTCGCGGACGCAGAGGCACGCACCAACGCACGCCCGGCCCTGTCCAGGCGCTCTTCCAATTCGAGGCGTTCTTCTTTTTTTCGCATCTGTTTTCGGGTTCCGCACTCTTGCGCTCAACTTCGGAGAGCCATCGTTGTTAATAAAAACGGCGGCGGCGCGCTCGCGGTTACAGCAATTTACCGAGGAGGCCGCGCAGGTGCGCCCGCGCCCTGTGGGCTCGGACTTTGACCTTGGAAGCAGACCAGCCGGTCAGCCCCGCAATATCCGCCACCGACAACTCTTCCACATTGAGCATCACCAGCAAGAGCCTGTCTTGCGGATTGAGACGCGCGAGCAGTTTCCGGGCCAGGTCGCGCTCGATCACCAGCGTCTCGGTGTCCTGGCCCGCATCTTTGACGGCAAGGGTCTGCCTGAGGCTCGATCTGTCGTCATCGGAGAGTTCGCCGGCGGTGTGTTCCGGTCGTCGACGCGTGCGCCGCAACTCGTCGTAACAGGCATTGAAAGCGATGCGCGCCAGCCAGGAAGCGAAGGCCGATTCCTCCGAGCTTGAGAAATCGGCGAGAGCGAAATAGGCTTTCATAAAGCTCTCCTGCACGATCTCTTCTATCTGTTCGCGGCGCTGGAAGAAACGGCTGGCGATGAGCGCGACGCGTCGCCTGTGACGATTGAAGAGTTCCTCGAAGGCCGATTCGTCGCCTGTGCGGGCGCGCGCCACCAGTTCCGCGTCCGCCGGTTCGGCGTTTGCGCTCGCCTGCTTGTTCGCGGATTCGGAGTTATCTGCCACCATCTAGTCCATGAATCATTGGCCGCACGGGCGCGGCGCTCATCCCCGTAGAGTTAAACAGATTATTCTCCATTGGCCCAGCGAATAAAAATAGAGATGGCAGCCCTTCGATGAAAGCTGCCATCCGTTCGGTCTAAATTATATCGAGAAGGCGCGCGCCCGTCTCACCTCCGTCTGAATCAATGATAAATTCTCCTGCCGTTGGGCAGAACGGTGACGAGCCTGCCGTTCGGCAAGCGGTAGGTACGCGCCCGATTGACTTGCGGATAGCTCTGGCGGCTGCGCGAGCTGCGCACGACGCGACGGCCATTGGGCAGGACGACGACGCTGCGCCCGTACGGGCGGCGATAGATGATGCGCCCGTTCGGTTGAGTATAGACGCGCCTCCCGTTCGGATAGACGGTGACGGTTCTGCCGTTGCGCGTACGGTATCGGCCCTGCGCCGCCGCCGTCACCGACAGCCCCAGAAGGAGCGCACACATCAACAGCATTACTTTGATCTGACTCTTCATTTTTTTCTGTCCTCCACTTGAATGTTGTGGGGAGAGACAGCCTTAGTCCGGGGAGACCAGGAGTTGACGAGGGCTACGCTGCGGGCAGCCCTCAAGCTCTTTAGACAGCTTCTCTTTACTGCCTGTTATCCGAATTCGCGCCGCGCCGTGCGCGCCGTTCGTTCATCTTCTGTTTCCACTGCTCACGCTGCTGTGCAAGCTGTGTCTTCTGTTCCGGCGTCAACACGGCGTACATCTCCGACATCATGCGCGCGCGCGACACGGCCATCTCGACCTGTAGATTGGCGCGGGCCTGTGCCGCCGAGCGGATGGCCGCTTCGTTGAACGTTCCGTCGCCAAAGGAGCCGAACTCATCCTTGTGTTGTGCGCGAAACTGCTCTCGCAGGCTCTCGTTCGCCTGGCGATAGCGGCCCGCGATCTGCTGCATCTGCTGCTTCTGAGCATCGCTCAGATTAAGATTGCGTGCGAACCGCCCGAGCCCTCCACGCATGTCATGCCCGCCGCGCTTGCCGCCGCGATGCCAACGACGCTCGCCGCGCTGTCCTTCACGCTGCCCAGCGCCTTCCGCAGCGCCCGCGTCCTGGCCCAACGCCACGAGACCCGGTGTCGCCAGTCCGATCAGGAACGCGAGCACGCCTGAGATCATCTTCGTTTTTGTCATTACCCAATTGTCCTCTCTCTTATATCTTTTAAGCTTGACGAACTGCCAGGACGTGAGGGGAGATGATCGCGGCCAAAACAGTTGCTATATATTGTAAGACGCTCGCGGCGCGCGCCTGGTCACATTTTTTTGCAATGAGCATCATGCAGGCGATACTGACCTTCCGTATCTGGAGCGCGGGTGGGCCCATCTCGTCGAGGTTTATTCGGGAACGAGCGCGAGGCGAAAGCCCAGCAGTGTCCAGTCTGTTTCCAGCTCGATCTCATTGATATAGGAGAAGTCGCCGGGCGCATTCGAGCCGGTGGCGAAGCAGGTGGCATTGCCCTGCGCATCACGGTAGAAGCCCAGCTCAAGCGTCTCCGTCTCGCTCCACTCGGGATGAAAAATAGTGCCGACGAGATTGAAGACGGCGGGCGGGCAGATCGTCAGGCGATAACCGGCGGGCAGCACCCCGCGCTCGCGCCAGTCCTGATTGACGACGCGCAGGAATTCGCGCAAAGAGAGATAGTTGTGCGCGTAGCGCGTGGCGTTGGTCATCCCCGCCCGTCCGAGATAGGGAGCGAAAGGGTCTGCGCTCGCATCAAAACCGTAGGGCGTGCCGTAGAACTGGCGATTGCCGGGCAAATAACGCGGCTTCAGCGTATGCTCGACGCCGATGATGCGGCCTTGATGCTGACGGTGCCCGTTGGTGATCGCTTCGCGGTAGCTCGGCGCGTGTTCGCGCCGGTGATTGAACTCACGCGCGGCCATCCTGTAGAAACGCGCCATGTAAGTATCATCGAGCGGCACGGCCTCAGCCGAAGGGATGATGTGCCATTCGATATTGAAGTAATCGAGATGCTCAGCCGCGAGCGAGGACAGCTCGGATTTTTTCACTTCCGGCGAGAGCAGTTCCACACCGCTTTCAAGCCCGAACGTCTCGCGCAGCCTGTCGGCCTTCTCCTCCAGCCCCTCATTCATACCGCTTCGCTCCTCTCTTGTGATACATTCGACATGTTAACTCACAACATATCCCCCAAACTAAGAGTCGGCAAGGCCGTTGGCTTGGCGCGCCTCCCGTCACGTCCCCGACTAGAGCGCGAGCGGCCCGAGGGCCTGCAAAAATCTGTAACCGGAGGCCGTTGGAGGGCGTCTTTCAATAAGATATTAAAGGGAATCAGAATCGAAGGTATGCCATCATTATTATTCTCCTGTAAATTCCGCGCGCCGTCGCTACTGGTCGCAGTGCTGCTCGTCGTCTCGCTTCTGTCCTCTGCCTGTTCGCGTTCAAGCTCGCAGGCGAACGGCCAGGAAACCAGGAGAGGCGGGTCAAATGCCGGTGCGGCGGAAGCAGCGGAAGTCACAGCCGTACAGGTCACGACCGCCCGCGCAGAGGCGCGCAGCGTGCCCTCCTTCATCGAGGCGACCGGAAGCCTGACGGCCAACGAGACTTCAAACGTCGCGCCGCAGACTTCCGGCCAAGTCGCCTCCACGCCCGTCAGCGTCGGAGCCTACGTCCGTCAGGGCACCGTGATCGCGCGCCTGAACGACCGCGATGCGCGGCTGCGCCTGCAACAGGCACAGGCCGCAGCGCGTCAGTCCGCCGCCATCGTCCGTCAGGCCGAAGTGCGCCTCGGTCTTGGGCCCAACGGGCGTTTTGACGCCAGCACGATTCCAGAGGTACGCTCTGCCGCCGCCGCTTACGATGCCACGTTGGCCCAGCAGAGGCTCGCCGAAGCCAACGCGCGTCGCTATGCCGAGTTGGTGGAGACGGGCGACGTGGCCCGCAGCGTCTACGATCAATACCGCACGCAGGCCGAGACGGCACGCGCACAGGCCGCCAACGCGCGCCAGCAGCTTGAGACTGCCATCAACCAGGCGAAGCAGAATAACCAGGGCATTCAAACGGCGCAGGCCGCGCTCGAAGGGGCACAGGCGCAGGTGGCGATCGCACAGAAGGCCGTCGCGGACACCACTGTCCGCGCGCCTTATTCGGGCTATATCAGCGCGCGCCCCATAGCGGTCGGCGAATATGTGACGACGGCCTCCGTCATCGCCACTGTGCTTTTGACCAACCCGCTCAAGTTGCAGTTACAAGTGCCGGAGCTGAACGCGCCGCGCATGCAACCGGGCATGGCCGTCTCGCTGAGCGTTGATTCTTATCCTGACAGGAAATTCGGCGGGCGCGTGTCGGCGATTAACCCTGCCATCGACCCAGCCTCGCGCGCCGTCACGGTCGAGGCCGTAGTCGATAACCCGGACAACGCGCTGCGCTCGGGCATGTTCGTCACGGCGCGCATTACTATGCCCGGCGGCGGCCAGAGCGTCTTTGTTCCGCGCGAGGCCGTGGTTAACGATCAGAACACCAACTCTTATCGCGTCTTCGTCATTCAGGACACGACCGCGCACCTGCGTATCGTCCAGATCGGCGATGAAGAGAACGGCATGGTGCAGATTCTTTCCGGCGTCGGAGCGGACGAAGAGGTCGCCGTCAACAATTTGCAGCAGCTCTACGAAGGGGCTAAAGTGCAGCCCGTGAGAAGGTGATTGAAGCCGGTTTGAGATTTGAAATTCTGGATTGACGAGCGGATTGAACAAGCGCAACAGCTTGTCATTCAATCCAAATTCTCAAATCCAGAATCTTGAATCTCAAATCCCAATTGGAATTATGCAAAAGCTGGCAGAGATTTGCGTGCGGCGTCCGGTCTTCGCGACCGTGCTTATTCTTGCGCTCGTAGTGATCGGGGGTTTCTCTTTCTTCACGCTCGGCGTCGATCGTTTTCCGAAGATTGATATTCCGACCGTCTCTGTGACGACGACCAATCCCGGCGCAGCGCCGCAGGAGATCGAGACGGAGATTACGGACGTGATCGAGGGGGCCGTCAATACTGTGACCAGTATTGACGAGCTGCGTTCGAGCTCAAGCACCGGGCGCTCGCAGGTCACCATCACCTTCGACCTCTCGAAAGACCCTGACGTGGCGACGCAGGAGGTGCGCGACAAGGTCAGCACCGTGCTCAACCGCCTGCCGGAGACGGCCGACCCGCCAATCGTGCAGAAGTCAGACCCGGACGCACAGCCGATCATTCTCTATTCGATGACCGGCCCGTACTCGGTGCTGCAACTGACGGACATCGCCACCAACCAGATCAGCAAGCGTATCCAGTCGGCTTACGGAGTCGGCGATGTCTCCATCTACGGCGCGCGGCAAAGACAGATCAACGTCCACATCAACCCGACACGCCTGCGCGCTTTCAACCTCTCGACGGTGGACGTGGCGAATGCCTTAAGGTCACAGAATCTTGAGTTGCCGGGCGGGCGCGTCAACGAGGGCGCGAAGACCGTGACGCTGCGCACGATGAGCCGCGTGACGAAGGTCGAAGAGTTCAATAACATCGTCATCACCAACCGGAACGGCTATTCGGTTAAGATCGGCGACATCGGCCACGTCGAAGACAGCGGCGTCGATCCGAACTCCATCTCAAGCCTCAACGGCGGCGCTGCCGTCACGATGGCGATTCGCAAGCAGTCCGGCTCGAACACCGTCGCCGTCATCAACGCCGTCAAGCAGCGCATGAACGAGGTCATCCCGACCTTGCCGCGTGATCTCAAGTTCGCCATCATCCGCGATCAATCCGAGTTCATCGAAAACTCTCTGCACGCGATCGAAGAGCACCTGATCATCGGCGGCATACTGGCCGCACTCGTCGTCTTTATCTTTCTCTGGAATTTCCGCTCGACGATCATCGCGGCGATAGCCATTCCGACTTCGATCATCGCGGCCTTCGCCTTCCTCGCCGCCGTCGGCTATTCGCTCAATCAGATGACGATGCTCGCGCTCACGCTGATGGTCGGTATCGTCATCGACGACGCCATCGTCGTGCTTGAGAACATCTATCGCTTCGTAGAGGAAAAGGGGATGCATCCCTTCCAGGCGGCGATCGAGGGCACGCGCGAGATAGGTCTCGCCGTGCTGGCGACGACCTTAAGCCTGCTCGCTGTCTTCCTGCCCGTAGGCTTTATGGGCGGCATGGTCGGTCGCTTCATGTCTTCGTTCGGCCTGACTTCCGCCGCCGCCATCGCCGTCTCGCTCCTCGTCTCCTTTACGCTCACGCCCATGCTTGCCGCGCGCTGGATAAAGGCGAAGAAAGAGGAGGCGCTGCCCGCCGGGCCTGTGGCTTTCGCCGCCACGGCCAAGGGCACCGGGCCGGACGATGAGCAGCCGGAAGAGCACGCGGAGAAAGCGCAGGAACATTCATCGAAGGAGTCCCGTTTTTATCGTCCGATCGATCGCGCCTATAAGTGGATGCTCGAATGGTCTATGGCCCATCGCTGGGTGATCGTACTGGTGAGCATCGTCGTCATCATTTCGATCTATCCTTTATACCAACTGGCGGGCATCAATTTTCTGCCGGACGAGGACGAGTCCTCATATCAGGTCAATCTGAGAGCGCCGCAGGGCACGAGCCTGCCCGCCACGCAATCCATCCTCGATCACCTGGCGCGCGACATACGCGAACAGATTCCGGGCGTCGAGGCCACACTGGCGATCGCAGGCTTCGGCGGCTCGGCATCTCCCAACACGGGCATTATCAACGTGCGTTTGAAGCCGCCCGACCAGCGCAAGCTCTCGCAGGCGGAGATTATTCAGCGCACGCGCGGGCTCGCCCGTCGCTACCCGAAGGAGTTGACCATCGGCGCGGCAGCCGTCTCGTCAATCTCAAGCGCGATCGGCGGCGGACGTTCGAGCGCGCTGGCCTTTTACCTGAGCGGCCCGGACTTGCAGAAGCTCGACGAGTATTCGCAAGGCATTATCGAGAAGGTCAAACAGAATCCGAACATTCAGGACGCAGACCGCTCGCTCGTGCTCGGCAACCCGGAGGCGCGCGTCCACATCGATCGCCAGCGCGCGGCAGACCTCGGCGTCAAGGCCGGTGACATCGCGCAGGCTCTGAGCACGATGGTCGCGGGCTCGCGCGTGACGACCTACAGCGAAGGCTCCGACCAGTATGATGTCGTGCTGATGGCGGAAAACCAGTACCGTCAGAACACGGACTTGCTCAACCAGTTATCCGTGCCTTCGTCCACGGGCGGAACGGTCGAGCTGTCGAAGGTCGTCCACCTGGAAGAGGGCACGAGCCCGACCTCCATCGATCGTATCAATCGCCAGCGTCAGGTCACGATCACGGCCAGCGTCGCGCCCACCGGCTCTGAGACCGAAGCGCTCAAGGCTTTGCAGACGGCGGCCGACGAGCTCGGCATGGAGGCCGGTTATACGACGGGCGTGACGGGGCAGTCGAAGCAGTTGGGCCAGGCGAACTACTATTTCATGCTCGCCTTCATCCTCTCCTTCATCTTCATGTATCTCGTCCTGGCGGCGCAGTTCGAGTCGTTCATTCACCCGGTCACTATCTTGCTGACGCTGCCGCTCTCGATTCCCTTCGCGCTGCTCTCGACCTTCGTCACCGGGCAGAAGCTGAACATCTTTTCGGCGCTCGGGATACTGGTGCTCTTCGGCATCGTCAAGAAGAACGCGATCTTGCAGATCGATCACACGAACGAGCTGCGCTCGCACGGTATGGAGCGGTACAGCGCGATCATACAGGCGAACCGCGACCGCCTGCGTCCCATATTGATGACGACGATTGCGCTCGTGGCGGGCATGATTCCGCTCATCGTGGGCCAGGGCGCGGGCGCTGCGACCAACCGTTCGATCGGCGTACTCGTCGTCGGCGGTCAATCGCTCTGCCTGCTGCTCACATTGCTGGCCGTGCCGGTCTTCTACTCGCTCTTCGAGGACGCCACCGAATCGCCCGTCTGGAGTTACGTCGGGACTAGATACGGAACATTCGCGGGCGGCGTCCGGCGTCGCTTCGCCGGAGGCTGGACGGCGTTCGCCCACCTCTTCAATCGTTCCGGGACTCCTCGTCCGCCTAAACCTCGTAAGGACACGTATGCGGATCAGGCGTCAGGAGATTGAGAGCCCTTGATAAAATGAAAGCAGATTCAAACAGGATAGACAGGATACACAGGATACGAAAAGCAATGAACGATTCACCCGGCAAAGATTTTGTATTTCATCCCGGCAATCTCTGTCCATCCTGTTCATTCCTTTCGGGGCCGGCTCGCCGTTCATGTGCCGTCATCTTCGGCGCGCTGATGCTCTTCGTCACGGTTGCTGTTGATGTGCGCGCGCAGCAGACATCAACGACACCGACCACAACCTCGTCGCCGCAGACGCCGCCCGCCGGAACCTCAACGCAGACGCAACAGCCGGGCGCGCCCGAGCCCGGACGCTCGGAATTGCCGCCCAACGCACCGGGAGCGACGGTCAGGCCGAGCAACGAAGCGCAGCAGAGCACGCAGCCGCAGACAGGCCCTCAACAGGAGAGACAACAGACCACGCCCAATACGCAGGGGCCGCGCCCGCCCACGCCGGACGTGCCCGGACAGACCACTCCGTCAACAGGATTGCCGACGACGACCCAGCCCGCCGGAACCGCCGCGCCCGGCACGACGACCACGACGACGCCTGCTTCGCCCGGCGCTCAACCCGGCGCTGCGGTTCCGCAGACGCCCGGGCAGAACATAGGCGTCTCGTCCGGCATAGCCCCGGCGGAGTTGCCGCAGGAGCCGCCGCCCGTCGCGCCCGATTACACAGCACCGCTGCGCCCGCTCCCTTCGGCCGAGCGCGTCGGCGTCGATGTCACGGACGGACTGCCCGTCAGTCTCAACGATGCGATCAAGCTTGCGCTCAGGAACAACAACGACATCGATGCCTCGCGCATAGACGTACAGATAGCCGAATATAATTTGACTGCGGCGCGCGGCGTCTATGACCCGCTTCTCTCTTCGGAGAACTATTTTGAGCGGGCGACGACGCCGACCAGCTCATCCATCGGCGGCGGCGGCGCGAGCGGCTCCGTCACGCAGCAGGACATGACCGGCTCCGTACGCCTCGGCGGCTACTCGCCCTACGCGGGCGGCTCTTATCAGTTGGACTTTTCTTCGACCCGCCTGACGACCACCAATCAGAACGTGAGGCTCAATCCGCAGTTTCCGGCGGCGCTCACCTTCACTTACACGCAGCCGCTCTGGCGCGGCTTGCGCTTCGACAACAATCGTCGCCAGATCGAGATCGCCCGAAAAAATCTCTCGCTCTCGGACGCCCAATTTCGCCAGCGCGCCATCGAGACCATCACGCAGGTCGAGCAGGCTTACTGGGATTTGGTCTTCGCGCTCAGGAATCTGCAAGTCCAGATCGACGCCGTCAAGCAGGCGCGCATTCAAGAGGAAAGCAATGAAAGACTGGTCGAGAAGGGCGTGCTCGCCCCGATCGATATTGTCGCGGCCACGACACAAGTGACGACTTTCGAGCAGAACGTCTACACGGCTCAGGAAGCTGTAACGCAGGCCGAGAATACTTTGAAGACCCTGATCCTCCCAGACCGCACCGAGGCGATGTGGGCGCGCGCCATCACGCCCGTCACCCCCGTCAGCCTCGAAGCGCCGCGCGTTCCCTTAGAACAGGCCGTCAGGGCTGCGCTCGATAATCGACCGGAGTTGGCCCAACTGAAAACCACCGCCGACATCAATCAAGTGGACGTGCGCTTTTTCCGCGACCAGACGAAGCCGCAGGTCGATCTCGTCGGCACGTACACGAGCGCCGGGCTGGCCGGAACGCTCGTTCAGGCGAACCCGAACGCGGTCAATAACACGAGCGCGCTTAATGCGCGCGTCAACGAGCTTTCCGCGCTCGCCGGGTTAGACCCGCTTCCGACTTCGACGACGCCGAGCGTCGCACCCAATCTGATCGGCGGCTACGGGCAGTCTCTGCAAAATCTGATCGACCAGAACTACCCGACGGCGCGCGTGGGCTTTCGCATTTCGCTGCCGCTCCGCAATCGCACGGCTGAAGCCAATCTGGGCCGCGCGCTCGCGCTCAACAATCGCATCAAAGATCAGCTCGCGCAGGCCGAACAACTGATCGAGGCGGACGTGCGAAACTCCATCCAGTCGGTGCGAAGCGCCGAAGCGCGGCTCGCGTCCTCCGCCGCTGCCCGCTCCTCGGCAGAACAGCAGTACGCCAGCGAGCAGCGTCAATTCCGCGCCGGAACGACGACCGTCTTTCTGGTCTTGCAGCGACAGACAGACCTGCTCGCGGCGCGCGCACGCGAGCTACAGGCGCAGACCGATCTCAACAAAGCGATCGCGCAGTTTCAGCGCGCGACCGGAACTACTCTTTCGGCCAACAACGTCGCCGTGCGTACGGACACCCCGCTCCGTGAGCTTGAGCAGAGACCCGCCTCGACGGAGATGAAGGTCGAAGGTGCTGCCTCTGTTGTGACGACACCGGCAACCGCCAAAGGTGCGACGCCGGGCTCAGATCAATAACCCGGATGCGTTAGCCTCCGAAAGCTTCTCGAAACTTCGATGCTTACCCCTATCTTCAGCAGCCGGACTTTCACAGGCAAAGCGATGCTCGCGCTCTCTACTTCCCTGCTCATCTCAGTTTCGGCATGTCGCTCTACTTCGAGCGATCAAGGGAGCGCGTCCAACATTATCGTCATCAACGCTCCGGCGACGGGCGTGGTGCGCCGCGTGCTCGTCGCCGAAGGCGTCCACGTCGAAGCCGGTGCGCCCATTCTGGAGATAGGCGTCCTGAACGAAACGCAGGTGGTCAAGCCTTCTCCCGGCGAGAGCGCGGAATCGCTGGCCGTGCGTAATCTCAAATCAGCCGGGACGGAGATCGAGGCCGCGCGCGCCGAAGTGGTGCAGCATGAAGCGGAGGTCAACCGCCTGACGCCGCTCGTCGCGTCCGGCGAAGCCTCGCAGGCGCAGTTGGACGGCGAGCGCGCGCTCTACGAACGGGCCCAGCAAAGATTGCAGAAAGCGCAGGAGTCGGAAAGAAGCGCGCAAACGGGACTGCTCGCCGCGCGCCAGCCCGGCGCAAGTCAACCGACGGGCCCCGCGCCCGCGCGTCCGGCCGAACAGATCGTCGCGGCGCAGACAACTTCCGCCGGGACTGTGCGCGTCATCAACGCTCGCGTGGGCCAACGTGTGACGATGGGGCAGGCGCTCGCGACGCTCAGCGCGCCCTGAAGGAAACCTGGAAGTCAGTGGAATCGGTCGCCATCAACATCGGGCCGCGCGAGCGGCGCAAGCGGCGCGTGATGGGTATCGCCGGGCTCGCGCTCGGCGCTCTGCTGGCGTTCGCGCTGGTCGTGCTGGGAGCGCCGCGCCCCTGGCGCGCGGTCATCTTCTTTCCCATCTGGATCGCCGCGCTCGGGCTGCTACAGACGCGCGAGCAGACCTGCATCGCGCTGGCCGCGCGCGGGCTGCGTAACATGGATGATGGCGAGGAAGCTATTGAGGATGAAGGTCAGGCGGAGGAGCTTCGCGCCGTCGCGCGACGCATCAACAGGCGGGCGCTCATGATGGCGGCCATCGTCACGCTGGTCGCGCTCGCTTTTCCCGCGTGATCGAAAGATGAGGTGCTTGGAGATGAAAAATTTTAGAGCCCGTTGGATCGCGCTCCTGTTCGCGGGTGCGCTTCTGGGCGCGATCTCAGGCAGCGCATATCGCACGGGTGCGGAAGCGCGCAGCGAAGCACAGCCGCAGGATACCTTCGGGCTTGAGCGGCGCATCAGCTCGCTCGAACAGCGCCTCTACACGATCGAGCTCAGCATCAACCGGCTCGAACAACAGTCGATGATGAACTCGCGCAGCGCGCCCGCAACCGACAGGCGCGAAATGGAGCTGGAACTTCTGCAAAATCAGCTCAGGACGTTGCAGGGACAACTCAGCGAGATTGGATGCGGGTTGATGAAGCTGGACGAAAGAACGCTTTCCGCGAGCGTGCGCCAATCGCGCAGCCGCAACAGCCGCGCGAGCACAGACCCTTGCCGTCTCAACCCTGAGACGCCGCTGCTGCTTTCCCCCAGCCAGTGAGCCCGAAGCTTACTCGCGCCTTCCAATCCCGGCGAGTCCGCCGATGACGGCGATCAACTCCGTGGGATTGACAGGCTTCGCCACGTGTACCTGAAAGCCTGCCAGCAGCGCGCGCATGCGATCTTCTTCCCTGGCGTATGCCGTCAAGGCGATGGCCGGTATCTTGCCGCCCTCTCCGGGCCCGAGCGCCCGCACTTTACGAATCAACGCATAGCCGTCTTCATCCGGCATGCCGATGTCGCTCACGAGTATGTGAGGCTTGAATTGTGCGAGCGCCGCTAACGCCTCCGACGCCGACCCGACCGACAGAACGCTCGCCTCACAACGCTCCAAAATCGTCGTCAGTAAGAAGCGCGCGTCCGTTTCGTCGTCCACGATCAGTATGCGCACGTCTTTCAAAGAGGGAGGGCAATCCAGCTGCTCTGTATCGGAGAGCGGCTGTGCTCCGTAGCTTGAATCGGCGTGCACGGCCTGCACGGCCATTAGGGGAAGCGTGATGATAAAGGTCGCGCCGTGGCCGACGCCCGCGCTCTCTGCGCGCACCGTCCCGCCATGCATCTCGACCAGATGACGCACGATCGCCAGGCCCAGCCCGAGCCCGCCATAAGCGCGCGTCGTGCTGCCGTCGGCCTGGCGGAAACGGTCAAAGACGAAAGGCAGGAAATCCGCATTGATGCCCTGCCCCGTATCGCTGACGACGACCTCGACCTGCGAGTCCGCGCGCCGCAACGTGACCGAGACCTCCCCGCCGCGTGGCGTGAACTTGACGGCATTGGCGAGCAGATTCCACATCACCTGCTGAAGCCTGGCCGGGTCGCCCCACACCGTCGCCGCCCTCGAATCCAGTTCCGACCTGATGTTTAAGCCCTTCGTCTCAGCCGCCGGGCGCAGCGCCTCCAGCGCCGTCCTGATGATCGAATCAAGCTCGATCGAGCGCGCCTCAAGACTCAGCTTGCCCGTGATGATGCGCGAGACATCGAGCAGGTCGTCGATGATCTGCGCCTGCGCCTTCGCATTACGCTCGATGGTTTCCATCGCGCGCGAGGTCGCCGCCTGATCGAACCTGTTCTTCCGCATCAGGCTAGACCACCCGACGATCGCCGTCAGCGGCGTGCGCAATTCGTGGGAGACGGTCGCCAGAAACTCATCCTTGATACGGTTGGCGGCTTCGGCCTGCGTGCGCGATCTCTTCTCCGTTTCGTAGAGGCGGGCGCGCTCAAGCGCCTGCGCGCACTGTTGGGCCAATGCCAGCATGAAGGCGCGATCATCTTCGCTGAAGCTCTGCGGTTGAGGAAAGCTGAGGCCGAGCGCGCCGATCGTATGCCCTTCAACGATCAGCGGAAAGGCGATCAGCGCACGGCTGCCCGTCACGGACGCTAAGGGCCCGATGGCCGGATAGCGTTCCTCTTCTGAGGCGATCGACTCGACGATGACAGGGGCCTTTCTGCGCACGGCTTCGGCGATGGGAACTCGCTCCGTGACGGCAAAGCTGTGCCAACGCTCCAGGACTTCCGGCGTAAAGCCGACCGTACCGGCGATCTCAAGCTCCGCGCCGTTATCGCTCAAGAGGACGACCGTGCCCGCGTGCGCGCCGAGCGAGTTGAGTCCCTGTTCGATGACTGCCATTGCGACCTGTTGCGGCGTGAGCGCCTGAGAGAGCGAGGAGGCGACGGCCTGTAGGCGCATCAAGAGGTCGGACGTGCGCTCGGCGGCCTGCCGGGTCTGCTGCTCCGCCCTGTAGAGGCGCGCGTTGTCGACGGCGAGCGCCGCGCGATTAGCCAGGTCTTCGGCCAGCGCCAAATCTTCCGCCGTGTGTTGACGACTCGCAGACGTATTGACGAACGAGAGGACTCCGAGCGTCTTATCTCGCGTCTTGAGCGGGACGAGCATGACGGAGCGGAATCCTATCTGCCGCAGCACCGCCAGATGCTCCGCGTCCTGTGCGCCCTGCATGAGCATCTCGTCCGGGATGTCAGGGTAGAATTCCGGCTGACCTGTCCGCACGACGTTGTAAACCCCGCGCGGCAACGTAGGGTCAGGCGGGTAGCGTTCGTGCAGCTCGTGGGCCCACGCCAGCTTCTCTGGGTCGATATGAGCGACGGCCAGACGTTTGAGGCTTCCGTCTTCGTCTGTGATGTCAACGCCGCACCAGTCCGCGAAGTGTGGGACGGCGAGCTGCGCGACCGTGGCGAGCGTCGTCTCGTAATCGAGCGAAGAGGCCAGAGCCGTGCTGGCTTCCGCCAGGAAACGCTCGTTGACCTCCTTCTGCCGACGCTCGCTGATGTCCATCGTCACGCCGCGCATGCCGACCGGACGCCCACTCTCGTCGAAGATGGCGACCGACTGTGCTTCGACCCAGACGACGTGGCCGTCTTTCGCTATCCAGCGAAACTGGTTCGTGCCGCGCCGCCCGCTCGTGTAGGTCTTGGCGGCCTCGCGCGCCGCGCTCTCCTTATCTTCCTCGTGGACGATCGAGAGCCAGAAGTTCGGCGTCGAGAGCCACTCCGCGACGCTGTAGCCGAGCATCGTCTCCACGTAGTCGCTGACGAAATCGATGCGCTGGTGCGCGGCGTCCGGCTCTCCCCAAGCCTCCCACACAACACCGGGCACGCTTGAGACCATCGCCTGCAAGTGCTTGCGTTGATCTTCCACCTGCGCGGCCAAGCGGGCCCTTTCCTGCTCCGCGCGCTTGCGCTCGGTCACGTCGCGTGCGACGCCCTCGACCGCGACGGGCTGCCCGTCCTCGTAAGAGATTCTGGTGCTCACCTCAAGCGTCAGCCGTCGCCCGTCTCTAGAGATGATGTCCACTTCGTAGACGGTCGGCGTCGGGTCGCGCAGCTTGAGCATGGTCATCTGTTTGGCCTTCTCAAGGTGTTCCGGGGCGACGACGTTGCTGATGTTGAGTCCGCCGAGAATCTCCGCGCGCGTGTACCCGGTAATCTCGGAGCCCGCGCGGTTGATCGAAAGATAGTTGCCCTGAAGATCGTGTGAATAGATGATGTCGTTGGCGTTCTCAAGGAGATTGCGATAGCGCGCCTCTGTCGCCCGCGCCTTCTCTTCGGCCTGCATGCGCGCGGTGATGTCCTCGTGCATGAGCACGACCTCGCGCACACGTCCCGCCGCGTCCTTGATCGGATAGATGACGGCTTTCGTCCAACGCTGCGGCTCGCTGTTGCTGGTGATGTTAGGGATGGTGGCTTCCGGGTCGTAAAGCACGGGCGGGATTTCCTGCGCCTCGCCGTCGAAGGCGCGCCGGATGTAAGGCATGATGCCGCGCTCGACGAGTTGCTGGTCTTCGAGGATGTTGTAGCCCTGTAGCTGTTCGAGGCTGACGCCCCACAACTTTTCCCAAGCCGGGTTGACGCGGATGATGCGCCCGTCGGCCGACATAATCTGTATGCTCAGCGGAGACTGTTCCAGTATCGCGCGGAAACGATCTTCTGTCGGCGACGTTGTTTCTGAATCTTCGATGAACATCGTGATTTGCAGCCCGGTGGCGGCTCGCAAAGAGAATGTCAGGCAACCCAGTCAGATAATAGGATGAACCGCTAACGTATGGCTACTGTTTTCGCCGCCGCGATTGGTTTAGAGGCTCACCGAAGATAACGTGAGATTGAGATAAGCACTGACGCGCGGCTTCAGCCGCCGACATCTAACTTCTATCAAGCCAACGTGAGTGCGTTGATCGGATGCGCGTACGGTTCGAGCTGGTTCGGTTACGGCTGAGCGGCGGCAAAGACTCTGGCGATGAGCGCCTGTGCCTCTTCCTGTATCCGTCGCAGATGCTCCCGGCCATTAAAGCTCTCGGCGTAGATTTTGTAAACATTTTCCGTGCCCGAGGGACGCGCGGCAAACCAGCCGTTCTCCGTCACGACCTTGAGCCCGCCGATCGCCGCGCCGTTGCCGGGAGCCTTAGTGAGCTTCCGCGTGATCTTCTCTCCGGCCAACTCCTGTGCCTCGACCTGTTCGGGCGAGAGCTTTTGCAGGACGGCTTTCTGTTCGGGTGTGGCGGGCGCATCGATGCGCTCGTAGACGGGCGAGCCGAACCGGCTCGTCAGCTCCGTGTAAAGCTCTCCGGGGTCGCGCTCGGTCTTCGCCATCATCTCCGCCGACAGCAGGTCTAGAATAATGCCGTCCTTGTCGGTCGTCCAGACCGTGCCGTCCAGGCGTAGGAAAGACGCGCCCGCGCTCTCCTCTCCCCCGAACCCCAGAGTCCCGTCGAGCAGACCGTCGACGAACCATTTGAACCCGACGGGCACTTCCTCTAGACGACGATCGAGGCTCGCGGCGACGCGATCGATCATGCTGCTGCTGACGAGCGTCTTGCCGATGGCGGCATCCGGCGACCAGCCCGTGCGATGACGGAACAGGTACGAGATGGCGACCGCCAGATAGTGATTCGGATTCATTAGCCCCGCCGTGCGCGTCACTATTCCGTGCCGGTCGTTGTCGCTATCGTTGGCGAAGGCGATGTCGAATTGATCTTTGAGCGCGATGAGCCCGGCCATCGCGTAGGGCGAAGAGCAGTCCATCCTGATCTTCCCGTCCCAATCCACGGTCATGAAACGAAAAGTCGAATCGACCGTAGGATTGACGATGGTGAGATCGAGACCGTATCGCTCGATGATCGGCTCCCAGTAACGGACGCCCGCACCGCCAAGCGGGTCAACGCCCAGCTTGAGCCCCGCGCCGCGAATCGCCTCCATGTCGATCACTGACGCGAGATCGTTGACGTAAGAGTTGATGTAATCGTGGCGATGAGTGGTCGCCGCATGAAGGGCGCGCTCGTAAGGGATACGCGAGATGCCGCGCAGGTCGTCTGCGAGAAACGCGTTCGCCTTCTCCTCTATCCACCTGGTAACGTTTGTGTCCGCAGGGCCGCCGTGCGGCGGGTTGTACTTGAAGCCACCATCCTCCGGCGGGTTGTGCGAGGGCGTGATGACGATGCCGTCGGCAAAGGCTTCTGTGCGGCCACGATTATAATTGAGAATCGCATGAGAGATCACGGGCGTCGGCGTGTAGCCGTCGCCCGCGTCCAGCATCACCTCGACCCCGTTGGCCGCCAGCACTTCGAGCGCCGTCGCCTTCGCGGGCTCCGACAACCCGTGCGTGTCTATCCCCAGAAAGAGTGGGCCCGTGATCTGCTGCTCGCGGCGATAAAGGCAGATGGCCTGGCTGATCGCGAGGATATGCGCCTCGTTAAAGCTGCGCAGGAGAGACGAGCCGCGATGACCTGAAGTCCCGAAGGCGACGCGCTCGACCGCGACGGACGGGTCTGGCCTTTCGGTGTAATAAGCCGTGATCAGCCGGGGCAGATTGACGAGCATGGAGGCCACGGCGGGCTTCCCCGCCAGCGGACTTACATTTGTCGTAGTCATGAACACGCTTTGTATATCAATGTCGGCGGCAGCGCAAGGCTCGTGCGCCCATTTACAGCCATTTGCAATTGGGTATGTCTCAGGTCAGTACCGCCAAAGGTCTCTGGCGGGTCGTTGGCGTGGCTTGAGACCCGCCAGAGACCTTTGGCGGCACTGACTGTGACTCTTGCTGGCGTGTTAACTTAGAGTTTATAGTTCACGGCAGACGCAAGGGTATGTTATCGACTGCTCTTAGTAGGGAGATGGCGTGGCGAACGCCCGGCACATCGGGCGCGCGGCTGCTGGCGCGTATCTTCCTGCTATGCCTGGCTCTCACCGCTTACGCTTTCTCGGCTTCCGCCCAGCAGCAAGCGATCGATGCGCGCCTTGAGCGCGCGCAGGAATTTATCCGCCAGCAACAACTCGCGCGCGCAGAGGCCGAGCTGGACGCCATCCTGCGCGACGCGCCACACGAAGCCAATGCGCTCAAACTTCTCGGCGTCATTCGCGCGCAGCAGCAGCGCATGGTCGAAGCCGAACAACTATTCCTGCGTGCCATCAAAGAGTCGCCCGCGATGGTCGGCGCTTATTTCAATCTAAGCCTGCTCTACCTGGAACAACACAAGACAGACCGCGCGCTGTGGGCTTTGACCGAAGCCTCGAAGCTAGCGCCGGACGAGCCCGACATCAACTATAACCTCGCAGCCATCTACGAAGAGCGCCGCGAGTACGAGCGCGCGCTTGATTACCTGGCAAAGATTCCCCGCCCGGCCCAAAGCGTCGAATATCTTTACCTGTCCATCAAGTGTTATCTGAGTCTGGGGCGTAAAAGTGAAGCGCTCGCCCTCGCCGCACCGCTCAAGCGACGCGGCGCGCTCAACCCAGACGAAGCCGCTGGTTTCGCCTCCGTCTTTATCCAAAACAATTTACCCGACGCGGCCATAGAGATACTGGAAGCGGCGCGCTCACAGTCGGCGGATTCCTACGCGCTGCTCTACCAGTTGGGTGCGGGCTACGCGCGGAAAGAGGAGTGGCTGCGCGCCGAGGAATTTTATACGTCGGCGCTCGCCTTGAAGCCCGACGATGTCCCGACGCTGCGCGAGCTGGCACGCGTGGCGCGCGCTCGCGGCGAGCTTGAAAAAGCTCTGGCCCATCTGCTGCGGGCACGCAAGCTCGCGCCGGAGAATCAGGCCGTGCTCTACGATTTCGGGCTCACGACGATGCAGATGGATTTGATTCTCGATGCCCTGCCCGCCTTCGAGCGTCTACAGCGCCTCAAGCCGGACGAGCCCACTTATCTATACATGCTCGCGCTCGCGCGCTTTCGCCACGACGAAAAGGCTGAGGCCGAAGCCCTCATACGTCGCTATATCGAGCTTCGTCCCAATGACCCGACCGGCTATTACATACTCGGCGCGGCGCTCAACAGCACGAAGAGGTACGCGGAAGCTCGCAAGGTGCTTGAACAGAGCCTCGCGCTGGGCCCAAGCGCCGATGTCGAGTATCAGCTCGGACTGATCAGCGACACTGAAGGCGATACTGAGGGCGCTATCCGCTGGTTCGAGCGCGCGCTCAAATCAGACCCCGCCCACGCCTGGGCCCACACGGCGCTCGGAACCATCTACTTCAAGCAGAACAAGTATGAACTGGCGCGCGCAGAGCTTGAGCGCGCCGTCCAACTCAACGATAAAAGCCTGCGCGCTCATTATCAACTGGGACTCGTCTACGCCAAGCTCGGCGACAAAGAGCGCGCCCAAAAGATGCTGGACATCGCCGACCGCCTGCGCGCCGAACAACGCACACAGGAAACCGTCGGCTTTAAGCTGATCGACCCGCCGCAATAAACTGACGCAGCCAATCAGGTCAGTACCGCAGGCGGTACTGACCTGAATTGACCTGAAAACGCCCCTGAATTTTCTCTCGACGGGGCTGCTCATTTGCTTACAATATGAGCAATTATGTGCTATAAACCTGTCTATTCCAATCAGCAATGTTGGGTTTTCACTGGCGGCAGCACGGACGCGTCGCCGGGTGGCTTGTGAATAATCAGGATTCGGCTGACCTCTTCGGGGACTGGTCAACCCGGCCCGCCGCAGATGTCTCTTCAATGGAGGCTACGATCATGGCAAGTGATAAGTATCAACCGCGCCCGGAACACAAATTCACCTTCGGACTCTGGACAGTCGGCAATCGTGGCCGCGACCCTTTCGGCGACGCGGTGCGTCCGCCGCTACCGCCCGTCGACGCCGTCCGCATGCTCGCCGAAGCAGGCGCGTACGGAACCTGCCTGCACGACAACGACCTCGTCCCGATCGATGCCTCTCAGAGCGAGCGCGATAGAATCGTGCGCGAGTTCAAGAGCGCGTGCGAAGAGTCGGGGCTGAAAGTGCCGATGGCGACCGTCAATCTTTTCTATGACCCGGTATTTCGTGACGGCGCGTTTACGGCCAACGACCCTTCGGTGCGCGCCTATTCCTTGCAGAAGACGATGCGCGCGATGGACTTGGGCGCGGAGCTTGGCGCGAAGATATTCGTTTTGTGGGGCGGGCGCGAGGGTGTCGAGACGGACGCCTGCCGCCGCGCGGACGAGGCCGTCAAGCGTTTGCGCGAAGCCTTGAATTATCTGTGCGAGTATTCCAGGGATCAGGGCTACGGCTACAGGTTCGCGATGGAGGCCAAGCCCAACGAGCCGCGCGCAGACATCTACATGCCGACCACAGGCGCTTACCTGGCGCTGATCTCCACGCTCGATTACCCGGACATGGTGGGCGTCAACCCGGAAGTTGCGCACGAGCACATGGCTGGTCTGAATATGACGCACGCCGTCGCGCAGGCATGGGAAGCGGGCAAGCTCTTTCACATTGACCTCAACGATCAGATACCCGGTCGCTATGATCAGGACTTGCGGTTCGGGTCTGCGAATCCGAAGGCCGCTTTCTGGCTCGTGAAGTTTCTGGAGGATGTCGGTTACGACGGGCCGCGCGCGTTTGACGCTCATGCTTACCGCACGGAAGATTACGAAGGGGTGAAGGATTTCGCGCGCGGGTGTATGCGCACGTATTTGATTTTGAAAGACAAGGCGGCGCAGTGGAACGCAGACCCGGAGATCAAAGCTTTAACGGCCGAGATCGCCGCGATGAACGAGGGCGCGCCCTCTTTCGCGTCTTACGAGAAAGGTAATGCCGCGACGCTGCTTGAGCGCAACTTTGATCGCACGGCGCTCGCTTCCAAAGGGTTGCAGTACGAGCGGCTCGATCAATTGACGATGGACATTCTGTTCGGCGTGCGTTGATAAGAACGCGTGCACATTGAAGTTTCATGAGAGCGAGTTCGGGAGAAGAAGTTAAGTGAAGAAAAGACTCTTTGACGGGACGGGTGTGAGTGTTTCTGAGATCGGTTTGGGCGCTTGGCAACTGGGCGGTACGGAGTGGGGTGATGTTCCCGAAGAAGAGGCTTTCAAGACCCTGCGGGCCGCCATAGACAACGGCATTAACTTCTTCGATACGGCGGACGTGTACGGGCTTGGCCGGAGCGAAGAGTTGATCGGCAAGTTTCTCAAAACTTGCCGGGAGCCGGTCTTCGTGGCGACCAAGCTCGGGCGTTTCCCCGAGCCCGGCTGGCCCGAAAACTTTTCGCCCGAAGCCTTCCGCGTGCATACGGAAGCCAGTTTGCGCCGCCTCGGCGTCGATGCTCTAGACCTCATCCAACTGCACTGCATACCGTTAGAAGTCTTGCAGCAGGGCGAGGTCTTCGAGTGGCTGCGGCTGCTCAAGCAGGAAGGAAAAATCAAGAACTTCGGCGTCAGCGTCGAGTCGATGGAGGAAGCGCTCGTTTGTCTGAACGAGCCGGGCCTCGCCTCTCTTCAGATCATCTTCAACATCTATCGCCAGAAACCGATCGAAGCCCTCTTTGATCGGGCCCACTCCAGGGGAATCGCGCTCATCGTGCGCCTGCCTCTCGCCAGCGGGCTGCTCTCCGGCAGGTACACCAAGCAGACCGTATTCCCGGAGACGGATCATCGCACCTTTAATCGTAACGGCGAGCAGTTCAACGTCGGCGAGACCTTCGCCGGTCTGCCCTTCGAGAGAGGCGTGGAATTGACCGAGACGCTCAGACCCTTAGTGCCGCAGGGCATGACGATGGCACAGATGGCCCTGCGCTGGATTCTGGACTTCGAGCAGGTCAGCGTGGTGATCGCGGGTGCGAGAAATGCTGCTCAGGCAGCCGCGAACGCAGAGGCCAGCAGCCTGCCTCCTTTGAGCCGCGAGCTGCACGAGAAGTTGAAGTCGTTCTACGAAACAGAGGTGGCCGCCAACATTCGCGGCCCATACTGAAAGTCTACCGGGCTCAACTCAATCTTCTTCTGGTGAACGCATGAAGCTGCTAGGCATTGATGTCGGCACGGGCGGCACGCGCGCCGTCGTGATAGATGACAGTGGCCGCGTCGTCGCATCGGCAACCGATGAGCACGCGCCTTTCGCGTCGCCGCAGACGGGCTGGGCCGAACAAGACCCACAGGATTGGTGGCGCGCCTGCCGGGTGGCCGTGCGCTCGGCGCTCTCGCAAAGCGGGCTCGGCGGCGAAGAGATAGGCGGCGTCGGGCTCACGGGACAGATGCACGGCACGGTCTTGCTGGACGAGCGCGATCGAGTGCTCAGACCAGCGCTCATCTGGTGCGACCTGCGTACGGACGCACAATGCCGCGCGATCACGGAGCTGGTCGGGGCAGAGCGGCTGATCGAGTTGACCTTGAACCCGGCGCTGCCCGGCTTTTCGCTACCGAAGCTGCTGTGGGTGCGCGAGCACGAGCCGGAGCTTTGGGCCCGCGTTCACAGTATTCTCTTGCCGAAGGATTACATTCGCCTGTGTTTGACGGGCGAGCGCGCGACGGACGTGGCCGATGCTTCGGGCACACTGATGCTGGATGTGACGCGGCGCAAGTGGTCTGCCGAAATGCTGGACGCCGCCGAGATAGACGAGCGCTGGCTGCCCGCAGTTTACGAATCGCCCGAAGTGACGGGGCGTATCTCGGCTGAAGGGGCGGCGGCCACTGGGCTTCGTGAGGGGACGCCGGTCGTGGCTGGCGCGGGCGATCAGGCGGCGGGCGCGGTCGGGATGGGCATCGTCAGACCCGGCATGGTCAGCGCGACCATAGGCACGTCCGGCGTCGTCTTCGCCGCCACGGCACAACCCTCACTAGACCCGCAGGGCCGCGTTCATACTTTCTGTCATGCTATCCCCGCGCGCTGGCATGTCATGGGCGTCACGCAGGCGGCCGGATTATCACTGCGCTGGTTCCGCGACCGCTTCGGCGCTGTGGGCGCGGAGGATGGCCGCGATGTTTATGACAGGTTGAGCGAAGAAGCGGCGGGCACGCCGCCCGGGGCAGACGGCGCGCTGTGGGCTCCGTACCTGATGGGCGAGCGCACGCCGCACCTGGATCCGTATGCACGCGCCGCGCTCGTCGGATTGACGGCGAGCCACACGCGCGGTCACATCCTGCGCGCCATCATGGAAGGCGTCGCCTTTAGCCTGCGCGACACCCTGACGATCTTTAACGAGATGAGCGTCCCGGTTGAAACGATTCGGCTGGGCGGAGGCGGCGCAAAGGGAGCGTTGTGGCGGCAGATACAGGCGGACGTGTATGGCCGCGCGGTCGAGATAGTCGAAGCAGAGGAGGGCGGGGCCTACGGTGCGGCGCTCCTGGCCGGAGTCGGCGGCGGCGTGTGGCCCACCGTAGACGCGGCATGTGAAGGAGTCGTCCGCGTCGCCTCACGCGTAGAGCCTGACGCGGATACGATCGCGCTCATGAATCAACAGTACAAGATGTTCCGCGCCCTTTATCCAGCCCTGCGCGACATATTCAGAAGCCCCGAACGGGCGACATAATGTAGCCCATCGGAAGCCCCGCGAGGAGCGAAAGAGTGTAAAGCCCCGTGAGGGGCGGAAGAGTGTAGCCCACGGCGCGAGCCGTGGGGCAAGTTGGGCCAATTAACATTCAGCCCCGTGAGGGGCGAAAGAAACTCAACGTCGAGAGTAATCACGTTGAATTTCTTTCGCCCCTCACGGGGCTCGCTCTTTCTTGTCTGCTCTGTTCCCATGACTTGCGTCATGGGCTACATTCTTCCGCCCCTCACGGGGCTTTCCAACATTGATTCTTTACTGAACTGCGCCCGCCTCCCGTCTGATGACAGGTGAAACCTGACGAGGCAAGGTGGGGTGTTGCGACCTGCGGGCTCGGGTGGCGCGGCCTCTGGCCCTGCCAGTCATGCGCCTGATGTATTCGACCTCCTCCGGGATGTAGGGTGTGCCGTTCGTGCGAAAGACTTCGTGGAACCAGATCGAGGGCTCGCGGTCTGTGTAGGGCCGCTGCCATGAATCCCATGGCAGATGAGTCTGCGCTTTGCCCTGCACCAGCCCCCAGTTAATCATGCCGACGTTGTGTACCTTGGCGACGGGCAGCGACCCCATGAAGAAACTACCGTTGCCGCGCGCCATGTACTCCGTGCAGATCAGCGGGCGATTGTATCGCTTCAGCCAGTTGATGCGCTTCTCGAACTCCGTCGGCGAGTCGTAATTGTGAAACGTGACGACATCGGAGAGCTCAATCTGCAAGCGATCCATCTCGGTCATCTTGTCCGGGCTCGACCAGTCGCCCTTCCAGACGCCGCACGTCAAGGGCTGCTGTGGGCCCACCTCGCGGGCCCAGGCGAACGCCTTCGGCAAGAGCGCCAGCACAAGCTCGACCTTGTTCCTAGGCTCCAACTTGTCGTAGCTGCCGGGGTTCACGTTGTCCGGCTCATTCCAGATGTCCCAGGCGAGGACGCGCTCGTCATGCGCGAACGCCCCGACCACGCCCTTCACGTATGCTTCGAGGCGCGGATACTCCGAAGGGTCTTGCAGCGCCCGCGCGCCCGGACTCTGCATCCAGCCGGAATTGTGTACGCCGGGGCGCGGCGCGCGCTGTTTGCCTAGCTGCGGGTTGGGATCCCAAACCGAGTCGAACAAGACGAGCATCGGCCTGATATTGTGACGGGCGGCGATGGCGAGAAACGTGTTCAGGCGGCGCTTGAAGCCTTCGGGGTCTTGCTTCCAGAGCAGGTCGTGAAGGAAGACGCGCATCGTGTTCATGCCGATCGACTGGGCCCAGCCCAGTTCCGTGTCTATTCTTTTCGGGTTGAAGGTGTCCGCCTGCCACATCTCAAGCTCGTTAATGGCGTAGGCCGGAACAAAGTTGCTGCCGACGAGCCAGGGCTGTCGGCTGTACCAATCCCTGGCCTTCTGCTCCGACCACTTCTCCGCCTGCGCGGCAAACGTCATCTGGCAAAGCAATAGAATGAAGACGAGTACCTGCGCGCTCTTTCGTATCTTTGACATAAATTGTTGACTCCCCAATCGGCTCTACTTCGTCGCGGACTTTCGCCGCAAGAGCTGGTCGGCCATCACGCCGAGCAGGATGACCGCGCCCATGACGGCGAAGTTGAGCGAGCTGGGAATGCCCAGCAGGTTAACGAGATTTTGCAACACCTGAAGCAGGGCCGTGCCGATCAGTATGCCGACGATCGAGCCCTCGCCCCCGCGCAGGCTGCAACCACCCAGGACAGCCGCCGCAATCCCGTACAGCTCGTAGAAATTGCCGTGCGAGGAAGGCGAGATCGAGTTCGTATAAAAGGCCAGCAGCACGCCAGCGATTCCGGCCATGAGCCCGGAGATGACGTAGGCGCTGGCGATGATCGTGCGCGAGCTGATGCCGGAATAGCGCGCCGCCTCTTCATTGCGCCCGACAGCATAGAGATAGCGCCCGTACACTGACTTGTGCAGCACGACCCACATGATGGCGCTGATGATAATCAGCAGAATGAACGGCATCGGAATCTGAAAGACGCTGCCCGTCGCCAGGTTCCGCAGAGTCTCGAAGCCTTCGGCGCTTCCGAATCCCTTGGTCTCATCGTTGGCGATGAACCGCGCCAGTCCTCTATAGAAGAGGAGGCCGCAGAGCGTGACGATGAAGGGCGGCATCAACACTCTCGTTACCAGGAAACCGTGTAGCCAGCCCAAGCCCGTCCCGATGCCGATCACGGCGATCACTGCCAGCGAGCTCGGCCAATGATATTCGGCCAGGAAGATCGACAGCAGGACGCCCAGCAGCGCGAAGACGGAGCCGACCGAGAGGTCTATGCCTCCGGTGATGATGACCATCCCGATGCCGATACTGAAGATGCCGTAGAGGCCGATCAGGCGCGCCATGTTTTGCAGGTTGGCCCCGGCCAAAAAGCGCGGGTTGAGTATCGCCACGACGACGCACAAGACCACCAGCAAGACGAACGTTCCAAGTTCTTTTCTCATCTCTTAACCTCAGTAGATAAATGTCAACTGACGAGTGACGAGCCTTTAGTCTTTATCTTTTACTTGTCGGTCTTTCCCACAGCCAGCCGCATGATCGCTTCTTCGCTGCACTCTGCGCGCTCAAGGATGCCGGTGATGGCTCCCTCGTGCATGACCGCCACGCGGTCGCTTTCGCCCAGGATTTCTTCCATGTCGCTGCTGATCATCATGATGGCGACGCCGCTTTCGGCAAGGCTTCGCATGAGGTGATAGATTTCCGCCTTCGCGCCGACATCTATGCCGCGCGTCGGCTCGTCGAAAATCAGCACCTTCGGATTGAGCGATAACCATTTCGCGAGCACGACCTTTTGTTGATTGCCGCCGCTCAGGTTTCCCGCCTTCGATTCAACCGAAGGAGCCTTGATGTTCAGCTTGCCGAGCATCTCGGTCGAGATTTTTCGCTCCGCCTCGTACATGATCCACCCGGCGGAAGCGTAGCGCGTGAGGGCTGGCAGCGTGATGTTCTCACGAATCGGCACTTCCAGGATCAGGCCAGACCTGCGCCTGTCCTCCGGGATCAGATAAATCCCGTGCGCGATGGCGTCCTGCGGCGAATGGATTCTGATCGGTTTGCCGTCCAGTTTGACCTGCCCGTTCAAAGGCCCGTCGACGCCGAAGAGTGCCTGCGCGACCTCGGAGCGGCCAGCGCCGACCAGCCCTGCGAAGCCTAAGATTTCTCCCTTGCGAAGCTCGAAAGAGACAGGCTTGTTCGGATACCTGTGCGTCCGCAAGTCCTGTGCTTCGACATAGCTTGCGCGATCGGTCGTCGTCGGAGGCTCGTAAAAATGTTTGAGGTCGCGCCCGACCATGAGCTTGACGATATTGTCGTGGTTAATATCTTCGCGCTTGAGCTCACCCGCGTTGCGCCCGTCGCGCAGGACGATGACGCGATCGGCCAAATCCTTGATCTCGCCCAGACGATGAGAGATGTAGATGATGCTTACCCCGTGCGCCCTCAAGTCCTTGGTGACTTCCAGCAGTCGCTCGGTCTCGGTGAGCGTCAGGCTTGAGGTCGGCTCGTCCATGATCAGGATGCGCGCGTTGAGCGATAAGGTCTTGGCGATCTCGACCATCTGCTGCTGTGCGATCGAGAGCTGGCTGAGCGGAGTGCGGCTCGGGATGTCCAGTCCCAAACGCTTGAGATAAACTTCCGTCTGCGCGTGCATCTTCGGACGATCGACCAGGTTGAGCGGCCCGCCCCACACGGGCTCGCGTCCCAAAAAGACGTTCTCGCCAATATTCAGATTGTCGAGCACGTTCAACTCCTGATGGATAAAGCCAATCCCGCGCGCTATCGCATCCGAGACCGAACGAATCGAGACATCCTGGCCCTCTATGCGGACTTGCCCCTCGTCCGGCTGGTAAACGCCGCCGAGGATTTTCATGAGCGTCGATTTGCCCGCGCCGTTTTCGCCAGCCAGCGCGACGACCTCGCCCGGATAGACTTCGAGGTTAACCGCGTCGAGGGCCACCACGCCCGGGAATCGTTTGCTGATTCCCTTCATCTCAAGAATGGGATTAGTCATATTCCAGCGCTCAGCAATCAGTAGCCCGCTCATCAGTAAACAGCCGCAAAGCCGATTACTGATCGCCGACTACCGATGACTCGAAATTAGCTGCGACCGCGAAGCTTGTTGATTCTGGCCGTGAACTCTTCCACGCTTTCTTTCTTGATGACCAGGGTGGGCACGAAGATTTGCTTGTTGGCCGGAATCACAGAGCGGTCTCCGCCAAGCACCCTCGCCATCAATTCCACAGATTGTTTGCCGAACTCATAGGGCTGCTGCACGACCGTCGCATAAATCGTGCCCGCTTTCACTCCGGCCAGCGTTTCGTCCTCTTCATCGAAGCAGACGATCTTGATCTGGTTGAGCTTGCCCGCGTCTTTGACGGCATTGAGAATGGCCGGGCCATTATAGCTCCACAATCCTACGAGGCACGTCACGTCCGGGTACTTGACCAACGTGTCCGAAGCGTTCGACTTGGCGCGCACGCGATCGGTGTCGTCCGTCCTGACATCCACGATCTGAATGTTCGTGCCTTGCAGCGCGTCCTTGATGCCCTGCAAACGCTCCTGCGCGTTGCGCGCATCGCTCTTGCCGACAAACACCATGATCTTGCCGCCCTGCGGGAGGACTTCTTTGATCAGCTCACCGGCCTGACGGCCTGCGGCGCGATTGTCCGTGCCGATGTAGCAGGCGCGGTCGCTGGCGGGCGCGTCCGAGTCCTGTGTGACGACGAGAGCCTGCTTGGCAGTGTCGTTGATCAACTGCGTCTCGTTGTCAGGGTCGACCGGGCTCATGGCGATACCGGCGACACCCTTGGCGAGCAGGTCGTCGATGATGCGACGCTGCTCGGCTGCCGTCCCGTCCGCCGGGATTTTGAATTCCACCGTGACATTGTTGAGATCGTTATCGGCTTGTTCGACTCCTTTACGGGCGATCGTCCAGAAGTCCGATGCGTTATTGGTGACGAAAGCCAGCTTGAAGTTCTGCGAGCCGCCACCGCCCGCGCCGCCTCCGCCGCCCTTGTTGCAGGCCACAACCAGCAAGCCGCCGATCAAGCACGCGCAGGCCAGTGCGATGATGGAATAATGTGAGCGGAAAAATTTCATGTTGTCCTCCTCTGGTGATCAGGTCTCATCTTATCATTCTTTATTCTGAAGCGTAGCCGTGCGGATGTTTCGTGCGCCACTCCCAATCCGAGCGAATGATCGAGGCCAGGTCTGTGTGGGCCGGCTTCCAGCCCAAGATAGAGCGCGCCTTCTCGGCATTGGCGACGAGGCGCGACGGGTCTCCGGCGCGGCGCGGCTCAACCCTGACAGGGATAGGTCGCCCCGTCACCTGACGCGCGGTCTCGATCACTTCCATCACGGAATATCCCTGACCGTTACCCAGATTGATGTAATCGGATTTGCCCCCGCCGCGCAGGTAGTCTAACGCCAGTATGTGCGCAGAGCCCAGGTCAGAGACGTGTATATAGTCGCGAATCGGCGTCCCGTCGGGCGTCGGATAGTCGTTCCCGAAAACAGAGACGGCGGGCATCAACCCTTGCGCGGCGCGCAGGACGTTCGGAATCAGGTGTGACTCCGGGTCGTGGTCTTCGCCCAGATCAGGGCTGGCCGCGCCGCACGCGTTGAAGTAGCGCAGCGCGACGTAACGGAGCCCGTAAGCCGGGTCGTAATTCTGCATGATGCGTTCCATGAAGAGCTTTGACCAGCCGTAAGGATTGGTCGGGCTTTGGGGATGCTCTTCGGAGATGGGAACCTGCTGCGGCTCGCCGTAGGTGGCACAGGTCGAGGAAAAGACCAGGTGGCGGACATTGACGCTCAGCAGAGTGTCCAGCAGCGCGATGCCCTGCTCGACGTTGTTGGTGTAATAGCGCGCCGGGTCGCTTACGGATTCGCCCACGTAGGCGAGCGCAGCAAAATGTATGCATGCATCCAGATCGTGTTCGCGCGCGATGCGTGCCACCAACTCACGGTCGCCGATCTTCCCTTCATAGAAGGGCTCGCCCGTGGGCACGGCTTCGCGGTGTCCGCGAAAAAGGTCGTCCAGCACAACCACGCGCTCGCCGCGCTCACGCAGCAGCGCGGCGGTCGCGCTGCCGATATAACCTGCCCCGCCGGTCACGAGTATCGCCATCAATTCTCCTTAGCGAAAGTTGTCAGTACCGCCAAAGGTCTCGGGCGGGTATTCCCACGCCAACAACCCGCCCGAGACCTTTGGCGGTACTGACCTGCTGCTTCCACTCTCACGCTTATGTTTGTCCGTTCACTTATCATTGTTCAGTTTTAGATAACCGAACTCGGCGCTGCCGGGCGAAGAGCCCGCGAAGATGTGCGGGCGGTGGCCCGTCTCCTGCGCGTACTTCTCGGCAACGGAGGCGACGGCCTCTCCGGCGTCGCGTTGGCCCAGCACGGCGACCGTCCCGCCGCTTCCGCCGCCCGTAATCTTGGCCCCGTAGAGTCCCTTTGACGGCCCGGCTTCACGCACCAGTTCGACCAGACGGTCAGTGCCCGCCACGCTCAATCCACACGCGCTATAGCTTGCGTGTGATTGATACATCAACTCGCCCAGTAATTCCAAGCGCCGGGCGCTGGCCGCCCCGCCCGTGAGCAACTCTGCGTAGAGACGCACGCGATGGTGTTCGTAGATGGCGTGGGCCGCCGGGACTCTCACGGCATAACTGCGCCGGGGGTCAATGCGTGTGACCTGATCTGTCGTGCCACGGTAGCGTGCGAGAAACTGCGCGCCTTCGATTCGCTCGGGAAGATGCGCGGCGTAGGTCTGCTCGAATTCCGACGGCGTTACGTTGGACAGGTAGCCTCCCCAGCGCGTGTCTTCAATATGGACGGACTCATTCTGCGCACCGGCAGTCACTTTCAGCCCGGCCAGTTCGGCGATAATCCGGTAGCCCATGAACGCCCCTACGCGCACGGAGCCGTAGTCCGCGCCCGTCACCGAATGGCTCACGCCCGAATCCAATCCCCAGAACGAAATCTCGCGCGGAATATCAATCACGCCCTGAAGCTCCGCCGGTTGGCAGAGCAGCTTGAGCAAGCGAGCGGTCTCGCCGCAGGCAGAGGTCATCTGATCCATGATGCCGCAGGGCGCGCCGACCACATGATTCTCGACTATCTGGCACAGGAGCGCTATCTCGCGCGCTTCAAGATGCAGGTCGAAGGCGGCAGCCACGGCCTGCATGACGGCCACTTCGAGCGCAGCCGAAGAGCTGACCCCTTTGCCTCCGGGCACGCGCGAGGCGATCAGGATGCGTGCGCCCTCACGGAACCGGACGCCGCGCTCGCGCATCAACACCAGAAAGACACCGGCCACGTAGGCGGCCCAATGATCGGACGGCTTGCGCTCGAAGTATGCGCGGGCGGTCTCGTAATCGACCGCCTCGCCGTCGCGCAGGAAATCATCGAGCGGCATTTCAAAGAACAACTCTCGCGTCAGGTCTTCCGAAAGGCTGACCACTTTGAGCCTGCGCCCGGCGTCGCGTTGCAAGGCGACGAGCGTGGCCTCTTGAATCGGCATCTCCAGGACAAGCGAGCCGGAGTAGTCCGCGATTCCCCCCATCACGTCGAGGCGGCCCGGCGCGCGCGTGATGAACAACTCCGCGTGGCCGTCAAACAGCCCGTGCGCTTCCGGCAACGGATTCCGCTCAAGCGCGTTCAGAATCTCTATGAAGACCGTCGTATCGGAGAGATCACGCGTCGTGCCATGAGCGATTACGTACATGGCTCGTCATCCCCGCGTCGATTGATTCAACAACCCGCGCTTGTCCAGCGCGCCCTGCAACAGCGGCTCTATCTGCGCGCGTATCGCAGCGTTGGCATAGCCCGCCCACGCCACGTCCGGCTCGACCGCGAGCCTAGCCCTGAGCGGCCCGCCCGCAGCATCCGTCACGACCACGCCCAGCTCGCGCGCGATCAACTCCGTGCACAGATCGTAAGGGTGGCAACACAGTCCGAGCGGCAGACCGCGCTCGCTCATGACTGGGCCCATCAGGGCGCGCAGGTCTGCGACGAAGCGGTCGTGCCCGGCCATCAGCTCGAAAAGCTGGCCGCCCGAAGATGTGTACTGATCCTCGAAGCAGAGCGCCTTGCCGGGCGGCGATGGGCCCAGCGCGGCGTGCACTATCTCTTCGTCCATCGTCGCCAACACGTCGCGCGCGCCGGGAAAGAAGCGTGCCAGCATCGCGTAGCCTTGAAGGATAGACGCCGAGCGCGAAGGTTGCAGGGTGAGCGACGTGCGCTCGCCCGTCAAGCGATTGAAGCGCTCGGCCCGGACGCCCTCGCCGCGAAAGCCCCACATCGTATCGGAAAGATGCTGCTTGATGAGAGGGATTTCGGTCTGCACCGCCAGCTCTATGTCCTGCAAGCCGGTTTCGGGCCCACGGTTCGGGGCCACGCCCGTCAGCACCCACGCGCTGCGCTTCTGGTACATCACGCCGCGCGTCCCGTCTATCGGGTCAACGATGACGCGCCACACAGCGTCCGCCTCATTCGTCCCGCGCGGCAGCACGACCTGTCCTTCTTCCAAACCTTCCGCGATGAGCACGAGCGGGGTTGCGGGCGCGACCTCATGCTCGAAGACCTCGACCAGCAACTCCTCGCTCACGCGGTCTACGGCAAAGATAGTGTCGCCTTCCTCTTCCTTGACGACGCGCGAAAGCTCATCGAGCGCCGCGCTTTCGCAAGCCTCTACGACCGCCCCGCGAATGCGCTCGTGTAAATCCCTGATGGGCCCAAGCAGTCCATGAACGTCAGCCATCACTTCATCTCCTGCCCGGACTTGTGCTTGTAGTGCACGTCCGGTTGGGCGCGCAGCTCGGCGGCCTTTTCCTCGGCCAGCGTATCGCTCAGGAAATTGCCGCCGCCGATTTCCGGGCCCGCCAGATACTTCAACAGGTTGGGCTTTCTCAGGGGCGGGTGAAACTCTATATGGAAATGAAACCCGCTGTAGTCGCCGCCGTCGGTCGGAGCCTGATGCAGAGGCATCACGTATGGGAACGGCATCTGCCATAGATTGTCGAACTTGACCAGCACGCGCTTGAGCACGTCCGCGAAGTCGCGCACTTCCGTGTCCGTTAAGGTGGCGATGCTCGGGTGCGTCTGCTTGGGCGCGACGAAGACCTCGTAGGCATAGCGTGCGAAGTAGGGCAGAAAGGCTATCGCGGTATCGTTTTCGGCGATGATGCGTATCTCGTCCCGGCGCTCGGCGGCGATAATATCCTGAAAGAGCACGCGGCCCGTTTCCGAGAGGTGGCGCTGGCTGGCGCGCGCTTCAGTTTCAATCGTCTTGAAGATGAAGTTGTTGGCGTAAATCTGGCAGTGCGGGTGCGGGTTGGAGACGCCGACCGCCTCGCCCTTGTTCTCGAAGATGAGGACGTGCGCGATCTCCGGCCGACTGCCGAGGTCTACGTACTGCTCCTGCCAGACGCGCAGAAGCTGCTCGATGCCTTCGGGCTCAAGCTCTCCGAGCGTGAGGTTATGTTTGGGGCTGTAGCAGACGACGCGCGCAATGCCGCGCGCTGGCCGGTTGCGGTAAATGCCCGTCGGTTGCGGTAAGTCTGCGGGCGCGTCCAATGCGACGCTCGGATGGTCGTTATCGAAGACGAAGGTTTGCGTGTACTGCGGGTTGACGTTTCCGCTCACGCGCTTATTACCAGGGCACAGGTAACAGTCCGGCAGATACTCCGGCAGCACTTCCTCTTCACGCTCGATTGTCCCGCCGCTCCAGGGGCGATTCTGCCTGTGCGCCGCCACCACCACCCATTCTTCGCGCAACGGATGCCAGCGTTCTTCCCAAGCCATAATTAACCTTCCATCTCTCTTCTAACGCTCGTCATACCAGAGTCAACTGAAGGCTCGTGACCGAAGCGGGCGGGAAACGAAAGACCAGCTTGCCACCCTGAACATTCACGTCAGCATCCCTGGGTTCAAGAGCGCGCGGCTGCTCAAAGGTATTGTGAGCGTGGATGTCGTTAGAGGTTAAGACCCTGGCGCGGCCACGGCTGATCTGGGCTCCCTGCACGATGATCTCCGTATCCCTGGCCTCGCTCACGTGCGGATTGACCGCCGTCAGCACCAGTTCCTTATCACGCAGGCTCGCAGAGCCCTGCAATCCCCAGAAAGACGCCGGCTTGCCGACGCGCGAGTACGTCACGGTCGGGGCCGAAAAAACCGTCCGCACAGCCTGCGCGCCCTGATGCGGCGTGTACATCTCGAAGACATGGAAGGTGGGGGTGACGATGAAGTTATTTTCGTGCGCGATAAAGAGAGCGTGCAGGCAGTTGATGAGTTGCGCGCAATTGGCCATGACCACTTTGTCCGCATGACGATTGAAGGTGTCGAGCGAGAGGCCCGCGAGCAAGGCATCACGCAAAGTGGAAGCCTGGCCAAGGAGGTGCGTCGGATGATATTCCGTGCCGGGCTTGTACCAGGCTCCCCACTCGTCGACGATGAGCTTGACGCGATGCTGGCGATCGATCTCGCCCATCGTATCCCAGTGACGACGGATGAGCGGCTCCATAGTATCGCCCTGGCGAAAAGACTCGTACCACTCTTCAACGCCGAAGTTCAGGCCGTCGCCTTTGCCCTCGAACCAGTCATTGGTCTGTCCCTTGCTCAGATTCCAGGTGTAGTGGTGCATCCCCCAGCCGTAGAGCGAGCCCGTCCCGCCCTTCTCCGCCATCTTATTGAAGAAGCGGCGCGTCCACTCGAAATCCCCGCCGTTGGGCCCGGAGCCGATGAGCGCCAGATTCACTCCGTAGCGCGGCATCCATGCCGTGAAGCGACGAAACTCCATCGCATACTCTTCGGCAGTGAAATTACCGCCGCAACCCCAGGACTCGTTGCCCACTCCCCAGAAGCGCACCTTGAACGGGTCGCGTTCGCCGCCGGCAGCGCGCAGGTCTGCAAGGCTGGTGCTGCCCGCAGGAGAGTTGCAATACTCCACCCACTCGTAGGTGTCTTTGGCCGGAAGGCTGCGCAGGTTGGCCGCGAGATAAGGCTGCGCCCCGGTCAAACGACAGAAGCGCATGAACTCGTTCGTCCCGAAATGGTTTGGGTCATACTTCCAGGGGCCGTCGGGCGCGTTTCTCCATTCGGGCGCGTCCACCCAAAAATTCGTCCGGCGCGGACGCTGGCTTCTGGGCCCAACGCCGTCGCGCCAATTGTAGCTATCGGCAAAGCAGCCGCCCGGCCAGCGCACGACGGGAGCCTTGATTCGTCGCATGTGCTCGACGAGCGCCGTGCGTATGCCGCCCGTGTTGGGTATCTTCGAGCCTTCGCCGACCCAGATGCCGTCGTAGACGACGCCGCCCAGGTGCTCCGTGAAATGTCCGTAGATGTCTGGATTGATCGTGCCGATCGGCTCTTCGATCAGAACTTCGACGCGCGAATCGGGCCCGCGCGCCACTTGTGCTTTAAGGTTGGCCGCCAGCATTGCCGCTCCCCCGAGCAACGACCCGGCGATGAACTCTCGTCGTCCGATAGCACTCATTTGTGATCTCTACTTTTCACCGAGGATCGTCATCTCAAGTCGTTCGTGTATCGTTCAAGGGGGAAGGGATAGTTGAACTCTTCGCGGCACATGAATGCTCGTCGGCGTCTCCGCCGCACTCCGCGTGCGTGCCGCACAGAGAGTGCGGCCCGATGACTCTCTCAAGCCGAACCTGTAGAGCGTGGCTTCGGAATTCCTCCCAAGAACAGCCCGGCTAAAGAGTTGATTATTTTTCAGTAATTAAATCGCTTGGGATGCTTATATAAAACCAAAATGAGCATCTGTCAAGGTGTTTTAGGCTGAGCATAGGCTTTTCCACGCTGCCGCAGCCGGGCGCAAGACTCTGCGAATGTGCGCCCGTTTCGATTCCTCTCGGCCCCTCTGTAGATAGTTCGGGTAAAAATCTAATTAATTCTTTATAATGGCCGAATCAAGCAAACACTTGACTGAAACGGCCGGATGTGGGACATACAACTGCTCTGTATCAAGGGGAAATGAGCAAAGGGCTAAAAACATATCTCTTGTATTTCGCCCATCCTCGTAGATGAAGGACGATCTTCGCGTAAGGCAGCACCGGCTCGATAGTCTTCACATTGCGAGACAAACATGGAAAGCCTCAACGATGCCTCGACCATAAAGGACGTGCGGACACAAAAAATATTACAGGAGCTATTGCGCGATGGTGTGGTGTCGGTAGAGCGTTTATCTAAACGTTTGAAGATTTCACCCTCGACCGTCAGACGAGAGCTGGCCGAATTGGAGCACTCGGGTCTGCTCATGCGCACGCATGGCGGGGCCGTCCGCGTAGAGCCGATGCTCTACGAGCCGTTCCGACACGTCTCGTCCTTCGGCGCGCAGGAACAGCAGCACGCGGCTGAGAAACGTCGTATCGGGCTGGCCGCCGCCGAGATCGTACAGGACGGCGATATAGTGGCCTTCGGCGCGGGCACGACCACCACACAGGTCGCGCGCAGCATTCGTCACCGCAAGGGAATCACAGTCCTCACCAACGCCGTCAACATCGCTATGGAGCTCAGCCATCGCGTCGATTTGAAAGTCATCGTCACGGGCGGCACGATGAGCGGCGACTGGTTCGCGCTCACCGGCCCCGTCGCCATCGCCGCCGTCGGCGAGATGTTCGTCGACAAGGTATTCATAGGCGTGGACGGCATTCATTCCGAGCACGGCCTGACCACCAATTATCCCGACCAGGCAGCCGTGCACCGCGCCATGCTGCGCCAGGCACGCCAGCGCATCGTCGTCGCAGATCACACCAAGCTCGGAGACATCGGCACGGCCCTCATCGGCCCGATCTCCGACATCAACCTCATCATCACGGACAAAGGCGCGCCCGCTAAGATCACCGCTCAATTCACCGCGAAGAAAATCGAGGTACGTAAGGTCTGAACTAAGGAAAGGATGAAGGATGAAGGATGAAGGATGAAAGAAAAGCATTCAAGAGAGATAAGCATTCATTTCATCCTTCATCCTTCATCCTTCATTCTTATTTTGCCGTGCTGCCGACGCGCAGGACGGTCAGCGAGTTGGGAGCGAAGGTATAGGCGAAGTCATTTGACGAGACCGTGAGCTTCTGCTCGACGGGCGCAATCTTCGTCGGCTGGTCAAGGCTATTCTCGGCCTTGAGATCGGAACTGGCGAGGACGAACGCCTTGCCTGCCTTTCTGATATTCCTTGCTCCCGCGAGATTGATGCGAACCCCTCTCGGGGAGGCGGCGGCGTTGACGACTTTCAGTATGACCTCGCCCGCGCGGTTATCGAGCGTGGCGCTGGCGAAAAGATTGTTCTGTCCGTTCTTCGCCGAGCCGTCCATCAATACCGGAAGGATGGTCGTGCCACGGTTCACGCTGAACATCTTCTGCACGTAATAATTGGGCGTCCCGTAGGAGCGCAGGTTGTCGAACCAGATCATGTTGGGCGTCCACTGCCAAGCCTCTACGTGGCCGAAGAGCGGCGCGTAGGAGGACATCGTAACCACGTCGGCGTTGCGCTCCAACCCTGTGACGAAGGCCGCTTCCGAGAGCGCGCATTCCCAGTTGTTGCGATTGTCCGGGCTCGCGATGCCGACGCTCTGCGCCGCATACTCACCGGCGAAAACCTTCGGCCCCGTGCGCGGGTAATTGTCGTAGCGTCCGACATTCTCGCGGAACCAACTCGGCGACATATAGTAATGCTCGTCTATAATGTCCGCGTTGAGGGCGCGCAGGTTGCTCCAGAGGAAATCGAATCGCTCGCCGTCGGGGCTCGGGCCCGCGCTCGATACGAGCGTGATCTGCGGGTATTTTTCTTTGAGAGCCCTGGCAAACAGTTTGTAGCGCTCAAGGTATTGCGGCCCCCACTGTTCATTGCCGACGCCGATCATCTTCAGATTGAACGGAGCGGGGTGTCCCATCTCGGCACGCCGGCGCCCCCATTCGCTCGTCGCGGGAGCGTTGGCGAACTCTATCAGATCGACGGCATCCTGTATGTAATGATCCAGGTCTTCGAGCGGGGCAAGCTCGCTGGAATTGAATTGACAGGCCATGCCGCAATTGAGAATCGGCAAGGGCTCGGCCCCTATGTCTTCGCTCAAGAGGAAATACTCGTAATAGCCGAGGCCGAATGACTGGTAGTAATCCGGCGTGAGCCTGTGTCTGAATTCAGTGTTCCAGCGATTGACGATCAGACGCCGCTCGTCTATGTCCCCGATGGTCGTCTTCCACTGGTAACGCTGCTCAAGGTATCGCCCCTCGACGATACAGCCGCCGGGAAAGCGCAGGAACCCCGGCCTCATGTCCCTGAGCAATTGAACGAGGTCGGCGCGCAAGCCGTTCTCTCGATTCTTCCAGGTCTCTTTCGGATAAAGCGAGATCATGTCAACGTCGAGCGTGCCGCCGCCGTCGGCGAAGAGGTTGAGGTGCGCCCTGCCGTTCGTGCCGGTGGCGCGGATGGTCGCGGTATATTTCTTCCAGCCGGAGGTGAATCCCAGGAGCTTTGCTTCACCCAGGGTGTGCCCTTCGGCGTCGGCCAGTTCCACGCGCAGGCCCGTGGGCCCACCCTCCGCCTGTCGCGCCTCCAGGGAGAAAGTGTATTGAGCGCCTTCCTGTATGCCCATCCCGCGAAAGCCTTCGTTTGCGACTCCGAAGCCCTTATCGCTCGCATCCACTTTGATGCGCAGGTAGTGCGAGTTGGGAACGTCGCTGACCGAGCCGTGATCGATGATCAGCAGCGACCCCTTTGAGTCCTTCGGAACGATCTGCTTCCAGCCCATCCAGGGGTCTGGAAATTCAAACGAGCGATTCTTCACCCGCTCTGGATATAAACCGCCGTCCGCCGCGAAATTGATGTCCTCGAAGAAGAGTCCGAAGAGGGGAGAAGTGATGTTTGCGCCGGGCTTGTCCACCTGCACGGTGATGGTGCTGGTCTGCGCGACGACCACCTGCGCGACGAGGCACATCACACACACAAACGCAACGAATCTGTTCAAAGAGATTCGCAGAGTCCCTTGTTTTCTCATAAGCTGTTACTCCATGATGCTCCGGCGCATTCCCGTTGACGCTCTTACAAAACGGTCGGGGGCAGTGAAACCAAACAACGGCCAATCGCATAGACGTTTGGTTGAAGAAGGCTTATTTATCTTTCACGAATGCTCGTATTGTAATCAAATGAGCAGAATGGTCAAGAGAAAACTCCCTTTTCGCTCAACGCGAGGGCAATCGCCTGATCTCGGCCCGACTCAGCGCGCGATCGTAGAGCCGCACATCGTCAATCGCGCCGGGCCAGAAATCGACGGGCTTTCCGGCTCGCATGGCCCGACCGATGACCGTATGCCCGGACGCCCACCAGGCATGATTGATACCTGCTTCTCCTTCCAAGACCCCGTTGACGTAGAGCCGCAGCCTGCGACTCAAAGCATCACGCACGCCGACGAGGCGATACCATTTGCCCTTGACCGGGACGGTCTTTGAGCTTGCGACCGCGCCGCTCGCGCCCGCAGAGTCTTGATTCGGCAGCATGAAAGCGAACTTGCCCGTGTCTGCACGCCGCTGCAAGAGGAAACCGCTGA
>DATDFK010000078.1:0-39196 GCA_036522655.1 Pyrinomonadaceae bacterium | reverse complement strand
CGCGCGATCGAAGAGCTACAGCTTAGACACCTGCAACCGCTCCCGCGTGTCGAGTGGGGCGAAAGGCTGGGACACGAGCGACTGGCGACGGCGATGATCGATCTGAGCGACGGTCTTTCGTCCGACCTCATGCATCTGTGCGAAGAGAGCCACGTCGGCGCTTCGCTCGAAATCTCTCGCATTCCCCTCGATCCGCATCTGGCAAACATAAGCGCGCGTCGTGCGCTCGATCCTCTCATGTTGGCGCTGCACGGCGGCGAAGACTTCGAGCTGCTCTTCACCGTCCGACCGCGCGACTTGAGACGCCTGCCGCGCACAGTCAATCATGTGCCCGCCACATATATCGGCGACATTACAAACGATACAGGCCACATCACAATGCTCGAAGGCGCGCGCAAGTGGACTTTGAAGCCCGAAGGCTTTGAACATTTCGCCCGCCCTTCCTCTCAACAGCCCCGGAGGGGCGCAAGAATGTAGACCATGGCGTCAGCCGTGGGAATAGAGCAGACAGCAAAAAGAGAGCCCCGTGAGGGGCGTAAGAAATTCGAGTTGAGAATCTTACGCCCCTCCGGGGCTCTCTCATTATTGTCCGCTCTGTACCCATGACTTGCGTCATGGGCTACATTCTGTCGCCCCTCCGGGGCTTGAGAGTTTGTGCTAAACTCGCCCGGCGATGAAGCCTATGGATGCGACAACTGCTTCCGGGTACTTTGGCTCGATGGCGGAGTCTTACGATTCTCTGATCAGGCGAGCCGTGCCGCGCTACGACGAGATGTTGGCGCGGCTGGCGGATTACCTTCCCGAGACTGCTTCGAGCGTTCTTGAGCTGGGTTGCGGCACGGGCAATCTCTCGCTCACACTGGCGGAGCGCTACCCCAATGCGACATTGACTTTTCTGGATGCCGCGCCCGAAATGCTCGAAACGACACGCGCGCGTCTTGAGAGACAGCACCCGTCTGTGGCTCGTCGCGCGCGCTTTGTTGAAACTTCATTTGAGAAGATTGACGCGGCGCTCGGCTCCTTCGACCTCGTGGCTTCGAGCATCAGTCTTCATCACGTCAAAGATAAGGCGTCTCTCTACAAAAACATCTATGCGCTGGTCGCGCCTGCGGGTGCGTTTCGCTTCTCTGACCAACTACTTGGCGCGACCGCTACGATTCACGAATTGAACTGGAAGCGCTGGCTTGAGTTCTGCCGCAGTCGTGGGAATTGCTCGGAAGACGAGGTGACGAGTCTGCTTGATCATGCGGCGGCGCACGATCATTACACACCGCTACAGGAACAGTTTCGCCTGCTCGGCGAAGCCGGGTTCAGAGCCTTAGACTGCGTTTGGCGCAACCTGATCTGGGGCATCGTGACGGCTGACTGCTGAGCCTTTTATCCTCCCGCCCCTTTAAGGCAAGGGTTTGACTACCCGGCCATCCTTGCCTAGACTCTCCCCTTACACGCTATTCTCCGGTTCACGCGTGCAAAGGTTTTAGTGAGGGCCAAGTGCTAAGATTTCAAAACACACTCTCGGGTCAGTTGGAAGAGTTTCGTCCGCAGCGCGAAGGCGAAGTGGGCCTCTATTTCTGCGGCCCGACTGTCTGGAGCGAGGCGCAGCTCGGCAATTTCCGCTCTAATGTCTTCGTCGATGTGCTGGTTCGCTATCTTCGTTTCAAAGGCTACCGCGTCACGCACGTGATGAACATTACGGACGTGGAAGACAAGATCATCGCGCGCGCGCAGGAGGCGGGCCAGACGATTGACGAATACACGGCTCCGTATATTGAGATGCTGTGGGAGGATTTCGACGCGTTGGGCATGGTGAGGCCCACGGTCGTGCCGCGCGCCACGCGTCATATCCCCGAAATGGTCACGCTCATCGAACAGCTCGAAGAGAAAGGCAAAGCCTATCGCTCCGACGGCTCGATCTATTATCGCATCAGCTCGTTTCCCGAATACGGCAAGCTCTCGAAGATAAATTTCGCGGGCAACATAGAAGGCGGAAGCGAGCGCATTGATACCGACAAGTACGAGAAGGAGGACGCGCGCGACTTCGCTCTCTGGAAAGAGCCGAACACGCCGAGCGAGCACGCATGGGATACGGAGATCGGACGCGGGCGGCCCGGCTGGCACATCGAATGCTCCGCGATGTCCATGAAGTACCTGGGCGAGACTTTTGACATTCACTGCGGCGGCGTTGACCTGATCTTTCCGCATCACGAGAACGAGATCGCGCAGAGCGAGGGCGCGACCGGCAAAGAGTTCGTGCGCTACTGGCTGCACGGCGAGCATCTGAAGGTCGAAGGCGAAACGATGTCCAAGTCGAAGGGCAACTATTACACCTTCCGCGACCTGACCGCACGGGGCTATGCGCCCGTCGCCATTCGCTATCTACTTTTGAGCGTGCCCTATCGCAAACAACTGAACTTTACTTTCGAGGCCCTGCGCGGCGCGGATAAAACCGTCATGGGCCTGCGCGATTTCCGAGCGCGATTGAAGCAGGCGCGCACGGAGCCGGGCATGAACCCTAGGCTTCAAGAGGCAGCCGCGCGCGCGCTCGAAGGCTTTGAGGCCGGACTCGACGACGACTTGAACACGTCTGTTGCGCTCGCCGCCCTGCACAATCTCTCGCGCGAAGTGAACACGGCGCTCGCCGAGCATGCCGTCCTCGAAGACAATAAGCGCGAACTGCTGGAACTGCTCGACCGCTTCAACACTGTCCTCAACATTTTTGACGAGGAGCAGCCGGAGATGCTCGATGCCGAAATTCAACGGCTGATAGACGAGCGCCAGCAGGCGCGTCATCGCCGCGACTTCGCGCGCGGCGACGAGATACGCGACCAACTAGCCTCGCGCGGCATCATGCTCGAAGACACCAAGGACGGCGTGCGCTGGAAACGTCGTTGACAAAAACAGATGCCGGGTGCTAGATGCTAGATGTCAGAGAAAGGCTTTAACCGGCATCCGGCATCCAACATCTGCTCTTTTATGTTTTATCGCAATCCACATTTTCGCCCGCTCGACTCGCGCGCCAATCTCTTCGCGGACTAATCTCCGGCCCGTAGCTCCATCGCTCACCTCGCAATCCGCTAGCACCCGACACTGCTTTTACCTGAAGTAAGGAGAGATATTATGTCTACCATCGCGCCGCCCAAACGGCCTGAGATTAAGACCGCGCTGCCTGGGCCCAAGGGCAGAGAGATTGTCAAAGCCGATGCACAATACGTGACGCCTTCGTACCCGCGCCCCGCGTGGGAGCTTGTCGTCGAGCGCGCCGAAGGCGTGTGGGTCGAAGACGTGGACGGCAACATTTTTCTGGATTGCAATGCAGGGGTCGCCGTCTGCGCCACGGGCCACTGCCACCCGGAAGTCGTGCGCGCCATACAGGAGCAGGCCGCGCAACTGATACACATGTGCGGCACAGACTATTACTATCGACACATGCCGGAGCTGGCGCGCAAGCTGGACGAGATCACGCCCGTCCAGAGCCCTACGCGCACGCACTTCGCCAACAGCGGGACGGAAGCCGTCGAGACCGCTTTGAAGCTTGCGATGCACGCCACCGGACGGGAGAAGTTCATCGCCTTCTTCAACAGCTTTCACGGTCGCACGCTCGGCTCGCTCTCGCTGACATCATCAAAGGTGGCCCAGCGCAGGGGCTTCAAGCGACAGGTGCTCGATGTCGTACACGTGCCATACCCGAACACATTCCGCGATCCTTTCACGGGCGCTCGGAGCGACGCGGCCAACGTCAGCCGCATGTGCTTGGACTGGATTGAGCAGCGATTGTTCAAGACCACCACGCCGCCCGACGAGGTTGCGGGTATCGTTGTCGAGATCGTACAGGGTGAGGGTGGATACGTCCCTGCGCCGCGTGAGTTCCTGCTGGGCCTGCGCCGCATCTGCGATGAGCACGGCATCATGCTCATCGTGGACGAAGTGCAATCGGGGATGGGCCGCACGGGAAGGATGTTCGCCTCAGATCATTACGACTTGAAGCCTGACATCCTGACCATCGCCAAGGGTCTCGGTTCGGGGATGCCGATCGGCGCATGCGTGGCGCGCGCCGAGTTGATGGACTGGAAACCGGGCGCACATGCATCCACGTTCGGCGGCAACCCCGTCGCCATCGCCGCCGCGCTCAAGACCATCGAGCTGCTTGAGCGCGGGCTGATTAAAAACAGCGCGGAGGTCGGCGCGTATCTTCAGTCGGGCCTGCGAAAGCTGATGCAGAAGCACGAGTGCATCGGCGACGTGCGTGGGCTTGGGATGATGATCGGCGTCGAGTTCGTCGCAGACCGCGCTTCATTGACGCCCGCGCCCGAGTTGCGCGACCGCGTTGAGCGCGCCTGTTACGAGCGCGGGCTGATTATCCTCGGCGCGGGAATCAACACGATTCGCTGGTCGCCCCCGCTCATCCTCACACGCGAAAATGCCGACGTGGCCCTCGAAATCTTCGATGAGGCAATCGCTTCCGCATGTAAATAAGCAGAGCCATGATCAGCCCCTTTCGAGGGGCTGATCACATCACGCTTTCTCTGTTCAAAGCTCGTTTGGGTGGGGGCGGGCCTGTGGCGGTGGCGGCGAGGCGTCCTCTTCCCTGAAAGCCGTCGGCGATGTTGGAGGGCAACGATGCGAAGGTGAGCATCAGGTCGCTCTCGTTATTGGTGAACTGCCCGTTCGCTTCGAGCAGGTTGGCTGGCGGCTCGACCAATGACCCGGCGTTGAAGCGCGCGAGACGAAGCTCTCCGCCTGCCTGCACAATCCCGGTCGCCGCCTCCTTCAACTCGCGAGGTTTCGCTGCGCCCGTACCCTTCAGGTCAAAGATAAAAGTCGCCAGGTTGGCGTGGCGCATGACAGTAATGCTGCCTTCGAGCCGCATGTTCTCGCTGCGCCCGGCGAAGCCGCCCGACATCGTAAACTCGCCTGATGAGACCTTGTAGGGACGCACGCCCTCGCGCCAGGTCTTATCCAGCTCAAGCCTCAGGGGTCGCTCATTCTCAAGCGGCACGGAGACTATCTTGTAAGGCGTGGTGAGCGCCTGCGTGCTCATCGAGCCGGGCGGCGGTGTGGTCTCACGGATACGAATCGTGCCGTCTGTTGCGCGCGTAATCTCTACGCCGAAGCCTCCGCTGCGACGTTGGCCCAGGAAGGCTGCGACGACCGCCGCACGGCTGAACGCATCGGCATCAAGTATGGGCAGATTGTCGTCCAAACGGCGTAGCTCTTTATAAGTTTCAACATCACGCGCGACGGCGACGAAAGATTCGCTGACCGAATTGTATGCGCCCTGGGTTAAGATTTTAAGATCGCTGCCCGCATTCTCGTTCCCGCCGGGCGTCCGAGTTGGAGGCGCGTTCTTATTACCGGCCCGGTTGTCCTGCCCCGGCTGTTGCGGCCCCTTGCCTGAACCGCAACCCGCCGCGCTCGCGCCGTTAATCAACAGTGACAGCAATGCGACGATGACGCTCGTTCTGATACCAAACATAAGACCCTTGCTCCCGTTCCGTAAGTTGTGTCGAGCAGGAGGCGCGCGCGGCCACTGTCATCAACAGCCCTGCTCAAAGCTTTGAACGTTACGCGCGCCGCAGAGTTGCACTCGTAGACGATAAAATCCTTCGCATCGCACGCGCGATTGTTTTCGATGAAAATAGTATGGGCCCGTCAGTAGCGCTGCGGCGCGCCGTGCACGCAGCGAACGGTGTCGCGCGCGATCAACAGCTCTTCGTCGGTCGGGATGACGTAAGCGGCGAGCCGCGCTCCGTCGCGGCTGATCAAGCCTTCGCGCCCGCCCGTGTGCGCAGCGTTGCGCTCGGCGTCCAACTCCAGACTCATCCACTCCAGCCCCTCGCAGATCATGGCGCGAATTTCGGCGGAGTTTTCGCCGATGCCGCCCGTGAAGATGACTGCATCTGCGCCGCCCATCGCCGCCAGGTAAGCGCCTATGTATTTGCGCGTGCGATAACAGAAGATAGCGATGGCGAGCCGTGCGCGTCGATCGTCATTCTCGTGCGCTTCGTCCAACAACTCGCGCATGTCGTTCGTCAGACCCGAGATGCCCAGCAGCCCGGACTGTTTATTGAGCAGCGTCTCTGCCTCCTGCGAAGTCAAGCCCTCTTTCGCCATGATGAAATCCATGATCGCCGGATCGATGTCCCCCGAACGCGTGCCCATCACCAAGCCTTCGAGAGGGGTCAAGCCCATCGAAGTGTCCATGGAATCACCGGCGCGAATCGCCGCCGCCGAGCAGCCGTTGCCGAGATGCAGCGTGATCACGTTGACCCGTTCGCGCGGGATGCCCAGAAGCTGTCGGTAACGATAGGCGACGTAGCGATGCGACGTGCCGTGAAAGCCGTAGCGGCGCACGCGATGACGACGATAGAGCTGGTAGGGCAACGCGTAGAGATAGGCTCGATCGGGCAAGGTCTGGTGAAAGGCCGTATCGAAGACGGCGGCCTGCGCGAGTCCTGCGCCGAACACTTCGCGCGCCGCCATAATACCCTTCACGTTCGCAGGGTTATGCAGCGGCGCAAGCTCAATGCAATCCTCTATGCCGCGCAGAACTTCGTCATCGATCAGGACGGAATGGGTGAAACGCTCGCCGCCGTGGACGACGCGATGGCCCACGGCATTGACATCCGCAACGCTTCGGACTTCGCCGATGCCGGAATCCTCAGAGCAAGCCCAGCGCAGTATCAGATCGACAGCCGCGCGCGTGTCCCTGAGCGGAGCCGTCGTTCTCTGCGGCGCGCTCCCTTCAGCGCCGAGCGTAATAATCGCCTGGCCGCCGATGCGCTCGATCAGGCCGCGCGCGAGCCGCCGGTCGCTATTCTGCGCGATGCGCTCCAAATCCGTTTCGATCAGTTGAAACTTAACAGAAGAGCTGCCGCAATTAAGGACGAGAACGATCATAAGAGAACAGTGATCAGTGACGAGTGATAAGTGACGAGCGTGAACGTGAGTTTAGCTTGTCACTCGTCACTTGTCACTCGCCACTGCCTGCTTGATCTCTTTCATCCGCGCGCGCAGGCGTTCTTCGTCAACGGTAGTGACGCGGCCATCACGGAAAACTTCCCTGCCCGCGACGACCGTGAGCAGCACGTCGCGCCCGGAAGAGGCGAAGACGAGCGCGTGAGCCGGATCATGGACGGGAAGCTGGTGCGGGCCGCTGAGGCAGACGATTGTGAGGTCTGCCTGCAAGCCTACGTCGAGCGCGCCGGTGTGCGCGTCAAGACCGAGCGCGCGTGCGCCGCCGAGCGTTGCGGCGAGTAACACATCGAGGGAATCAGTCATGCGCTTTGACTGCGACTGATCGCGTGCGGCGCGCGATAGCAAGGCCGCGAAGCGGGCTTCTTCCAGCATGTCGCAGTTATTATTGCTCGCCACCGAATCGCTCCCGAGGCCGACCTTCAAGCCTCTGTCGATGAAGGCAGCGAACGGCGCGTGGCCGTGGCCGAGCTTGGCGTTCGACTTCGGGCAATGAGCGATGCGCGCGTCCTCTTCCCTGATCGTCTCCATGTCGGATTCATCCACACGGATGCAATGCGCGAGCAGCGGGCGCGCGCGCAACACGCCGACAGCTCTCAAATACTGTATGGTCGAGACGCCGGGCGCGCGCCACTCTATGCCGCGCCGCGCGAGCCCCTCTGCGAACGGCCCAGTGCCTTCGCGCAAGAGCTGATCTTCGGCCTTCGATTCGGCCGCGTGTATCATCACCGGCAAGTTTTCGGCGAGAGCGAAATCAGTGATCAGCTCAAGCTGACGGGCGCTGACGGTATAGGGCGAATGCGGCGACACGCCCGTGCGCGTGAGCGCGCTCTCATACTCTCGAAGCCCGAAGACCTTTTCGCGCAGCTTCTCGAAATGCTCCCGGGCCAACAGAGGGTCAGGGCCGAACGCTTCCTGGTACACAATCCCGCGAAGCCCCACATCACGAAGCGCACGAAGGCTGGCGCTCGCCGCGTCGCTTGAATCTCCCAGGCAGGTGACGCCCGCGCGCGCCGCCTCGACCGCTCCCCACGATGCCGAGACGTAAAGATCATCCGGCGTCATGCGTTCCAGACGCGCGACGGTCAGCTTCCTCAACCACCCGAAGAAATCATCCTCCTTGTCTTCGAGATAGCCGCGCATCGCAGTCAATTCCAGGTGCGAATGCGCGTTGACGAAACCGGGCAGTATCGCCGCCTCGCCGAAGTCCTGCATGTCAGCTTCGGGAAACCTTGCGACCAGCGAGTCGCGCTCCCCGACGCCCACGATGAACGCTCCTTCGACGGCCACCGCGCCGCGCTCGATCATCACGGACGAAACGGGCAGCACCCATCTTGCACAGTAAAGAGTCGTCATGGTTTCAAGCTCAGTCTGAGAAGAATCGAACACGGATGGACAGGATAAAAGAAAGGCGGAAGGCGGCAACGATGAAAGGAACGCTTCTCCGTCTTGAAAGCATTTCTTTCATCCTTCATCCTTCCGCCTTCATCCTTGCTTTCCCGTCCATCCCTGCCAGTTCTGTACCGGGATGCCCTCGCTGTAGCCAGAACCAGAGCAGGCCCGACAGTGTGATGATGATTCCGCCGGAGGCCGCAACGGGAGTGATGCCGTAGGTGTCCGCGGCGGGCCCGGACGCGAGTATAGAGCCGACCATCATCAGGGTCGTCAACGTCTCGTAAGAAGCGAAGACGCGCCCGCCATAGCGGTCGTCCGTGCGCGTCATGATGATCGTCTGCTGCGCCGTCCACCAGATCGCAAAGTTTATCTCGCGCGCGACGAGCACGAGCGCCGCGCCCAGGAGCGTCGGCATCAGGCTGAAGAGCGCCAGCCCGCAACCGTCGAAGATCATCGAGCGACCCATACGCGCACCCAGGCGCGCGCCCTTCGCGCTGTTGAACCTTCTGGCGATGGGCGCGCCGATGACCCCGCCCAATCCCATCGCGACAAACAGAACGGAGATGCCGAAATCTGTCGGACGCGCCAGCAGCCCGCCCACCTGTGCCACGCCCAGGCGCGCACCGAAGATACTGTAGAGCGCACGCGCCACGCCATTGCCCAATCCCCACCCGGCGGCCACGATAAAGATCGCACGAAGCACTCTATGCTCTCTGACATAATGCAGGCCCTCACGAAAATCGACCGCGCCGCGTTTAAGGATAGCGCTCAAAGAAGGCCGCGAGCGATGAAGGATAGATGTTGCGCCCATCGCACCCGTAGGCCCGCGCGCCGCAATGTTCAATTGCGCTGCATCCATTTCTCCGGCGCTCTCAACTCCCTTGCGCGTCTGTGCGCGTATGCGGCGAATCATTTCGGCTGAGGCGAGAAACGTCGCCGCGTTGAGGATAAAGACAGGGTTGCGTCCGACGAAGGTGGCGACGATGCCGCCGAGGGCCGAGCCAAGAGCGATGGTCGCGGCGGTCGTCGAAGCCGAGAGCGAGTTTGCGCTGAGCAACTCGTCGGCGCTACGCACGATGTTCGGTATGGAGGCGCGCTTGGCGGCGTTGAAGAATGCGGAGACGGAGAAAAGAGACGCGCCGACGACGTAGACCAGCGGCAGGGCCGAGCGCGCGCCTGCGATGAGGAACCCGAGCGCGAGCACGGAGCGCGCTATGTCAGCCGCGATCATCACGCGACGACGATCGACGCGATCGACGACGACGCCCGCCAGCGGGCCGAAGATGAACAGCGGAAGATGCCGCGAGATGGCGTAGACGGCAATCGCCAATCCTTCACGCCCGCGCCCGGCGAGTTGAATCGTCAGCGCGAGCACCGCGATGTTGTTGAGCCAGTCGCCGATCTCCGAGATGACCTGGCCCGTCCACAGGCGACGAAAGTCCGGGTTCCCCTTGAGCAGTTGCCGGTAAGTCAAAGGCTTGACCCCGCCCTGGAAGACTCCGCACCAGAGCCCGCGTGCCGCACACCACCAAGCGTCCGCACACTAACGCGCTTCCAACGAAGTTGCCGCGCACTCATCATCTCAAAGTCTTAGGGCGCAGCCGCCTTCTGCCCCTTGCTCTCCTTCACCTTGCGGTAGCGTTCGAGGATAGAGGTCACGTAAGCGCGCGTCGATGGAATGTCTATGCGCGCGGTGAACTCGTCGGCGGTGAGCGGTCTTTCCTTGTTGCCGACGCGATTCCAATCGGCGGCGCGACTGGGCCCGGCGTTGTACCCGGCGACCATGCGCGCTTCCGCGCCCGGAGTGTCGCGGTATTGCTGGTAGAGTTTCTCCAGATACCAGCAGCCGATCTGAATATTGCGCTCCGGGTCAGAAAGCACCTTCTGCGGGTCGCGCCCCATCTGGCGCTCAAGATCGCGCATGCCCGTTTCTGCGGCCCACTCGCGCCCGACCGTCGGCGTCACCTGCATCAAACCGATCTCGCCGTCAGCGCCCACCTTCCAGGGGCGGAAATACGTCTCTTCGTACATGACAGACCACACCAGGTCGGGGTCTAAGCGATAGATACCGGCCTGGCGCGCGATCAGTGCGTCGTAGCGATGAATCCAATACTGGTTGAAATAGTAACCGCCGATGGCCGTGAGGCTGAGCAGGATAAGAATGATGGGAACGGCGCGTTTCATCTGAAATCAAGGGGGGCGCTTGCCCGGCGTCGGCGGAGTCTCAGAGAACTCCGGCAATGATTGACACAGGACTTTAAATCTCCAGATCAGTTTCGACGCTTCAGGGAATCCCAGAAGAGGGCTGTCGTGTAGGCGCGGTCGACGCCTTCATAGCGCGAGCGTAACGCGCGCTCGTCGAGCACATGGCCCTGCAACCAGACTTCCGCCGTCAGGGTCGCGCCCACGGCAAGCGGGCCGCCGCGCAACGCGCGACGATTGATGAGCACTTCCAGCTTGAGCCGCTCAAGGTCTAGATAGACCCAGTAAAGCTCGCTGCCCGAGAGAGGATTGCGCAGCGGCTTGAAGGCGATGACGCGCCCCGTCAGGCTCCAATCGTTTTCATGCGCGGCACGCGAAGGCGCGCATTTTTCGAGCGGCTGCCAGCGCGCCTTCGCCACACGCTCGCACACGCGCGCGCGATAGGCGAGCCCGCACAATCCGACGTGCAGCTCCTGCGCGCGGAAACCGCCCGCGCCGACCTCCGTTAAATTCTGTAGCTCGAAGAGCACTTCCGTATCCGTGCCGTCAGCGTAACCGTGTATGACGGCCTCGCCCTCTTCATCGTATTCGGTCAGGGCCCAGGGGCTGATGCGCTGCGTATAGCGAGCGCGGAAGCCCGGACGACAATCGGCGTAAAAGATGTCGCCCGTCCCCGATTCATAAAGCACAGTCCAGACCTCCAAGCCTTCGCCCAGTTTCCAGCAGCGGCCATGCAGCACTGCGCCGCGCCGCGAAAGCTGCGTCGGCTCGCCCTGATCGCCCGCACGCTCGGCGAGATAATTGAAAGCCTTCTCGCTCGGTACTTCCAACCCGATTGTCTCAAACGTTACATCCATAAAAATCAGAGATCAGATGTCAGTGATGTCAAGTGCCAGTGTAGCGCATTAACCAACATCCGGCATACGGCATCTTATCTGGCCGCGCGTTTGCGGCGTCCACGCCTGGAGGCATCTTCCTGCGGCGTCTGCTCTGCGAGAGGCGCGCGGCTCTTATAGCCACGGATATGACGCTCGGTTCCGTGCTTCGGGCGCACGCCCGAGCGCACCATCTCGGTGAAGAGGTCTACATCATAGTCAGCCTCACGCGACATCTCTTCGCGAATCGCGTGCAGCATCTCAAGAAATCTTGGCTTCCGATACATAAAATAACAGTGACCAGTGACGAGCAGCGAGCAGCAAGACAAGCTTTAAGTTTTCAACTCGTCAGACGACGCTCGTCACTGGTCACTTCTTGTTGTTTTCTCCGTCGCTTCCGAGACGAGGAACTCCGGGGTGACGATCATCGGGACGAAAAACCCGGCCGCCGTGTTGAAGAGACGTATGCGCGCCTGACGGCGCACGTTCGCCAGATGTCCGAAGTTCCAGGTCACTAAATAATCTATTTTGTGAACGGAGGCAACGGCTGTGTGCAGCGCGTCGGCGATATACTTGCGATGAAAGATGCCGCGCGCGATGTAGCCTTCGGCCAGGATGGCGGCCTCTTCCGTCAACTCGACCTCTTCGAGCGGCTCGACGAGCTTGAGGTAGCCGGTGCGATGCGGCTCGGGCACGCGCTCAAGCTCGCGCCCGACGAGTTTTGAGACGACCGCACGATACTCCGGCAGCTCATGTTCCCACCAGCGTATCGTCAGGTCGCGGCGAAACGGCTCGCCGTTGTCCAGGTAAGCGCCGATGACGGAGGTTTCGAGATAGAGGCTTTGCTTCATGGTTGGCCGACCCCGATACTCAGGCGCGTGGGGGCTTCCGGCGCGTTGGTCGGCGCTAAAGGCTCCATGCGCAGAAAGCCCCGCTGGAAATCGAAGGTCAGGCGAAAGTGGTTGAGGAAATTTCCACCGATAATCCCCGTCTGCTCAAACCCTGCGGTCTCGTTGATGGAATCCATATCGAGCACCGCCGCCGTCAGTCTCTCGCGCTCGAAGGAGCCGAAGGAGACGCGCGGCAGCATCAGCATCTTAACGTTGTCGGCCACCCCGGCTGAGCCGTAGATTTTGAGACGCACGTTCTGAACGAAGCGCGCGAGGTCTTCACGCTCGGTCAGATTCTCCGAGACGACGGAGACGGTGGCCCCCGTATCGATGATGAAGTTGAGCGGCTTCTCGACGCTCTCGATCAGCACTTCGCCGCTCAGAAATCCGGCCGACGTAGTGCGCAGCGGAATGTCTATGCCCGCCGGCCTCACCTCTGAGGAGGGAGGCGGGGCCGCGCGCTGGCGCGAGAGCGTCATGGTGTGCGTCCCGTAATCCACCGTCGTGACATATTTCGAGATGACGGAGAGACCTATATAACCGTCGACGCGCATCCTGTCGTTGTAGAAGCGGCGTATGTAGACGGGCACGTTCGAGATGCGCGCATCGCCGATCTCCAAAGTTTGTAGAAAGCCATAGACGATGTCGAAGCGACCGCCGCCGCCGACGGCGCGCGCAGTGCCGCCGCGCGCCACCGGGCGCAGGCCCAATCGCTGCGCCGTGTCCTCCGAGATGACGGACATGCCCGAGCCCGTGTCGAGCACGAAGCGCAAAGGCTCCTTGTTGCCGTTGACGTGAACCATCATGAGAGGGCGATTGTCGGGCGCTTCAAAGGTCACTTCCGTACGACTCTCGCCGCCGATGTTGTAGAGTGAGCTTTGCTGGCCGAGGTAGCGAAGAAAATCTATCAGCCCGCGAATGCGCGCGCGCCGATCGGCATCCGTGCGCGGCGCGATGATCAGAAAGCGCTCGTATGCGTCGGCTGCCTCTTTATAATGCTCTGTGCGCGCCGACGCCTGCGCGAGGTTAAAGAGGAAATCCGGCTCGCTGGGCTCAAGGAAAGAGGCGCGACGCAATCCGGCGAGGCTCACGCCCGCGCGGTTCTCGTAGAAGTCAACCATCGCGAGCCCGGCGATCGCCAGCGCTTCGTCCTCCTTTAGCGTGAGAGCCGTGCGAAACTCTTCGACCGAGAGACGAAAGTCGCCCGACGCCAGCACGACCGCGCCGAGCAGCGCGTGCGCGCGTGCCGACAGCGGATCGGACGCGATCACGCGCGCGGCGTGGTCGTAAGCGTTCTGCAAATCCTTCTTCTTATAGAGCGTGTAGCTTAGGCCCAAACGAGCATTCTTATCGCGCGCATTCTTGGCGAGCATCTCGCGATACAATCTCTCGGCCGTCTCAAACTCGCCCTCGCGCAAAGCGCGCGCGGCACGATCGAGCGCCTTGTCCGACGCCATGACGGTCGGCGCAACGCTCGCGCCCGTCATGATAATAACGAGCGCCGCCAGACAACCCGCCGCCCACAGGCGCGCTCCTCTTTTTGATTGACGTTTCAGCATGGGGGAATACCTCAAGGATGAAGGATGAAGGCGGCAACGATGAAGGAAAAGCTATCAGGACATTAAAGCCGTGGCAGCATTCCTTTCATCCTTCACGTTGCCGCCTTCATCCTTATTTCAAAATCTCTCCGGTCTTCATTGACCAGAGCACCAGATCAAGCTCGTCGAAATCGACCTGCACGTCGCGCGCGAAGGCGCGCAGTTGCTCTTCCGTCTTCAGATAACGAGCGCGTGTGGCGGGCGGTTGCGCGGAATCCGTCACGCCAAGCTCGCAGAGGCTACGCAGGATATGCTTATCCAGGATGGCGTAACCGCTAAAACCTATGTTGCGCAGAAAGTGGCTGGCCTCCTTGTAGCCGAGCCCTTTGATGCGTCGCTCGCGGGCCAACCAGTCGCGGCGCTCTAAAGGGTCTGTGAAACTCAACAGCCGCTCCCTGAGTCGCATCCCGCAATCTTCCCGCAGGTAGTCGCGCGTGACGACGATATAGCCCGGACGCGCCGCCGGGTAACGATGCGCGCGCGCCGCGACGAGCGCCTGCGTCATCTCTTCGCGCGAGCCTTCAAAGAGAAGCGGCCTGATGGCCTCGACTGATCTGAGGCCCATCCGCGCAGAGGCTCCGGCGGTGAAGATGCAATAGACCAGCTCTTCCCAGAGCCGCGCGTCCGTTCCCTTCTGCCACACGTCGCGAAACTCCGCGAGCCGCGACTCGATCTCTCTTCGTCGCGCGCTGTGCGTCGCCCGCACATCATCAATTGTCACAGGTCTGTTGTCTTGTCGCACGAGGCTTAATGTCAACGCTCACGATTTTAGGAGTCCATTCAGAGCATTGTCAACGAAGTTCCGGCTGAGCCGAAAGCCTTGCGCATCAGTCGCAAGGCTGAAACGACCGGCGCGTGCATCCCTGCTCGCTCGGCCCGGCATCAAAGCACTGGCGCTCCCGGTCTCCTGAAAAAATTTGGGGGTTTACGGCGAGCGCGTTCATGTTATGATGCGCTCCCTCGCATAAAAGGTTAACGGACGGAGGAATAAATGTTCAAGCAGGCAATCGCGCGTCGTCTCTTTTTCGTTCCGGGTTTGATCGTCTGGGTCACGCTGTCTACTTTGATGACCGCATGGGCCCAGCAGACAGAACCCAAGCCTCCAACGTCCCTGACGCGTCCGACAGTCATCAGCCGCCCGCTTCCCTCTACCAACACAACGACAAGCACACCGGCATTGCCTGCCGCAGGCTCGCCGAGCGAGGTAGCATCGCCGACTTACCAGTCGCCTGTCGGCGGCATGAGAGGCGTGCTGGTGGAAACCCTGGACGGGCAAATGTTGATGTCAGAGTCCGTCGATCAGGGTTTCAATCCGGCTTCAGCCGTCAAGCTGGCGACGGCTTTGTCGGCGATTCGCACGTTCGGCATAGATCACCGCTTCACGACGGGCGTGTGGACGACGGGCACACTTGACCAGGCGACCGGCACGATCAACGGCGACCTGATTATATCTGGCCGCGACCCGTCGTTTCACTACGAGCATGCGGTGATGCTGGCGCGCGAGTTGAATCGCCTGGGTGTTCGCACTGTGACGGGCGATCTGATCGTCGCGCCGCGCTTTACGATGAACTTCGATTGGTCTGCGCAGCATTCGGGCGACATGCTTTACGATACGCTGGACGCGTCGCGTCGTTCCGCTGCGGCTGAGCAGGCGTGGAGGGATGAGCGCGTGGCGCTGCGCGATCAGGAAGCGCTTCAGAGCGCGCCGAGCGTCTCGGTGATGGGCGCGGTCTATGTTGATTCCGTGCCGTCGAACGCGCGCATGCTGCTCGTCCATCGTTCGAGCAAGCTGGTCGACGTGCTCAAAGTCCTGCTCTGCTACTCCAACAATTTTATGGCCGAGCGGATAGGCGACAGCCTTGGCGGGGCCGAAGGCGTGCGCCGTTTTCTGATCAACGAGGTCAAGCTGAATCCGGCGGAAGTGCAACTGGCATCGACGAGCGGCCTGGGCGTCAATCGCGTCACGCCGCGCGCGATGATGAAAATCTTCAGAGCATTGCGCGACGAGCTTGCCAAGCACAAGCTCACACCGGCGGACATCATGCCGGTCGCGGGCGTTGACCCGGGCACGCTGCAAAAGCGTTACACGTCGGGCCCGTCGCGCGGCAGCGTGATCGCCAAGACAGGCACGCTCATCAGAACCGATGCGGGGGCGAGCGCGCTCGTCGGCCAGATGCACACGCGCACGGGCGAGACGCTGCTTTTCGTCATCTTCAACCAGCGCGGCAACGTCCTGCGCTTCCGCGAGAATCAGGACTCGCTCGTCTGGCAGATGCAATCCCTGCGCGGAGGCCCTTCGCCCTTCGACTATCGCCCGGCCACACTGGCGATGCGGCTCGCCGATACTTTGCAGGATTCCGCGATGCCCGCACGCAAGGATGAGTACGAGCCAGCGCCATAGGATAAGCTTGACGGGTGGCAACTCTCCTCAACCCGTCCGCAACTAATTCAAGCCCCCCTGACAAAAGCAGCACGTTGGCCTCTTCAACATTGCTGCGCTCAATCATCAATACCTTCATGGCCCCTCATGAGGGGTCATGACCATTTACACGTTGGACGGAGGGAAACATGGACACCAAGAGATTTACATCATTAGCTGTCATCTCACTGACGGCTTTACTGCTGATTACGGGCGCAACCTTGACCGCCTCGGCACAGGGTCGCGGTCGCGGCGGCGGGGGCGGTAATTCCGGCGGCGGTAATCGCGGTATGGGCGGCGGTATGGGCAATGGAGCCGGAGTGGATAGAGGAATCGGAACAGCTTCAGAACGCTCCGGCGGGCGCTCGGATAGGGGTCTCGGCACGGCTTCGGAGAGGTCTAACGGGCGGGCGGATACGGGTCTGGAGCGCGCACGCGCCGCAGACGAGAATGGCCGACGGGCCGATGAGGAATTACAAAGGCATCCGGGAATCGCACATGGGCTGAACACAAGGCCGAGCGAGTTGCGGAGCCAGTATCAAGCGGCGCTTGCGACTAACCCGAACTTAAAGTTCGGCCAGTTTGTGGCAGCCAACGTGCTCGCCAACAATCTCGGTGCAACGCATCCGAATATCACGACGGTTGCGATTCTAAACGGTTTGCAAAACGGCCAGAGCATCGGTCAGACTTTGCAGAGCCTCGGCCTGAGTTCTTCCGAAGCTAAAGAGGCGGAGAAGAGGGCAAAGCACCAGATCAAAGCCAACCGTAGGTAACCTGGCAACCTGTGTCGGGCAGGGCACGCCTGATGCCCTTGCCTTGAGTTCTGAAGACAAGAACGCGCCCCGACGGCCTGAGAGTCGCCGGGGCGCTTTTTCGTCCCCGACGCGCGCGGCGTGCGGCACCTCACGCGAGAGGACGATCCCATGTGTGCTCGAATCTGATGATGGCCGCCCGCTTTTCTTAAGAGGAGACGCCGCACTGCAAGCACCTCAAGCGAATCCTTACGGGCCACCCTTCAACTCAAGCCGTTTTCTAAAGAGGCGCGCGCGTAAAACCTTGAGCGCGTCGCCCGCCGGGATATAGCAAACCGTGCGCCGCCGTCCTTTGGCCCACACACCTCGACGCTCCGGCCCAATGTTTAGCGCGCTTTCCGCCCACGTACGACCGGCACACGCTCACGTCGCTGCCCGCTTTGGTTCCCTCTGATTGTTTCCGTTGGTGACAACCGTTGTGTAATGCAGGTGAGTCTCTTGCCGATGTGCCCGCGGCGCGCGTCGGTTGTGAAGCGCGCTGCCCAGCCTTGTCACTTAAGGTGACGATCAGGGAGGGATGAGCGCGCGAGCGGCGCTATTTTGGCCCGATTTCCTGACTTTTCCGCGTGGTATGTCTCTTGCTCAAAGCGTGCTCGCGCAGGTCTTAGCTGGCCCTGTCGGTTTTCGTTCACAGAAGATTTATTTCGGAGGCATAGATGAGCAAGCAGCTTATTACGGGCGACTCCAGCAAAGCGTCGGAGCGTATGCGCCGCGAAGGCGGGTTCAACCTGTTGCAGATGATGATTACCGTAACGGTGATGATCATCGTCGGCACGGTCGCCTTCATGGGCATCACGTCGGCGCGCGAGAACATGCGACTGTCGGGCTCGGCGCGCCAGTTCGCCAGCTACGTCGAGAAGGCCCGCATAGATGCCGTGCGTCGCCACACGTCGTCGGCTGCGCCAAGCAAAATAGAGTTCGTGGATGCCAATACGTACCGCGTCACGATGGACTTCGCGGGCTCCGGGACTGCCAGCACGCGCACTTTCACTTTTGAGGATGGAGTGACGCTGTTTAGCGAGGCAACGCAGCCAATTTCATTTGACTGGCGTGGACGCATGACGGCCTGTACTCTGACTTTCGCACTGAAGAACACTTCGGGCAGTCAGACCACCGTTGATATTTCGGCTTCAGGAGACGTGACGGTTGACAGCGACATCTCAGATACGCCGACCATCAGTTACAGCAATGTCAACCAGACTGTTGATGTCTCCTCAGATGCTACGGTGTTGGGGACTACAGCGCCAACCACCACAAGTGTAACTGACTGCTCTGCCGTTGATACCGGGCCTGTTGGTGGGATTACAGGAACCGGGGCCATATCCTCATGCAAGCTCACAATCAATCCCGGTGCAATATCAGTCAAGCAGAATGGCGGAACGACAGTCTCTCTCACCGCCTCCGTCATCGATGCAGCCACCGTCACCGTTTCCGCTCCGAGCAATCTCAGAATCACACCCACGTCACAATCGATCGCGGCTAACGGCTCGACGACCTTTACGGTCAAGTCTCTGAACAAAACGCGCGGGACATTTAAAGTGACCTTCAGTGCAGGTTGCACCTCAGTAGATGTGATGGTCACGGTCACAAAGTAAGTGGTTATGAAAGAGTTGAAGGGGTAGCCGATGAAGACAATCAGAACGTCTTGGGAAATCGATAGCGAGCGCGGTTTTACGATGATCGAAACAGTGGTCGCGCTCGTCGTGATGATGGTCGTCGGATTGGGTGCGGCCTCGCTCTTTATGTATTCGACGCGCAACAACTCGGGTGCGGCTGATCGCGCGGCGGCGCTCGCCATCTCCCAGCAGCGCATGGAGAGACTGCGCAGCGTCACTTTCACTGATGCGACTCTCAGCGCGGGAACGACCAACACCACCGTGACCAGCGGCGGTCGGAGATACAGAGTCCAGACCGTCATTTGCGATACGGCGGCATGTGGCGGCAGCAGTACGTTGAAGAAAATTACCGTTCAGGTTACACCCACGGATGCGGGGCTGATATGGGCGAGCAACTCCGTCACCGTCATCTCACTGCGTGCTTCGCCAGACCCCGGAACATTTCTTCAGTGATAGGGTGACGATCAGACCTGTAGTGGAGGGTGAGATAGCATGAACAAACGAACTTCCGATTTCTCGACCGATGCCGGCTTTTCGCTTTTAGAGCTGGTGGTCGCAATGGCGATCACGCTCCTGATCATGGGAATGGCGAGCGCGCTGCTGGCCGGTTCCTTCAATATCCGCTCCAGGGAGAACCAGAAATCAGAGGCCATCGCCGATGTCCAGCGTGCCCTCAATATTTTGACGCGTGAGATTTCCAATGCCGGTTTCGGCCTGACAAATAATGGGATCGTCGCGGCGGATTCCGGCGTCAGTGCGATCCGCTTTCGCGCCAACCTCAACGCCTACCGTGGAGAGACGACGAGCAATGCCGTGACTGATCGTGATGAAGACGTGGAGTACCGGCTGGTGACCGACGGGTCAAACAGCTTCATTGCCCGGCTTGATGTCAACACTAATAATCTGACGACGGTGCTCGCCAATCGCATTGACTCTTTCCGCATACGCTACTACGGATCGAAGATTGACTACACGACCGGCAATTGCGACATCGTACCGGCGGCGGGAGCCGTCGAGGTCACGCCGAGCAGCGCCAAATATATTGTGGTCAGCATCTGTGTGACGCTCCCGGCGCGCGGCGCTCCGGGCAGCACCGGATACCAACCCGCCACCAACATGCAACTTGTCTCAGACATCTCGCTGCGCAACGCAGACCCGACACAATACTGACAGGCTCCATCCCTTGAATAGATGGATGAGGTTACTTCTGATGCAGATAGTCTCGATGCAGATTAACAGGAAGCCAACGCGTCGCAAGGGTGAGCGCGGCGCGGCGCTCATCACGACATTGCTGATCTCCATGTTGCTACTGACGGCTGGCGGAGCACTGATCCTGACGACCGCCATGTCCGCCACCAACGCTTATGACTCGACCGCCGAGACCTATGCGTACTATGCGGCGGAAGCAGGCATGCAGGCGACGCTCAACGTGCTTCGGGGAAATGTCTCGCCCGCCCTTACTTACAGAGATGCCGTGACGCCCTCGACCTCTAATGCAGCGGGCGACACGGCGACCACTCAAGCGAGTCCGTTCGCCCGCCTCTCCAAGTGGCTAACCTATGATGCAACCTTCACTGATCGTGTCGTGCTCACCACACCCTACTCGCCGATCAACGGCTCGGCCTATAACGCCGTCCTGAGCGACCCGGATAACTCTGAACAGATCACGTTCTCAACGACGGGCATTTTCCCCGCCAGCCCTTGCGCGAACCAACAGTCCATCACATTCAACAACGCGGGCACTGCCAGTTGCGGCGGCGGCGGCGCGAGATCGACTATCACATACACTCCGCAGGCGACGACCACCGTTGACGCTTACCCGAGCATCGCGAGCCTGCTGGGGAAATTCACCACGTCGGTCAATGCCGGTGGCGGGCTCATCCCGCCGGGCACGGCCTTCACCCTCACCATCAATCAAACTGCGCCCTGGACAGCGACGATTATCATCAACTGTACGGTTGGAAGTACCAGTCTGCTGACCAATTCGAGCAGCACCGTGGATGTCAACTTTGGCGCTATTTCATATTACAACCAGGGCACACTCTATACACTGGGAGCGAATCCGCTACGACTCAACCCGCCCAATACGAGCGGCGGAGTCAAGAATGTTGATGTGACTCTGACTGCGCCTCAACCCAAGCGCATACTGGTGCGCGTCAACGGGTATGGCCCGCGCGGGTCTCGGAAACAGATGGAGATGATGGTCAGCAGGTATCTGTTCGACTACTGGCCAAGCGGACTGCTCGCCATCCGCAGCGCCGACGATAACGTCTCGACGATGACCTTCAATGCCGGTAGTAGCGCCGTCTATACTTATAGCGGCACTGCGCCGACCGGCGGCACAGCTATTCCCGCCATCGCCGTCACCAGCACGGTTGACTACAATCTAATCAGTAACATCGGTGCGAGCGGGCAGGTATCGGGCAATCCGGCGGCCTTCAAAGTGCCGCTCACCAGCCTCGTGTCATGGCTTCAGACGGCGGACGCAGCGCGCACGATGCTTAACAAGATGGAGGCCACGGCCAGAGCGCAGGGACGCTACTTCACCAATGCTTCGCCGCCAGACAATTACGGCACAGCCGCAGAACCGAAGTTCACCTTCGTTGACGGCGATGCTGCGCCCGACGGCGGGCATGGCCTGCTCGTCTGCACAGGCACGGTCACGCTCGGCGGCAACGACGAATTCAAGGGATTGATGCTGGTGCTCGGGACGGGGTCGATTATACGCAATGGCGGCGGCAATGGCGCTTCCCTCGGCGCGTTCGCGCTTGCCAAGTTCGACCGCAACACCTGGGGCGGCCCTTTCCTCGCACCGACTTTTCAGGCCAACGGCGGCGGCACTTCGAGTGTGACATACGACCCAAGCTGGGTCGAGAAGGCCCTGCTCTCAGGTGGCCGCTACCCGATCGGGATAAGCGAGTATTAAGACTCGGACAACTGCCGCCTCCCCGTAGGCGTTCGATGGCGGAGGAGCTGCCGCATAGCATTGACCAGTGATTCCTTAAAGTTATGACGAGGAGCTGACGGGCAGCATTAGCCCCTCGCCTCTGGAGACCCGGATGAGAGACCAGTCGGAAAGTATGAGTTCAACGTCAGAGCGACGGCGCGGCGAGCGCGGCGTCAGCATGGTCGAGGTGCTCATCATGCTGACGATGATCGCGCTCATCAGCGGCTACGCGCTCACGCGCATCTCCGGCGCGCAGCAGTACATGCGTATGGAGAACGCTTCGCGCGAGTTTATGAGCTATGTGGATAAAGCGCGCATCGACTCCGTGCGTCGTCATGCCGGCCCGCCGGGACTGCTCCCGCAACCGCCCATGTCTTTCGTTCGCATCACGGGCCCACGCACCTACACGGTCGTCATGGATTTCGACGGCGACGGCAACATAGACCCGCCGCGCAACATCACCATCGCGCCCGATCAGGGCGTGGCCTTCAACACGGGCACAACTCCGCTGCCGATCACCATCGCTTTCAACTGGCGCGGGCGCACCGTCAACCCGACGACGACGGCCATCAATGCGTCATACGTCACGCCGCCGAGCTTTAGCATAAGAACCACGAACACCTATGGAAGCGTTCAGAACACTGCGATCAGCGTATCAACTTCCGGCGACGCTTCAATCACGGGTGGGAACTCTAACGTTGTACAGCCGCGCGCTGTCACAATCACCAATCTCAACACGAATCTCAACATCCGCAACGAGAACATGCGAGTCACAGGTTATTGAACGAAGACAGTCGACCGCCGGTAGAGCACCCGTACGTCGGGTGCGAAAGCAAGAGGTCATGGCGATGAACGCAAGATCAGAAAGAGAGCTAAAGAGACGCAGTGGTGAGCGCGGCTTCACCCTGATCGAGACCACCATCGGTCTCGTCATCATGTTGGTCGTCGTACTCGGCTCGGCGACGCTCTTTGCTTACGCCGTGCGCAACAACAATGGCGGCAACGACCGCGCGCAGGCGCTCGCCATCGCGCAGACGGCTTTAGAGACGCTGCGCAACGCGCGCTACACTGTCGGCGTCACTGATCCGATTCTTCTGCAAACACCCGCGACGCCCGCCCCGCTGATTGTTATGCGCGAAGGTCGCCCCTATGCGGTCGTCGCCAAAATTGTAGACGAGCCGCCGCAGGCTGCGGGCTTACCTGTAACCTTGAAGACCATCACAGTCACGGTCACGCCACAGAGGTCAGTCTCCTTCTGGTCAGCACAGCCAGTCACCATCGTCACGCAACGCGCGAGATCGGATCAGCCTTGAAGACCCGACCACACGAGACAGCCATCAACGGAGAGCATGATGAAAGAAGCTGAGAACGGCGCTAAGAATGAAGCGGGCTTTTCGCTGCTTGAGCTGATGCTCGCGCTGACCATCACGCTCCTGATGATGACGGCGGCGAGCAGCCTTCTCAGTTCGTCTGTCGGGACGCGGACGCGCGAGAATCGCCGCTCGGATGCGCTGGCCGACGCGCAACGCGCCGTCAGCGTCATGTCGCGAGAGATAGCCAATTCCGGTTTCGGCTTAACCAATAACGGCATCGTCATGACCGATGCGACGGCGACCAGAATACGCATTCGCTCCAACATCAATAACACCAACGCCACCATCAGCGACCAGGATGAGGACGTGACGTTCGTCTACCAGCAAGCTCCCGTCTCATCCATCATCCGGTATGACGCCGTGACCGGCGCGACGACCGTGCTTGCCAACAACATCAGCACCTTTACGCTTACCTACGAAGATGCGGCGGGCATCGCGACGACTCCCAGCCTCTCCGAGAGGGTCAAGATCGACATCGCCGTCGAAGTCGGCTCGGTCTCAGGTCAGGCCCCGACGCGCGTGCGAATGCAATCGGAGGTTGCACTGCGCAATTCCCCGCAGGTGCTTCAGCGATACTGAGCGCCCCGGCAGCGGAAAGCTTTGAAAGGATTTAAGAGATGCAGACGGCCCCTCAAACACATCATCCCACCGGGCAGCGACGGCGCGGCGAGCGCGGGGTCGCGCTCATCACGACTCTTCTGATCTCGACGATGCTGCTCACGGCGGGCGGCGCGCTGATCTTAACGACCTCCATGTCGGGCACGAACGCCGTCAGCGCCACCTCCGAGATGCACGCTTACTATGCTGCGGAGGCAGGGCTGCAACGCGCCCTTGATGTACTGCGATTCAACGTGCCTGCTCCGGCAGGAGCGCCCGTCGGCCCGGACGGGACGACCACAGCCTCTTTCCGCAATGTTGCCGGAACGAACCTTGGCAAATGGCTTCAACTTCCCTGCGCCAATCCGACCAGATGCGGGATGATCGGCGCGACTCCCGTGATGCGCGTCGGCACAAGAGGCGCTTTCAGCATCGCCGTCAGCGACCCTGATAACGTCGCGCCGCCAAGGCTTCCCAAGCGTCTGCGCGTGTTCGTCACCGGCTATGGGCCCAACGGCGCGCTGAAAGTCCTCGATACGATGATCGTTCAATCCGGTCTCTGGGGCTTTACAGCGCCCTCGACCGTGACCCTCATCGGCTCGTCCGACCCGCTCGACACCGCGCAGCTCTCGCTGTCCACCGGCAGCAGCATCCAAGTCCGTTATTCCGGTGAGGATGCGGCGCGTCCCGGCGACCCCGGCTACGATCCTGCGCGTGCCGGAGACAGGCCCGTGTTCTCAACCACGCTGCCTGCCGTCGATGATGTCACTTTGGGCATCGAGCGCCCGCAACAGATAGTAGGAACTCCCGTCAGCCCTCTGGGAGACGGGACGGGCGGGACTGTGCCCACCCCCGAATGGCTCAGCTCGGTCGAGAACGCCAGATTATTCGTTGACCAGATGAGGGGAGCGGCCAGACCCAATGTTGATGTGGACGGCAATCCTGTGGACACACCCACCGACCGCTATTTCCCCTCGGGCATGCAACCGTCCCCGGCGAATGTGAGCGGCCTGACCTTCATCGAAGGCGATGCCACTCTGGGGCCAGGCAATCAGGGCTCCGGCATACTGGTTGTCACCGGCAAGCTGACGATGAACGGCGGCACGGATTTTAGCGGCCTCATACTCGTTCTCGGTGAGGGGATAGTTGAGCGTTCGGGCACAGGCAACGGCACGATCATGGGCGGCATGGTTGTCGCCCGCTTTGGGCCCACCGGAGATTTTGAAGCTCCCTCTTTCATCACCAGTGGTGGAGGCAACTCGCGCTTTCAATACAACTCGGCCATCATTAATTCGGCGCTCAGCTCCGTGCCCAGCTACATGGTCGCCGGCGTAGTCGAGAAATAAGAGTTTCATCACCTTAACGTTTTACCTGCGGGCGCTTGCTTTGATGTCGGAGCAAGCGCCCGCTTTCTTCTGTCCGGCTGATGCTCTCGCTTGACACCTTCACGCATCAGGATGAATTATGAGTGGCGACTTCGTTAGCTAATAAATCACTGGTACTCTGTTCAGCGCAAATCTCGTCTTCTGATTTTCAGAAGCTACCGCGCTCGGCACTTGCGAGTTTCCGCTCACTGGTTTGATGATGCCTGACATACTGCTCGTCGAGGACAAAGAGAGCTTGCGGCGTGTGCTGCGCCTGACGCTGGAGCAGGCTGGCTACAGCGTGACGGAGGCAGAGGATGCGCGCGCGGGCGCACAGGAAATCTCACGCACCCCGCATCGCATAGTGCTCACAGACCTGCGTATGCCGCACGGCTCGGGCCTCGACGTGCTCAAGGCCGCGCGCGCCGCAGACCCGGACACGCCCGTCATCGTCATGACCGCCTACGGCTCCATAGATGAAGCCGTGCAGGCGATGAAGGACGGCGCGCACGACTTTCTACAAAAGCCCGTCGACTCGAACCACCTGCTGCTCTTAGTCGAGCGTGCTTTGGAGCAGGCGCGACTGCGAACCGAGAATATACTGCTTCGGGAAGAGTGGTCGCGGCGCTACGGCTTTCCGCGCATCATCGGCGAATCCGAAGCGATCAAGCGCGCGGTCTCCGAAACACAGCGCGTGGCCCAGACGGAGGCGACAGTGCTTCTGCTCGGCGAATCCGGCACTGGTAAAGAGCTTTTCGCACGCGCCGTCCATCACTTGAGCCCGCGTCGCGCCGGAGCGTTCGTCGCCATCAACTGCGCGGCGATTCCCGAAACCCTGATCGAGAACGAGTTGTTCGGCCACGAGCGCGGCGCGTTTACGGGCGCGAGCGACCGTCGCCATGGCAAATTCGAGCTGGCCTCGGGCGGCACGGTCTTTCTGGACGAGATCGGCGAACTGCCCATCGGCGTGCAGGGCAAGCTTCTTCGCGCCATCGAAGAGAAGATGGTTGACCGCATCGGAGGGCGCGCGCCCGTCCCCGTCGATGTGCGCGTCGTGGCCGCGACCAACCGCGACCTGCGCGCAGCCGTCGAGGACGGAAGCTTTCGCCGCGACCTCTTCTTTCGCCTCGCAGTCTTCCCGATTGAGATTCCGCCCCTGCGCGAGCGCGGGCTGGACGTGCTGCTGCTGGCGCAACACTTCGCCGCGCAGCTTGGCAAGGAGTTGCGCGGGCGCGCGGCCACTTTGAGCGAGGCGAGCCTCGCCGTGCTTAAAGAGCACGCCTGGCCCGGCAACGTGCGCGAGCTTGAGAACGCCATCGAGCGCGCATGCATACTGGCCGACGCAGCCATGCTTGAGCCGCAAGACCTCGGCCTCGTCTATGCGCGGGCCGCCGCCGAGCCCGAAGCGCTGGCCCAGCTCGACATGTCCGGCACGCTCGCAGAGGTAGCCGAGCGCGCAGTGCGGTTTACCGAAAGCCGCAAGATTCGCGCGGCGCTCGAAGCTCATCAGGGCAACAAGACGCGCGCCGCCGAGACCCTCGGCGTCAGCTACAAAACGCTCTTAACCAAGATCAAAGACTACGACCTCTAAGGACAAGGATGAACGAGGACGGGAAAGCCCTGTCGGGCACGACCGACGAGCAGGCTTTAGATCAGCAGGAGCAGGGCGCATCGCCTGCTTTGGCCCGGGACACAACGCTTGCGCCCGCCAGCCGGGAGAAGATCAGGCAGGCCCCGGAGCGTGATGATGCGAGCGTCATCGCGGGAGAAACGGAGATACCCGTCGGCACGGCTGCGGGCGAATCTCCCGGCGAGCAAAGCACTGCGCGGCACGAGCGCAAACAGCAGGGCAGCACGGGCAAGCATGCGATTCTCGTCGGCGCGGGCATTCTCATCAGCCGCCTCGTCGGACTCGTGCGACAGCGCGTCTTCGCTCACTACTTCGGCACGTCGGACGCCGCCGATGCCTTCAACGCCGCATTCCGTATTCCAAACTTTCTACAGAACGTCTTCGGCGAAGGCGCGCTCTCCGCTTCTTTCATCCCAGTCTATTCCAAGCTCCTCGCGCAGGACGACGAGCGAGAGGCGACGCGTGTCGCCAGCGCCGTACTCTCCGTGCTGGCGCTCGTCACCTCCATCATAGTGCTCGTTGGAGTGCTGACGACGCCCTGGCTGCTGAGCCTGATCGCGCCCGGCTTCGAGGGCGAGAAGCGCGAGCTGACGATTCGTCTAATCAAGATATTTTTCCCCGGCGCGGGCTTGCTGGTGCTCTCCGCCTGGTGCCTGGGCGTGCTCAACAGCCACCGCCGCTTCTTTCTCTCCTACACAGCGCCGGTCGTCTGGAATTTTGCGATCATCGCATCCTTGATCGCCTTCGGGCGAAAGGTCGGGACATTCCCCTTAGCAGAGATCGTCGCGTGGGGCTCCGTGATCGGAAGCGGCCTGCAATTCGTCGTCCAGCTTCCGGTCGTCTTCACCCTCGTCAGGGGTCTGCGGCCAATCCTTGACATAGCGACGGCCAATGTCCGCACGGTGCTCAGAAACTTCCTTCCCGTCTTCGTCAGTCGCGGCGTAGTGCAGATCAGCGCCTTCGTGGACGCATGGCTGGCGAGTTGGCTGGGCACGGGCGCGGTCGCGGCCCTGGCCTACACGCAGAGCCTCTATACGCTGCCCGTGAGCCTGTTCGGGATGAGCGTGTCGGCGGCTGAGCTGCCAGCGATGTCCAGCGCGCTGGGCAGTCAGGAGGAAGTCACGGCGCAGTTGCGCGAGCGCCTCAATGCAGGGCTTCGCCAGATAGCCTTTTTTATAGTTCCCTCGGCGATGGGTTTTCTGGCGCTCGGAGATGTCATGACGGGCGCTCTGTACCAGACCGGAAAATTCCAGCACGATGATGTGGTCTACGTCTGGGCCATCCTCGCAGGCTCCAGCGTCGGACTTCTGGCCTCGACGCTCGGAAGGCTTTATTCATCAACATATTATGCCCTGCACGACACGCGTACGCCGCTGCGTTATGCTGCCCTACGCGTCTTTCTAACCATCGTGCTCGGCTACTTGTGCGCGCTTCCGCTGCCGCGTCTGCTGGGGATCGATCAACAGTGGGGCGCGGCGGGGCTGACGGCCTCCGCCGGGGTCTCCGGCTGGATAGAGTTCGCGCTGCTGCGGCGCACGCTTAACCGGCGGATTGGCCGGACGGGGCTGCCCGGCGCGTTTGTCCTGAAGCTCTGGTCGGCCGCCCTTGTGAGCGCCGCCGCCGGTTGGGGCATCAAGCTCGGGGCGAACGCCCTCTCCGAAGGCTTCAACTCGCGCCATGCCATCATCGCCGCCCTCCTTATACTGGGCGTCTACGGCCTACTCTACTTCGCGATCACGACGCTCATGAAGCTGCCGGAGGCGCGAACGGTCGTCGGGCGCTTTACGCGGCTCATCAAAAAGCCCGGTAGGAAATAGCCCGCGCGACATTCGCCCAAGAAAATGTTCTGGCCTTTTCGATGATTTTGCGTTAAAAGACTACGCACTGACCACGCTTCACTAAAATTTTCGGAAAAGGACGAGGATTGTTCTTTTCCTTACGGAAAGGGATCAAAGGGGATTTGCGTGCGGGCTGGCTATGCAGCCATGCTTTCTTTTATTTATCGCTTTGGTTAAGCGATATGTATCCCTGACCGAATCAATTGGCAGTCAGAGTCCACATAAAAGGGGAACTTTCAATGTTACAGAATTTGCACCTGCGTAAAGCGGGACTTGCCCTAGCGAGTTTTATTTTCTTGCTCGTTGGTTCCGCCATGACGGCGCGCGCCGACAGTTTCGTAATCGTCGGGAATTCCAATCCCAACGCCACAGCGACGCTCACGATCACGTCGCTCAGCAACAGCCAGCTCTCCTTCACCATCACCAACACTTCCAGTAGCGGTGTGGTGGGAGCAGTCGGCTTCGACCTGCCCGGGGCCGGGACTTACACCTTAGCCTCTATCTCGCCCAGCAATCAGCCTGGCAACCAGAACTTCTCTTTCACAACCAATGCAGGCAATGTGCCGCAATTCAATAGCGCGACCCTTGATTTCGCAATGGTCACTCACACTAATAATTTTGCGGGCAGTAATCCGCCTAAAGGGGTTCAGGCCGGGGATACCAGCTCCACCTTCACCATCAACGGTAACTTTACCGGACTGACGCAGCAGCAGATCGCCGATGCCGTCTACGTACGCTTTCAGGCGCTGAACACCAACCCTGACAGTGATGTCGGTCATGGCGGCACTTGCACCAACTGCGGACAGGTTCCTGAGCCGACGACGATGGTCTTGCTCGGCACTGGTCTGGCGGGACTCGCCGCGAAAGTCAGGAGACGCCGTAAAGCTGCCATAGAGTAGCGCGCGTTGACTTAGGATGGGCAAGGGATTTTCTCCCCGTCCCCTTCCTCGTCATAATTAGTTTTGCCTCTGATTGTGCGAATCGGTGTAGGGTTATAACCCTGCGCCGATTTTGTTTTGAGGTCAGTCGCGCCAAACAATCTTCATCTACTTTAGGAGCGGCTCATGTTTCCCATCAAAATTCTGGAGGAGTATCGCCATTGGGATTTTACTAAGTACGGACAGGAAAGAGGTTGGCAGCTCTCACGAGCTGCTTGCGGCGCACATAAAATCTAATTGAGGTTAAGTTTGCAGGAGGAATCAACGCATGCATAAGTTTTTCATCAAAATAGTTTTCTGCTTCGGAGCCCTCATCGTTATGGGCATGACGAGCACCAGCGCATTCGCTGATGGCATCGTGCTTTTAGGGCCGAATCCGTGCTTCCCTGCGGGCGTCGGCCGTGGCTGCGGGGACGACCGGGCACAGCACATTCTTTCGCTGCGACCGCTTCCGGGCAACTCTACCACTGAGGCGGGTCAGGTGAAATACACCTCGACCGGCGACGTGATCGAAGCGACCAGCGGCCAGATCACGGCGACCAGAGGCATTAACACACAGACGCTCACGTTTGCCCAGCTGGGGATTACACAGGCCAGCGACGTACGCATCTTCTTCGATATTAACGAGAATAATCTTCAAGACATACGGCTCAACAATCTGGTCATAACGGCCTATAACGACGCTGGCACGGCAGTCTTCAGCGCGAACCTGCTCGGCGGGTCAGGCGCGGCGACTCTGGCCGAACTCGGACAGGGACAGGGCCACTCCGATTACATCTTCGGTCTGGATGCGGCGGCGCAGGCGCGGCTCGCGGCTGTCTTCACTACGGGCCTGCACATCGGACTGGCGGCTGACATATCCCAGGCAAACGGTGGCCCTGAGAGCTTCTTCATCGGTTCGGCTAACGGGCCCGCGCAGGTTCCTGAGCCGACCACGATGGTCTTGCTCGGCACTGGTCTGGCGGGTATCGCGGCCAAGCTGAGGAAACGCCGCAAAGTTGCGAAGGAAGAGACTTCACAAGTCTAGCTGGACAGCGCTCTTCTCCTCCCCCGTTGGTGATAGCTGCCTGATTCCTTCTCAGTGACGCTGGCCGGGACAAAGCTCAAAAGCTTGTCCCGGCCAGCGTTTTTCTTTCCCGAAATAATTTTAAATATTTTCTGGAGAACCCTGCCGATTGGTATTTTACTCAGGATACCGATAAGGAAGGTTGGCTGAGCGGAGTGGCAGGCGGCGAGAGGTGGCCGTACCGGGCGCTCCTTTTTTGCGTTTACGGCCAGATAATCCGATTTAAAGTTTGCGGGGCCGCGCCCTACGGGAATTGACCCGTGCGCGGCCCTCTCTGTTATTATCCGAGCCGTGCAGAGAGTTATCCGAGCAGCCGAGATGCGCGAGCTTGACCGCCTGACCACGGAGCGGTACGCCACGCCGTCCCTTTTGTTGATGGAAGCGGCGGCGCACGCCTCCTTGAGAACGATCGCGGCGCGATTTCCGGGCGGGCTCTCCGAGAAGACGGCGCGTGTCATCTGCGGGCGGGGCAATAATGGCGGCGACGGGGCGGCCTTAGCGCGCGCCCTCTGGCTCTCCGGCATGCGCACGGACGTAGTCCTGCTCGGGCGCGTCGAAGACACTAAGGGCGATGCTCGCGTCAATTTCGAGATCGTGCGTCACCTGGCCAGCTTCGAGGCCGGGTCAAGACAGTCGCCCCCGCCGCTGACCTTCGTCGAGTGTCAAACGGTCGCCGATTGGGAAGAGATCGCCCGCCCGCGCCGCACCTACGACATTATCGTGGACGCGCTTTTCGGCACGGGCCTCTCGCGCGCCCTCGAAGGCATTCCGCTTCAGGTCGTAGAGCACATGACGCTGATGCGGCAAGCCCGCGAGCGCACCCTAGAGGCGGAGCCCTTGATCATCTCTCTTGATATTCCTTCCGGGCTCAATGCGGACTCGGCTGAGTTCATCGGCGAGGCCGTGCGCGCAGACCTGACCGTGACCTTTACGGCTCCCAAACCGGCCAACGTCCTGCCGCCAGCCTCGCACTACAACGGCCGGCTCACCATCGCCGACATAGGCACTCCCCCGGCGCTGCTCGAAGCGACGCACGCAGACCTTTTTCTGACCGAGGCCATTGATGCCAAGCGCTGGCTCGTCAAGACTCGCTACCAGCCAGGCTCTTATAAGAACACCCACGGCCACGCTCTCTTGATCGCTGGCTCGCGCGGAATGACCGGCGCGGCTGTGCTCTGCGCCAACGCCGCGATGCGTGCGGGCGCTGGGCTCGTCACCGTTGCGACTCCCGAATCGGCGCACAACGCTGTCGCCGCGCGATTGATGCCGGAGGTCATGACGTTGGCGCTGCCGGAGACGGCGGCGGGGGCTGTGAGCTTTGAGGCCGTCGAGCGAGTGCTGGAATTACAGGAGCGTGCGAGCGTCATCGCCATCGGCCCGGGGCTGACGGTCGCGGACGAAGCGACGCGACGATTCGTGCGTATGATCGTCGAGCGGCGAGCAGTGCCGGTCGTGCTCGATGCCGATGGCCTGAATGCCCTCGCGCCCTGGTCGGCAGAGTTGCGCGGCACGCCCGAGCGCCCGCTCATACTGACGCCGCATCCGGGCGAGATGCTGCGACTGATGGGGACTGGCGAAAAGGACGCGCTCGCAGACCGTGTCGCCGCCGCACGCGAGTTTGCGAGCGCCCACTCGCTCATCCTGGTTCTCAAGGGAACGCGCACGCTCGTAGGCTCCCCCGAAGGGCGCGTTCACATCAACCCGACGGGCAATGCCGGACTCGGCACAGCGGGCGCGGGCGACACGCTGACGGGCATCATCACGGGATTCAACGCGCAGGCTTTCGCTGCTTTGAAAGACGAGGCGGATGCCCTTGAGGCCACCATCGCAGCCGTCTACGTCGGCGGTCTGGCTGGCGACCTGGCAGCAGGCGCGAGCGGCATGCGCACGCTCACGGCATCTGACATACGCGAGCACTTGGGCGCGGCCATACGCGCGCTCGATGCCGAAGGAGAGCGCCCATGAGCACGCCTCCAACAGCGGCCGACGCACCCGCCGGTCAGTGGGTCTGCGCGAGTCCGAAAGAGACGCACCGCCTGGGCGCTCATTTCGGCGAGTTCCTCAAGGGCGGCGAGACCATCTTGCTCGATGGCCCGCTCGGCGCGGGCAAAACCATCTTCGTCAAGGGCGTCGCATCCTCTCTCGGCATAGACGAGACGGAGGTGACGAGCCCCTCCTTCACGCTCGTCAACAAGCACGCGGGCCGCCTGACGCTCTACCATCTAGACCTCTATCGCCTGCCGGAAGGCGCGACCGCCGCTCATGCCGTAGAACTGGACGAACTGCTCTCGGACGAACGCGCCTGCATCATCATCGAATGGGCCGCGCGCATGGGACGCTATCCCCTGCCCCCGCCCGTCTGGAGCATCTCCATTACCGGCGACGGCGAAGACCCGCGACACATCACGATTGAAAGACGAAAGTGAAAGCAGGTCAGTACCGTCTGCTTAAGCCGGGCGGGTTCCGGCGCGGCTTGAGACCCGCCCGAGACCTTTGGCGGTACTGACCTTCTTCATCTGTGTTAGAATACAAGTCAACAAAGATAGTGAAGGAGAAGAAAGCATGCCATACCCGGAATTTATGATCATACCGATGAGAGAAGATTTGACGCGGCTCGGCTTTGAGGAGACGAGAACGCCCGAACAGGTTGACGAAGTGGTCAAGAACAGCAGCGGTACTGTGATGATGGTCGTCAACTCGGTCTGCGGCTGTGCGGCGGGCAAGGCGCGTCCCGGCATCGCGCTCGCGCTGCAACACGACGTAAAGCCTGATCGCCTCGCCACGGTCTTTGCCGGGGCCGACATAGAGGCGACGGAAAGAGCGCGCAATTACTTCACGGGCTACCAGCCCTCCTCGCCCTCGATTGCGCTGCTCAAGGACGGCAAGCTCGTTTACATGCTTGAGCGTCACCAGATCGAAGGTAAAGACCCATACCAGATCGCGCATGAGTTGACCAACGCCTTCGAGCAGCACTGCGCCTCGTCGGCTGCCGCCAATGGGTGAGAATAGCGAGTAAGCGGCACGGTGGTTTCGGTCTTCCGAGCCGACGTTACGAGAACAGTGACGAGTGACGGCTGACGAGCGGAAAGAAGAGTTCTCGTCAACCGTCACTCGTCACTGCTTTTTGAATTCTGTTTGTCGTCAACTTTGGCGAGAGTGTCAGCGCCGACGGGTCTGGTGTCTTGGGGGCCGGTGATGGTGTCTGCGGCGACCGTCTCACCGGCGGTCTCGACATCTCCGATGTGGCCCGTCCGGGAATCGGGCCGGGCAGTATCGTTCTCAGGTTTAGTTGTCTCTGCCATCTCGCATCACCCCGCCTTAAAGTCGCGTCTTCAATTCGCGCTGACTCGCTCAACCCTGTCGCCGGGTCGCACGCGTCCTTCCTTCAACACCCTGGCATACCAGCCACGGCGGTTGACGAGCGTTTTGATGAACTCTTTCTTCCTCGCCTCTCCGACGTAGGGCAGCGCCGCCAGGTTGCTACAGGGGACGCAGGGCTTTGTGACTTCGAGCAGGGCTTCGCCCACCTCGTAGACGCCGCCCGCGACGAAGTCTTGATAGGCCAGCCCCTCTGTCGTGACATTCTCGCCGAGGTCGCCGGGCTCGACTGGCCATCCCTCTTCATTCAACGTCCTGATCATCTCCAAAGGGTAGAGCAAGACGGCCTGCTCCGTATCACCGGCCAGTTTCTTAGTCCTGTAGTAGTTGTAGTCGCCCTCAAGTCCGTCGCTGCCGATGTGGACTGCCTCGACGGGCGACTTGGGCAGGCCGCGCCCGCCGGGCGTGCGCCCCTTCGTGTTGAGTTGATAGATTCTGCCTTCCATTCGCAATCACCTTCATTGATAAAGTGTGAAACTCCCTGGCTTATTCGACGCCGAACCCGTTGTAGAAGTCGTAGTCTTTAAGAAAAGAGGTGGGGAATCTCTTACGGCGACTAAGGGTCGTCGGTTTGCGCTCACCCTTTTGCTTCTTTTCTATCACCGAGCCGGTGAGCAGATTCATGTCCGTTTCGGTGGAGGTGTCTGTGCTCTGATCTATGTCGTAGATTCTGACGCCCACCAGTCGCCACTCACCATTGTAGAGCTTGAATTGGTGTGTCGCCGCCTCCATCGTGCTGGCCGTCTTCGCGTTGTTCTGTATGTAGATGCTCGAACGCTTGATCTCAAGATTCTCGACCCAGCAACATCCCATGCCTGCGACCGGCGCTTCCTTAGATTTCTCCGCGACGCGATAGCCGCTCTGGCCCGACCGCACAAGCACATAAAGTTGATAGGTCGGCGAAGAGCCCGTTTCCCCCCTGTGAATCACGCCCGCCCAATCCTCCGACCCGTCGCCGTTCAAGTCGCCTCGCGCCTCCACGGCCAACTTGTCTCCATCCTTCAAGGTTGATTTCAGAAACGCATCTATCCCGGAGAAATCCGCCTGAGCGGACGCAATGAACGGACAACACAAGATGACCAGCATAGATAGAACGAGACGAAGTTTACGCATAATGTTTCCCGTGACGGTTGTTAGAAGAGCTGTGTTCATATCAGGATACAATTTGACATATTAAAGGCGCGCAGACAAATGCCGCCCGGGTTGATTCGGGTGCTGGCGGACAAGACCCGTTTATGCTTCCTCTGCGTGTGCTATCATCAGGGGTGATGGCTGCGGTTTCCCCTATCACACTCGACACTCCCGTCTCGATTCTCTATCAGCGCGGCATCCCGCGCATGGGCCAGGCGACGGCGCGTAAACTGGCGCTCGCGCTGGCGACGCTCGCGGGCAAGACGGACGCGAGCGAAGCGACCGTCGAAGACCTCCTGAACTATTTGCCGATGCGCTACGAAGATCGGTCGAACCTGGCGCGCATCAGCGACCTGCATGACGGGATGGAGGCTTCGCTTGAGCTTTACGTGCGGGTCGCCGGAGGCTTTCAGGTCGGGAAGAATCGCTCGCCCAAAGCGCCCAAGCTCTTCATCTTCGAGATCACGGCGAGCGACCCGGAAAGAACCAGTAAGCCCGTCGTCGTCTGGTGGTTCGTCTCCGGCCGCGCCGCACAACGCATCATCGCCTATAACCGTCAACGCTTCGATCGCGGCGCTCGCTTCATAGCCTTCGGCAGGTGGGAATGGGACACACGGCGCAACACCTTCAGCCTGCGTCTTAACAAGCCCGACGAGTTGGAGATGCTGCCCGGCACTTGGACGCCGCCCGAGCACGCGCTGCTGCGGCTGGCGGAAGAGGACGGCGCGAAGGATGCTGGCGGCGACGCGGCGCATGGAAGCGAGAGCGATTCCGAAACGGATGCCGACGAGGAAGGATTTGAAGAGGACGAGGAGGGCGCGGATGATCCGGCGACGGCGGCCATTCACGTCGGAAGACGCGTGCCCGTCTATCGCAAGCTCGGCGAGTTTCGCTCGAAGCGTTTGCGCGAGATCATGTACGCCGTCCTCTCCGGGATGGATGACGAGGCGATCACGGAGACGCTGCCCGAAGACTTACGCGGGCGTCAGGGCTTGATCGGTCGCGCCGAAGCGATTCGCCGCATACATTTTCCGTCAGAAGATGATGCGCTCGCGGACTATGAGAGGGCGCGCAGCCCCGCTCACCTGCGTCTGATCTTTGAAGAGTTCTTCTGGGTCGCGCTGGCGCTCCTGATTCGTCGCGGCGAGAGAATCAAGGAGACCAAGGGCGCTTGCATTGAGATTACGCCGCGCGTCCGCGCACGCTTAGAAGCTGTGCTCCCCTTCACGCTCACGAGCGCGCAGGAGCGCGTCATCGCACGCATCTTCGACGACATGCAATCGGACGCGCCGATGAACAGGCTGCTCCAGGGCGATGTCGGCAGCGGCAAAACCATCGTCGCTCTCCAGGCGATGCTGGCCGCGATGGAGAACGGCTACCAGTCTGCCTTGATGGTTCCGACCGAAATCCTCGCCGAGCAGCACGCGCGCAATATCAAGCGCCTGCTCGCCGATACTCCTTACCGCGTGGAACTCTTGACGGGCTCGCTGCGTGCGACCGAGAAGCGACGCCTGCATAAGGATGTCGCGGCGGGCGAGGTTCACGCCTGCATAGGCACGCACGCGTTGATACAGGAGGCTGTCTCCTTTCACAAGCTGGGCCTCGTCGTCATTGACGAGCAGCATCGCTTCGGCGTACTGCAACGCGCAGAGCTACGCACGCGCGGCTTTAACCCGGACGTGCTGGTGATGACGGCCACACCCATCCCGCGCTCGCTGGCGATGACCGCTTACGGCGATCTGGACGTGTCGGTCATTGACGAGTTGCCGCCGGGTCGCACGCCTATCAAGACGGTCGTCGTCGGCGAAGACCAGCGCGGCGGCGTCTACAAGGGCGTCGAGCGAGAGGTGCGCGCGGGCCGTCAAGCCTACGTCGTCTATCCGCTCGTCGAAGAGTCCGAGAAGATGGACTTGAAGGACGCCACGCGCATGTACGAGCAACTGCGCGACCGCGTCTTCCCGACCTTCGCCGTCGGCCTGATTCACGGCAAGATGAAGCCAGCGGAGAAGGACGAAGTGATGCGCCGCTTCGTCTCCGGCGAGATTCAGATACTCGTGGCGACGACCGTGGTCGAGGTCGGCGTCGATGTGCCGAACGCTTCGGTGATGGTCATAGAGCATGCCGAGCGCTTCGGTCTCTCGCAGTTACATCAACTGCGCGGGCGCGTGGGGCGCGGCGCTGAGCAGAGCTTCTGCGTGCTGCTCGCTTCCGAGAAACGCACGAGCGTTGCGCGCGAGCGCTTAGGGATTATGGAAGAGACGAGCGACGGCTTCCGCATCGCCGAAAAGGATTTGGAGTTGCGCGGCCCGGGCGAAGTGATGGGCACACGTCAATCCGGGCTGCCCACTTTCCGCGTCGGCAATCTGGTGCGCGACGTGTTGATACTGGAAGAGGCGCGGCGCGAGGCCGACTATTACCTGACGGCGCGACGCATGACGCGCGAGACCTCTCGACTGGTCGAGCGCGTCAGAGCGGATGCACGCTTCGGGCTGGCGGCGGTCGGTTGAAGGATATGGAAAGGCTCTGAGGGTCTGGCCCGCTAGGCTCCTCGTCATGCAAGGATTTATCAATTACATCAAGGCTCGCCTGCACAGGGAACCGCCCGCCGATGAGCGGCGCGCGGCCCCGCGCTTCGCCACCCATCTCGAAGACCGCCTCGTCGTCAACGTCTCACTGCTCGAAGCGAAGGCCAAGCCCGATAACGCCCGTCTCAAGAGTGTGCTTGCCGGTTACACGCGCGACGTGAGCGAGGTGGGGCTCGGAATCGTCGTCCCCGACATTCGCATCGGCGGTCTCAACATCACCCGCCCGGATCGCAGGCTCCGCATCATGCTCGGACTTCCCGGCCAACCCGTAGAGATACACGCCGTCCCCATCCGCTACGTGGAATTGGAGGAAGAGGAGAACGGAGAGCAGGCACGCTACCTCATCGGCATGCTCATCAAAGAGATGAGCCCCAGCCACCGCAGCCAATACGACGCATTCCTCAAGTCACTTCAATGAAAAGCAAGGATGAAGGATGAGAGGAAGTAGAGCATGACGACAGAGCCCCTGAAAGGGGCGATAGGGTGTAGCCCGGGGCGTGAGCCCTGGGATAAAGAGATCAATAAAAACATCAAAGCCCCGGAGGGGCGTAAGAAATGCGACTTGAGAATCTTTACGCCCCTCCGGGGCTTTCCTCTCTCTTTTCAACTTGTACCCGAGGCTTGCGCCGTGGGCTTCATTCTGCGCGCCCCTTTCAGGGGCTCTCCATAATTGTCAGACATGCTCTTACACCTCGACTCCTTTTCCTTCATCCTTTCTTCTTCATCCTTGCTTTTGTTAACATTCGCGGGAGAGCCGTGAGAGTCATTGCGGGAAAATATCGCCGACGGCCTTTGATGAGCACGCCTTCGCCGAAGGTGCGCCCGACTGCGCGCAGGATGCGCGAGTTGCTCTTCGATCAGCTCGGCGCGCAGGTCGAGGAGGCCAGATTCCTAGACCTCTGCGCGGGCTCGGGCGCGGTCGGCATAGAGGCGCTCTCGCGCGGCGCGCGCCACGTCACTTTCGTCGATCGCTCGCAGAAGGCTTGCAGCTTTATCGCGGCGAATCTCTTGACGTGCGGCGTCGGTGAAGATCAGGCGGATGTGTGGGCGAGCGACTGTGTTCGGTTTCTACGCCGCGCAGCGCACGCCCGGCTCTGGGACATAGTCTTTTTCGACCCGCCCTACCAGGCCGATTACGCGCCCGTGCTCAGGCTCTTCGGCAGTAGAACGCTGCTCAGGCGTCGCGGCGGCGTGCTGATCACAGAGCATCATGGCGAGCATGATGTGCATAATGCTCTTGGCAGGCTGCGTCGTATGCACACGATCAGGCAGGGCGATTCGTGTCTCAGTTTTTATGAATACCGTTGAGCAGGTGAGTGAGAGCGCCTCGGGTCGCTCGTCTTTCGAGAATAATAAGATGCGTGTTATTGCGGGAATATATCGCGGGCGAAACCTGCGCAGCCCTCCTTCGATGCAGGTGCGGCCCACGTCCGACCGCCTGCGCGAGACGCTCTTCAATGTGCTTGCGCCGCGCATTCAGGATGCGCGCTTTCTGGATTTGTGCGCGGGCTCGGGCGCGGTCGGCATAGAGGCGCTCTCGCGCGGCGCTGCCCACGTCACTTTCGTCGAT
>DATDFK010000077.1:0-21439 GCA_036522655.1 Pyrinomonadaceae bacterium | reverse complement strand
GGGGGCTTTCTCGATGTGCTGTGATTCGATTATTCCGCCTCACACTTGACGCTAACCTCTGTCCAGACTATCTTCGCTTGCGTTCATACTGCTGACACGATTTTCCGACGGAGTCTTTGTTTCAATGTCAACATTATCGGTCGCTCCTGCTCCGGCGTGGACGATTCAGGGCTTTCTGGAGACGCGCAACGGCCACCTGACGATCAGCGGCGTGGATGCTCTCTCTTTGGTTGAGACGCACGACACGCCGCTCTTCGTCTTTTCCGAGCCGCGCATACGCTCGAACATCGAGAGACTCAAGCGCGCGGCCAAGACCGTCGATCGCCCCGTGCGTTTCTTTTACGCCTCGAAAGCCAACTCCAACATGGCCGTGCTCAAGACGGTGCTCGACGCCGGGATCGATGCCGAGGTCAACAGCGGCGGCGAGCTTTTCAAGGCCCTGCGCGCCGGGTTCCGACCCGATCAGATAATCTTTAACGGGACGAGCAAGACGGACGCGGAGCTTGACCAGGCCGTCGGCGCTGGCATTTATGCGATCAACGTCGATTCCATTTACGAGATAGGGCTGGTCGAAGAATCCGCGCGGCGGATGGGCAAGCGCGCGCGCATAACCTTAAGGCTCGTCCCCGAAATCGGCACGCGCTCGCACCTCGGGTTGCAGACGGCGCTCCTGACTTCAAAGTTCGGCATCTCTTCCTCTGAAGTGCTCGAAGCCTTTCGACGGGCCCAGCGTCATCCAGAATTGATTCACGTCTGCGGCATACACATTCACGTCGGCTCGCAGACGCCCGATGTCGAACCCTTCGCCGTCGCCTTCGAGACGATGTGGGAGCATCTCGTCCGGCTTCAACACGAGACGGGCCACACGCTCGAACACATCAACCTCGGCGGCGGCATTCCCGTCAACTACCTGCGCGACCGCTCGCAGGCAGACCAGTTGCCCGAGCACGAACGCGATATGCTCGGCGCGGAGCTTGAGCCCGAAGAGGTGCTGACAGAGGCGCTGCGCGTGGCACGCACTTCCGCACGCGCAGCCGGGGCCGAACATCTCCTCGACCAGCTCACCATCCTGCTCGAACCCGGACGCAGCATCATCGCCGACGCAGGACTCGTGCTCACCACCGTACGTAATATCAAGCGGCGGCCTGAGACCGACGACGTGTGGCTCCTGACCGACGCCGGTTATAATCTCCTGCTTTCGATGAACAACTATAAGTGGTATTACCACCTGGTCTCGGCCACGCGCGCAGACCTCTCGGCTAACGACGAATACAAGGTCGCGGGGCCTCTGTGCGATTCCGGCGATGTCTATTTCGACATCGAGCGCGGGGGGCGTTTGCCTGATTATCGCAGTCTGCCCGCAGACGTGACGCCGGGCGAAGTCCTGGCACTGCTCAACAGCGGCGCATACTCGCTCGCGCAGATGTTCCCCTACAACGGGCGACCGCTGCCCGCCGCCGTCATGGTCAAGACAGATGGCAGCGTCGAGCTTATACGTCGCCGCGACACCTACGACGATTTGATAGCGCAGGACATCTGGTAAAGATAATCACGCTCGATAAATCCTGATGAGGTCACGGATTGAAGACGATGAACGATACTGCTGAAGAGATCGGGTTGAAGCGCACGCCCACGCGCCGCGAGTTTCTCAAGTACGCTACTGCTGCGGCGCTCGGCTCGCCGTTCGTCTTCAAAAACGTAAACGCGCGGCGCGCGTCCTCATGCGTCATTATCGGCGCGGGTCTGTCTGGACTCGCGGCGGCCTACGCGCTCAAGCGCGCGGGCTGGCAAGTCACCGTGCTCGAAGCCAGAGAGAGGCCGGGGGGCCGCGTCTTCTCCTTCAGCTTCGACGAGAATCCGCAGCTTGTCTGCGAGCTTGGGGCCGAATGGATCGGCTCCAGCCATCATCGCGTGCGCGCGCTGTGTCGTGAGTTCGGCATTACTTTGAAAGATCATCGCTTCGAGACTTCGCTGATGCGCGATGGAGTCGTTTCGCGTCCGGGCCAGTGGAGATTCTCGGCGCAGGCCGACACGGCCTTCGAGAAATTCCGAAAGCGGTTTGAGGCTTACGCGCAGCGAGACCGCGAGCGGCTAGACCGCTACGATTGGTGGACGTGGCTGGAGGAGATTGGCTTCACGGAAGACGACCTGCTGCTGCGAGACCTGCAAGACAGCACTGACTTCGGCGAATCGATTCGCCACGTCTCCGCCTACGCCGCCGCCTCCGAATATTTCGAGTCGAGCCCGGCCAACGAGATGGACTGCAAGATAGTCGGGGGCAATTCGCGTCTCGTGAGTGAGCTTGTCGCGCGCGTGGGCCCGGCGAACGTTCGCCTACAGATGCCCGTCCAGGCTATCGAGCAACGCAGGGGCCGCGTGCGCGTCCTCGCCAAGGGAGAACAGTTCGCGGCGGATGCCTGCATCTGTACGGTTCCGGCGCGCACGCTCGACCGGATCAGGTTCGACCCGCCCTTGAGCGCGGCGCAGGCTGCCGCCATCGACCAGCTTCAATACGCGCGGATTATCAAGAACTCCGTGCTCTTCCGCGAGCGCTTCTGGGGCGCTGAGGATTTCTCGCTCGTCAGCGATGTCACTTCACACTACTACTTTCACAGCACCAAAGATCAACCCGGCCCCGAAGGGATTCTTTGCAGCTATGCGATCGGTGAAAAGGCGGACGTGCTCGCCTCACAGGACGATCGCCGCCGCACAGACATCATCACGCGCGACCTGATACCACTCAATGAGCGTGCCCCGCAGCTGGCGAAGAACATACGGTCTTACGCCTGGCAGCGCGACCGCTACACGCAGGGAGCCTATGCGCTCTATCGTCCGGGACAGTGGTTCACCATCCGCCCCATCCTCCAACGCCCGCACGGCAAAGTGCTCTTTGCCGGTGAACACCTTGCCGACTGGCAGGGTTTCATGGAAGGAGCCGTCGTCACGGGAGAGGAAGCGGCCCGTAGCTTGACGGGCGGAAGAAGAGCGCGCGGAACGACGAAGGTCGTCGACGACTGCAAAGACCAGACCACCTGATAGGGAACCTCCCGAGAACCAGCACGGACGCCTACCGAATCTTCTATGCCAAAGCTTGCGCCCAGCAACGTCACGCTCATTCGCGGCCTGACTCTGATCGCCGCCATCTCGATCGTCATCGGCAACGTGGTCGGCACGGGCGTGTTTCTTAAGACTCGCGTCATGACGTGCAACGTCGGCACGCCCGGCATGGTCGTCATCGTCTGGGTGGCCGCCGGGTTGTTGAGTCTGGCGGGCGCACTCACCTACGCGGAGCTTGCGGCGATGATGCCGCGTGCTGGCGGCGAGTATGTCTTCGTGCGCGAGGCTTACGGGCCGGGGCCGGGCTTTCTCTATGGATGGATGCAGGTCTTTATCGCCAAGACCGGCTCGCAGGCTTCGGTCGCCGTCGCCCTGGCGATCTTTCTCAACGATTTGACCGGCGGCGCATTGGGCGGCGTTTACTACAAGCGCATGATCTTCAGCTACGAATTCCAGTTCGGGACTTTGCAGGTCATAGCGCTCGCGGCCATCGCCATCGTCACGCTCATCAACTGCGCAACGGTCATGGTGAGCGGCAACATCGCAGCCTTTCTGACTGTCATCAAGATCGCGCTCGTCCTCGGCGTCGGCTGCGGCGCGTTTCTGCTCTCGCAGGGCGGCGACTGGTCGCACTTCGCGCTGGCGAACGAGGGCGGAAAGTGTTTCGGCGTCAGCGATGCTGCGCGCTACGGCGTCGGCGGGTTCGGGGCGGCGATGCTCGGCGCGCTCTGGGGCTACGACGGTTGGAACAACCTGACGCTCGTCGCGGGCGAGGTCAAAAATCCGCAGCGTAATATTCCGCTCGCGCTCGTCGGCGGCATGCTGATCATCATCTCGCTCTACGTCTTCGTCAACATCGCCTACTTTTACGCGCTCGACCCGACGACCATCGCCAGCATTACGAAAGAATCGTCGGTCGCGCGCGAAGTCGCGCAGACTTTCCTGGGCCCACTGGCCGTCAGCCTCATCGCCGCCGCCTTGATGTCGTCATCCATCGGCACGCTGCACACGTCTATCCTGACCGGGGCGCGCGTGCCCTATGCGATGTCGCGCGACCGCCTCTTTTTCCAGAATCTCGCGCGCCTGTCGCCACGCACGCACGTTCCTATCGGCGCGCTCATCCTACAGGGCATCTGGGCCAGCATTCTCGCACTCTCCGGCTCCTTCGACACCCTGACCGATTACGTCATCTTCGGCTCGTGGATTTTCTACGGGCTCGTGACCGCCTCTGTCTTCATCTTTCGCAGGCGAATGCCGAATGCCGAGCGCCCCTATCGCGCATGGGGCTATCCGGTCGTGCCCGTAATTTTTCTTCTCGTCACGGCCTCGCTTCTCGTCATCACACTCTGGACGACACCCGTGCAGGCATTCATCGGCCTCGGACTGATCGCGCTCGGCCTGCCCGTCTACTGGTACTGGTCAAGACACAATCGCCTGAACTACATTGAGCCGTCAGCCGTCGAAGAGGACGATTAAGCTAAGAAGAAGCTGTTTGAAAAATCCTTATATCCCCATAGGGGATAGACATAATAGCCGGGGGCAACGCCCCCGGTTCAGGCCATCAAGCAGTGCGCGACCCTGAAAGGGTCGTACCATGCCATGAGAAGTGCGACCCTTTCAGGGTCGGTCACCTTCGGTGGCGGTGTACCGGGGGCGCTGCCCCCGGCTATTGCATGGGTCGCCTTCAGCGACCAGTGAGATTTTAAAATAGCTTCTAAGGCCGATCAGAAGAGCGCGCCTGTGGGACTTTGCTTTCTCCCCTGCTACAATTCCTCTTCAGCAATCTATTATGCAGAGTCTTAGTCTTCATTCATCTGCGGAGAAAAACGCTTCCACCGATTTGACGCAGGAGCTTGTCCGGCTTGAGTCGCTGCTGGCCGAACGGCGCGTCGAGCTTCTGGCTTTACAGGAAGAGTTGCGTTCTTTCAAGGCGCATTATACGCAGATCGTGGGTAGCCGGTTGGCGGAGCTGGCGGAGGTGGAGCGCGCCATCAGGGAGGCCGAGAGGCGTACGCTTGGCACGGACGAGAAGGATGAAGAAGATGCTGGCGCGGCCAAGGACGACGGGCAAGCATCGACCGTCTCGCCCGTCAAGACCTCGCTGCGTAAGCTCTTCTGGTCAGTCGCCAAGATGTTTCACCCGGATCATGCGGCGGACGAAACGGAAGCTCGCCGTCGTCACACGATCATGGCCGAGGCGAGCCGCGCTTACAGGGAAGGCGACGTTGAAAGCCTCAACACTCTGCTGGGCGATGAGGAGTTGCGTTTCTTCTGCACGAGCGCGCAGGGCCACGACGAGGCAGAAGACTTAGGAGCAAGGCTCCTGCATCTCAAAGAGGAGCTGCGCACGGTCGAGTTCGGCATCAAGCGTATCAGGCAGGACGGGTTGTACAGGCTCAAGCTCTCGGTTGATGAAGAAGCCGCTCGCGGGCGCGACGCGCTACGCGAGCAGGCGGAGCAACTCATGAGACAGATCACAAAGGCCCGGCGTCGCCTCGCACACCTGTCTTAAAAACCTCTCAATCACACCGGCAACGACCGGGCGCTCACTGCCCTTCGAGCTTGATGCGAAAGCGCTGGGCCATGCGATAGAAGGTGCGACGGTCTATGCCCAGAATCTCCGCCGCGCGCGTGCGATTGCCGCCGACCTTTTCGAGCACGTAGATCAGGTAGCGCCGCTCAAGCTCGTCCAGCGAGATGAGATCGCTGTAGAGCGCGACGAGCGACGATTCCTGTGCGTGCGGGCGCGCGTTGCCTGCTTGCAGCTTCGCTGGTAAATCTTCGGGCGCGACCTTCGCGGCGCGCGCGCGTATCGCGGCATACTCGACCGCCGATTCCAACTCGCGCACATTCCCGGGCCAGTCGTACGAGACGAGCATCGCAAGCGCCGTCTCCGAAAAGGTGCGCGCGCGTATGCCGTCGCCGCTCGCCGCTCGCAGGAAGCGCTCGGCGAGCAGTGGGATGTCGCCGCGCCGTTCGCGCAAGGGAGGCACGCGCAGGATGACAACGCCGAGGCGATAGAAGAGGTCTTCACGAAACGAGCCCGCGCTGACTTCCCTTTCAAGGTCACGATTGGTGGCGGCCACAACGCGCGCGTCCACATGCACGGAACGCGACGCGCCGACGCGGCGTATGTCGCCCTCCTGTAGAGCGCGCAACAGCTTGACCTGCATCGCCGGGCTCGTCTCGCCCACTTCATCCAAAAAGAGCGTGCCGCCTTCGGCCTCTTCCCACAATCCTCTGCGGTCTGCGACCGCGCCTGTGAATGCGCCGCGCACATGCCCGAACAACTCCGCTTCGAGCAGCGTCTCCGTCAACGCGCCGCAATTGACGGCGACGAAAGGACGCGCGCTGCGCGGGCTATGCTTGTGAATGGCACGCGCGACCAGCTCTTTGCCCGTGCCCGATTCTCCCATCACGAGGACGGTCGAGCGCGAGGGCGCGACGCGCGCGATCTCCTTGTAAAGCTCTATCATGGCGGGCGAGCGGCCCAGCAGTCCCGTCTCTTCGTAGCGCGCCGAGAGGGTTTCCGTTCCCGCCTGCTCGCTCTCGTCCGTGGTGCGGCTCGCGCGCTCCATCGCGCGCCGCGCCGTCTCGACCACCTCTTCGACCTTGAAGGGTTTGGAGATGAAATCCCATGCGCCTTCGCGCGAGGCTTCGACCGCCGCTTCGAGCGTGCCGAAGCCGGTCAGGAGGATCACAGGGCATCCGTCGCGCAAACTCTTCAAGAGGTCTAAGCCGGACTCTTCGGCTTCGAGATTGACATCGCTGATGACCAGATCGAACGGCTGCTTTGCGGCCAACGCACGCGCACGCTCCGGCGTCTGTGCCGTCTCGGCCTGCCATCCCTGCTCGGTCAGAATCTCGCGCAGCAGCTCGCAGGAAGCGCGATCGTCATCGACGACGAGGATTCTTTTCATCTCACTTCCGCCTCCTCCTCGCTTCTGTGCCCGATCAACCTGGCATTCTCATCTTTTTCTTTTCCGGTCGCCGGGAACCAGAGTCGAAAACGCGTGCCGCGTCCCATCTCGCTCTCGACTTCAATCCCGCCGTGATGATCGTTCATCACCTGCCGCACGATGACGAGCCCGAGTCCTGTTCCACGCCCGCGCTCCTTGGTCGTATAGAGCGGGTCGAAGATGCGCAGGCGCACGTCCTCTGCCATCCCGATGCCTGTGTCCGCGAATTCGACAATCACGCGCGCCGCCTCTTCCCCCTCGCCTTCGACGCGGGTGCGAATATTGATCTCGCCGCCCGTAGGCATCGCGTCGAGCGCGTTGTTGATGAGATTGATAAAGACCTGCTGCAAACGGTCTGCATCGCCCGCGACCGCCGGAAGGTTGCCGCCGAGTTGTGTTATGAGGCGGACGCCGCGCACATCCAGGGTCGGGGCGGTGGCGTCGAAGATGCGCTCCAGCTGCGCGTTGAGATCGAGCGCGGTCGGCTCGAAGACTTCCGGGCGCGTGCGATCGAGCATGCTGCGCACGATTCGCTCGATGCGCTCTATCTGCACGCCGATGGTCTCAAGGCGCTGCTGCGCGGCCTCGTCCCTGCCGAGACGCGCGCGCAGCAATTGGACGTGGCCGCTGATGAGGTTGAGCGGCGTCCCGACCTCGTGGGCCAACTGCGCGGCGGTCTGACCCGCTGCCGCGAGTCGCTCCAACTCCGTCAGCCGCCTGCTCGTGCGCCACAATTCAAGGTTGGCTTCCTCCAATTGCTCGTTGCGCTGTTCAAGCTCGGCGGTCGCTTCGTGCACGCGCTCCTGTAGCACGCGCCGCTGCCCCTCGCGCTCTTCGGTCATCATACGAATGCGCTCGATCATGCGATTGAAGGCGCGCGAGAGCAGGCCCAGCTCGTCCGGCACACGCTGCGGCGCTTTGACGGCCAGATCACCTGCTTCGGCCTGCGACATGGCATCCAGCAGCCGCTCGATCGGGCGATAGATAAGCTGGCGAAATAGTAGATAGGTGGCGAGCGTGATGAGCGCGACCGCCGCCAGCACAATCCAGATCGCCATGCGCTCATAACGGACGGCGATGGAGGGCGCGTCGTCCAGGCGCTCGACGACTTCGACCGCGCCGCTAAAACGTCCCTGGTCTGTGATGGGCGCAAACACTCTGTAAAGCGAATTGCTCTCCGTCTCGGGCCGGGCGCTCGTGAGGCTCGAAGCCAGACCGTTACGCAGCGCGGCCTTGGTGTCTTCCGGTATGTCCTGCACGAGAGGGCTTCCGGGAGAGGCAGCCGTCAACACATAGACGCCGCCGACTCTTTCCCAGATGCGTATGGCGACGACGCCCGGGCGCGCGCCGCTCGCGACGGTTGCGGCGTGGGCCAACGCCTGCGGGTCGCGCGGCGCTGTCATGTGGCTGATCTGCTCTGCGAGATTGATCGCTTGCAGCTCGGCGCGCGCCTTCTGCTCCTCGCGCACGAGCGCGGCCACGCGCGCGTTGGTGACGGCCAGCGCCGCCGCCAGCACGGCGATGGTCACGACCGAAGCGAGCAGGGTGGTCTTCGTATGCAGCTTGAGCGGACTCATAGAGCTTATGCAAATCCCATCCGCCAATTTACTAACGCATGAATCCTATCACGGCAGGCAAGGTGAAAGGCAAAAGTAAAAAGGCAAAAGGTAAAAGCAAGAGCGGCACTCAAACTCTTCTTCCCTTTTGCCTGTTTACTTTTGCCTTATTCCGATGGCGTCGACTTTTCTATTGAGCGCGACGAGCTGCGTCGCGGCATCGTTGAGCGCGCCGCGCTGGATAGTATGCTCGGCGGCCTCTATTCCCTTGAGCGTTGAGCGCAGGGCTTCGCGTCCCTCTTCATCACGCTCATCGTTGTGCAGCGCGCGATTGATGGCCGCCTTCGATTGGGCCAAAGCATTGAGCGCCGCCGCACCCTGCCGCTTCTTCAGATGCATCACCGCTCCGGCGATGTGGTCTCCGGCCTGTTCCACGTCCGGGTCACGCGCGGGCAACTGCGGCTCGATGGCGACCGGCTGCGCGTTCACAGCCAGAGACGACGAGCGCCCGGCGTCAACCGTCACGGTTTCCTCGACGCGCTTCTGCGAGCATGAAAGCTCAAGAGTGATGAGCGCCAGGCACAGACACCACAGGGCGAGCGCACAACACAGTCTTGTGCGCTCTCTGTCTGTCTGCTTCTCGAATCCATTGCTGGCAAGACCGCTGCTCATCACGTCACGACCGGGCGGGCGCGTCGCTTGCCCCGTCCCGTTGAAAAGAGAGAGGGATGCGACCACCTCCTCTAATAGTCGCATCCCTCTTCGTTCGCAGGCAGTCAGGTTTTGGCGCTAACTGCCCACGCTTGCTCGCGCATGTCTCGACCCGTTCGCCCAGAGTGTAGTGGGCAGCATGACGTGCGCGCGATACCCTGCCCCCGCATGCCACTCACAAGACGGCGGGGGCATTGATCAAAGTGGCTTGAAGCTTAGCGTCGAGTGTTACCGTTGCCGTTCGTCATGTTGCCGCCTGAACGCCTTGCGCGACGATGGCGGCGGCGGGCGCGATGACGCTTCCGGCGGCGATGACTCGATCTCCCGGCATTGTTACGCGTCGTCGTGGTGGTCGTGGACGTAGTGGTACTGCTGTTCGTGTTTTGTGCGAAAACGAGGCTGCCGAAATTCAGAACGAAGATCAGCGCCAGGACTATCCCTATCTTTTTCATATGCCTCCCGCGCTCGATATGCGCGATATACTTTGGTTTGGTGGAACGCTTCGAGAGCCGCGCCTGAAACTCAATCGATAACCGTGACTGATTTTCATTTCAACGGCCTCCCGCCTTTCGCTTTCATCATGAGCAAGGCCTATACCACTGCTTGCAGGATGAGACGGCACAGCTTTTCAAGCCTTTTACGCGCAGCACTCTCAGCCATCCCCCGTCTTCACGTGTGGCGCTTTTGTCGGGCCCACAAAAGCGCCACACATGAAGAGAACCGTCACACAGTAAAGCTGCTCTGTGATCGCCAATGGCGATCACAGAGCAGCTTTATCGGGCGTACTAATTTCAGCCCGTCCGGGCTGTTACTTTGGCGCGCTCGCCATGCATTCCCTTTTGGCCTTGCTGGCGGCGGTCTGCGCGTCTTTGCGCTCCTGTCCCTTCTTCGTCCTGGCCTCCTTGATCGCCGCGCTGTAATCCTCGTTACACTTCTTCACAGCCGCGACGTGCGCCGCGCTGTGCTTGTTCTTCGTCTTCGCCATCACGGCAGGCGAGAAGGCGCTGAGGGCCAATGTCAGGGCCAGCGCCGAGTATGTCAGAGTGCGTTTCATCGTATGCTCCTTCAATCAAGCTGTTATTTGGATAGCGCAAGCAGCACCTACCTGCCTCGCATCATGGACGGTAGCAAGCGTTGGGCCATACTCGGAAGTTAAGGGCGCGGAGCGGGCAACAGCTTCACTGAGCCGCAAACGCTGGGCTTAACAGATGGTCGGAACCTTTTGATCGCAGACCTGGGCCCATGCCCTCTGCGGGGCAATCTTGTCGCGGGCGGCCATTTAGCCACACCGCGCGGCGAGGGAAAACGTCAGTACCGCCAAAGGTCTCCGGCGGGTGATTGTAGCGATAAAACCCGCCAGAGACCTTTGGCGGTACTGACCTGCATGCCTGTCTGACCTGTTGCCTTCTATCGTTTGCCGCGTGAGGCGAGGGCTTCGCGCGCCACCTCTTTATCGTCGAAGTGTAGAATCTCGCTGCCGATGAGCTGGTAGTCTTCGTGGCCTTTACCGGCGATGAGGACTACGTCGCCCGTGCTCGCCTCTGCGATGGCGCGATAAATCGCGGCGCGGCGGTCTGCGATCTTCTCGTAGGGCTTGGAGGCGACGCGCATGCCTTCTTCGACATCATCCAGAATCTTTTCCGGGTCTTCGTTGCGCGGGTTATCGGAAGTGAGGATGACCACATCGCTCAGTGAGGCGGCGGCCTCGCCCATCGGGGCGCGTTTCGAGCGGTCGCGGTCGCCGCCGCAGCCGAACACGGTAATGATTCTCCCCTCCGTGACATCGCGCGCCGTCTTGAGGACATTGACCAGCGCATCATCCGTGTGCGCGTAATCCACGACGACGGCGAAATCGCCCGCATGCGGAACGCGCTCGAAACGACCGGGCGCGCCCGTGCACGTCTCAAGCGCGCGGCAGATTACGTCCAGCCCGTAGCCAAGCTCAAGGCCCGTCGCCGTCGCCGCCAGGATGTTGTAGATGTGCGGGCGACCGACCAGGGGCGAAGAGACCTCGCGTTGGCCCAAGGGTGTGTGCAGCCTGAAACGCATTCCTTCCAGCGAATGCACGACCTCTGTTGCCGTGACATCCGCTTCCGCGTTGAGCGCGTAGCGCACAAAGCGCCGCCCAGCTTCCTTCAAGTCGCGCGCAAGCTCCAGCCCGTGCGCGTCGTCAATGTTAAGGACGGCGACGCGTGGCCGCGCGCCGAGGCTTCCATCGAAGAGGCGACGCTTGGCGGCGAAGTAGGCTTCCATCGTCTTGTGATAATCGAGATGGTCGCGCGTCAGGTTTGTCCAGACGGCGACGCTCAAATCGAGCGCGTCGCAGCGATGCAGATCGATGGCCTGCGAGGAACATTCCATGACGGCGACGCGGCAACCCGCATCGACGGCACGGCGCAGGATGCGTTGCATGTCGCTCGCTTCCGGCGTCGTCCGCTCGGCCTTGATGCGCTCCGCCCCGATCCGATATTCGACCGTACCCGTCATCGCCACGGGCTCGCCCGCCGCTTCCGCTATCGCCGCCACCAGATAAGTTGTCGTCGTCTTGCCGTTCGTCCCAGTGATGCCGACCAGCTCAAGCTCGCGCGACGGATGGCCATGCACGACCGCCGCCGCCCGGGCCAACGCTATGCGCGCGTCTTTAACTTCGAGCCATGCCCCGCGAAAATCCGCCGGGCAGGATTGTTCGGAGATGACGCCCGCTGCGCCCTGCCCCATCACCTGCCCGACAAAGCGATGGCCGTCCAGAGTTCCGCCGCGAATGGCAACGAAGAGGCTTCCATCGCCCGCCCGCCGTGAGTCGTGCGTCACGTCCGTCACTTCGCTCTGCTCGTCGCCCGTCAACTTTGCTTCGAGCGCGCGCGCCACTTCGCCGAGCGTTACAGGGCGCTTTCCATTCATCGCTTCAGACACTTTTTCACCATTCATGCTTCTATCTTATGCGCGTCGCACAGGCTTATCAAAGAAGAAATTAACAGGAATGGACAGCGATTGTCAGGATAAACAGGTCAGTGCCGCCAAAGGTCGCTGATGGATGATGCCGCTTGAGACCCGCCCGGCTTAAGCAGGCGGCATTGACCTCTTTACGCATCAATGCTTTCAGGTTTTATCCCGTGCATCCTGTCTCTCCCTGTTAGCTCCTTTGATGTGGTTAACTTGTCGTGTCGGCTGGCGGCATGCTAGCGTGAGCGATTCGCATGACAACAAAGGGACAGGCGCAAGGCGCTTTAAAGCGACAGCTGGGGCTTACGTCGGCGACGGCCATACTGGTGGGCGAGATCATAGCCGTCGGTATTTTTCTCACACCGGCGGGCATGGCCAAGTCCCTGGCCTCGCCTCTATTGCTGCTGCTCGTCTGGGTCGTGATGGGTGCGATGGCCTTAAGCGGTGCGCTCTGCTACGGCGAGCTTTCGGCGCGATACCCTGAAGCGGGCGGCGGCTACGTCTACTTGCGCGAAGCCTACGGGCCGCAACTGGCTTTCCTTTACGGCTGGATGGCCATGCTCGTCTTAGACCCGGGGCTGACGGCGGCGTTCGCGATAGGGATGGCGACTTACACGGGCTATATCATCAATCTCTCGCCAGCGGGCGTTCAGGCTTTGGCAGTGGTAACGATTCTGGCGATTGCCGCCGTCAATCTCGTCGGAGTAAACCTCGGCGCGTGGTTGATACGACTGCTGACGCTGCTCAAGATCGGGCTGCTGCTCTTTATTATAGTCTGGGGATTCGCGCTCAGGCTGGGCGATTGGGCCAACTTCACGCCGCTGTTGGAGCGCTCAGATCATTCGATCCCGCTTTTCGGTGCGCTGGCGAGCGGCATGGTCGCGGCCTTCTTCTCTTTCGGCGGCTGGTGGGATTTGACGAAGGTGGCGGGCGAGATCAGAGACCCCGCGCGAACTTTGCCGCGCGCGCTTGCCCTCGGCGTTCTGATCGTCACGACTCTGTATATCCTGACGAGCGCCGTGTTCCTTTACCTTGTCCCGCTCGGGCGCGTCGCGACGAGCGAGACCTTCGCCGCTCAAGCCGGAGCAGCGCTCTTCGGCCCGGCAGGCGCGAAAGTCTTTGCAAGCATCGTCATCATCTCCGTGCTGGGCAGCCTGGCCGCTTTCATGATGGCAGCGCCGCGCGTCTATTATGCGATGGCGCGCGACCGCTTGTTTCTATCTTCGATCGGTGCGCTTCACAGCAGGTTCGGCACGCCCGCGCGCGCCATCATCTTACAGGCCGTGCTCGCCTCTCTCATCGCCATGCTCGGCACGTTTAATGAGATCGTCGCGTACTTTACTTTCGTCGTGGTCTTCTTCGTCGCGCTGACGGTCGTCGCCGTATTCATCCTGCGGCGCACGCGCGTGGACGCGCCCCCGTACCGCACGCCCGGTTATCCGTTGACGCCACTGCTGTTTCTCGTGCTGGTCGCCGTGCTGCTCGTCCTGCTCGCCGGTAATAATCCGAAGCAGGCATTTCTCGGAGTTGCGGTTGTAGCGCTCGGCGTGCCGGTTTATCATCTCCTCTTTCGCAAGAGGTTCTTGCACAGCGAGAAATAAATTAACAGGAACGATTCGATTTTGGATTTGAATTTTTGGATCAACGATTTGTGGCCTTGAGTTTTGAAGTCGATCTTTCAAGCTTCCTTGCTCGCCAAGCAAAAATCTCAAATCCGAAATTGATAAGGGAGTAATCATGACCTGGATTCGCACTATTCCAATAGAGGAGGCCGACGAGAAACTGCGTCGGGCCATCGAAGCGCAGAGGGGTTTGTATCCGGCGGAATATGCCGTGCCTGTTCATCCGACGCCGGATGGCGGAACGTCCGGCATCGTCGCCTCGCACAGCCTGATACCGGATGCGCTCTTTCACGCCTTCGCCACGTTCGGCGCGCTGATGTCGCCGGAGTTGCCGCTCTCGCGCCGCCAGCACGAGATGATCACGACCCTCGTGTCGGTCAATAATCGCTGCCATTATTGAATCGAATCTCACGCAGAGTTTCTGCGTCGCGTCACACTTGATCAGGCGTTGGTCGAGGCACTACAGGCGGACTACACGACCGCTCCCATCTCGGAGCAGGATCGATTGATGCTCGACTACGTCGTGCAGCTGACCAAAGATGCAACCGGGATTACGCCAGCCCATCACGAGCGCCTGCGCGCCGCAGGCTTCGATGATCAGGCGATATTGCAGATCACGCTCATCGCATCCTGGTTCAACTATATCAACCGCGTCGCCGACGCGCTCGGCGTCGGGCGCGAAGGATGAACGTGAACGGGCTCAGGGAGGGAGCAGGCGGTTATGACAAAAGACGTGAAGGACATGAACGACGAAGAGGTGCGCGAACGCGTTATCCGTCTGGGCTTCGGTGGAGATGCCCGTCGCCTGGATGAATTTTGCGAGAAGATGCGCGCCGGGTTGCCCAAGGGAACGGGAGTCGTGCTGCGTGGCAGCGTGGTGACGGCAGAGCGTTGGGAGGACGGAGCGCCCTTTGATGCCGATGGGCCCAGGAGCAGTGATCTTGATGTCACGCTCGTCGGGAGTCGCGTGATGGAGTTCTGGGACAGCGAGGCTTATTACATCCCCGGGCTTCACACCAAGCCGCTCGGCGACAAAGACCCGGGGATTGCGCCCGGTTTGAACCCGCTCAGGCTGACGCTGCAACAGATGGTCGGGCGGCCCGTCAACTTTCAGGCCACATCGAATCTCATCCTGTTCGCGCGCGATGTCCTTTTCGACCAGCCTTACTATACGCTTATCGAGGCAGAGGAAGACGCTTGATCCTCAAGCTCATGAGCTACAACATACGCTTCGGCGGGCGCGGGCGAGAGGCCCTGATGGCGGAAGTGATCGGGGCCGTCTCGCCCGATATCGTCGTCTTTCAGGAAGCCAGCGACCCGCGCGTCATCGAAACGTTGGCCCATGCGACGGGGATGACGCGTTGGGCCGCAAGGGCCGCGCACTCCATAGGCTATATCAGCCGCCTCGATGTCGCGCATCACGAGTGGCATCATCCGGCGCGGGCCAAACATTCCTTTCTCGAAATCCAGTTGGCCGGAACAGAGGCGCGCATCTTCGGCCTGCACCTGCGCGCACGCTTCTCCAAGTGGAGCGAGAGGCGGCGCGTGCTTGAGATTCAAGCCCTACTCGAAGGAATCCGCCGGCATCAGGAAGGATTCCACGTGCTCGTCGGAGACTTCAACACGCTGGCTCCCGGCGAATTACTCGATACCAGGCGCATGCCCGCGTGGATTCGCGCGCTCGTCTGGATCAGCGGGCGCGACATCCGGCGCGACACCATTCAAATCATGCTGGACGCGAAATACCTGGACGGCTATCGCTTCCTTCACCCGGAAGACAAGGGTTACTCCTTTCCCACCTGGGATGCGCACGTGCGTCTGGATTATCTCTTCCTGCCCGCGCGCTACGCAGACCGCTTGAAACTCTGCGAGGTCATCAGGGAGCCGGACGTTGCCAGCCGCGCCTCAGACCATTTCCCACTGCTCGCGCATCTGGAGATTGACTGAGCCGCCACTTTATTTTTGTCCATGTGACGAAAAGAAGAGTCGTATGCTATGCTCGATGTCTTGAAAATTTCATTTCCATTCGGCACGGGGACGCTTCCGTGAGCGATACGTGCGAAAGTGGCGAAACTGGTAGACGCGCAGGTCTTAGAAGCCTGTCCCGTAAGGGGTGGGGGTTCGATTCCCCCCTTTCGCACCAGAAGTTTTTGGATGCAGCACAAATTTTTAGATTGAGTTTAACGATAAAGGAAGGATGCCCGTGCGGCGCTTGTCTCCGGCGCGCTGCGGCGGGCTTTAAAGTTTTATGAAGACTGAACTGGTCGATGTTTCTCCGACGCGCAAAGAATTGAAGATCGAGATTGAGGCCGAGCAGTTGAGCGCCGCCTATGACCGGATTAGCGACCGCTATGCGAAGCTCGCCAACGTGCCGGGCTTTCGTCGCGGACACGCGCCGCGCTCTGTCGTGCGCACGCGCTTCAAGGATGAGATTCGCGGCGAAGTGCTGCGCGAGATCGTGCCGGAGGCCATCGAGGAAGCCATCCGCGAAAACGCGCTTCAGGTCATAGGCGAGCCCGACGTTCATCTGGACAATTCCGAGGGCTTGGAGAAAATCGGCGCGGAGCCCCTCTCCATACACGTGCACGTGGAGGTGCTGCCCGAAGTCTCGCTCAGCCAGTACAAGGGTTTGGAGGCGGCGCGCAGCACGCGCCCTGTCAAGGACGAAGATGTCGAGCGCGTGATCGAGGGCTTGCGCGAAGCCTCCGCCTCGCTGCAACCAGTCGAAGATCGCCCCTCCGAACAGGGCGATACCGTGACCGTCAACTTTCATGGCACGTTCAAGGATACGCCCGAAGCGGAGCCGATCAGCGTCGAGGATGTTGACGTGGAGTTGGGCGGCGCGAATGTTCAGCAGGAGTTTACGGATAACCTGACGGGCGTGCGCGCCGACGAAGTGAAAACTTTTACGGTCAAGTACCCGGAGGATTTCACGTCCAAAGGACTCGCCGGAAAAGAGGTCGAGTACACGGCGACCGTCACCAGCGTACGCCGCAAAGAGTTGCCGGAGGTGGACGACGAGTGGGCCAAGAGTTTGGGCGAAGAGTTCGACTCGCTAGAGATGCTCAGGGAGAAGGTGCGCGAGGATTTGGAGAAGCGCGCGAGCGTCGAATCCGATCATCGACTCAGAGGCAGCGTGATGCGCAAGCTCGTCGAGGCTCATCCGTTTGAAGTGCCGGAAACTCTGGTCGAGCATCAGACCAACCAGCTGATCCAGTCCGTCATGCGCGACATGATGGGGCGCGGGTTCGATCCGCAACAGGGACAGTTGAACTGGGAGGGCTTGCGCGAGCAGCTGCGCGAGCAGGCGACCTCGGATGTGCGCGGCTCCATGCTCCTAGACCGCATCGCCGACGAAGAAAAGATCGATGTCAGCGATGAAGAGATCGAAGCGGAGATTGCAATGCTGGCGACCAATGCGCGGCAATCTGTTGAACAAGTGCGCGCTGCCTTGACAAAGCAGGGAGGCGAACGTAGCATCGCCGATAGGTTGCGCAATCGCAAAGCGCTTGACCTGATCGTTGAAAATGCAAGCGTCAGCGAAGAAGAGTGGCGCGAAGAAGAAGAGCCGCAAGCGAGCGAGTCTTCCGCCTCAGCGGAGGCTGACGCCGACCCTGAGCAGTCAGACAAGACGAGCGAAGAGGTGGAAGCGCAGGCGCAAACTTCTTCGCAGGATGCTTGAGCGGAAATTAGCGAAAGAGCAGCAGGCCCGAGCGAGCGCGTCTCAATCCTGAACAGGCCCACCGGCCCCGCGCGAAGCCCCGGGCAAGAGTCCCCTTAATTAGGCGAAAGGTTCAAAGTAGTATGGCTCTAGTTCCAATGGTCGTCGAGCAAACGTCGCGTGGCGAGCGCGCCTTCGACATTTTCTCGCGCCTCCTGAAAGACAACATCATCTTTTTAGGCACTCCCATTGACGACACCATCGCCAACCTGATCGTAGCACAGCTTCTCTTCCTTGAAGCCGAAGACCCGGAGAAGGACATCAACCTGTACATCAACTCTCCGGGCGGCTCGATCACCGCCGGGATGGCGATCTACGACACGATGCAGTTTATCCGGCCCGACGTGACGACGATCTGCGTCGGCCAGTGCGCTTCGATGGGTGCTCTGCTGTTGACGGCTGGCGCGAAGGGCAAGCGTTTCGCCCTCCCCAACTCACGCATACTCATCCACCAGCCTTCGGGCGGCGCGCAAGGCCAGGCCACGGACATACGCATCCAGGCCGAAGAGATCATTAGGATGCGCGAGTTGACATCGAACATTCTCGCCAAGCATACCGGGCAGCCTTACGAGACTGTCGAGCGTGATGTTGAGCGTGACCGCATCATGAGCGCCGTGCAGGCCAAAGAGTACGGCTTGATTGATGAAGTGATCGCGCACCGCGAGTAGGCCCATTTTGGATTTTAGATTGCGGATTTTGGATTGGCCGAGCGACGAGAGTCGAAAGCCCCGGCTTCCAGGATTCAAATCTCCCAGAGCGTCAATCTAAAATCCAGAATCTAAAACCCAAAATCCTCCGAGACTCTTATGGTACGACGAACTGATGACACGTTGCGCTGTTCCTTCTGCGGTAAGTCGCAGAACGAAGTTAAGAAGCTCATCGCCGGGCCCACCGTCTACATCTGTAACGAATGCATAGACATCTGCAACGAGATCATCACCGACGACCAGCAGGCCGAGTCGGTTGCCGCCCGTCCCCCTCTGCCCAAGCCGAGCGAGATCAAAAGCTTCCTCGACGAATACGTCATCGGGCAGGAGGAGACGAAGAAGCGACTGGCCGTCGCCGTCTACCAGCATTACAAACGGATTGAGCTGGCGCGCCGCCGCTCTGATGTCGAGATTCAGAAATCCAACATCCTGCTGATCGGGCCCACGGGGACGGGCAAGACCCTCCTGGCCCAGACGCTCGCGCGCATGCTCTCGGTTCCCTTCACCATCGTTGACGCGACGACGCTCACGGAGGCCGGCTACGTCGGCGAGGATGTCGAGAACATCATCTTGAAACTCTTGCAGGCCGCCAATGGCGATGTCGAGCGCGCGCAGCAGGGCATCATCTACATTGACGAGGTCGACAAGATTTGTCGCAAGGACGAGAACCCCTCGATTACGCGCGACGTTTCGGGCGAGGGCGTGCAGCAGGCGCTCCTGAAAATCCTCGAAGGCACGGTCGCCAACGTTCCGCCGCAGGGCGGACGCAAGCACCCGCATCAGGAATTCTTTCCCGTCGACACGACCAATATTCTGTTCATCTGCGGCGGCGCGTTCGTCGGTCTTGAGAAGGTCGTCGAAAAGCGCCTGCGTAATAAGTCCATGGGCTTTCAGGCCGAGGTCAAATCGGGCGCGCACCGTCACGCCGAAGCCCTCTCGGCAGTCCAGCCCGAAGACCTCGTGCGCTACGGTCTCATCCCTGAGTTCGTCGGTCGCCTTCCAGTGTGCGGCGTGCTGCACGAGTTGGACGAGGGTGCGCTGATCAAGATTCTGACCGAGCCGAAGAACGCGCTCGTCAAGCAGTACCAGAAGCGTTTCGATTTCGACAACGTCAAGCTGAAATTCACGGACGACGCCCTGAAGTCCGTCGCGCGTCAGGCCGTCGAGCGCAAGGTCGGCGCGCGCGGGCTGATGATGATCCTGGAAGAACTGCTGCTCGACGCCATGTACACCCTGCCCTCGCAGAAGCGCATCAAGGAATTCGTCATCACGAGCGAGATGGTCGAACGCCGCCGCGCCATCCCCGGCGAAGGCTTGACGGGTGTGGACGGCGCAGCCGCCTAGAAGTAAGGAAAAAAGTAAAAAGGCAAAAGGAAAGAGTGAGGCTCAAGCGGTTCCTTAACTTTTACCTTTTGCCTTTTTACTTTTACCTTCTTTGTGGTCTACAATTAAACCTGCTCACAACGGGGCGAGTGGCACTCTAGGCGGCTCGCCCTTATTTGCAGATTGTGACTCCCACAGTACCGAGAGAGTTATCAAGTTATGGAAGAATACACAGACCGCACTCCTTTAGACATAGCCCGTTATCCGATGGTTCCGATTCGCGACGTGGTGATCTTTCCCTTCACCAAGGTCGCCTTCAAGATCGGACGCCCCGGCTCGATTCGCGCCCTCGAAGACGCGCTCGCATCCGGCGACCGCACCATCTTCCTCGCCACGCAGCACGATGCGACCGTCGATGAGCCCTCGCCCGAACAGATTTACGGCGTCGGAACCCTGGGCCGTATCCTGCAATCGCAGCGGCAGGAGAACGGGCAGATCAAGGTCGTCGTCGAGGGCCGCGAGCGCGCCACGACCGTCCGTGTCGAAAATAATAACGGTGCATTCACGGCGCTCGTCCGCCGCGCACCGCAAGCGAGCGAATCGGGCGCGCAACTGGAAGCGCTCGTCGCCCGCATCAATCAATTGGTCGAGCAGCACCTGCGCCTTGCGCCCGACGCGCAAACCGACGCGCTGCAAACCGCACTGCGCAATCAAGACCCTTCGCACATGGCCGATGCGCTCGCTTCACAGCTACGCATCTCGGTCGAAGACAAGCAGGGCTTACTGGAAATCTTCTCCACGCAGGCACGCCTCGTGCGCCTGATAGAGTTGCTGGAGACGGAGCTTGAGAAGCGCCAGCTCGATCGCACTATCCAGACGCGCGTCAAGCGGCAGATGGAGAAGGCGCAGAAGGAGTATTACCTCAACGAGCAGATCAAGGCGATTCACAAAGAGCTTGGCCGTAAGGACGAGAAGGCCGAGCTTGAAGATTTGAAGAAAAGAATCGAAGAGGCAGGCATGACCGACGAGGCGAAAGAGAAAGCCTTGCAGGAACTGCATCGCCTCGAAGCCATGCCGCCGATGTCTGCCGAGGGCACAGTCTCCCGAACGTATATCGACTGGCTGATCAGCGTGCCCTGGAAGCAGAAATCGAAAGAGATCAAGGACCTCGTCAAAGCAGAAGAAGTTTTGAACGAAGATCACTTTGGACTCGAGAAGATCAAAGAACGAATCCTCGAGTACCTCGCGGTTCGACAACTGGTGAAGAACCCGAAGGGATCGATTCTCTGCTTCGTTGGTCCTCCGGGAGTCGGCAAGACAAGTCTTGGCAAATCGATTGCGCGAGCTACCGGACGTAAGTTTGTAAGACTGTCGTTGGGTGGCGTGCGTGATGAAGCTGAAATTCGCGGTCATCGTCGCACATACATTGGCGCACTGCCCGGACAAATCATTCAGATGATGAAGAAGGCCGGTGCGGTGAATCCGGTGCTACTGCTCGATGAAGTGGACAAGCTCGGGGCTGATTTCCGTGGCGACCCAAGCGCGGCGCTGCTCGAAGTGCTCGATCCGGAACAGAACCACACGTTCCAGGATCACTATCTCGACGTTGAGTACGATCTGTCGAAGGTCTTCTTCATTGCCACCGCAAACGTGCTGCACACGATCCCGCCGGCGCTTCAGGATCGTCTCGAAATTCTCAGACTCTCCGGTTACACGGAGCGAGAGAAACTCGAGATCGCGAAGCGTCACCTCGTGCCGAAACAGTCGGAAGGCAACGGTCTCAAGCTCGAACAGTTTGACTTCACGGATGAAGGAATTCTCGAAATCATTCGTCACTACA
>DATDFK010000076.1:0-35255 GCA_036522655.1 Pyrinomonadaceae bacterium | reverse complement strand
ATGACCATCAGGGAGAAGTGCGCGCGGTTGTAGCCGACGGCGCGCAGCAATGCCAGCTCGCGCCGCCGCTCCAGGACATTCCTGAGCAGCACTGCCCCGAGCCCCAACGTGCCCAGTACCAATCCCAGTCCGCCCAACATCTGAAAGGTCGAGATAAACGTGTTCTCGACGCGATGAAAGTTTTCCAGCCGCTCGCCCGTCTCGCTCACGTCAAAACCGTAATCCGAGAGGCGGTCTTCCAGAATTGGTGCGACCGCATTCGCTTCGTCCGGCTTTTCCGTCTCGATCAGAAAGAAGCGATGGCCCGCCTGTTCGGGAAACAGCCGCAGGAAATTCTCTTCCGACATCAAAAGCTCGCTCTGAAAAATGCTGTCGGAAAGCGCGCCGACCACCTTCAGACGAACGGGGCTTTTACCTTCGCCCTGATCGAGCGCGAACACCTCGCCCAACTTTAGATGAAGAACATAGGAGAGCGAATTCGCATCCGTTATGACAGGAATCGTGCCGTCGCCTGCTTCCCTTTCCAGCAACAGCCAGGGATTGTTCTTCTCATCCTCGGTCTTAGCCAGCGAAGCCTGAAACGCGAAGCGCCCGCTCCGCAGAAAATCTTTCGACGGGGCGAGGATTCTAGGGTTACGCGGCTGGTATAGATTGAGACAACTGGCATCGTCGCCGGGCCGAACACGAAAACGCGTGAAAGCGATATGGTCAAGCAAGGCCGTCTCTCTGTTCGTCCAGAGATTGAGCGCTTCCCTTCCCTCCGGCGTGTTCGGGTCTTGCACGAGCGGAAGCATGGATTCCGCAAGCAGCGGATAGCCGCCGCTTCCGCTCTTTTTATCGAGCACGGCACTGCTTCCGCTTCGCCTGAACGCGTCGACCGAGACGATGATGAAAGCGGCCGAGGCGATGAGCGCGATGCAGAGCACGCTCCTGCCCGGACGGTGCGTCGCGTTGCGAAATCCGAGACGGGCAACGGCCCACAGGCTGCGGCCTTGAATCGTTCTTCTCGTCGTGCGTCGCAGCCAGAGGGATTGATAACAAAGCAGCGCGACCAGCAGCGATGTGCCGCCGCCGAAAAACCCTGCCGCCTGCCCTATCCGATCAAGAGACGCCGCGATGAGCAGGGCCAACCCGAGCACAGTGAAGACAACGGCCATACGCGACGCGCTCAAATGTCGCAGTGCCGAGATGCCGCGCCGCAGACGCCCGCCTCTTGCGGTTTCTTTGAGCCCGACCGTGTGCGCGTGGCCCTCTTCGTTTCTGCCCAAGGTTCCCGTCAGAAGGCCGCGCGTTGAGAATCGAGCCATACGCCTTAAAGTCCACACGACGCATAGAGAGGAAGCGACGAGCCCGCACGCGCAGCCCAGCAGTAGAGTGAGAATCGAAACGTGCAGGCTGAGCACAGTCGTGCCCACGGCTCCGACCCACCACGTCCGCAAGCCCTTCATCATCAGGCCCGCATAAAGGAGCGCGCCCGCAAGACCGCAGAGAGTTCCGAGCGTTGAGAGCACGATGCCTTCCAGCAGAAAGAGCGCGCGAATCTGTGCAGCCGTAAAGCCGATGGCTTGCAGTGTGCCTATCTCGCGCAGGCGCTGCTCTATGCCGAGCCTGAAAAAGAGCGCCGCCAGCAGCAGGGCCGAAGCGACCAGAAAAAAACTGAAGTAGAGAAAGTATTCTCCGAAATCCGTCGCCCCGCGCGAAGCTTCCAACCCCTGTGCCCTCGCCGCATAAACCCCAAAGCCCACCTGCGCAGGGTCTACGTCTTCCCTCAACCTGCCGCGATAACTATCGAGCGCCGTTTGAAGCGTCGTCGTCGCCTGCGCGGGCGTGAGCCGCATCGAAGTCAGCTTGCCGAAGCGCGATTGCCAGAGCTCCCGCCCCTTCTCAATCGGAATAAAAGCCTTCGGGGTAGTGCGATATTGATGCCAGTAATCTTCATCGCGCGGGCGAACGCGGGAAAGATCGACAGGGAACGGCGGATCCCAATCAGAAAGATTCTCCGACCCGGTGATGCCCGGATACTCCGGCACTAACTCTCTGTCGGAAGCAAAACCGCTGATCGGCACAATCGCCGCCAGCCGGAACTGCGCGCTTCGCGTCAGCAATTGCCCGCCTTCCTGCCAGAGATAGTAATCGAGCGACACGGCGTCGCCCGTCTTGATCTCAAGCTCGCGCGCAGCCCATTCGTTTAATACGATCGGAGCCGTCTGCGACGCAGAAGACGAAGCAGCAGCGACCTCGACTCGCGAGGCGCTGGCATCAGTCGCTTTATCGACGGCCACTTTCCCGGCGTCCGTGCCTTTCAATCTCTCAAGGCTCTCTTCGTCAATCGCGGTCACGATCGAATAAGGAATCTCGCGCGGGCCCGAGCGAATCGTGTTCGCCAGATAGGAGATGATCGGGGAGACACGCAAGCCCGAGCGGGCGGCGGTTGCGCGCGCCGTCTCGGCGAGCCGGTCGTTGATGAGCCCGCTACTGCTTTCGAGCGCGATCTGGCCGCGCTCTTCCAACGCACGCAGCCTGATGCCCATGTCTTCGAGCGAAATTCTGTCCCGTAAGATTTTTTGAAGCAGGGCGGTTTTCGCCGCTCCCGCAGATTCGCGTTCCCCGTCACCGGCTTTCACTTCGGAGATGAGCAGTGTGTTGACCTTGCCCTCCTGCCCCAACTCTTTCTGCAAGAGACGCAGCGGCACGAAGATGGCGCGCACGGCTGTCTGTTGCGGGCGCACGGAGAATTCTCCCATCGCGGAAGCGTCGAGCGTCGCGCGCGCCTGTAAGCGCAGGGTGCGCCCAAGATCATCCTTACGAGCATGCAGGGACTCGGCAGGGATGGCCGACGGCTTCTCAACTCTCAAGAGGAGCGTGTCGCCCGCTTTGACTCCAAGCTCGCGCGCCAGGCTCTCGCTCAAAAGAGCTTCACGATTCTCCAACGTTCTGCCCTCGCGTTCATGAAAGCTCCAGAAACGATCGTCCACGCCGTAGACCTGAATGCTCGCGCCGCGCTGCCCGCCCGCCTCGTGCGTGACCGTGCCACCGAGCACAACGAGCGGGCACACGGCTTTGAACCCGCCCGCGACGAACTGCTCGTGTGCTTGAATCTCTGCGGCAAGCTGTTCGCGGAAGAAAGTGGCGGCGGAGACGACTTGGTCTGCGCGTCCGAGCCTTAGCAGGAACAGCTCACGCAGGGAAGCGCGCACGGAATCGCCGACGAGCAATGCCCCGACGAGCACGGCTACAGCCGCGCCGACTCCGAAGATGACGGCCAGGTTGGTGCGCCGGAAATAGGCCAGGTTGCGTTTGAGTAGAAGACCTTTTCGCATCACACACGCATGAGACTCTGTTCGTTCAACTCGTAACGCATAGGAAGGCGTGCGGCCAGCTCCGCGCTGTGCGTGACGACGACGAGAATCGTCTCCTGTCGCTCGTGCAGCTCAAGCAGAAGCCTTGCGACCGTCTCCGCAGACTTTTGATCCAGATTCCCTGTCGGCTCGTCGCACAACAAGAGCACGGGCCCCATGATCATCGCGCGCGCGAGCGCCACGCGCTGCTTCTCGCCGCCCGAAAGCTCGCCCGGTCGATGATGGATTCTTCCGCCGAGTCCGACCTGATCGAGCAAACGGCGCGCACGCTCCGTCGCATCCTCTGCGCCGCGCCCGGAGACCAGCGTCGGCGTCAGGACGTTTTCGATGACGGAGCATTGCGGCAGTAAACAGTGATCTTGAAAGACGAAACCCACCTTGCGATTTCTAAAGGCGGCCAGCTCTCGCTCTTTCAACTGAAAGGGGTCTTGATCGTCAAGTCGAATTGTGCCGGAAGTGGGCGGCTCAAGGGCGCCGACGATGTAGAGCAAAGTGCTTTTGCCGCTCCCCGATGGGCCCATGATGGAGACGGCATCGCCGCGCTTCAACGAGAGGGAAACGTCTGACAGAATCGTGAGCGCGCCCTGCGGAGTCGGATATTCTTTGGATAGATTGACGACTTCGAGCAATCTGCCTGACCTCCGCGAGCTAAGCCGCGCTCGTCTGCACAGCCTTGCCCGCCTGTGCGCTCAATGGGCTCGCGTAGACTTCAAGCGCATCGTCGGCCATGCGCGCCACGCTGTAGTGCTCTCGCACTCCCTTAAAACCATTCTCACCGAGCTCGCCCGCGAGCCTTCGATTCCGGTAAATCGTTAAGATTCCCTCGGCCAGTGCGCCGCTATCATCCGGCTCGACGAGGAGGCCGCCCCGCGTCTGCTCGATAATTTCCGTGAACGCGCCGCGACGCGGCTGGACGAGTGGGACGCCGCAGGCCATCGCTTCGAGCAGAAAGATTCCCTTCGGCTCGTCGTATGTGGCGGGCACGGAGAGCACGTCCAGCTGGCGCAGGAACTCTATCTTCTCTTCACGATCGAGGACGCCCCTGTAATTGAACTCCCGGGCCAATCCCCATTCATTCATACGCTGCTCGATGTCCTTCAAATATTCTTTGTGCTCAGCGCCCAGATAGCCTGCGACCTCAAGCCGCATCGCCGGAGAATCCGCGCGCTCGCGCAACAATTTGTAAGCCAACGCCAGTACGTGCAATCCCTTTTCGGGAGCGACGCGCGCGAAATAGCCGACGGTGAAAGCCTCGCCGTCCGCAGGCGCGCGCCTTTCATATCCTTGCAGATTGATGCCGAGCGGGACGACGCGGATTTTCTCTTCCGGGATGCCCAGATAGCCCGGCATGAACCGGGCGTAATAATGGCTGACGGCGATGAAAGCGTCCACGTGCCTGACGCTCTCTCGAATCAGTTCGAGCGAGCGGCTGCGATAAGGCTCATGCAAGCCTTCGAGGAAAAGGTCTTCGCCCTGAAGCGTGCACACCACCGGGCGCTTCAACGCTTCTTTGATAGGTTTGGCCAGCCCGATCAAAAGCGTATAGGGCAGGCTAATGACATCCGGCGGCGTCTCGTGTTTGAGCCAGTCGAGCATCTTCTTTAGCTCTTTGCGCTGGTTTCCCTCTTCGCCTTTCAACATCGAGACGGTCAACTCGCCCAACAGCTTCGGGCTCGTCGGTATAGAGCGACGCGACGCCATCTTCAGGGCCCATGCGGAATCCCACAAACGATCGAGCAGGCGCGGCGACTTGCGGAAAAGCGAGTGATACTGCTGCAAGTAAACGCTGATGCCTCCGAAGAAGACTTTCTCCCGGCTGACGTTGGGTTCGTCCGTGAGCGTCGGCGTATAGATGGGGACGAGCGTGACATCGTGTCCGCGCGCGATCATCTCAGCCGCGAGCGCGTTGTCTCGCAGACAACTGCCGCAGTACATATTGGCCGCACCGGCTGTGATGTAAAGAATCTTCATCGTCAGACAAAAGCGGTTTGCGCGCCCTGGAATGCGCGACGGGCGTAAAGATGCTCGAACAGATTTCCTTCGTGCGGCTGATCCCAGCTCAAACGGTTCGTCGGCACAGGGCCGATGTTCAAACGATCAACGTTTGCAGACGCGACGAGCGCGCCGATCAACTTCTCATCGCCGGTAATGGCCGTGACGACCAGGCTCGGGCCGATCGCTTCCGTCACTTCATCCTGCCTGACTTTGACCACACTACTAAAGGGAAAGAGAAACTCTCGATTCGCCAGCGGATGTTCCGGCCCTTCGCACAGCACCACGGTCGGTAACAGGTAGGCGCAGCCCTGCCGCGTCACTAGCCTCTCGCTTTTACGATGGATGCCCGTCACGTCAACCGCGCCCTCCTCTCGCAACGCCTGATCGATGCTCTCCGAGATGCGCGCGGCCACAGTTGCATCAACGAACGGAGCGAGCAGCGCTTGTTCATCTTCCGCATCGCGCGGCACGATCTCGGAGAGCCTCGCCGCGAGCGCTTCGGCGATCTCCCGCGTATGCCTTGAGGCCCAGACGCCAGAGGCGTTGATGCAGGAGCGCCCGCCGTTTTCCGCAATCGAAGCCACCATTACGTCCAGGTACTTCTGCCAGTCGTCCACGCAATCGTCGCCGATGATTATCTTGCTGTAACCGGGCCCATGAACTTCGATGCGCGGGTCATCGCGCCAGGCTCCGGCGGTACTCGCGTCGCCGAAGATCATCCCGCGCCCGGTGTGCCTTAGAATCTCGCTGGCCCCGCCGTGATCTGTCGGGTAAAAGCTGAACGCCTCGCGCGGCGCACCGGCTTTGACGAGCGCCTGAATGATACGATAAGGCGTCCAGGGCTCGCTGCTTCCGGGTTTGAGAACGAGCGGGATTTTCAACGCCACCGACGGCGTCCACAACGTATGCACGCCCGGCGAGTTGTTCGGCAAGACCACACCGAGCGACTGCGCGCGCGGGAAAAAGCTCAAAGCCTGCCCGTTCAATTCCCCGTAACCCTTATCGAGAATGGACAGATCGAGCCCACGAGTTAACCCCTTGAGCACGTGCTCCATCTCTGCGAGCACGCCTTGAATCTTCCGCATGTTCCTTCGCACCAGCACGAACGGCAGCGCCGTCGTCGCCGACACCTGCCTCACGTAATCCTCCGGCGTCTGCATCTCTTCGCCGAGCGGAAGACTATCCTGCGCGAAGTGAATGGCCGCGCGCGAGCATAGCTGCACAAGCTCGGCGCACGTGAACTTGCCGAGCGCTGTGCGGCCCGTCTCCTGATCGAGCAAGTCGCGGCGAATCAACCCGGCGTTCGCCTGGCTGACCTCGACAAACACCTCGCGCGTCCGGTGATGCGCGACGCGCGCAACCTCCAGGCTCTCGTAAGGCTCGCCCTTTCTCAGCAAGGGAATCTTCATATTTTGGATTTTAGATTTTGGATTAACGCTTCGTCCCTCTTGAATCCTGGAAGCAAAGCTTTCAACCATCGCGGCTCGCCAATCCAGAATCAATACACTCCCTCGACCACGTTCGCCTGTAGGCGCGAGAAGGGGCGGACGTTGCGCACGCCGTCCCAGGGGTACAGGTCGCACGGCGGCTCTCTCTCCGCTTCGTCGCGTTCGAGAAAAAGCGGCATGAAGAACTCGCGCGTGAGCGTCGTCAAACGCACGCGGCCCGTCTCGCCATACTCGACTACTCTTTCCGGGTTATCAGGGTCAACGACTTCGATCATCGCTCGCGGGCTCGGCGGGTAGTAGATTATGTTGTAGCCATCGCCGGGCTTTCGCGGCTTGTGAACGGCCAGACCCATCAGCGTGTTGCCGTAGGTCGGAGCGAAATACGCGCCTTCGAGCAACTCTTCGACGGCGAAGCGATGAAACTGCGGCGTCATCTCCGTCCCTCCGCAGAAGACGCCCGTGATGCCGATCTTTTTCAAAGAGACCTTTTCGCACAGGGCTTCGAGCAGTTTCGGCGTCGTAAAGAGACAGCGAATATTGTCGTGCGCGCGCAGCAGCGTGAGCCCCTGCTCGACGACGTGCTGCTTATACTGCTCGGCCATCTTCCCCTGGCCCATCTTCAGAAGCTTGATGACCCAGCGCGGGTCAAGGTCGATCATAAAGCAGATGCCGCCGCGAAACTGTGCCAGGTGCTCGACCGCGAGCCGCAGGCGGCGCGGGCCCGATGGGCCCAGCATGAGCCAGTCAGAGCCGGGCGGAAATGCTTCAGCGGGAAGTGTCGCGCTGAAGGCTTCGTAATCGATGCGAAAATCTTCGATGCTGATACGTGATTTCGGGACGCCCGTGCTCCCGCCCGTTTCAAAAACATAGACGGGTCTCTCGGCGTACCCGCGCGGAACCCACCTACGCACGGGGCCGCCCCTGAGCCACTCATCCTGAAAGAACCCGAAGCGCGTGAGGTCAGCGAACGTTCGTATCTCCGTGCGCGGGTTCCACGCCAAGGTCTGCGCGAAGTCGAGCCAGAAGGGAGTGCCCGTTTCAGGGTCGAAGTGCCAACGGACGATCTCGCGCACATGCGCATCGAGCGCCGCGCGCGCACCGTCAATCTCTCTTTGCAGGTTCGTCTCGATAGTATTCATCTCAAGCTAAAAGCTTAGCGAGCGGCCTTGGCGAGCGCAAACCTTTATACACATAAAAGAGCCCAACGATTGTAAAAAGTTATTTACTTTTCCGGCTCCGACGATGCTCGTTCTTTTCACTGTGCCCGCAGGATTGCGAGGGGCTTGCGTGTCAGGACGTTGAAGCTTGAGCTGACGCCGACGATCGTGACGATGGCGATGGTGGCCAGGATGCCCGCGAGGACGACGAGGGGGGAGAAGTCCCAGGGAATCTCAAAGACGTAGTGCGTCACGGCGTAGGAGAGCGCGACGGCTGCGAGCGCTCCGACAAGACCCGCGACGAGACCGAGCAATCCGTATTCGATGAAGAGAATAATCAATAGCACTTTTCTTTTAGCCCCGAGCGTTTTTAAGACCGCCACTTCATAGATGCGCTGGAACTTCGTCATCGCGATCGAGCCCACAAGGATGAGCACGCCGCACAGCAGCACGAAACCGCCGAGGAAAGAGATGGCGAGCGTCGCGTTGTTGAGAATACGGCTGATCGTGCTCACCACTCCGGCCACGTCTATGACGGAGATGTTCGGATACTGATCGAGCAGGGCGCGCTGAAAGCGTGAACGCTCCGGCTCGGCAGTGGGCCCATTGATGGGCGCGATCAACATCTGCGGTGCGTTCTCAAGCGCGCCCGGCCTGAAGAGCAACATGAATCCGGTGCGCGAGTTTCGCCAATCGACGCGACGAATGCTCGTCACACGCGCCGTCAATTTTCTTCCCACAATGTCGAAGGTGATGAGGCTTCCGACATCGAGCCCGGACAATCCGCGCATGCCCTCTTCGATCGAGACTTCCGGTTCCGCTGACGGTTGCGCGTCCCACATTTGCCCGGCCACGATCGTCTCGTTCGCTTCCAGATGCGGTCGATACGTCACGACGTATTCGCGGCCGAGCCTTCCGCGCTGCTCTCTCATCTCAGGCTGTTCGAGATCGACTTCGCGCCCGTTGATGGCGTAGATGCGCGCTCGAACAGTCGGAATCAATTCGGGGTGCACGCCCGTCGCCTGCTCGATCAACTTCTCCACGCCCTGCTTCTGATCGGTCTGAATATCGATCAGGAACATATTGGGCAGTTGCGTCCGGCGCGAGAGGTCGATCTCATTGAGCAGGTTCGTTTGCAGCGATTGAATCGCCATCACGACGAACGCCCCCAGCCCGACGGCCATGATGATGACGCGCGTTTGATTGCCCGGACGATAGAGGCTGCTCACGGCCTGCCTGAGCGCGAACGATCGCAGGTGTCTTGCGCGCCGCACGAGCAGGGTGAGTAGAAAGGCCGCGCCGTACAACAGGGCGGCCGTCAGGGCGAGCCCCACCAGAAAGATGATGCCGACGCGAACCGAGCCCGCCTGCCATGAAGAGAGCGCGGCCAGCCCGAGCGTGACGAGCGCGCCCGTCAGCAGGCGCGGAATATCGAGCCTGCGACTGCTGCGCTCGCCCGCCTCATTGCGCAGCAGCATGTTGGGCTTGATGTGGCGTATGCGCAGCAGCGGCAGCGCAGAGAATAAAAGCGAGACGAGTAGGCCCAGGCCAATCCCTTGCGCAACGGCTCCGTTCGTCAGCCCGTAGCCCATGTTCGGCGGCAACGACAGCGCGAAATAGTGTGCGACCAGAAGGAGCGCTCCCTTTGCGAGCGCGACCCCCAACAGGCTGCCCAGCAGCCCGAGCGTGATGACCTGTGCGAGATAGGCGGCGATGATCTGTCGGCCCGTCCCGCCGATGCACTTTAAGACGGCGATGGTCTGTCTCTTCTGTTCGATAAAGACGCGCGTCACGCTCGACACGCCTATGCCGCCGAGCACGAGCACGATCAGTCCGGTGAGGGATAGGTAGTTTTCCGTGCGCTCGAATTGTTCGCTCAGATTCTCCTGCGAATCCTTGTAGGAATTGACGGTCACAAGCTGCCCACGCAACTCGCCGCGCAGGATTTGCACGAACCGCTCAAGCCAGCCCTCCTGTACCTTAAACAGCACCTTGCGACGCGCGCGGCTGCCGAACCCTGTGAGACCCGTCGCCTCGACAGCCGAGCGTGCGATAAAGACGCGTGGGCCCAGACGAAAGCCGCCACCGCTGCCCGGCTCGTAATCGAACTGGCCGCGAATCTCGAAGGTTGATTCACCGATTTTGATAGAGTCGCCGACGCGCAGGCGCAGGCGCTCAAGCAGAAGCGGGGCGACGACTGCGCCGCCGCCTTCGAGCAGCGCGTGATCGAAGGCGCGCCCGTCCGAGAGCTTGAAATCACCGTAGAGAGGATAGGGCGCTTCTATGCCTTTCAGCTCGACCATCATCGCGCCCTCGCGCGTCGCGTCCGCAGGGCGCGCCATCGTGTTCGCTTCGATGGTCTCCGTCATGGCTAAGACTTCGGGCGCGCGCGCGAGGCGTTCGATGATCTCGCGCGTCTCGGGCTTCCAGGGCCGCGTGGAATCGACCTGCACATCCGCCGTCAGAAGGGAGCGCGCCTCGCCCGCCACGGAGCGGTTGACGTTCTGGATGGTCGAGCGCAGCGCGACGATCGAGCCGACGCCGATGCCTATGCACAGAAAGAAGAAGAGCAGCCTGCGCCATGAGGAGCGCATCTCGCGCCGGGCCATTTGCAGAATAAATCTCAAGAGCTTGCCACCTCTATCGTCTCTCGTCTCCTGTCGCCGTCATCGTCACTGCGGCGCGTCTCCGTCTCGCTATCGCTGGCGACGCGCCCGTCGCGCAGGGAGAGGCGGCGCGAGGCTTCACCCGCCAGCTCGTGATCGTGTGTGACGAGCACGAGCGTTGCGCCGCGCCGCCTGTTCATCTCGACCATCAACTCGAAAACGTGACGACCGTTCTGCGAGTCCAGATTGCCGGTCGGCTCGTCGGCCAGCATAATCTTGGGCTCGTTACTGAAAGCGCGTGCGATGGCGATGCGCTGTTTTTCCCCGCCCGAGAGCTGCGATGGATAGTGATGCGCGCGTGCCTGAAGGTCTACGTCGTGAAGCAGACGACGCGCGCGCTCCGGGGCATCGCGCAGGCCGGCGATCTCCATCGGGACGAGAATATTCTCCAGCGCGGTCAGGGACGGTATCAGGTGAAAGGATTGAAACACGAAGCCGATCTTGGTGCTGCGCAGTTCCGCCAGTTGGTCTTCGCTCATCTCTCCGGTCGACGCGCCGTCGATCAGGATTTGACCGCTCGTCGGCGCATCGAGCCCGGCGATCAGCCCGAGCAGCGTTGATTTTCCGCTGCCCGAAGGCCCGACGACCGAGACGAATTGCCCGTCCGGGATGACCAGGTCGAGCGAGTGCAGTATCGTTAGGCTTTCCGAACCCGAAGGAACTGTTTTTGAAACCTTGTATAATTCGATCATGAGAAATTATCTATCGTGCCTGTTGCTCATCCTACTGACGTTCGCGGCGGCATGCGGCGACAAAGGCTCGCGTGATGTTTCCGGCACGCCGGGACAAACCGCCGCGCCGTCGCCCGTTGCTCCTGCTGCTGCGGCTTCGCCTGTGAAGAGTCTACCGAAGATCGTGGCTTTCGGCGACAGCCTGACGGCGGGGCTGGGCCTGCGTGCTGCCGAGAGCTATCCGGCCTTGCTGCAAAAGAGGCTCGAAGCGGACGGGTATGGATACGAGGTCGTCAATGCGGGGGTTTCAGGCGACACGTCTGCGGGAGGCTTGCGCCGCCTTGATTGGGCCCTTGAAGGTGATGTTCGTTTCCTGATTCTGGAGCTTGGAGCCAACGATCTGCTGCGCGGGCAGCCCGTCAGTGAAATGAAAAAGAATCTGGCAGAGATTATCGAGCGGGCCAAAGCGCGCGGCATCAAGGTCTTGCTCGCGGGCATGTATGCGCCGACCAATGCGGGCGCGGACTATCAAAGAGAGGTTCAGGAAGCTTTTCAATCATTGGCGCGTGAACATCAAGTGACGCTCATCCCTTTCTTTCTTGATCGCGTCGCCGGGGTAGAGTCTTTGAATCAGGCCGATGGCATACATCCCAACCCGGAAGGGACGAAGATCGTCGCCGATACCGTTTACCAGTCGCTTCGCCCGCTGCTGGATAAAGAGAAGCGATAGGCCGGTACCGCCTAAGGTCTCGGGCGGGTCGCAGATGCGACCACCCTCCCGAGACCTTGGGCGGTACTGACCTCATGCTCGTGTTAAGGAATCAGTGGGCGCGGCTGCGCACGACAACAACCGGGTCTTCATCCTTCGGCGGGCCGAAGAGGCGTGCCGTTAATGCTTCGAGAGTATGATCGGCTTTCTCGGCAGTATCGTTTGCGACGACGAGGCGCGCGGCGTCTTCCGACAACGCACGGCCCTGTGAGGCCGGGAAATAGAGCGTGTGCCCGAGCAATTTGTCCAGCAGCGAGGAACGCACCTCGTAGACCAGGAGCGATGTTTCAGCCAGATGAACATAGACATGCACGATCTGGCCCAATACCTTGCCGCCCTCTGTGATAACCTTCGCCCCTGTGAGTTGATGCCTGGCAAGCGGCAATGCTCTGAGCGGTGAAGACTGCGCCGGCATGGCCGACTCGTCGCTGTTTATCATCACGGCGTCCGGGCCGAAGCTGTAAATCTCTCGATAGTCGATCAAACGTAGACTCTGATCGGGCAATTGCACGACGAGGCCCGCCAGTTCGCCTTCGACCGGATTGACGATGAGATCATGTATGGGCCCAAGCTTGTTTCCAGTGGCGCGTGACAGAACCGTCCTGCCGATCAAATGAGTAACTGGATTGACGTTCCCGGTAGATGGCATGGACTTATCCGCTCCGCTCGCCTGCGTCTTCGGGGCCGTCCCCGCAGCTGCTTACTTTTGACCTCAGTTTTATCACTTCTCCTGGACAATATCCACCCGCTGCCAACGCGCTTGGCGATGAGAGCCATACTGTGAAGGGTGCGCTGAGAGCTATGCTATTAACGCACCTGCTGCTGCGGCTTGTTTGTCGTCTCGGCCAGCACCCTAACTGAGTCCCAGTTGTTCTCCGTCGAGCTGTAGCCGTAGAGCATGACCTGAAAAGCGCCGCGCAGATTTTTCAAAGTCTTACGGAGAGCCTCTTCGCCGTTGACGGTAAAGGTAAACTCGTCGCCGCGCCGCACGATGCCCAGGGTCGGGTTGAGTATGTTCGTGCCGAGATTGCGATTGTCCAGCCGCTCGCCCTGCCCGTTGACTATCGCCCAGGCTTCAAAAGTCCCCTCGCTCGTCATAATCCACTCAAGGCGATTGAGCTCCGACCCGTCAAACAACAGCGTGAGGATGGCATGCCCGATCGGCAGACCTCTCTGCTCCGGCTCGGGCAGCGCAGCGCCTATGCGGTCGATCGTCGCTTCGACGGTGAAGCTATCGCCGGTAAAGGCTTGCTTGCTGCGTATCCCTGAGCGCGAACCCCTGGCCCCGCGCATGCGAAGCCGCCCGGCTTCAACTTCAACCTTGCCGCCGTCGCCGCCCTCAAAAGTGAACCGCTCCCACTTGGCGGCATCCAGAGCTTGACCGTCGAAATCATCGCTCCACCCGCCCGTGGGCTTGACGGTCTCGATCACAGTCGGCGCGGGAAGCCCGACTCGCCTTGCGATCTGATCCCCCGCGTTAATGCCTATGACGCTCTCCTTCTCTGCTTTGAGAAACGTCCTGACAAAGATGACGTTCGGGCCTCCCTCGGCGGCGGCGAACCTGTATTCGGACTCGGGACGAAGCTCGACCTTCATCTGGTCGCCGGGCTGTATGAAGAGGTGGCCGTTCTCGTTCGTCACCTTGAGCGTAAAGCTCGGGCCGAGTTGATACTGGCCGGCATAGGCGTCGTAAATCTTCGGATCAACGACGGCGACGGCGAGCTTCCTGTGCGTCTCTTCACGATTACCGGCCTTGAAGGTAAACCCGGTCACATTACCCTTCTCATCCCTGTTGAACTGCAACCTGATATTCTCTGCCTCTTCATCGAAGAACTCGGAGGCCGAGAGCGGTTCGAGCCTGTGCGAGCCCTGCCCCGTAATCCTGGCCACCAGCCCGTTGCCGTCAACCACAATATCGGTCGCCGGGCCGCCAGCATCAGATCGATACTTCCCGGCGTAGCTGCGCAGAATCTCTGGATCGACCTTCACCGTCGGCGTTAGTTTCATCTGATCGCCGAGGTAAATACGCGCTATCCGCCTCGCAATGCTACTGGTCGACGCGACGCTGCTGACGTTGGAGAGAATAATGATCGTGAATTGTTGGTCGGGATAACGAGCGATGACCGTTCTGAACCCGAGGTAGCCGCCGTCATGCCTGAAGAGGTTCAGCCCATGATCTTGGCCGATGTCCCAACCGTATCCGTAATAGCTTTCCTTGCCGTTGTTGAGGCGGGCCGGTGTGAACGCCTCTTTGAGCGTCGATCGCTTGACCAGTTTTTCCGTATAGAGAGCCTGATCCCATTTGTACATATCCTCAGCCGTCGTCACCACACCCTTGGCCCCGTAGATGTAAATGTCCGAGCCGTAAGGAAGGCTCTTGAATGAACTCGCCCCGCGCTCATAAGGGATGGCCATGTTATTGATCGAGGGCTTCGTCTCGTCCCAAACGAGCGTGCGATTCATCCCGAGGGGTTGAAAAATGTTCTCCTTCATAAACTGCGGGAAAGGCTTGCCGGAGACCTTCCCGACGATCAAAGACAGGAGCACATAGCCAGTATTGTTGTACTGAAATCTGTCGCCGGGAGCGTAGACCGCATCCTTACGCGTGGCCAGCAGCGAGAGCAACTCCCTGGATGACGGCTGATATCCTTCCCTGTGGAAATCAGGCGACAGGACATCTGGAAGGCCGGAGGTATGATTGAGCAGTTGCCGAACGGTGATGGTTTCGGCATAGGGCGGCAGCTCTGGAAAAAACTTTGAAAGATGATCGTCGTAACTGAGCTTCCCTCGCTCGACGAGCATCATGACGGCCATGCCTGTGAACTGCTTTGAAACCGAGGCGAGATCAAAGGCCGTGTCTAAGCCGATCGGTGTTTTGTGTTCGAGATCGGCGAGGCCGTACCCCTTCTTATGAACGATCTTGCCGCCTTGTATCACAAGGATCGCGGCTCCGGGCTCTCCCTCCCGGATATACTGAGCCATCAAGGCGTCAACCTGCGCGGATTTGTCCGTTGCCGCGTCTTGACTCGCACGGGCGGGAGCGGTTTGGGCCCAGCACAGGCGATGCGTCATCCCACCGGGAGATAGCAGTAGCAGCGCGAAGGACACTAACAGCAGTAATCGTCTCATTTCTCTTTTCCTCAACGGTGAAGGTTGTCAACAGGAGAGCGGCAACACATGAAGCGCTAACAAAAGGGGGAAGTTTTAGATGCGAAAGCTTAAAGAGCGAGCCCCTTAACGAAGCAGAAGCGCTCGGTTCGGGGCTCTCTATCTGACGTTGGGGAAAGAGTAATAAAATAGCCGGGCGGAGTCAATCTCTATTGCCCTCCGCCTGTTGGGTTTCAACCGTAGATCGTGAACGAAGAAATCATTTCGACGGATTGGGCCCAACGTTCATCGCGTCCGGCTCTGCGAAAGAGTTCCCATCGAGCGCCGCAGGCTTTCAGATAAGCTGCATGTGAAAATGGGGCGGCCTTGTCTCCTCCAGTAGAGTCACACCGCCGATGGTTTGCGCGACCTGTTTAAAGGCGGCTTTCTGCCTTGGGGTCATATCATTGTTGCGCACGTCAAAAGCTCTACCCGTGAGATGCCTTGAGAGGAAGACCCCGTCCTGTATCTGGCGCTCGATCACCGCCGTCATAGCTTTGAGGGTATCGGCTTTCGACTTGCCTTGCGATCTCGCCAGATCAAACGCCGCCTTGATCTGATTGGCGGCCCGATGGTTGAGGTAGATGGTCAGGTCATTGGCCATTATCTTATTGAAGACCTGCACGGCTTGTTCGGCGGCTGTGCGCGTGCCGTCCGTGATCGTGATCTTTTTCTGAGTCAGATTAAAGTATGCATCGGCGAGCTGATTGATCTTACGCTCTACCGCCGGAGACAAGATAATGCCGGAGTTTTTCTTGGTGAAATTAGCCATCTGTTCATCTCCTTGGGATGCGCGCCGTCGCGCTTGATGTGTGATTACGCCTTCGTGCTTTTCCTCGCAGCCCGGTTGAAGAAACGGCGGCGGCGGATTCGCATCTTAACCTCTGCCACGCAAATTTACGATCAATTCGGATTTAGAGAACGCGCTCGCGCGCACGATTCCCTCCACCCAATCTACTAATGCTTACGACCGGCAAAATATTTCATATGCCCTTTCATTCGATCGAATCGCTTGCCTGTTTTCTTTCTTACGATGCGGGCTGAGAAAATGCGTGCCCGGCCATCTCTCGTCATTCCAGACGCGGGATGGCCGGGCGCAGTTTGTGCGAGATGAAGTCCTCTCAGTCTTTAGTAAGCCTGAAAATTGAGGACTTGCTGCAAGATGGCGGCGAGTATGCTGAGCTTGCCGTTTGAGTTGCTGCCGTACTGATAGCGGCTGTTGTAGCCGTCCTCGTAGCCGCGACGGAAACCCTCGCGGAAGTAGTAGCGATACTCGTTTGAATCAACGTAGGAGTAACCGTAAGTCGCGCTGCGATAGGCGGCGGCGTCCTGGTAGTCAAAGCCCCTGCCGTAAGCGCGATCTAATTGCCCGGCGCGGACGCCCTCCTGGTAGCCGTAATTCACTGCCTGCTGAAGAATCGTGATGCCGTTCTGATCGGTCTGGTAATAACCGCCGTTGCGGTAGACGCGATAGCCGCGATGGCCGGGAGTTGCGTAGACGGGGCGATTGCGTAGGCGTGCGTTCTGAAGACGAATCTGCTCCTGGCGCAGGCGCTCAAGCCGGAGTTGCTCCTGTTGTCGCTGTATGGCTAACTGCTGTCGTTGACGTTGGAGCGCAAGTTGCTGCTGTTGACGCTGCTGCGCGAGGCGCTGCTGTTCCTGTTGACGCCGTAAGATAAGCTGCTGTTGTTGCATCGCCTGCTGTTGACGCTGCTGTTCAAAGCGCTGCTGCTGTTGTGCGAGACGCTCCTGCTGCTGCGCGGCGCGCTGTTGCTGCTGTATCTGGCGTTGCTGCTGGCGCTGCTCCTGCTGAGGCTGTCGCCCGCGCTCGCGCCCACGCTCCTGCGCGCTGGCCAGCTCGCCTGTCCCTAACAGTGACGCGCCGATCACAGATGCCACCATCATTCGCTTCAAGAAATTTATTTTCATATCCCCTCCAAACAATCTCGAAAAATCCCCTACCGACTTGATAGACACCGGCGTCCCCCGTTCGGTTACAGGCGACGTTCTCAATCCCTGTCAAAGCATCACTCGTAACGCAGCGCTTCGATGGGGTCTAGGTTGGCTGCCTTGCGCGCCGGATAGTAGCCGAAGAAGATTCCGACAGCCGCCGAGAAGATGACCGAGCCGATGATCGCTGCGGTCGAGACGAGCGTGGGCCAACCGAGCATCGTCGGGATGAGAATGGAAACAATCAGGCCGAGAAGGATTCCGATGAGCCCGCCCGTCAGGCTGAGCACGATCGATTCGATCAGGAATTGACGGCGGACGGCGGAAGAGCGCGCCCCGATTGCCATGCGTATGCCGATCTCGCGCGTCCGCTCTGTGACGGAGACGAGCATGATGTTCATGATACCGATGCCGCCCACGAGCAGCGACACGCCCGCGATGCTGCCGAGCAGCATGGTCATGATGCTGTTGGTTTCGTTGGCCGCCTCGGCCACATCCGTCATGTTGCGTACGGAGAAGTCGCTCGGCTCATTGGCAGAGAGCTTGTGGCGCTGGCGCAGCAGCTCCGTGATCTGCGTCTGCGCCGTGTAGGTCGCATCCTGCGAGACGGCGGAGACATAGGCGACCTGCACGCGCGTGTTGCCCAGCAGCTTTTTCTGCACGGCTGTATAAGGGGCGAAGGCGGTATCGTCCTGATCGCGTCCCTGCGGGTCTTGTCCTTTGCGCGCCATCACGCCGACCACCCTGAACGGAAGATTCATGACGCGGACTGATTGACCGATGGGGTCTTCGCCGGGAAAGAGATTGTCGGCGATGGTTTGCCCGAGCACGATGACGCGCGCAGCCGTTCGCACATCCGCTTCGGTGAAGAACGAGCCGCTGCCGACCGTCCACTTGCGAACCTCCGGGTACTGCTCGCTCACTCCCTGCACAGAGGTGTTCCAGTTTTGATTGCCGAAGACCAGTTGCGATCTGGCGTTGATGGTAGGTGTGACCATCGCGACGCTCGGCACTTCACGACGAATCGCCTCAAGGTCTTCGACCGTCAGAGTATTAGTGCCGCTGTCGCCCGCGCCGCTGCGCACGCCGCCCTGGTTCTGAGCGCCTGCGCTGACGAAAAGCAGGTTTGTGCCCATACTCTCGATCTGCGCCTGCACGGAGGCTTGCGCGCCCTGCCCTATGCTCACCATTGCGATCACCGCCGCGACGCCGATGATAATACCGAGCATGGTCAGCGCCGCGCGCATCTTATTACGCACGAGAGCGCGAAAGGCGACGCGAATAATCATCAGTATGTTCATAATCTGCTCATCCTGCGGGCTGAAAGCTCAACTGTTATCCCTTAGTCCTCTTCCTGCTCGATGTCAGGCAAAAGCTTTAACTCACGCGACGCATCGCGCGGATTTTCGATCCGGTAATCCTCTTTGATCCTGCCGTCTTTGAAGACGACGACGCGGCCCGCGTACTCGGCGATGTCCGTCTCGTGCGTGACGAGGATGAGCGTGATGCCGCGTTCGCGGTTGAGCTTCTGAAAAATCTCCATCACTTCGATCGAGGTACGCGAATCGAGATTACCTGTCGGCTCGTCGGCGAGAATGAGCGCCGGGCGATTGACGAGCGAGCGTGCGATGGCGACTCGCTGCTGCTGTCCGCCGGAGAGTTGATTCGGATGATTGTGCTCGCGCCCGGCCAGCCCGACCGAACGAAGCGCCTCCATCGAACGACTGTGACGCTCTGCCGCATCGATGCCCGCGTAGAGCATCGGCAGCTCGACGTTCTCCAGAGCCGACGTGCGCGAGAGCAGGTTGAAGCCCTGAAAGACGAAGCCCAGCTTCCGGCTGCGGATGTCTGCGCGCTCATCCTTCGACATCTCCGACACATCCTCGCCGTCAAGGATGTACTTCCCCTTCGTCGGGCGATCGAGACAGCCGATGATGTTCATCGTCGTAGACTTGCCAGACCCGGATGTTCCCATGATCGCCACGAACTCGCCTTCCCTGACCGTGAGCGAGATGCCGCGCAAAGCATGAACCTCGACATCGCCCATCGTGTAGGTCTTATGAATCTGTTCCAACTGAATGACAGGGCGCGCATCCTCTGCCCGCGCGAGCAAAGCTGCTTGCGCTTCCGTCTCCTGCGAACTTATCTCTAATGTCGATTGCATCTCTTCTATTCTCCCCCGCACAGCCTTCAACGATTGACAGCCGCCGTCCCAAAGGCTCTCGGCGGCTGTCATGAATTGAGCGTTACGCTTATCTCTGCCTGCCGCCGCCGCCCCCACCTGTGCGCGGCGCGCCGCCGAATCCCGGCGCAGTCTGGCCCGTTTGCGGCCTGTTGCTGCTGCCACTCGCGTTGATGTTCTGGCCCGTGATGACCACTTCGCCCTCACGCAAGTCGCCTTCGAGAACTTCGGTCGATGCGCCGTCGGTGAGCCCGATCTTGATGCGGCGCGGCTGCGGCTGGCCGTCCGGGCCCAGCACCCAGACGCGCCTGGTCTGGCCTTGCAGCACGGGCGAACTCGCAGGGGTGATGCGTTCACGCGCCCCTTCCGCCTGCGCTCCGTTCGTTGCGGCTGAGTTGTCTACGGTCGAGCCGTTCGCATTTTCCGCCTGCTGATTTCCACGCCTGGAGCCTTGACCAGACCTGTTGCCCGTCCATCCCTGGTTGGTCTGCGCAGTCGCGGCCTGCGGTGTGAAACGCAGAGCGGCGTTGGGGACTTTGAGCACGTTGTTGCGCTCGTCAATCGTGATCTCAAGATTGGCGGTCATGCCGGGCTTGAGCTTCTGCTCAGGATTGCTGACATCAATCACGACGTTATAGGTCACGACGTTCTGGACTGTTTGCGGGTTGAGCCGCATCTGTTGAATCGTGCCTTTGAACTGCGTGCCCGGAAAGGCATCGACCGTAAAGCTGACGCCCTTCGCCTGCTCGACAAGGCCGATGTCGGCCTGGTCTATGTTGGCGATGACCTGCATCTGCGTCAGGTCGTTGGCGATGGTAAAGAGCGTCGGAGCCGAGAGACTCGCGGCCACCGTCTGCCCAACATCCACGTTACGCGAGACCACCACGCCATCGATCGGCGAGCGAATCGTCGTCTGCGAGAGGTTGATCTCCGCCAGCTTGAGCGCGGCCTCAGCCTGTTGCACCTGAGCGGCGGCGTTCTGCACCTGAGCGATAGCCGTCTGCGCCCCGGCCTGTGACTGCTGCACCTGCGCACGCGCCTGTTCAATCTGCGCCTGCGATTGCACGATCCCAGCGCTCGACGAAGACTGCGCGCTCAAGACCGCCTGCTGCGCCTGTGCGAGGGCCTGATTGTAGCGGGCCTCCGCCGTCTTATAGCTTGTCTGAGCCGTCTCGACATCGCGGCGCGCGACGACGCCATCCGCCGCGAGTTGTTCCTGCTGACGAAGAAAACCGGCAGCGTCGTCCATCTGCGCCTTCAACACTGCGACATTGGCCTGGGCGCTTGTGACGCCGGCCTGCTGGTTCTGCACGGTTGATCTGGCCGCAACCGCCTTGGCCTGCGCGTCCGTGACGCCTGCCCTGGTCTGGCTTATTCCGGCGCGCGATTGCGCGACGCCCGCCTGGGCCTGCGCGAGGCTAGCCCGCGCCTGTAAGAGATTCGCGCGCGCCTGCTCAACCTGCGCCTCTGTGGTGGACGGGTCGAGCTGGGCTATGACCTGTCCCTTTTTGACCGTCGAGTTGAAATCCGCGTGCAGCGCAGAGATCGTTCCAGATGCCTGGCTGCCGACCTGCACTGTCGTCACGGCCTGAAGCGTTCCGGTCGCCGTCACCGAGTTGCGAAGATTTCCCCGCTCCACCTTCGCCGTCATGTACTGCGCGGCGCTCGCCCTGTCGCCCCACCACAAAAATCCCGCCAACGCAACCAGCGCCACAGCGCCAATCGTTATGACGAGAGTTTTCCTGCCGCTCAGATTTAATTTAATCCACTTCATAACACTCTTCCCATCGGGGCGCACACGCCCTCCATCCGCCTGTTTTTGGCCGATTAAATTAAAATTTGTGTCTTCGATTACCTTCATATCCTGATAGACACCGGCCAAAACAGTTCGGTTACACGTTATCTGTTGAAGAAAAGCAGCCCGTTTCCCGACATTTAGTTGGAGCGTTGTAACCTTTTGACGAAGCCCGGTGTCTGACCTCTCAGGAAGCTAATGTGAGCCTTTCGCATACAAGGCTGAGGTACACTGGTGAGCACAACGTAAGGTGAACAAGCTGCGAAGGGTTAAAGCGATTGCAGTCGATCGATTACGAACAGGCTCAAGACCTGGAGTTGGCGCGTCTGGCGCGCGAGGGCGACGAATCCGCCTTCGCTGAGATCATGCGGCGCTATAGCCCGCGCGTCTTTCGCTTCGCCAGCCGCTACTTCCGCCAGCGCGAGCTGGTCGAAGAGGCGGCGCAGGAGGTCTTTCTGAAGGCTTACACACAGCTGGACAGCTTCGAGGGGCGCGGTTCGATGGAGGGCTGGCTGACACGCATCACGACCAACACGTGCCTGAACATACTTCGTAGCTCGAAGCGTAAGCCGGTGCTGACGGTCTCAGACCTGACGGAGGATGAGAGCACATGGTTGGATGACAAGCTTGCGGGCACGGCTGCGGAGCGGCATCAATCGAGCGAACGAAGTCTGGTCGCTGCGGATTTGGCGGGCCGCGTGCTTGAAACGATGTCTGCCGACGATCAGTTGGTTTTGATGTTGATCGATGGCGAGGATACGCCGGTCAAAGAGGTGGCGGAGATGACAGGCTGGTCTGTCTCAAAGGTCAAGGTGCAGGCATTCCGCGCACGCCGCAAGATGCGCAAGGCAGTGGAACAACTGCTGGCATATAAGAGAAGGAATCCCGGCAAGGGTTTAGAAGCCGCGAGGTGAGAGAGATGAGAGACGAACATATCATTCACATGATCGAAAACGCGCCTCTGTCCGGTTTGAGCGCGGACGAGCTGGCAAACATCAGCGCTCATGCACAGCAGTGCGCAGAGTGCGGACGCGCCTTTGAGGCGGCGCAAATCTCTCAGCTTCTGCTCAGAGAACGCGTCGCCGAGACGATCGAGCCGTCTCCTTTCTTCCAGACACGAGCCCTGGCTGCGCTGCGTGAGCGGCAATCGGCGAATGAGGTTTCAGCGCTGAGGCGGCTGTGGAACGCGACCGGCGCGCTCGTCTCATCAATGGCGGCGACGGTCGCGGCGCTCGCGATCTTGACCGTCTTCGCGCCCGGCACTCAGCCGACATCCGCGCAACAGGAAATGGCTTCGGTCAATTCCTACTCGGCGGAAGAAGTGATCTTTGATCAGGACGAGTCGGCGGCGAATCAAATGTCTTACGGGCAGGTGCTCTCTACCCTCTACGAATCGGATGACGACAGGTGAAATAATGATGGACAAGAACATTAGAAACAGATGGCAGGTCAGGATCGCGGCGGCGTTGATCTTCGTGCTCGGCTTCGCGGCGGGCGCGCTCGCGCTCAACGCTTACCGCGCATGGTCTAGGGGCGGCGCGTCCGTGAGCCGGGAAGACCGCTTCGCGCAGATGGCGGAGCGCCTCAAGCTCAACGACGACCAGAAATCTCAGGTGCAAAAGATACTGGGCGACACGCGCGATCAGCTACAAGCGTTGCGCAAAGAATCCGAGCCGCGCGTGACGGAGATTCGCCGACAGGCAGACGAACAGATGCAGAAGGTGTTGACGCCCGAGCAGTGGCAACAGTTTCAGCAGATGCGGGACGAGATGCGCGGCAAGGGCCGACGCGGAAGATGAAATAGTGTTGACGGTCAAAAGGTGTATGACATGACTCTGGATGGACGCGTCAACGGTCTTGGTCTTTTCTTAAGTGCGATGCTGATTTGCTCGCCGCTATAAAGGCACAAGCTCGGTAGTAGTGGCCCTGGATTTCTCCCCTCCCATATCCCGCGCATACTTGATTGAGCCCGGCGTGTTGTATTTCTCCAAATAGGCCCGGTCAATAGCAGCCTTCAGGCGCTCGCTACGGGTGCGCACGGCGCGGACTGGGATTTCGCGCCCCGCGACATTGATCATGCCGCGTGGCTCATCCAGGAAGGTTCGATACCAACTGCGCGGCTTCAAACTCCAGGAGCGTACGAAGACGCGGCCTTCCACCACGACGGCCCAGATGCCTATGAAGCGGTGCGGCTGCGTGCCCGCTCGAATGCCGAGAATCTTACCGTCGCCGATGGCGGATAGAATATCTTCAGTGAAACGTCGCTTTGCTTTCATTGCATATTTAATTGATGGAAAGTTGCTTGTCATATATATAATAAGCGGTATCGGGTAACATTACGATTCTTCTTGAGGGGAGTGCCGATCAGACCTTGAGAGCCACACGTAGACGCCAGCGCCGTGCTGATCCTCTGGCCTCGCCCTCTTCAGTACAAGCCATTCTAGCCGAACTGCGAGCCGCGCTTCCCGATATTATCCCGCAGCGTCACAACGATCTGGTGCGCTTGCTGAGAGCGACGCGTCATATTCAGCGTTACTCGGCGACAGACACGAAGCGTGGGCGGCCAAGCCGTTGGAAGCGCGAAGACCTTCTGAAGGTGGCAGCGCGACTGAGCGACATTCTGGAGCGGGAAACATCCTCTCATATTTCACTGTCAAGTTTCGTCGATCACTATCTGCGCTTGCTGGACTTCCCTTCCGACGTGATCGGCGCGCTGATTAATGAACAGGTCAATCTGTTCGAGGCGTCGCAGCTCGCCAGAATCACACCTCAGCGACTCAGTATCACTCCTGCTCAAGCCAAACGCACGCGCGTCGAGCTACTCTCGACCCATTTGCAGACCAATGAGTCCGGCCCGCAGTTGCGGCTTCGTATCAATGAGCTTCTTCATGCTTCAACAGATGAAGCAGGAGCGGCCGAGGGCAACGATGTCGGCCTGGACTTAGAGGATTTTGACCCTTACGATCCAACGCATCTATTTTGGGATCAGATCAAACAGTTGGGCTTTGCCCTGCGTGACATACGACGCGAAGATGTCATGGACGAAGAGATAGACGAGCTGTTGAAGGCGAGCGAGCCTGTGCTGACTGTGCTGGCAAGAATACAGCGGCGTAAGGAAAAGAAACAGGTGATGAAACTGAAGATATAGCTCCTCAGTTCAGTATGATTTTTAAAGCTTGACACCGATCTTCCAATCCGGGCACTTCCCTCTGCTGCCTCTCAGGAGGTTTGATCGCTCAACGGTTGAACCCTTGTACCCTTGATCAGAAGCCAAAGGATGGTCGGAATTCCGCCCAGCGCGCCGAGCGACATCGCCAGCCGTGTGAACATCACCGGATAAAATTGCGGAATCAGGAATTTTTGAAGGATATTGATCGCGTAACCCACGCTCATGATCATCAGCATAATGCCCAGGATTTTCGGGATGAATCTGTATCTCGTGACGAGCAAACCGAATGAAAAGAAGTAGGGCGTCCAAAATATTTCGAGGAGTCCCTGCCCGGAACTGTTCAGCCGGAGAAAGATCATCGCCATAGCATTAAGCTGTTCAGGGTTGAACGCTTTCAGGTATTCAGCCTGGCTCAAAACCAACAGGGCTCCGAAACTATTAAAGGCATTCACGACCGCGATGGCGACCGTCATCATGATCGAGGTCAGGAACACCGTTGCCAATACTTTATCAGCCACCTTGAACAGGTGATACATGGTCAAACCGAAAAAGAAAAGGAAGACCTGTGAGAAAAGATTACTGACCATCGCTGCCCGGAATAGAAACTCGGAGGCCGCTATGTTAGCGACGGTCGCGGCGGCGTCTCCCGGCACGATCACTTTCGACCGAATATAGAAGAGGCCGAAGCCCCCTGCTACCGCAGACAAAAACCAAAGTAGGCCAGGGAGTCGCGAGGTGCTTTCGCTTGAATTCATATTTTCTCTCTCTCCAGTTTGTCGTCCCCACCGAACGAGGAGCATGCGGGCTGGGGCGGCTGCGTTGTAGAAGAGCTATACGAAGATGGCGAGCCGTGTGTTCGCCGTTCGAGTCAGGTGCGCGCGCCGGGACTCGGCGTTGAACCCAACGGCGACGTTGGCCCACCGCGACCATGAAGCCCTTCGCGGAATTTTTCCCGTTCCTCCGGCGTCATCTCTTCCCAGCGCATGCGCCGCCGGGAATTGGAGCGACGTGAGCCACCGCCGAACCCTCCGAACAGAATTCGACAGAGAGCCAGCAGTCCTAGAGCCTGCCAGAAAGTAATGAGCCGCAATCCGAACAACATGGGCGCAAGCCAATTCCACAACAGCATCACGACCACGCCGCCAATCGCGATGAAGAGCGCAATCCCTGCGATCGCCGCCGGGGCTATCCACATCAGTTTCTTCAGTCTCTTGTTCATGATCTCTATACCTCACTTCTTCGTAAACTCGTCGTAAATGTGCTGCAATCGTGAGCGCAGGTGGAGCACCGCGTAGCGCTTGCGCGAGAGCAGGGTGTTGACGTTGACGCCGCTTTCCGCCGACAACTCTTTGAAGCTGCGCCCCTCCAGTTCATGAGCGACGAATACTTCACGCTGCTCTTCGGGCAACTCTTCGAGCGCCAGTGCCAGCTCGTCGAAAAGCACCCTGCGGACGTAGAGCGCTTCCGGCCCGGCATCGGGCGACGGCAACAGGTCTTCGATGCGCAGCACCTCGCCGTCTTCGTCCTCGACGCGCGTGTCGCTGAAGGTCTCCGGCTTCTTCTTGCGGAAAAGATCAGTGATGCGATTGCGCGCGACGCGAAACAGCCAGCCGGTCACGTGGTCGATCGGCATCAGCAGGCGATTGGCTTCGACCAGTTCGTAGAAGACCTCCTGCACGATGTCCTCTACGTCCGAAGGGTCTGGCACACGCCGCCGGATGAAATTGCGCAGCCGCGTCCGTTCTTCCGCGATGATCTCGGAGATTTGACTGTCTTGCTCGGTCATCGAGACGATGCTCAACGGCTCATCCTTCCATTCCTGTAGACGAACGACGGCCGCAAATATTGTAGACACGCGCCGGAATCAGCAAGACTTTTAAGAACTCACGGAATACGCCTTTGCACGTTGTCAGACCGTGTGTCTCGGCTGCCCGTCGCTGTTTCGCAAGTTGAAGATAGAGAGGCGACACTCTTCTCGGAAGGTGCTGGATGAATTGCGCGCAGCGATGGCGCTGCATTACTTGCGCGTCAGAATAGCGGTGCTTCCGACTTCGCCGGAAACTCGATCGTACTACCGAAAGCTCCTCAACTGTCGCTGGCCGCTTCCGGCGCGACAGCCCGCCTTGGCCGGGCATACTGATCGAGGCCGAACCCTAGAAAGATCGTCGCGACGATGAACGCGGACGAGAAGAAATACGGCGACGATACGCCCAGAGAATCGAAAGCCCAGCCGAAGAAGAGCGGGGCGATGATGCGCGCGACGCCCCCGTAAGTCTGCTGCATACCCATGTAGAGACCGCGTTCTCTGGGACTGATGACGCGCGACAGAAGCGCCGTCACGCACGGAAAGGTGAAGGCCGTGCCCAGAGGGATGAGCGCCACGGCGACCGCCAGCATCGGAAGATTACGCGCCAACGGCATCCCCAAAACGCCCGTCGCCAAGAGAACGAGCCCCAGCCGCGAGAGATTCGCTTCGCCCAGCCAATCGACCGCGCGTCCCAGAAGCAACACGCGCGCGAAGACGGAGATCGCGCCGACGTACATAAAGAAATAACCGATCGTCTGTTCGGTCACCTGAAAGCGAGCGTTTAAAAAGAGCGCGAGCACGGAGAAGCTTCCCTGGAACGCGCCGATAGCGATGGCGTAAATCCAGATCAGGCGCGACGCAGGCTCGCTCGAATGCGAGATGACGCGCCAGATAGCCTGGTGCGATTTGCGAGGAGGCTCTCCTGTCGGCGACGGCTCAATCAATTCGCGTGATTCGGTCAGATAGCGTGCGGCGAAGGCGATGTTGATCAGGCACAGCGCCGCCGCCATGATACCCGGCGCAGCGTGGCCCATTTGCAACGTCCCCGCGCCGGGTATCAGATCGCGCTTGCCCAACGTGATGGCGAAGGAACCGAGCACGGGCCCAAGCGCAACGCCCAGGTTGGTTGTCGCCGAGAGCCATCCGAGCGCGCGGGCGCGATCTTCAGGCGCGGTCGAATCTGCGACGTACGCCTGAATGACACCGACGGTTCCCCCGCCTGCGCCCTGCACAATCCGCGAGAGGAACAGGACGAAGAGCGAGTGCGCGAAGCCGAAAATCAGATACGCAATGGCCGACGCGCTCAAAGCGATGAGCAGGGTGGGGCGGCGTCCGACACGGTCGGAAAAACGGCCCCACATGGGAGCGCTCAGCAGTTGCGCGAAGGTGAACGAGGCGACGATGGCTCCTGAAATAATGCCGATTCCAAAGTGCATCCCGAGGATGTCAATCCCCTGCCCGCCCAGCGTCTTCACATAAAAGGGCAGGAGCGGAATGATCATCAGCAGCCCCAGCATGTCCACGAAGGCCGTCACCATGAGTGTGAACATCCTGGCCGGAATCTTCCTGACTTCCTTCCAGAATACGTACAGCAACCCGAGGGCAATGACGGCGAGCAATAGACGCACGAGCGGCGACTGGAACGACTGGGCGATATTCTGCTGCATCAGCATTTGCAATTTACCATCTCACTGTTAACGTCCGGGCACATCACTGATAGCGAGACATGATACACCATCGTCAATAGCTGCCTTCGTGGCTCGATGCTCAGACCCGGCTTTCGCAGCGATGTCGGTAAAGAATGTAGGGAAACAGTAGAGCAATACATCGCGTCCAAATTAAAAACGTCGCCGTGTGGAATCATTCTTGCTAATTCTAAGATATTGAGAAAGCCATGTATCACATTCAGTCATAGTTGGAGCATTTAGAGTGGCACAGGCGTATCAAAAGGTTATAAGGCCAGAGTTGGATTCTGAAGAGCCGTCGCTCTCGACACCGCGTTTCGATGAGGTGGCGGCCCGGAAAGCACGTCCCGTTGTACCTCTCTCGGCTGCGGTCGTATCTTTTAATCCTCGTCACACAACAAATCTCGTCTCACGACCCACGGCTCTGCCATCTGGAAAGGGGCTGTGGCTGCTCGCAGCAGTTCTAGGCGTCATACTTGCCGCAGGTGCGATGGCTATCGGTGTCACTACATACCGGCGTAATCAAGCGACGGACACTCAGTCTTTAGCCACGGTTGCGGAAGCGACCAGGATAGAGATCAATTCAGACTTCAAGCCAAAGCAATCCTTGAGCACAAGCGCTCCTGTCAGACCGCAGTATCAAAGGCGCACGCGTATCGCTCCGCCCGTCTCTGACGGACGGCCCAGGCCAAGGCTGGTTGACAGCTACGTTATTCATTGATACTGACCTAATGCTATGCAGCAATCTATACCTTCCAACTTTCCAGAACTGTTAATATGATGCCGGAACAAACGGCATCTTCCATAGCAGCAAGGCCCGCGTTACCCTTTTAAGCTCGATCGACTCGGTTTCATATCTGATTTGAACAGTCTCTTATCATTTCACGATGCACGCTCCCGTTGTTTTCATCATCTTCAATCGTCCAGACGTAGCCGAACGGGTCTTCGCTCAAATTAAAAGCGCACAGCCGCGCCAACTGATGGTGATCGCCGATGGCCCACGCCCAGGCGTTGCGGGTGAAGCGGAAAAATGCGCGGCGTCCAAGGCCCTCATCGACCGCGTGGACTGGGATTGTCAGGTTCTTAAAAATTATGCCGATGAGAATCTGGGATGCAGGCGTCGCATCGTGACAGGGATGGAGTGGGCGTTCGAGCAGGTGGAGCACGCAATCATTCTTGAAGACGATTGCCTGCCTGACCCGGCGTTCTTTCGATTTTGCGATGAGCTGCTCGTCAAATACCGGACGGATGAACGCGTGATGGCGATTTGCGGGGACAACTACCTGATGGGCCGGAAGCGCGTTCCATACAGCTACTTTTTTCATCACATCGCGGGTGGTTGGGGTTGGGCGACATGGCGACGTGCTTGGCAGCACCTTGATATGGAGATAAAGCTGTGGCCCACGCTCCGCGAAACGTCATGGCTGGCAGATATTCTGGGCGACGCGAGGGCGGTCAGGTATTGGCGCGGTCTCTTCGATTGGGTTTACGAGGGTGGAGAAAAAATTGACGCCTGGGATTACCAGTGGCTCTTCGCCATCTGGGCCCAGCACGGCCTCGCCGCGACCGCCGGTGCTAATCTCATATCCAACCTGGGTTGCGGAGAACACGGCACACACACGCGATCAGCCGACAGCGTGCTTGCCAATATTCCGACCGGCAAGATGGAGTTTCCGCTGCGGCATCCTCCGTATATGTCCCGCGATAAGGAGGCGGACAAGCTGATCTTCGAGAATATATATCTGCCGGAAATGCGGGCGGGCAGGTCATATCCTTATCGCTGGCTGCGCCGACTCGCCCCTCGTTGAGGAAGAAAAGATCAGATCGCTCTGGCCACACACATGACGTTCCAGGTCGTCTCGTCAGGGTCGCGGTCAAATTCTGGAAAGGCCCCGAGGCGGAGCATGGTGAATCCGGCACAGCGCAGAAAGAGTTCAAGCTCAAGGGGGAAAAAGTAACGCATTGTGTGCAGCTCTTCGGTGCGCTCGATCGAGATTCCTTCTTCCAGTCGCCAGACTTGATAGCGCACGTGGCAGAGATGCAAACGGGTATCCAGCTCACCATGAGCGGCGCGCAGAATCTGTCCGGTCTGTGTCTCGATCACTTTGACCCGCTCGCCCGGGCGTTCTTGAAGCACAGTGGGCCCATACCAGACATCAAAGAGAAGCAGCCCTCCGATCGAGAGGTGACGGCGAGCCGTGTTGAGAGCGGCCAGCACATCTTCATTCCCGGCCTGATAACCAAGCACGGCAAACATCATTAAGACGGCGTCGAATCGCTCTTCAAGATCAAGAGAGCGAACGTCGCCCCGGCGAAACTGCACACGGGCATCACCGAGGGCGCAAGCCTTTTTTTCGGCATGGGCCAGCATGGCCTCCGAGCGGTCTACGCCGACTACTCTGTACCCGCGTTGGCCCAGCAGATGAGCGTGGCCTCCCGTGCCGCATCCCAAGTCAAGAATGTTGTGAATCGAATGTTCGCCGTAGCGTTTGAAGAGGCGTTCGGCGAGACGGCATTCGCCCTCGTAATCTTTCTCGCCGTAGATCAGATCATACGCGTCTGAATAGTTGTGGCGGAAGACCTCTCTCATGAGAGCACCATATGGACGGCGTCGCAGACCCGGGCCAACTGGTCTTCGGTCAGGGCCAGACCGGAAGGCAGGTAAAGCCCGCGCCGGGCGAGCCTCTCCGTGACCGGATAACTCTCGTTGAGAAAAAGACCGCGCCGGTGAAAGGCAGGCTGCTCGTGCATCCCGAAGAAGAAAGGACGCGTCTCGACGCCTTGCTCTCTGAGACGGGCGGCAAACTGTGCGCCGTCCAACTCTCTTTCTTCAGCGAGCACAAGCCCGTACATCCAGAAAATACTGCGGGCCCAGGGCTCTTCAACCGGCAGAGACAAATGTTCGATATCTTTCAGCCGTCGCGTGTACTCGTGCCCGAGCGATCGCTTGCGCGCGACGATCTCGTCCACACGCTCGACCTGCGCGACGCCAAGCGCGGCCTGCAAATTTGTCAAACGAAAATTTGTGCCAAGCTCTTCGTGATAAAAACGGCGCGCGGGCTGGAAGGCCAGATTCCGTAGCGAGCGTGCTCTCTCCGCCAGTTTGGGGTCGTCCGTGAGGATCATGCCGCCCTCTCCGGTGGTGAGAGGCTTGTTGGCGTAGAAGCTGAAAGTCGAAAGCGCGCCGAAGCTACCGCATCGTCGCCAAAGGGCACGGGTCGTATCGCGCCCCGTCAGATATTGAGCGCCTTGCGCCTCGGCGGCATCTTCGATCAGGACGAGCCCGTAGCGCTCGGCCAGTTCATGCAAGCCATCCATATCGACGGGATGACCGTAAATATGAACCGGCATAATAGCGCGCGTGCGTGGGCCAATCTTCTCCTCGACGCGCGCGACATCCATACACCATGTCAAAGGGTCGGCATCAACCAGCACGGGCACACACTGGTTGTGGATGACGGCGAGCGCGCAGGAGATGATGGTAAAGCTGGGGATGATGACTTCATCGCCGGGCTCAAGATCGAGTAGGGCGATAGAGAGTTGGAGGGCCGCCGTGCCGTTGCTGACGGCGATGCCGTAGCGCCGCCCGCAGTAAGCCGCCCATCGCTCCTCAAATTCGTCGATGAACTTCCCGGCCGAAGAAACCCAGCCTGTGCGGACGCATTCCGAGACGTATTCAAGCTCTCTTCCGCTCAGCAAAGGCTCATTGACGGGTATCATCGCTCAGTAGGGTCTCTTCTGATCTGCGCCGGTGTAGGGGCCTTGCTTGATCTCCAAGAACACCGTGTCCTCCAGCATACGGAAACCATGCCCGCCTTCGACGATGATGATCAAGTCTCCCTCGCACAACTCGCGCGTGGCGACACGCTCGCGATCACGATTATAGATGTCCACCTCGCATCGCCCTTTTCTCACAAGCAGAACTTCAAATATCCGGTCAACGCGCTGCTCGACGGATGAATGAGCATGAGGGGCGATCGCAGAGTCGGCCGGGTGGACGATAAAGCCGACCTGGAAATTATATTCCGGGGGCGTCAGAAAGCGATTCTGCTCAAAGCTGACCTCAGCCCTGATGATGCAGGCCAGAAATTCTTCATTCCATCTGATGTTCTCGACTTTTTCCATAAGCATGCCGTGCTAAAAAGAACTTGGCCTTGACGCTGCTCCGCCTCTTTCCCCGGCGAGCAGAGATTTTGCGTCTGCGATAATCTCTTTCAGACGCGCGTTATAGTCATCGTCGCTATAGCTTGCCAGGCGTTGCTGGCCGCGATGAATCAGTTCGCTACGGAGCCTCTCGTCAGTCCAGAGGCGATAGATGCTATCGGCGATGGCTTCCACCGAGCGCGGGTCGACCAGCAGGCCCGCGTCTCGCACCTGCTCGCGTATGCCTCGCAAATCCGAGGTCAAGACCGGACAGTTCAACGCCCATGCTTCGAGCACAGGTATGTTCGTGGGCCCAAAGAAGGTCGGCATCACGAGAGCGACGGCCGCCATGTAAAGACCGGCCATGTCTGCATCCGGCACGTAACCCGGATAATATACCTGCCGCTCGATTTGAAGTTCATGCGCGAGCGCCATCACCTCGCGGAAGGTTTGCTCCCTGATCGGTTCCGTGCGCGAGCCGCAAAATACTATGGGGACGTTCAGGTGATACTCGTCTTTTAATAACTTGAGCGCTCGAACCAGCCGCGCGTGGTTTTTGTGTGGCCAGAACTGCGCCGGGTAGAACAGGAATCGATCGGGCAGTTGATAACTGGTTCTGATCTGCGTGGGCCCATTCGCCACAGTGGCGGGCGAGAGGTACGGGGCCGGTAGATACGGCAGCACCTTCACGCGGTCAGGGCTGATGCCGTATTCACCATAAATGTTCAGAATGTCCTCTCTGCCCACTTCCGAGTCCGTTAAGATCAGCGTCGCATAGCGCGCGGCGTTACGAAACAAGTATTCTCGCCGCTCCCACTCGCCGCCGACGGAAACTTCCGGGAACTGCGGCTGAAGCCTGTGTTGCAGGTCATGTATGGCGACAACGAAGGGCAGTTGCGTCTCGAAGCATAGAGGGCTCGCGGAAGGGTAAAGCATCAGCTCTACGCCACAGGAGCGAAACCACTGGCCTGCTTCGGGGCGAAAGCGAACCTGATCGGGGTCAGGCAGACGCTCCCTGTCGAGTTTGAGAGCGCCACGCCTCTGCTCGCGCAGCCAGGCTTTTGTCCCATGTAAACTTTCTTCCCCGAGCGCCTGGCGCAAAGAGGCGAGAGCGCGCCTGGGCAGTGAAAGCGGTCGCAAGGGCTTGACCGTCCAGCCCAGCTCTTTCAGCGACGAGACTGTCGGATGATTATTATCCTGATTGGCAAAGATAAGAAATTTGTCCTCACCGTTGCTGCTTATGCCTTGTAAGGCATGAAGCATGGTCAGGCCATACTGGTAGACGCCGCCGCTCAGATAATTCAAATCAGGTGAGACACCGATCAGCATCGTGCGCGCACTCTCTCAAATCCTTCTCAACAGATAGTGGTTGTGAATGACAGGCTCATGCACACCCGGTACATAAAACGTCTCACTCCCGTAGTCTCTATAAGCTATCGAAAAACCCAGCGCCTTGAAGACCTCTTCCGCCGCCTCGCGATTGAAGACGTGAATATAATGGCTTTCCTGGCCCCATGAGTGTGAAACACGCTGGAGCACTATGCCGGTCGGGTTATGCTTCCAGATAGGAAGACGACTGACCAGCAGATAATCGCTGCCAATGCGCCGCAACTCCGACAGTGTGGCCATGTAATCCGGGACGCATTGAATCACACCGCTGACCAGCACAACGTCGAATTCACCCTCGCGGAAAGGCAAAGGGGCGTCCTCCCTGATGACTTCAAAGCGTATGCCTGCGTGCGTCGCCCGACACCAATCGATCACCTCGCTGTTAATATCAGCGCCCACATATCGCCAACGGGCCGTCGCCGCATCATGCCCCAGGATTAAACGGTAAAGCCCATTACCGCAGCCGTAATCAAGAAGCGCCGCTTCCGCCAGCCCTGTCTGATGGAGTAAAGCAAGATTATCTCTCACCACGGGCGACTGCAATGCTGCCTCCGGCGATTGTTGCGCGAGCTTAAAATCGAATGTCTCCAATCCCCCTTTGAAACGTGCTGTGACGGACGACGAAAGCCACGAAGACCGCTCTGCCTGCGGCCACTCGTCACTTAATTCGTAAGTGACGCTCAGACCGCCGCCATTCAAAGCCCAACGCCTCACTGCCTGTCGCAGTCTGACAGGCAACAGCTTCCGATATATCCCTTTTATCATTGAGTCCGGCGTCCCAAGTGGTTCAGGACGCCTTTTCAATCCTTTGTTCCAACACAAAAGATAAAGGCAGAACTTGGCAGTTCATCAAATAGAGAGGAGTTAAATGGAACTTACTGACCGTCACAATTTACTATAAAACACCGAGCGCCACAATCTTCGACACGACACGCTCCGTCATCAGCCTCAACCCTGAATCCAATCTTATCTACAAGAGCACAGATGATGATGTAGAAGGACAGATTGTCCGATGAAGTAATTTTTTCGACATAGCCTCTCCGTTTTATCATAAACCGATGGATGCACAACTACTGTGTTTGTGTATACATCAATCCGGGTCAGTCAAATTTTGCTAATCCTATAACAATAATTCCGCTCGTGAAACATTTCCGACATTATCCTGCGATAGAGACTGAGCTTGGTCGGCCAAGATAGAGAAGAGGCATAGATCGCTTCTAAGGCGGAATCTTTGATCGCGTAAGCCGAAGCCAACCTCCGAGAAGAACATCAAGAGGTCAGCACCTAACGGGCGGCAAGCGAAAGTTTCGCATGGCGTGCGTCGGCCTAGGCGCTTTTGTAGTTTAAGTACTGCTCCTCCCGCGCCTCTCCATCATGATGGGCAAGCACGGCGCGTCCCTTTTCCGTTAGCCCGCCGCTCAACCGCACTTTATCAACCTGGCTTTGACCGCTACCGGCGGCCAATAGGTTGAGACTGGTGATCACCGCGATATAGCGACGGCTTTCCATCAGTCTGAGCAGTTTGACGACCTCTTGAAATCGAGCGAGGGCTTCCGGCGTCTCGTCATCCGGCGTGAAAACCCGCGCGTCCTGATCGATGGCCCGCAGCAGCGAGAGCGCCGCCGCCTCCAGTGATAAATCTTTAGCTGTTAGTTTCACTGCTTGTAGCGTCATAGTTCCCCTGGTAACTGTCCGGCGAGCCGACGACGGTAATCCTCGCCCTCGATAATTACAGTTCTGCACATCTCGCAGAGGCGGCTTCTGAGTCGCACACAGATGCGATCTTCCAGCGTCGCTTCCGCAAGCGTGCGGCGCGTATCATGGTAGTTAGTGGTAAAGATCGTCAGCCGTCGCTCATTATAGCGCGGATTGATGATCTGCATCATAGTATCGCGGAGCCGGTCGGTGGATTTCGACGCTCCG
>DATDFK010000075.1:0-10652 GCA_036522655.1 Pyrinomonadaceae bacterium | reverse complement strand
GTTTTACTTTCGGACGACGGATGTGACCGGGGTGGCGCATTTGCCGGAGGGAGTAGAGATGGTGATGCCGGGGGACAATGTGGCGATGGAGATCGAGTTGATTGCGCCGATCGCGATGGAGAAGGGGTTACGGTTCGCGATCAGAGAAGGTGGGAGGACGGTGGGAGCAGGCACTGTCTCCGACATCATCGAATAGTCCTCGCCCATACCATTTTGAGTTAAGGAAATTATGCTGAACGAAAAGATCAGAATCAGACTCAAGGCTTACGATCATCGCGTGCTGGATCAGTCCACCTCGGAGATCGTCGAGACGGCAAAGAGAACGGGCGCACGCGTCGCCGGGCCCATCCCGCTTCCCACTTTGAAGAACAAGTGGACGGTGTTGCGCTCGCCGCACGTCGATAAGAAATCGCGCGAGCAGTTTGAGATCAGAACGCACAAGCGTCTGATGGACATCCTCGACCCGACTCCGCAGACCGTGGACGCGCTCATGAAGCTCGATCTCCCGGCAGGCGTCGATGTCGAGATCAAAGCGTTTGGCAGACAGTAAGACATTTTGGATTTTGGGTTTTAGATTTTGGATTGAAAGACAGATCGCTATCTGCATTCAATCCGTGCGCTAATCTAAAATCCAAAATCTAAAATCCAAAATGAGGGTTGTGATGATTAATGGAATCATCGGTAAGAAAGTTGGCATGACGCAGATTTTCGCGGCGGATGGGACGGTGACGCCTGTGACGGTGATCAAGGCCGGGCCGTGCATCGTCGTTCAGAAAAAATCTGCTGCCGGGCGTGATGGCTACAATGCCGTCCAGTTGGGGCTCGTCGAAGATCGCCCCGTCAAGTTGAAGAACGTCAACAAGCCCATGCGCGGGCATTTCGAGAAGACGGGCGGGGGCGTTCCTCCGACACGCATCTTGAAAGAGTTTCGCCTGGAAGATTCCGAAGACGCGACCAGCGTCGGCGACAAGGTGCTGGTTGATCAGTTCGCCGACGGCGATGCGATCGAAGTCATCGGGCGCTCGAAGGGACGCGGCTTCGCCGGGACGGTCAAGCGTCACAACTTTAATCGCGGGCCCGAGTCACACGGCTCGATGAACGTGCGCGCGCCGGGTTCAATAGGCCAGTCGGCCTACCCGTCGCGTGTCATCAAGGGCACGCGCTCTTCGGGCCACATGGGCGACGAGCGTGTGACGGTTAAGGGCCTGACCGTGGCTCGTGTCGATGTTGAGAATAATCTGTTGATGGTGCGCGGCGCTGTGCCCGGCGCTAACGGCAGTGTGGTGGTGGTTAAGAAGGCTAAGAAGTGAGGAATGCAGAACTCAGGACTCGGAACCCAGCATGAAAAGGGCGCAAGCCGCTTTTATTCTGAGTCCTGAATCCTGAGTCCTGACTCCTACTTTATGGAGTTGATGCTATGCCTACCGTTAAGGTGCGCAATCTGAAGAATGAAGAGGTCGGCGACCTGGAGTTGTCCGACGCTGTGTTCGGCGCGGAGCTGAACGAGTCTTTGATTCATGCCGCCGTCAGAAGCTTTATGGCTAATGCGCGGGCGGGCACGGTCGGGACGAAGACGCGCGGCGACGTATCCGGCTCAGGCCGTAAGCTCTGGAAGCAGAAGGGCACGGGGCGCGCTCGCATCGCGTCAATCCGCAGCCCGCTGTGGAAGGGCGGCGGTAATACGCACGGGCCGCACGCGCGCGACTGGTCTTACAACATGCCTAAGAAGATGCGGCGCGGCGCTCTGCGCTCGGCCCTGTCGGAACGCGTGCGCGAAGGTAATCTGATCGTGCTCGAAGGCTTTACGCTCGACCAGCCGAAGACCAAGGAATTCTTAAAGACGCTGGCGGCGCTCGGCCTCGCGGAGAACAAGACGCTGATCGTCGATTCGCTTGAGAACGACAACCTGCTGCTCTCCGCGCGCAACGTGCGACGGACGAAGGTCGTCAACAGCTACGGTCTCAATATCTATGACCTGCTCTATCACGACCGCGTGGTGCTTTCGCGTGCGGCTGCCGAGGAGTTGACGGAGTTGCTCGATACGCAATCGAAGAAGGCGGACGCCGGTAGCGCGCAGGACGAGCAGAGCAGCAGCAGCAGCGCGGCTGAGCAATCGAATACGGAAGAGGAGGCGGCCTGAAAAGATGAGAACAGTATGGGACATCATTAAGTCGCCGGTGATTACGGAGAAGGCGCTCGTCGCTAAAGAAAATTCGCAGGACGCGCGCCAGCTCCTGACCTTTCGCGTAGACCGCCGCGCGACCAAGCCCGAGATCAAGTCGGCGGTGGAGACGATCTTTCAAGTCAAGGTCGATCAGGTGCGCACCATCAACTACATGGGCAAGATGGCGCGGCGCGGGCGCTTCGAGGGCCGCAAGCCCTCCTGGAAGAAAGCCTACGTCACCTTGAAACAGGGTGAACAGCCGCTCGATTACGGCGAAGCAATCTAGGAAGCAGGGGACAGGTTCCGGGGGCCAGTAAAAAGCTCTTTACCGACCCTCGGCCCCTAATAAAGATATGGGCATAAAGAAACTTACACCGACATCGCCGGCGCGTCGTTACCAGACTTATTTGACGCGCGATGAATTAACGGCTGGGGCGGAGCCGGAGAAATCTCTGCTTGAGCCGAAGACGCGCATTTCGGGTCGCAACAACGACGGGCGCATTACGGTCAGGCGGCGCGGCGGCGGCCACAAGCGTTTCTATCGCGTCATCGATTTCAAGCGCGATAAGGCGGGCGTGCCCGGTCGCGTCACGCAGATCGAATACGACCCGAATCGCTCGGCGCACATCGCGCTCATCACTTACCTCGATGGCGAGAAGCGCTACATCATCGCGCCGACCGGGCTCGAAGTCGGCAAGACCGTGATGAGCGGGGCCGAGGCGGACATCCTGCCGGGCAATGCCCTGCCGATTCGCAACATCCCGCTGGGGACGCAGATTCATAACATCGAGCTGCGCCCGGGCAAGGGCGGGCAGATGGCCCGCAGCGCCGGGGCGTTCGCGCAACTGGTCGCCAAGGAAGGCGACTATGCGCAGCTTCGTATGCCTTCGGGCGAAGTTCGTCGCGTGCCCGTCGTGTGCATGGCGACGGTGGGCCAGGTGGGCAACGTCGAGCATGAGAACGTCTCTTACGGCAAGGCCGGACGCTCGCGCTGGAAGGGCATACGCCCGCACGTGCGCGGCGTGGCGATGAATCCTGTGGATCACCCGCACGGCGGCGGCGAGGGCAAGACCTCCGGCGGTCGCAACCCTGTCACCCCCTGGGGACAGCCGACGCGCGGTTACAAGACCAGAAGCAACAAACGCACGCAGAAGATGATCGTGCGCGATAGAAGAGTCAAGTAATTTTGGACTTTGAACTTTAGATTGTGGATTGAAAGACAGGACGTTATTGACATTCAATCCGTGCGCTAATCTAAAATCCAAAATCTAAAATCCAAAATGGAGAAGTTATGGCGCGTTCAGTTAAAAAAGGTGCGTTCGTTGACGGGAGCATTCAGAAGGCTGTGGAGCGAATCCGCGCGGGCGCGGCGCGTCCACCGGCGATTAAAACCTGGTCGCGGCGCTCGACGATTACGCCCGATATGGTCGGTCTGACCTTCGGCGTGCACAACGGCAAACGCCATCTCCCCGTCTACGTGACGGAGAACATGGTCGGCCACAAGCTCGGCGAGTTCGCGCCGACACGCACATTCAAAGGCCACTCGGGCACGAAGGCAGAGAAGTCATCGAAGGTAGCTAAAAAATAGTGAGCAGTGACAGGTGACGAGTGACGAGCAAGAACTTGTCCTCAACTCATCACTTGTCACTCGTCACCTGTCACTGAGGTTAGATCATGGAAGCAAGAGCGAGTGCAAAGTATCTACGGGGGTCGGCGCAGAAGGCGCGGCTGGTCGTGGATATGATTCGCGGCAAGAACGTCAATCAGGCTTTGGCGATTCTGCAATACACGAACAAGCGTGCGGCTGACGGAATCGAAGCCTGCATGCGCTCGGCCATCGCCAACGCGACCGAAGCCGCCGAGAAGGCCAACGTCGCGGTAGACCCGGACGAGCTTTGGGTCAAGGCCGCGTTCGTCGATCGTGGGCCAACGAAGAATCGCAGACGTATGCGTCCGGCCCCGCAGGGCCGCGCCTATCGCGAGCGTCGCCACTTCTGCCACATCACCATCCTGCTCTCGAATGACGAGAAGCTGGCGGGGAACGGCAGAGCGGGCGAAGCCAAACCGGCGAAGCTCTCCGAGAGCAAGAGTCGCAAGCGCGGCGGAGCAGTCGCCGCACCGCGCCCCAAGCGCACCGCCACCACGGCAGCAGCACCCAAAGCCGGGAGCGAAAAGAGCGACGCGGTAGCGGACGCGCCCGCAAAGGGCGAGACGACGAGCGCAGAGACCAAGGGCGCGGAGACGACAGGCGCAGACGAGGCGAGCGCGGAGTAGATTGATTTGAGAATTTGAAAGGCTCGAATTTCAACATCTCAGATTTGAAATCTCAAATTTTTCAATCTCGGATTTGACTGAAACGGAGAATAAGAGTGGGTCAGAAAGTTCATCCATACGGATTCCGCTTAGGCTACAACAAGGACTGGCACTCGCACTGGTATGCGAAGAAGCAGTTCGGCGAGTATCTCCTTGAAGACTTACGGCTCAAGCGCGACCTGAAGGGACGCTTCGCCGGGGCGGGCGTCTCGCACGTTGACGTGGAGCGCGCGGCCAATCGCCTGAAGATCATCATCTACACCTCGCGCCCGGGCATCATCATCGGGCGCAAGGGCGCGGAGATTGACAAGCTCAAGGGCGACCTCTCGGCCAAGACCGGCCGCGAAGTGCTGGTCTCGATTCAGGAGATTCACAAGCCGGAGCTGAACGCGCAGCTTCAGGCCGAAAAGATCGCGGCCCAGCTTGAGAAGCGCATAGCTTTTCGCCGCGCCATGCGTAAGGCCGTCGAAGAGTCTCTGCGCTTCGGCGCGCAGGGCATCAAGGTCAAAGTCTCCGGCCGCTTGAACGGGGCCGAAATCGCCCGCAGCGAATGGCACTTGCAGGGCCAATTGCCGCTGCACACGCTGCGCGCCGACGTTGACTACGGGCTCGCGGAAGCGCACACGACCTTCGGCGTCATCGGCGTCAAAGTCTGGATTTACAGGGGCGAGATTCTTGACCCGAAAGCCGCGATGGCGCGCGGCACGGGTTCCGACCCGATCAACGAGCCGCGCGGTGATCGCGGCGGCGAGCGCCGACCGCGCACGCGCCGCGAGCGCGAGGGGGGCCGTGACGGTGAGCGCGGTGATCGCGGCGGTGATCGTGGCCGCCCGCGCGGCGGAGATAGAACGTAAGAATTTTGGATTAGTGAACGGATTGAGCGAGCCATCACAGCTTGTCTTTCAATCCCAAATCTAAAATCCAAAATCTAAAATTGGTATTGGGGTTCATTCATCATGTTGATGCCGAAAAAAGTAAAGCACCGGAAGCAGATGCGCGGGCGCATGACGGGCGTGGCGAATCGCGGCTCTGCGATCAGCTTCGGTGAGTACGGCCTGAAGTCGCTTGAGCCTGCCTGGATTACCGATCGTCAGATCGAGGCCGCTCGTATTGCGATGACGCGCCACATCAAGCGCGGCGGTAAAATCTGGATACGCATGTTCCCGGACAAGCCTGTGACGAAGAAACCGGCGGAAACTCGTATGGGCAAGGGCAAGGGCGCGCCCGAATACTGGGTCGCAGTCGTCAAGCCCGGGCGCATCCTCTACGAGATTGAAGGTGTGGACGAAGCGACGGCGCGCGAGGCGATGCGCCTGGCCGCGCAGAAGCTTCCGATTAAGACAAAGTTTGTGACCCGCGCGGAACAAGAAGGAGGCGCGATTTAGCGATGGTAAAGAGGCGTGAAGAATTGGATCGCCTGCGCGACCTGACGAACGAGGACTTGACGGCGGAAGCGGCGCGCTTGAAAGAGTCGCTCTTTCGCTTGAACTTCAAACTGGCTTTGGGCGAAGTTGACGCCGTCAAGCGCATACGCCAGGAGAAGAAGTCGCTCGCACGTATTCAGACGCTCGTGCGTGAGCGCGAGGCAGCAGCAGCAACGAGGTAGAGATGACAGAAGAAAATCAGGAAGACGTGAGGCCGACATCCCCGGACGCAGAGGTCGCAGAGGCCACAACGGCTGGCGAAACCCTGGCGCACGCGGTCGCCCCGAATGTCGATTCGCAGCCGGGCAATGCTTCCGGCTCGGAAGCGGGCAAGCGCGGCAATCGCGCGCAGAAGGTGGGCGTCGTCGCTTCGGACAAGATGGAGAAGACGGTCGTGGTGCGCGTCGATCGCTTGATCAAGCACCCGAAGTATCGCCGCTACGTGCGCCGCACTTCCAAGTTCATGGCGCATGATGAGACGGGCGCGGCCATCGGCGACAAGGTTCGCATAGTCGAAACCCGTCCGCTTTCGGCCAGAAAACGCTGGCGCGTCGTCGAGATCGTTCAGAAGGCAGAAAAGTAAAACAGGAGTCAGAATTCAGAACTCAGGAGTCAGAATAAAAGCAAAGCCCTTTTCATTCTGTGTCCTGAATTCTGAGTGCTGCGAACGGAGTGAGCAATCATGATTCAGATGCAAACGTCCCTGGACGTAGCAGACAATTCGGGAGCGCGGCGCGTAGAGATGATCATGCCGATCGGCGGGTCAACGGGCAAGATCGCTTCCTTGGGCGACCGCATCAAGGTCACGGTTAAGGAAGCAGCGCCGGACGGCACGATCAAAAAGGGGACGGTGCAGAACGCCGTCATCGTGCGCACGCGCAAAGAGGTGCGCCGCAAAGACGGAACCTACATTCGCTTTGACCAGAATGCGGCGGTGCTGATTAAAGATGACGGCACGCCGATCGGCACGCGCGTCTTCGGCCCGGTGGCGCGCGAGCTGCGCGACAAGAACTATATGAAGATCGTTTCGCTCGCGCCGGAGGTGATATAAAAGTGAATAAGGGAAACAAGCGCGCCAAGATCAAAAAGGGCGATCAGGTGGTCGTCATCGCCGGGCGCGATAAGAATAAGCGTGGCCGCGTGCTCGAAGTCCTGCCCGCCAGGGGGAAGGTCAAGGTCGAGGGCGCGAACATCATCAAAAAACATCAGAAGGCCAACCCGGCGAACAATCGCGGCGGCGGCATCATCGACAAGGAAGCTTATCTGGACATCTCTAACGTGCAGTTGATCGACCCGCAATCGGGCAAACCGACGCGCGTGCGTTACGAGACCGAAGGCGACGGCACGAAGCGGCGCGTGGCCGTCGGCAGCGGACAGAGCTTGGAGAAGTAAGGACGTAAGAAAGACTGCGGCCTGGAAACGCTGACGCGTGTGAATCTGAGATTCGACGGGGCGAGACCCAGGCCAGGAGCGGGAGCGACAAAGTTATGGCAGCGAGATTAAAAGAGCGTTATCACAAGGAGATTGCCCCGGCCATCTCCAAAGAGTTCGAGATCACGAATCCGATGGCCGTGCCGCGCCTTGAGAAGATAGTCATCAACATGGGCATGGGCGAAGCCATCGCCAACGCGAAGATTTTGGATACGGCGGCGGACGAGCTGCGCGTCATCACGGGCCAGAAGCCCGTCGTGACCAAGGCGAAGAAATCGATCGCCTCCTTCAAGCTTCGCCAGGGGATGCCGATCGGTACGATGGTGACGCTGCGCGGCGACCGGATGTACGAGTTTTTAGACCGGCTGGTCTCCATCGCGCTTCCGCGCGTCCGCGACTTTCGCGGCGTGAGCCCCAAAGCGTTTGACGGGCGCGGCAACTATACCCTTGGCATCCGCGAGCAACTGATCTTCCCCGAAATCGATTTCAACAAAGTAGACAAGACGCGCGGCATGAACATCTCGATCGTCACCACCGCGCGCGATGACGAGCAGGCGCGAGCGCTCCTCAAAGCTTTGGGGATGCCTTTTAGACAGTAAAGCAGGGTACAGGTGACGGGGGCCGGGGTCGGCAAAGCAAAAGACCTCTTCTGACCCCGGACACCCGGCCCCCGATCACTGAGGTTATATGGCAAAGAAATCACTGATTGCGAAAGCGAACCGGAAACCGAAATTTTCAGTGCGCGCCTACACGCGCTGTAAGCGTTGCGGGCGACCGCGCGGCTACCTGCGTAAGTTCAACCTGTGCCGCATCTGCTTCCGCGAGTTGGCGCTGCAAGGGCAAATCCCCGGCGTCGTAAAGTCGAGCTGGTAAGAAAAGCAGGGGACAGGGATCAGGGGCCGGGGGGCCAGAGTTAAGACAGAACCCCGACCACTGGCCCCAGACACCCGACACCTGATTTGGAGTTGAGTAATGACTGATCCTATCGCCGATATGCTGACGCGCATTCGTAACGCCATAGCTGCGAAACACTCGCGCGTGGATATTCCGGCCTCGAAATTGAAACTGGAGATCGCCCGCATCCTCAAGGAAGAGGGCTACATCAACAACTTCGTCATCAAGGGCGAGGGGACGAAACGCAACATACGCATCTTCCTGCGTTACGATGCGCGCGGCACGTCCTCGATCACGCATCTGGCGAGAGTGTCGCGCCCCGGTCGTCGCGTCTACATGGGCTCGGGCGAGATTCCGCGCGTGCTCGGCGGCTACGGCGTTAACATCGTCTCGACCTCGCGCGGCCTGATGAGCGGCAAGACGGCGCGCCGCGAAAACATCGGCGGCGAAGTGCTGGCAGAAATCTACTAGGGGCCGGGTGTCAGGGGCCAATGGTCAGTGAATGTCTTCGCCGACCCCCGGCCCTCGACCCCTATCCCCTTAACCGAAGGTTAAGAATTATGTCTCGCATTGGAAAGAAAGCTATTACTGTTCCGAAGGGCGTCACGGTCACGATCAGCGGTCGTGAGCTTGAGGTGAAGGGCTCGAAGGGTACTTTAAAGACGCCTGTGCCGGAGGGCATCACCTTTAAGCAGGACGGCGACCAGTTGATCGCCGAGCGCGCCGGAGATGAGCTGGCGGCGCAGCACGGTCTGGCGCGCGCACTGGCGAACAATGCCATCGTCGGCGTGACCGAAGGGTTTTCGCGGCAGATGGATGTCGTCGGCGTGGGCTATAAGGCCGATGTGCAGGGACGCCGGATCGTCTTCTCGCTCGGCTACTCGCACCCGATCGAGTTTCCGCTGCCCGAAGGCATCGACGTGAAAGCGGAGCGCGTTCCGGCCAAGGCCAGCATTCAGCAGTACCAGACGACGCTGACGCTCTCCGGTATCGATAAGCAGAAGCTGGGCCAGGTGGCCGCAGAGATGCACAAGCTGCGTAAGCCGGACGCCTACAAGGGCAAGGGCGTGCGCTATGCCGATGTGCCGATCAAGTTGAAACCCGGCAAGACGGGCAAATAGTTTTAATCACAGTGGGCGCTGGGTCTTGGACGTAAACGTGAGCGCCTGTAGCGGTCGAACAAGACGCCTGCGGCTTTGGCTCGAAGGCGTCCGACCTATCCCCGATAAGATAAAGGGGGCAGGAGAAGAGTAGAAAATGGCAAGCAGAAATCGAGCAGCAGTTCGCAGCGCCGTACACAGGCGCATCCGGCGCAAGGTGCAGGGCTCACAAGAGCGACCGCGCCTGGCAATCTATAGAAGCCTGAACCATATTTACGCTCAGGTGATCGATGACGAGAACGGGCGCACGCTCGTTTCCGCCTCGACGACCGAGAAGGATTTGAAGGGCACGACCGGCGGCAACATCGAAGCCGCTCAGCGCGTCGGGCGCACCATCGCCGAGCGCGCGCAGGCCGCAGGCATCAGCAGCGTCGTCTTTGATCGCGGCGGCTATCTCTATCATGGCCGCGTCAAGGCTCTGACGGATGCGGCGCGCGAAGCCGGACTGAATCGTGATGAAGCAGCAGCGGCCCAGGGCAACGGGGCGGAAGAGACACAGGAAGAGCAATGAGACAACCCAAGCAACGTATATCGGCACAGGGGCTCGATCTGAAAGATCAGGTCATCTCCATCAATCGCGTGACCAAGGTGGTCAAGGGCGGTAAGAATCTGAGTTTTGCGGCGCTCGTCGTCATCGGCGACGAGGCGGGCCACGTCGGCTTCGGCAGCGGCAAGGCGCGCGAAGTGCCCCTCGCCATCAAGAAGGGCATCGAGGCGGCGAAGAAGAATCTGATTCGCGTGCCGCTCATCAATAACACACTGCCGCACCAGTTGATCGGCAAGTACGGCGCGGGGCGTGTTTTGATGAAGCCCGCATCGGAGGGGACGGGCGTGATTGCGGGTGGCGCTGTGCGCGCCGTCATGCAGGCCGTGGGCGTGCGCGACGTGCGCACGAAGGTGCTCGGCTCGGCCAACCCGCACAACGTCGTGCGCGCGACGTTCGCCGGCCTCGCGTCGCTGAAGGATCCGGTGCTGATCGCGCGGCTGCGCGGCAAAGACCTCGCGGAGCTCTCGCGGGCGAGCGCATAGCCATGGCGAACCACAGAACGGATACCAAAGGCGCCACCGTGAAGGTGACGCTGGTGAAGAGCCCGATCGGCTTCACGGGCAATCAAGGCGACGTCGTCCGCAGCCTCGGGCTGCGACGCATTCGCCACACGGTGGAACTGAAGGACACGCCCGCGGTGCGTGGCATGATTCACAAGGTGAGGCATCTCGTAGACGTGTCAAAGTAATTGGTGAGTTAGTAGTTGGTGAGTTGGTGAG
>DATDFK010000074.1:0-38960 GCA_036522655.1 Pyrinomonadaceae bacterium | reverse complement strand
CCGCCTACGCGCCCTTTACGCCCAGTAAATCCGAACAACGCTTGCTCCCCCCGTATTACCGCGGCTGCTGGCACGGAGTTAGCCGGAGCTTACAAACAGTACCGTCATCATAGGGGGTATTGTCCCCTACTTATTCTTCCTGTTCTTGCGAAGTTTACATCCCGAGGGATTTCATCCTTCACGCGGCGTTGCTGGGTCAGGCTTTCGCCCATTGCCCAAAATTCCCGACTGCTGCCTCCCGTAGGAGTCTGACCCGTATGTCAGTGTCAGTGTGACCGACCGCCCTCTCAGGCCGGTTACAGATCGTCGCCTTGGTAGGCCATTACCCTACCAACTAGCTAATCTGCCGCAGGCTTCTCTTCAGGCGCGAGGTCTTGCGATCCCCCGCTTTAACAACTGTCTCGATGTCGAGCCGCTGCATTATGCGGTATTAGCAGCCGTTTCCGGCTGTTATTCCCCACCCGAAGGCAAATTACCTACGTGTTACTCACCCGTGCGCCACTCTACTCCCCTCCCGAAGGAAGGTTTCGCGTTCGACTTGCATGTCTGAGGCACGCCGCCAGCGTTGATTCTGAGCCAGGATCAAACTCTCGTTAGAATGTTGATTCTGGAACATAATCTTATACTGGTTAAAAGTATCCGATTATGACTCTTCAAAAAGAGTTTTACGCGAACTTTATCGTTCAGCGTTCGACTCCTCAAAGTCATTAACATGGACACGCTCTATCTAGTTTTCAAAGATCGCTTCCAACTTTATCGAATCCAGACTTAGGTGCGTCGAGATTCCTTTTCGTTGCCCTACAGACGACTTTTTCTCGTCACAAGCAAAACGAGATATTAACTGAACCTCGTTTACCTGTCAAGCACTTTCTTTCCATCCTCAAAATCCGTTTTCAGGGATGAAACAGCCGCTCCCTCGCAAAATCTTCTACTTGAGAGAAGCGGCTCCGAACGTGCTCTTTGTAGCTTGGATGTCAATCGCCGTGTTTCAGGCAAAGAGGCATTATAGACACCGTTTGGTTTTTGTCAAGCGGGTAGCCGAATTTTTTCTCACCTTCTTTTACGGGTTCTCGGTTGCTCGTTCGGCGCGGCGACTTTCAGCACACCTCTGTCGTCTCTGTAGATGGTATAGGTGGCGTCGTTTATCTGGCCGCTGTCGTCCTGAATCTTGACGATGAAGGTTTTGTTATCCCCGCGTCCTTCGACGCGAAGGGGAAGAAACCCTTTCAGGTCGGGGCTGCGATAGGCCGTGTAGTGCTCCTGGTTAGTCTTGTCATAGCCGAGCACGTAGACGCGATCGAAGTCAGGCTCGTCCAGCTTATGAGGCTCGTTGGAACTGCTCTTTTCGAGGATCACCCAGCTACCGGGTTTGATCTCTTTGCCTACGTCTTTATCCTTGGCGGCAGTTGCTTCGGCACTGGCATCGTCGTCCAGGCGATGCCAGGCGACGAATTCGCGGCCCGTGCGATAGAAGATGATGTCGCTCGGAACTGTCAGCTCTACCTGCTTACCGTAAAGCCATCCGGCGGGCGCGGGAGAGATTGAGGGCGCGAGCCTCACTTTGTACCAGAGCTCATTCGTCTCTTCGGGCTCTTTAGGCTGGTCGCGGTCTCTGCGCCCGGTGTTCTGCTGAGCGCTTCCGGCCTTGGGCACGTCGTCGCTTTCGGGCGCTTCTTCCGCCTTCGGCTTGGGCACGCGTTTCCACCCGACGATCTCGAAGCTTGAGCCGCTCTCAAGCTTCATCAGGATATTATCGTTGCCGCTTCTATCGGGGCCTAAGCGCAGGTTGGTGCTGGCGCGTAGCTGCCCTGTAGCCTGCGCCGGCGTATCCTTATCCTCTTCGGCGAGCTTGCGCGCACGGTCGAGCACGTCGAGCGGCATGACGTTACGGGCTTCGATCCATCCTTCCGTGTTCTCCTCATCATGAGCGCGCACGCGCAGCCAGCGCTCCTTTGTCTCTTCCACGGTGTCGGAATCGAGTATGTCGACCACGTCGCCCCGGTTGACTTCGACCAGGTCGGCGGCGACCACTGCCGTCGAGCTTCGCACCTGAGCGCGGCGCGCTATCACTACGCCGGTCTCATCTTTTTTCGCCAGTGTGCTGCAACCAGTCGCGATAGAGGCGACGGCTAGAAACAGGATGAATTTAAGAGTTTGAATCTTTCGCTGGTGAATCACTTGAGTTCAATTTGCTCCAACTCAAATTTGTGGCTTGCAGGTTATGCTCGATCGTCTACCGTGCGAGATGTCCGGCGCGCGACTGTGCATTGTAACCGAATTTGCGCAATAAATCGCGCTGCTCGCTCTTCAATGAATCAGCAACTATGATGCGTGTGCGTATGCCCCGACTGTCAACTTGCAGGCCGAAGGGCTCGATGGCCGCCGCCAGATCAATTGCGCCCGCGTTCTCTACGTAGCGTCGCGTAAACTCTCGCATATCTGCGGGCTCGTTTAAAGCTGCGAGGACTGCCCGGTTGCCGTCAGCCCTCGCCTCCGGCGCTTGATAGCGACGAAAGAGCGCGCGATACACATCAGCGAGCGAACGCTTGCCGCCGTTCTTTTGCCTCAACGTCAAATCGTAGAGAAATGCCACGAGCATTCCCTTGTTATAAATGAGCGCGGGCGAGCCAGTCCAACGGCGCTCCGATTGCGCGATCAGAGAAAGTTTATCCTTATCGCTCGAAAACGCATAGGCGTCAAAGGCGCGCCCGATGGCGTTCAGAAAATCCTCGAAGGTCAGAAGATTCAGTCGCGCGGCGGCGCGCATGGCCTGGTACATCGTGAATCCTTCGTAGAACCAATCATAATCACCGTCGAGCGCGATCGAGTTCGGAATCCACAGATGAAACAACTCGTGAGTGAGCGGCACGCTTAAACGTGAAAGGGCCGCGACTTTCGACGGCGCGCGTCCTGAAAGAAGCATCACGGTGCGCCCGCGCGTCTCTGCGCTCCAACGCTCAGCCCCCATCGGGCGCGGGTACGGTGCAAGCACCAGCATCGTACGCGCCGCGACAGCGCCGCCAAACGTCTCTGCGTGCTCTTTCAGAATGCTTGACGCCATATTCGCTGCGTCTTCATCCGTGAACGCCCATTCGCCCGTCGTGACAAAGGTGAAATCCATAGAGCCCGGCGAGGCGTGCCGCTCGCGCAGGTTGCGTCCGACGAAGAACACTGCGCGCTCGACATCCTTGACCTCGTATCGCGCGGCTGCGCCCTTCGTCTCGGTCGTGCTCGTGCTCCAACCGGGCGGAAGGTTCAGACGCAGGCTCGCGGTCGCGGCTTTGCCGCTATCCGCCAGGGGCAGAAGATCACCCAGCATCAAAAATCCATACTCACCCGTGAGCCATGAGACGTAGGCGGCGTCCGTTCCCATCAACGGCGATTCCAGCTTCGCCTCATAGCTAAACCGCGTGGCGGGCCCTTCTGCCCTCCACTCCCCCGGCGCGAGCTTTCGCACGGGGACACTAGCCCCCTGCGCATCGGCCAGCGTGAGATTCTCAACGCGGTCTCCTATGCCTATAACGGACGCATAGACGTTGCGAAACGACCAGGTATTAGTACCCGGCGTGCGCGTGCCTTCCACCCTCACGCGCGGAGGCGAGATCGAAAGAACGCTGATCGAGCCATCTATTGATTGCGCCCTGGCATCATGTGCGTAACAGGCCGTCAGCAACAGCAGCGCAGAGACGATCGCGCGCATCAAAAAGGAGGCCATCCGGCGGTGAGTTTGGCCCGTCAAACGGCTTGACGAAAGGCTCTGAAATATAGTGCCGGGCATCATTTGATAATCTTAATCTGGGAGCGCAGGGAACAGTGGCACGCTTGCGGGGTACTCGTTTGACAGTAGCAGGCTTAGGTGTTTAAATTTCATACGAATTAATCGGACTGTAGCATAAAGCTCTACGCAGTGACCAGCAACACCGAATCAAAACTGAGCCGCCGACACACGCCTCTAACGCGCGTGATGGCATTTCTCCTGTTCGCCCTGATCGCTTATGGCGCAACAGCGGAGACTGTGCACAGTCATGGCGGTCTTCGTCTCGCTCGCAATGTCGTCAGCACGACGACAACGCCTGTCGCGAGCGACTCCGGTGATGCGAACTCTTCTTCGCAGCAGACGCGTACGCTCAACGAGTGCGTGATCTGCCAGCTTCACCAGCATCTATCGACCACGCTCTTTAGTGCTCTGCCCTGGACGACTCCGCCCACGCTGGAGTTTACGCCGACCCCGGCAAGCTCTATCTCCTACCACTCGCCCGCGAGCACGCCCCGTCGTGGCCGCGCTCCACCGCTCGCCTCTCTATCGTAAGCCATACAGAAATCGTCGCGCCGGAACACTCTCGCGCGTGACGTTTCTTCGACACACAAGCTATCGCCGACACTCGCATTAACTTCGGTCTTCATCACACGTTTGATGGCCGAGGCTTTGACCGGCGACCGGCTTTCCGGCTCACAGGTATTCATAGAGAGGCAATCAAGATGCATTATCAAACTCGTATTTACGCTATCGCTCTCCTTCTTTTCGTCCCGCTGCTGTGCTCGTCACCGGCCAGCGCGCAAACGCGCATAGGCACTATTCAAGGCACTGTCAAAGACCCGAACGGGGCGCTCGTCTCCGGCGCGAGCGTCACGTTGGCCCAGACCGTCACGGGTTATCAACAGACGACGCAAACCGACGCTCAGGGCAGCTTCAAACTCGTCAACATTCCCTTCAACAGTTACCTCGTACGCGTCGAGGCCGCGGGCTTTCAGGCCACCGAACAGCATGTAGACCTTGAGAGCGCCGTCCCTTCAAGCCTTGAGATCAAGCTCGCCATCGGGGCGGCGACCGAAACCGTGACCGTCGAGGCGGGCGACGAGCATGCCGAGCATGACAAAATCTCTACCGACACGGACATCACGCAATCGCTCATAGAGCATCAGGCCGGCGCAGCGCCTTCGCGCGGCATCGAGGCCATCGTCGCTTCGGCCCCCGGCCTTGCTCCTGACGATAACGGACGCCTACACCCGCGCGGCTCCGAGTCGCAGGTTCAATACGTCGTGGACGGAGTTCCGATCACGGATAACCTGTCCGCGATCTTCTCGACCAGCCTTGACGCGCGCACGCTTCGCACCGTCGAGGTGATGACGGGAGGCATACCGGCTGAGTTCGGCGATAAGCTCGGCGCGGTCGTCAACGTCAACACGCGCTCCGGCCTTGAAACCCCTACGCAGGGCGGCATCACTTTTTCGGGAGGCAGCTTTTCGACGGGCGAGGTCGGCGTGGACTTCTCCACGCGCACGCGCAAGTTCGGCTTTCTCACGAACATGACCGCCTCCACGACGCAGCGTTTCCTCGACCCCGCGACCATCGAAAACTTTCATAACTTCGGACGCACGGGCAAAGGCTTCTTTCGTCTCGACTACCAGTTCGACCAGAACAACTCTGTGCGCGGGACGTTTCTCTTCGGCGGCTCGAATTTTCAGATTCCCAATCGCCTTGAGCAGGAGATCGCTGGCCAGGATCAACGTCAAAGACTGCGCAATAGCTCGCAGTTCATCACCTACGAACACATCTTTTCGCCCAATGCGCTGGGCCAGTTCTCTTTCTTCAACCGCTACAACACGGCGCGGCTCGTGAGCAATCCGCAATCGACGCCCGTCGTCGCCTCGCAGGATCGCGCGCTGCAAAACACCGGCGTCATCGCCTCCGTCTCAATCATACGCGGCACGCACAATCTCAAGTTCGGAGGCCAGTTGACCTGGACTCCCCTGCGCGAGCATTTCAGCTTCTATACGACAGACCCCTTTGGCGATCTCGTTGACGAGAACGGCGCGACGGTTCCCAACCCGGTCAACAATTTCACCGCCGCCGACCCGTTCACCTTCGACGGGCGAAAGACCGGGCGCACGATGAGCCTTTACATACAGGATCAGTTCACGCCCTTTCGCAATTTCACCGTGTCCGCAGGGCTTCGCTACGATCACTACAGGCTCGTCATCAGCGAAGGCGGCCTGAGCCCGCGTATCGCCATAGGCTATTTCATCCCGCGCACGCAAACCACGCTGCGCGCCTCTTACAATCGTTTCTTCCAGCCGCCGCCCGCAGAGAATCTTCTGCTCGCCAGTTCATCCGAGGCCGCCGCACTCTCGCCGCTCTCCGTGCTGCAAGGCCAGTCGGGCGTGCGCCCCATTCTGCCCGACAAGGAGAACGTCTTCGAGGTCGGCGTCCAGCAACAGCTCTCGCGCTTCCTGCGCCTGAACGTGATGGGCTATCAAAAGCGGATTACGAATTTCAGCGATAAGGATCAGTTCTTCGACACCGGCGTCATCTTCCCTATCTCGATCTCGTCCGGGCGTGTGACGGGAACTGAGGTACGGCTCGAATCCACCGACCTGCGCGGCTTTCGCGGCTTCGTCTCCTACGCCAACGCTCGCGCCTACGGCGTCACGCCGATTAACGGCGGGCTATTCCTTGGCGAATCCGTCGCGAGCCTTGACGAGCCCGGCCTGATCTTCGCTAACGACCACGACCAGCGCAACTCTCTACAGTTCCAGTTGAGTTATACGCACCGTCGTTCGGGCATCTACGCCATCTTCGGCGGGCGCTACGATTCCGGCTACCCGGTGGACGTGGAGCCGGGCACGACCCTCGCGGATTTCACCGCCGAAGGGTTCGACCCGCGCCTCTATAACGAGATAGACTTCGCGCGCGGTCGCGTACGCCCGCGCACCGTCCTGGATTTCTCAATCGGCATAGACCTGCTGCGCAAGGAGCGGACGACGCTCAACCTGCAATTCGACGTGCAAAATCTGACCAACGAGCTGTACCTTTATAACTTCGAGTCGGTCTTTAGCGGCACGCACGTCGGCCCGCCGCGCATCCTGAGCGGGCGGCTGGGCCTGCGCTTCAAATAAAATTCGGGCCCCATCCGCGTAAATAAATCGAACCGTGCCGGCCCGTCCCGCGTACTGCTGTTTGTTACAGCCATAGTCGCGGGCGGGCCTTTGACTTGAGAACCCCTCGCGTTGACAGCCGCCGCCGCGCGCAACTACAATGCGTTTCGTTCGTCTCGCCTCCTGTTTTTCAGGACATTTGATTGTTTTCGACCCGAGGAATCAGTCGTGAGTCTGGTCAAGATCATAGTCATCACCATCGCCTTGATCCTGAGCATACTGCTGTTCGGGCGCTTCCTGTTTTAGCCCCGGCTGGCGGCATGATCCTGCGTCGCGCAACGCTTCAACGGAATCACGCTTCGCCGCGCCCCGGCCCCCTCTTTCCGCGCCCCGCATCCCTTTTTTACGCTTTCCTTCTTCTATTATTGGCCGCGCCCTGCGCCCTCGTTTCAGCGCAGCAGTCCACCGCACCCGACGAGGACGAGGTGGTCAGAGTGCGCACAGACCTGCTGACCGTGCCCTTCTTCGTGACGGACGCGCGGGGTCGCCGTGTCGGAGGGCTCAACGCAACGGATTTCACTGTTCGCGATGAGGGGCAACTGGTCAACGTCGAATACTTCGCGGCTGGCACGGAGCGGGTCGCGCTGCTGTTCGCCCTGGATTCTTCGGGCAGCGCACGCGACATCATTACTCATCAGCGCGAGACGGCGCTGGCGCTTTTTTCCAGATTCGGGCGTGGCTCGCGCGTCGCCGTTCTACGCTTCGCGGACAAAAGCGAGATGATCGTGCCCTTTACGACCGATGCACGCCAGCCCCGCGCCGGTTTCTCTTTCCCGGCCATTGCAGGGCAGCACACGGCCATCTTTGATGCCGCCGCCGCGAGCCTGCGCGCCTTCAAAGCGCGCGGCAGCGACGCCGCCGAGCGCCGAATCGTCATCCTGATCAGCGACGGATTGGATACGGCGAGCACGACGAAAGCACAGGCGGTCATCGACGAGGCACGCGCGCAGGGGATTTCCTTTTACATCATTCATCTCTTATCGTTTGCCGCGAGCGATGGCCGTCTCGTCGCTCGCAGCGCCGCGAAGGGTTTTCGCCAACTGGCCGAAGCGACGGGCGGAGCTTATTTCAAGGTCGGCGACGCGAAGTCTGCGCTCGACCCGCGCGCCGAATATGATCTGCGGCCAATTTTCACAGCGATCGAAGAAGACCTGCGCGCGCAGTACGTCCTGGGCTATTATCCGGGCGAGAGCGCACGCGACGGTCGCTCTCATCGCATCGAAATCAACCCTGCCTCGCGCACACGCAAGCTGCTCGTACATCAACTGCGCGAGTCATACAATTTGAAGGCAGTGACGAGCGACAAGTGACAAGCAGGCATAAAAGCAAAGCTTTTAACTCGTCACTCGTCGCTTGCCACTCGTCACCGAATTTATATGTCTGAAGAGAACACAGAAGGTCTGCGAGTAATAAGGCGCGCTGTGCTGAGCGTGTCGGATAAAACCGGAATCGTGGAGCTTGCGCGCGGGCTGCTCGGCTTTGGCGTCGAGATTATCAGCACGGGCGGTACGGGCCGGACGTTGCGTGAGGCCGGTATCTCCGTCAAAGATATCTCGGAAGTGACGGGCTTTCCAGAGATGATGGACGGGCGCGTCAAGACCCTGCACCCGCGCATACACGGCGGCCTGCTCGCCCTGCGCGACAACGCGGAGCACCTGCGAGCGATGCGCGAACACGGCATCGAGCCGATCGACATGGTCGTCGTCAATCTTTACCCGTTCGAGGAGACGGCCATGCGTGAGGGCGTGACGCTTGAGGAAGCCGTCGAGCAGATAGACATCGGCGGCCCGGCGATGATTCGCTCGGCGGCCAAGAATTGGAGGGATGTCGCCGTCATTGTTTCCCCTGACGCCTACGCCCAAATCCTCGACGAGATGAAAAGCCATCAAGGCGCGCTCACGCTTGAGCGGCGCGCGCGATTGGCCGCCCGGGCGTTTCAACGAACGTCTGCCTACGACACGGCCGTCTCCATTTATCTCAGCTCGCAACAATCCGATACCGCTGCCCATGTTCCACCCGAGACGGAACAAGGGGCGCTTCCTCCTTCCTTTGAAATAAGTTTGCGCAAGGCTTCAGACCTGCGTTACGGCGAGAACCCGCATCAGTTGGCGGCGCTGTACGACGCGGGGGAGATGGACGGCGGTGTCGCTCGCGCAGGATTGTTGTCGGGCAAAGAGATGTCTTACAACAACTACGTTGACGCCGATGCGGCGTGGCAGCTCGTCTGCGATTTCGATGAGACGGCGTGCGCCATCATCAAGCATACGAATCCGGCTGGCGTCGGCCTGGGCCCATCGGTCGAAGAAGCTTATCGTCGCGCGCTCTCCACCGATCCCGTGTCGGCCTTCGGCGGCATAGTCGCTTTCAATCGCCCGGTTGACGAACGAGCGGCACGCGCCGTGATAGAGATTTTCACTGAAGTCGTCATCGCGCCCGGCTATGAAGACGCGGCCATTGAAATTCTGCGCACGAAAAAGAACCTTCGCGTGCTTCGCGTCGATGCGGGAGCACGCGCCGCAGGCTTAGAGTACAAGCAGGTCACGGGCGGGATGCTCGTCCAGACGCGCGATACGCACCGTCTCAACGTCGATGACCTGAAAGTCGTGACCGAGCGCACGCCGTCGGATGAAGAAGTGCGCGCGCTGCTGTTCGCGTGGACGGTCTGCAAGCACGTCAAGTCGAACGCCATCGTTTACGCGCGCGCGGAGCAGACGATAGGCGTCGGCGCGGGCCAGATGTCGCGCGTGGACTCCGTGAAGTTGGGGGCGATGCGCGCGCAACTGCCCGTCAAAGGCTCTGTCCTCGCCTCCGACGCTTTCTTCCCCTTCCGCGACGGCCTTGACGAAGCGGCCAAACACGGCATCACAGCCGTCATTCAACCCGGCGGCTCCGTGCGCGACGCAGAGGTCATCGCCGCCGCCAACGAGCACGGGCTCGCAATGGTCTTGACGGGCGTGCGCCACTTCAAGCATTGAAGCTGTTGAAGGTCAGTGCCCCGATGGCTGATTGCTGATCGCCGATAGCTTCCTTATAATCGTTCGTACTCGCGTCAAGCGTGGCGGCTCAGCCTGGTTTCCCCGAAAAGCTATCCGCGCTATTTTTCAGAGACAAGGAAGTAAAGAGAATGGTAGATATTGGAGCAGGCTCGACCGAAAGCAGACAAGACTCAATCCGCTGTCGCTATTGCGGCCAACTGAATCAGCCGCGCGTGGAAGGCGGCACGGCCAAGTGCGGGCGCTGTCGCCTGCCCCTCTCGGACAAGCCTCATAAGAAGTTTGCCGAGCTGGATAAGCACGAGTACGTGCATCCGGCGGACAGCCGCGCGCTCGCCGCCCTGCGCACGATTCCCGGCATCGACTCGGCCTTGAAGAAGCTGCTGGAAGTGACGGGCGAATCGGCCATCCGCGTCATCTTTACGGCGAGCGCCGTCAAGGTCACGCCCAAACAATGCCCAGACCTATATGCGAAGCTACAGGTCGCCTGCACGACTCTCGGTGTAGACATGCCGGAGCTATTCGTTCAGCAGAGCCCGGTCGTCAACGCCTTCACGGGCGGCGTCAAGCGTCCGGTCATAGTGCTTCATTCGTCGCTGCTCGAACGGCTCACGGATGAAGAGGTGCTGGCCGTGGTCGCTCATGAAGTGGGCCATATACATGCCGAGCACGTCCTGTACCTGACGGCGGCGCGCCTGATCGAAGCGCTGGCGAGCGCAGCCCTTGCTTCCGCCCCTGTGGCCGCCATCGTCACGCAGATCGTGTCGGGCACGATGCGCGCGGCCCTTCTGGCGTGGGCCCGTCGCGCGGAGCTTTCCTGCGACCGCGCCGCGCTGCTCGTCACACAAGACCCGCACGTCATCGGTCGCACGATGATGAAGCTGTGCGGCGGGACGTTCGCCTCCAAGGTCGATTACGAAGAGTTTCTGGCACAGGCGCGCGATTTCCAGAAAAACTACGACGAGAAGGCGCTCGATCGTTTCTGGGCCGACATCATCACTTCCGGGATGACGCATCCCTTTCCCGTCTGGCGCGTCTCGGAGATTCTCAAGTGGGTGGACGGCGGCGAGTATAAGCGACTGATGACGGGCGAAGCGCAAAGCGCGGCAGCTTAGAACGGGGGCCAGGGGCCGGGGGCCGGTAATTTCTTCGACTGACCTCCGGCCCCTGCCCCCGGCCCCTTTTTCCTTAAAGGAATCTCCCCATGTTGAAAGATAAATTCGGCATTATCTTTGGCGTCGCCAACAAGCGGTCGATCGCATGGGCGACGGCGCAGGCCATTCTGGAAGCGGGCGCGCGCCTGGCCTTCACGTATCAGGGCGAGCGCCTTAAGGAGAATGTCGAAGGCTTGACGCGCGACATAGAAGGCACGCTCGTCCTGCCCTGCGACGTGACCAAGCCAGAGGAAGTCTCGGAAACTTTCAGCCGCGTCGGCACTGAGTTCGGGCGGCTGGATTTTCTCATTCACAGCATCGCTTACGCTCCGAAAGAGGCGCTGGAGGGCGACTACGTTGACACGAAGCGCGAAGATTTTCTGACGGCGCTTGATGTGAGCGCTTATTCGCTCGCGGTCGTCGCGCGCGCCGCCGTCCCCCTGATGACGGAAGGCGGGAGCATCGTCTCCATGACTTACTACGGCGCGGAGAAGGTCGTCCCCAACTATAACGTCATGGGCGTGGCGAAGGCTGCGCTGGAGGCAAGCACGCGCTACCTGGCGGCTGACCTGGGCCAACGCGGCGTGCGCGTCAATGCTATCAGCGCCGGGCCGATCAGTACGCTCTCGGCGCGCGGCGTCTCGAACCTTGGGCTGATGCTCAAACATCATGCGGAGCGCGCGCCGCTGCGCCGTAATGTGGAATCGCGCGAGGTCGGCAACTGCGCTCTCTTCCTGTGCAGTCCCCTCTCTTCAGGGATCACGGGCGAAGTGATACACGTGGATTGCGGTTATAACATCATGGCGATGTAAGGGAACATCGAATGTCGGAGAATAAGACCGAGGGCCGACCGGCCCCGTACGTTACACAGGACGAGCAGCTACTTGAGACGCCGAAGCCGGATGAGTTCACACGCTCTGACACCTGGCGCGTGCTGCGTATTACAGGAGAGTTCATCGAGGGCTTCGACAACCTTGCGACCGTGACGCGCGCCGTCGCGCTCTTCGGCTCGGCGCGCACCCAGCCCGAACATCCTCAGTACAAGGCCGCGCAGGAGACGGCGGCGCTGCTCGCACAAGCTGGCTTCGGCGTGATCACGGGCGGAGGCCCGGGCATCATGCAGGCGGCCAATCGCGGCGCGTTCGAGGCGAACGGTCTCTCCATCGGCTGCAACATAGAACTCCCCTTCGAGCAGAGAGCCAATCCATACCTGACGCGCTCGCTGACCTTCAAATACTTCTTCGTACGCAAGACCATGTTCGTCAAATACAGCATGGCCTTCATCATCTTTCCCGGCGGCTTCGGCACGCTCGACGAGTTGTTCGAGGCGCTGACGCTCATTCAGACGCACAAGATCAAAAACTTCCCTGTCATTCTCTTCGGCTCCGAATACTGGGGCGGGATGCTCAAGTGGATTGAGGAAGTGATGTTGAAGGAAGGAAAGATTTCCGACGCGGACTTAGCCCTCCTGCATCTCACGGACTCGCCCTCGGAAGTGGTGGAGATTATCAACGCCAGCCAGGACTCGCTTCGCAAGCTAGACCGGACAGCCTCCGGCGAATACGCGAGCGAGCTGGCCTAGCGACCGGAATTTGTCGCCGCATCCGACGCATCGGCGGCGTCCCCTTGCGAAGCTTCCGTCTGAGTGTGGCGCTGCGGCTCGACCGTTCCGGCGAGCCATTCAAGGTAGGGCGATGAACCGGCAGTGACCGGCAGGGCAATGATCTCCGGCGTCTCGTAGCTGTGGAGCGCGCGCACCTCACGCTCCAACTCTTCAAATTTTGCGCGCGTCGTCTTAGCCAGCAACAGGAATTCCGGGTCGCGCTGAATACTACCCTTCCAGTGATAGATCGATTCCATCTCCGGCATGATCTGGACACAGGCGGCGAGCCGCGCCCCGACCAGCATCTCTGCCAGACGCGCGGCCTCTTCACGGCTCCCCGCCGTCATCAACACCACAATCGCATCCAGCGTATTCTCAGCCATCACAAACTCCAAGAGCAAGGATGAAAAAGAAAGGATGAAGGATGAAGGATGAAGGATGAAAGGAATGCTGACGGTTCTTGAAAGCTTTTACTTCATCCTTCCGCCTTCATCCTTCATCCTTGCTCTTCCGCGTCTTCTTCGAGGGTCGTGCCGGTGAGCGGTGTGGTATCGCTGCCGAAGAAGGCGCTGTATAACTCCTGCGCGCGATCGAGGTCGCGCTCGTCCACAAGGACGACTGCGCCGGGAGAGGTTGAAGAGAGCAGCGGCGAAAAAGCGTCCATGCCGCCGGACTGGACGGCGGAGCGTATGCCGTTCTGCGTCAAGATATCGTTGACCATCTCGGCCTCAGCCGGAGAGCCTATGTTGTGCAGCGGCACGAAGCGCGCCTCGCTGTGGTCGCGGACAGTATTCTCCGTGGTCAAACGCTCGACCAGCTCCGTATCATCGTCAGGACAGCGCTCGATGCCCGCCTCGTATTCGGATTCGCAAACAGGACAGAACATTTCTAATTCTCCCGCCAGGACTTCATTGATGAAAGTGAAAAGACGCGCCAGTGTAGCGCGCCCGTCCGCCTGAGCGCAACAAAGGGCTGGCCGCGCCGTTTTACGCACGACCCTGTGCGCCTTCAAAAAAATCCCATCCGGGATATTCCCTTTGGGCCAACTATCTGCTATCTTCCGCGCCCAACCAGGGTTGGCGTTTCGACCTTGCCAAGCTTCAAACATTCGCGCCCGTCACGCATGGCCGGGCAAAGTACATTGAGACAAACACTAGCTCCCGTATGACTCGAATCGGAAGGACATTCCATATGCGACCATCTTCAAACACTTCGAGGCTGACAACGCTCCTGGCGATACTGCTCATCGCGTGCTTCCTGCTCGCCTGTAGTCTGACCAAAATGCTGAGCCAGTCGAACATGTTCGAGGGCACGGCGGCGCAGGATGCCGCCGCAGCGTTTAAGAAGAAGATCGGCGGGCCCATCAAGGCGCTGAGTCTTGAGCTTGAGAAGGACGGCGCGACGCTGCGCGCGCAAGACCCTAACAATCGTCAGCACGTTGACGAGTACAAGTACGTGAGAGGGTTGGTGACCGGGCCCAACCCTGTTCAGCTAAACGCGCTGGAAAGGAATCTGGAGAGCACGCTGTTCGATCTGGACACGGTGAACCTAGCGGCGACGCCAGACCTTGCCAAAGCAGCCGTGAGCCGTACCAATCTGGAAGGAGGGAAAGTCACGAAGATGGTCATCGAGCGCAACCTCGGCATGATCAACGGGAGCCTGGTCAAAGGCGGAGAGCCGCAATGGACGGTCTCGGTCGAGGGGACGCGCGAGAGCGCTTCGGTGCTGGCCGACGTGAAGGGTGAAGTCAAAGGCGTCGATCTTTCGCAGACGGCGCGCGCCGCCAGCGTCAACTTTTACGAAGGAACCACCATGCAGGACGCCGTGCCCAAGATCAAGGAAGGCTTCGGGGGAACAGTCAAAGTGCTGGAACTCATCATCTATGACAAGTACGTATGGTTCAAAGCGCAAGACCCAAAGAAGCCGGACGAGTTCAATCAGTACAAGTACGACATCAACGGCCTGACACGCTCGGGCGCGCTCGGCGATACGCAGATGATGATGACGCTCGGGCCCGGAAGCGAAAAATTGAAGCCCGAAGATTTCCTCTTCGACCTGAACGAGATCGACTTCTCGAAAACGTCGGAACTCGGCGCAACCGCCCTCGACACACTCCAAATCAATAACGGCCACATCGCGCTTATGAAAATATCCAGAGGCACATGGGCCGAAATACGCACCGACAGAGAGATCAAATGGGAAGTCAGCGTCTCGGGCGCTCGCCAGAAAAGCGGCTACGTCGTCTTCGACGCCAAAGGCAATCTGAAAAAGACTAAACCGGCAAAATAAAGGATGAAGGATGAAGGATGAAGGATGAAATGAAAGCTTCTCTGTCTTGAAAGCTTTTACTTCATCCTTCCGCCTTCATCCTTCATCCTTGCTCTTCGCGGTCGCGCTGATGGCACGCTCGAAGGGAATCTCCTCGAAGTTGGTCATCTGCTTGAAGGCGCGGAAACGCCCGTTGATCTCTTCGGGTGTGAGGCGCTGGACGCGCTCCGTGCCGAACTCTTCGACGTTGAAGGAGGCCATCACGGAGCCGAAGATCATGGCACGGCGCATGGACGCTTCGTCCAGTTTCTCCTGGCTCGCCAGGTAACCCATGAAGCCACCGGCGAAAGTATCGCCCGCGCCCGTCGGGTCGAAGACGGATTCGAGCGGATACGCTGGGATAGCAAAGTAGGTGTCCCGTGTGATCAGGGCCGCGCCGTATTCGCCGCGCTTGACGATCAAAGCCTTCGGGCCCCACGTCAGAATCTGGCGCGCAGCGCGTATCAGGTTCGGCTCAGCCGTCAATTGACGCGCCTCCGCATCGTTGATGATCACGACATCGACGCTCTTGATGGCTTCGAGCAGTGAGTCGCGCGCAATCTCAATCCAGAGGTTCATCGTATCGAGCGCGACCAGTTCCGCGCCCCTCACCTGCTCGCGTACCTCTCGCTGGAGGTCTGGCTGGATGTTGCCCAGAAAGACAAGGCGCGAGCGGCGCGCCGCCTCCGAAAGCTTCGGCTTGAAATCGGCGAAGACGTTCAGCTGCGTGTCGAGCGTGTGCGCCGTGTTAAGGTCATAATCGTAACGGCCTTGCCAGAGAAATGTTTTGCCCTCGGGGATTCGTTCGAGGTCGGTCGTATCCACGCCATGACGATTGAAGACCTCTTCTTCCTCGCGGCTGAAATCGCCGCCGACGACGCCGACCACCCGCACGTTAGTAAAAAAGCTTGCCGAGATAGAGAAATGGGCCGCCGACCCGCCGAGCATCTTCTCGCGCTTGCCGAAAGGGGTCTCAACGGCGTCGAAGGCTACCGATCCGACTACGAGCAGGGACATGTTATTTGATCGCTCCTCTTGAAAATATAGTGAGCGGTAAGCGAGACGCCTTGTCTGCTCATTTACCGCTCACCGCTATCTTGTCTTTCCTATTTGCTTGCCTGTTTGGGCCCGCCCAGGTGGGCCAACTCTTTTTCGGCCAGCTTGCGAAAGTCGCTGTCCGGGTAATCGTTGACGACGCGCGAGAGGTAGTCGCGCGCATCCTCACGATATTTCTCGGCGGGAAGTTTCGGCGCTTGCTTGCCCTTACTCTCGGACAGATAGAGGCTGCTCGCCCCAGCGTAATAGAGCACTTCGTCTATGCGCGAGAAGGTCGGATTGCCCGCGATAATCTCCTCGCAGCGATCGAGCGCCGCCACGTACGCCTTGCGCAACTTGAAATAGAGCCGCACGGCCTCAAGACTCTTCAGCGAATCCTTCTCCATGTCCGGGTCGCGCACGGTCGAAGGGTCTGGGCCACGACCCGCCCCGCTCTGAGCCCGAAGCGTACCCGGCGCGACAAAGCCCAGGGCCAGCACAAGCGCACCAAGCATCAGAATCATTCTCTTCATATAAACCTCCGAAAGACGGTGACGAGTGACGAGCAAGAATAAGAGCAAAGCCTTTAAACTCGTCACCTCTCACTCGCCACTTGTCACTGATTTTAAGATTGCGTCCAACTTCTTCTTTGTCGCCGCTGGCCAGAGGTCTGGCGCGGTGAAGATCGCGTTCTTGAGGGCTGACCGGCATTTACAGGCACGGGGCTTGTCGGCCAGTTGCTTGACGGCCTCGCGCATGATGAGCTGAGCATTGCGGACGTTCTTGTTCAGGTATTCGACCACGGTCTCGACCGTAACGGCGTCGTGGTCTTCGTGCCAGCAATCGTAGTCTGTGACGAGCGCGAGCGTGGCGTAGCAGATTTCCGCTTCGCGCGCCAGCTTAGCCTCTTGCAGATTCGTCATACCGATGATGTCCATGCCCCAAGAGCGGTAGACATTGGATTCCGCCTTCGTCGAAAAGGCCGGGCCTTCCATGCACAGGTACGTCCCGCCGCGATGAGTTCGCACATCCGCCGCGCCGCATGCCGCCTCCAACACATCTCCAAGCTCATCGCAAACCGGATGAGCGAAAGTCAGATGCGCGACGATGCCTTCGCCGAAGAAGGTTGACTCGTGCGCGCGTGCGCGCGTGCGGTCGAAGAACTGGTCAGGGATGACCATATCAAGCGGGGCATACTTTTCCTGCAAGGAACCGACGGCCGAGGCCGAGAGTATGCGCTCGACGCCGAGCAGCTTCATCGCGTAGATGTTCGCCCGAAACGGCAACTCCGAAGGCGTCAGGCGATGGCCTCGTCCATGACGCGGCAGAAACGCCACGCGCACGCCTTCCAACGTCCCGGTGATGAACGCATCCGAAGGACTGCCGAAAGGAGTGTCAACCCTGACCTCCTCTATCTCTTTCAACTCGGGCATCTGATAGAGGCCGCTACCGCCGATGATGCCTATTCGCGCTGTCGCCATGTTTCTAACCTTTCATTATGCTGGCGGGGACTCGAATCCACGCTCCTGATCTTCGTCAACGACGGCCAGCAGTTTCCCGTCTTCTTCCCTGATACGACCGAGCGGCACGTCCGGGTCATGATAAAAGAGGCAGAGCCAGTTTTCGCGCGCCGCCTGCGGCAGGAGACGGCGCTTGGCTTCGAGCGTCTCCACAGGGTACAGATCATAGCTCATGATCCAGGGCAGCGGCACGTGCGCCGTGCAGGGCACTAGATCATAGAAGCCGTAGAGCGTTTGATGACCGCGCTCCAATCGCAGGCATTGCATCGTCCTTGAGTGGCCCACGACCCGCTCCATACAGAGACCGGGCACGACCTCGTAATCCGCATCCTTCAACTCAAGTTGTCCGCTCGCCTGAACCGCGCGCCAGTTCTCCGGCAGGTAACTGGCGCGGTCGCGCTCGTGCGGCGTCTCCGCATGCTCGAACTCTTCGCGCGAAACGAAATAACGCGCGTTGGGGAAAGTCGGAACTATCTGTCCGCCAGCCTTATCAAAGGTCGTGTTGCCGCCCGCGTGATCGAAATGCAGATGCGTATTGACGACGATGGTGATAGCATCTGGGCCCACGCCGGTAATCTCGCGCAGGGATTGGCCCAGCGGCCGCTCGCGCTCGATGCCGTACATCTCCGCTTTCTTTTCAGACCACTTGTCCCCGATGCCCGTCTCGACGAGGATGCGCTCCGTTTCCGTCTCGATGTAGAGGCAGTTCATGCTTAGGCGAATGCGATTGTGCTCGTCCGGCGTTGAGACTTGAGACCAGATCGTGCGCGGCACGACGCCGAACATCGCACCGCCGTCAAGGCGAAACGACGCATCGGGCACAACCTCTATCCGATAATCCCCAAAACGCATCCGGTTCTAAGACTGCCGCTCACGCTCGCCGAACGAGCGCCTTCAGGGAGTCCGGCGCGCTCCACCGCCCTGTGGCCTGGGCGCGGGAGGCTGTGCGGGCGTCTGCCTTGCGCCCGTGCCGTTCTGCTGTGGTGTTGCCGGGGCAGGGCTCGTCCCGGAGTCTTGAGACGAAGGAGGAGGAGCAGCGCCGCCTCCGCCATCCTCAGAGGGCATCATGCCCGGCGGGAGGCCCGGCATCTGCGGCATCTGCGGCGCAGCGACAGTGAAATTGTCTGCGACGCTGATGTGCGAGCGGGCAACGATCTCGTTAATGATCTTCTCTTCCTTCTCCTGCTCGACGGCGGCCTTGGCCTTGTCGCGCGCGGACTGTTGGGGCGGGCCCATCGGATTGTCTTCGGCCTCGCCTGATGGAATCAGTATGTGGCGCGCGTGTAGCTGCTCTTCGGGTTGGCCCGTCTGCGAGGTTCCGTTGCGGCGCTCCTCTAATTTGATGATGTGATAACCGAATTGCGTCTGGACGACATCGCTGACCTGCCCGGGCTGTAGCGCAAACGCTGCATCCTCGAAAGCCTTGACCATACGCCCGCGACCGAACCAGCCGAGGTCGCCGCCCTTGTCCTTATTGCTCGGGTCAGACGAATACTCTTTCGCCAGCGCATCGAAACTTTCACCGGCGCGCGCGCGGCGAACAATATCCTCTGCGGTCGAGCGTGCTTTCGCAGGGTCTAGCTCGGGATGCTTGTTCAGGTAGGCGTCCACCTCCGCGTCCGTCGCCTTCGTGCGGTCGGCCAGATTCTTCTGCGCATACTCGACGGCCAGGGCGCGCGACTGCTGAAGCATGATCTGGAGCTTGACTTCCTGCTTCTGATCGACACCGGCGGCGATTCCCTTACGCTCTGCGACGAAGACCTGGCCCAACTGCTGCTTGACCTGCTGAAGCTGTTCGGGCGGTATCTGCTGGCCCGCCATCATAGGATTCTTGGCGAGCACATCCTTGATGAACTGATCGAATTTTTCCTGTTGTCCGGGTTCTTTGAAAAAGGCTTCGATCTCCTGATCTGAAACGAGGGCCGAGGGCGGTGTGCCGGGTGATTTCTTCTGCTGCTCGTCCAGGTAGTTCTGCGCGATGACGACCGCCCGCATCAACTCCAGTTGTCGCTTCATCTCCGGCCCATCGGCGATGCCAGCCGCCTTGGCCTCTTCGGCGAGGGCAAGCATCTGCTTGATCTGCTTGGCGAGGTCTTTGCGCGCATCTTCGCTCGAAGCGAACTGCATCTGGGCCTGCGGCGGCAAGCCCTTGACGATCAGCGACATGTCGTCCGATGTCAGGTTGATGGCCGAGGAGCGCCGCGCCTGTACCTGCCACATGATTAAACCCGCTGCGAAGAGAATCGCCACCACCGCAGCTATCCAAGCTTTCATAGTTGAAGTCAAAATATACGTCCTTTCAATGTTTGCCGGACGGCGTGTGCTCGACCAGTTCGAGCAGCACGCCCTGAGCCGATGAGGGATGAATAAATGCCACCAGGCAGCCGCCCGCACCCACGCGCGGCGTTTCGTCAATCAATCTGAGTCCCTGCTTTTTCATATGCGCCAACGTCGCGCGAATATCGTCGACGCGCACGGCGATGTGATGAACGCCCGCGCCACGCTTCTCTAAAAACTTCGCCACCGGCGAAGCCTCGCTGAGGGGCTCAAGCAATTCCACGCGCGTCTCGCCGATGGGCAGCATCGCGACACGCACTCCCTGATCGGCGACCTCCTCGGTCTCGATCACTTCCAGCCCCAGCGCATCGCGCCAGAAGCCGAGTGCTTCCGACAACTCACGCGTTGCAATGCCTATGTGCTCGATTTTCATAAAAGCGAATCGGTAACCGGCAGTCACTCTTTATCAGCTTTCAAGCTGACTGCTGACCACTCCGTTCATAATCTCTTCCACGGCCGAATAAGGATCGCGGCGCTTGGCGGCCACCTCTGCGGCGAGCGTATCAAGTCTTTCTGATGCGGAATCGGCGCTGAGGGTTCGCGCCAGAAGCCGCTCGCGCAGCAGTTCCAGAATACGCCAGCGCGCGATCGACTCACGACGCGCGGCGCTCGACTCGGTCTTGCGCTGAAACTCGTAATAGCTCTCGATGGCCGTAGCAAGCTCAGTTATGCCCTTATTCTCGATCGCCACCGTCTTGATGATGGGCGGATACCAATCATCGGGCCGCGCCGCCAGAGACAAGAGCGCTTCCAGTTCCTTCTCCGTGCGCAGGACGCCTTCGCGGTCGGCCTTGTTAATGACGAAGATGTCGCCTATCTCCATAATGCCGGCCTTGATGGCCTGAATATCATCGCCCATGCCGGGCACGAGCACGACCACAGAGACATCCGCCGTCTTAACGATCTCGACTTCGTCCTGGCCCACGCCGACGGTCTCGACGATGATTTTGGAGTACCCGGCGGCATCCAAGATGGCGACGGCATCAACGGTGGAGCGCGCCAAGCCGCCGAGGTTGCCGCGCGTCGCCATCGAACGAATGAAGACGCCCTTATCGAGCCCGAGCGTCTGCATGCGTATGCGATCGCCCAGGATAGCGCCGCCGGAAAAGGGGCTCGAAGGGTCAACGCAGACGATGCCGACTCGCTCTCCGCGCTGCCGGTAAAGAAGCGCCAGCTTGTCAACGAGCGAGGACTTGCCCGCGCCGGGCGAGCCCGTGATGCCGACGACGAGCCCACGGCCCGTGCGCGGAAAGACGGCTTTCATCAACGCGGCGGCATCTTCCGAGCCGTCTTCGACCTTCGAGATCGCTCGCGCGACGGCCCGCATCTCGCCCGTCAACAGCCGTTCGATTAACGTAGACATAAGAGACGAGTGACCAGTGTCGAGTGAGAAGTGACGAGCCGGAGTAAGAGCAAAGCTTTTAACCTGTCACTCGTCACCTGCCACTCATCACTGCTTTAACAGTTGCTTTGCGATGACGATGCGTTGAATCTCGGATGTGCCCTCGCCGATGGTGCAAAGCTTGGAATCGCGCCAGTATTTCTCGGGGGGATAATCCTTCGTATAGCCGTAGCCGCCGTGAATCTGTATCGCCTCCTCGCAAACCCTGACACTCATCTCCGAAGCGTAGAGCTTGGCCATAGAGGATTCCTTCGTCACACGCTTGCCCTGATCTTTGAGATAGGCGGCGCGGTACATCAGCAGGCGCGCGGCCTCTATCTGCGTCGCCATGTCGGCCAGCTTGAACTGTATGGCCTGAAATTCCGCGATCGGCTTGCCGAACTGCTCGCGCTCTTTGGCATAGCGAACGGCGGACTCGTAAGCGCCCTGCGCGATGCCGACCGCGAGCGCCGCGATCGAGATGCGCCCGCCGTCCAAGACCTGCATCGCCTGTATGAAGCCCTCGCCTTCGGGGCCGAGCCTGTTTTCATCCGGCACGTAGCAGTCTTCAAAGACGACGCTCGCCGTCTCCGAAGCGCGCAGGCCCAGCTTATTCTCCTTCTTCGACGGCGCGAACCCCTGCATCCCCCTCTCGAAGATGAAGGCGGTGATTCCCTTGCTGCCGCGCGAGCGGTCTGTCGAAGCTACGGCCACGCAGGTATCGGCGTGAATCGCATGAGTGATGAAATTTTTCGAGCCGTTGACAACCCACCCGCCGTTACGCCTGACAGCCGTCGAGCGCGTGCCCGAAGCGTCGGAACCGGCGCTCGGCTCCGTCAAGCCCCATGCGCCGAGGTGTTGCCCCTGCGCCAGAGGGACGAGATACTTGCGCTTCTGCTCTTCCGTGCCGAACGTGAAGATATGATTGGAGCAGAGCGAGTTGTGCGCCGCGACGGAGATGCCGACCGAGCCGTCAACGCGCGACAGCTCTTCGATGATCGAAGCATACTCGATATAGCCCAGCCCCGCGCCGCCGTACTCTTCGGGAAAGATAACGCCCATCAATCCGAGTTCGGCCAACTTCGGAATAAGCTCTATGGGGAAATGCTGCGTCTCGTCCCATTCCATGACGTGCGGCGCGATCTCCGCTTCGGCGAACTCGCGCACGCTCATCCTGACCTGCTGCTGTTCTTCGCTTAGTTCAAATTCCATAACGACCCCTTAGGAAGTGAAGAGTGACAAGTGACGAGTGACGAGTCAAAGCCTGTGCGCCTGTTACTCGTCACTCGTCACTTATCACTTCCTATTGTACATTAACTCTTACGCCCGCCGTGACTCGCGGCGCGCCCTTTAGTCCTGCCTTTAGCTTCGCCTTTAGCTGCGGCGCGCGGCGACTGTTTGCGTTTCGTTTTTGTAAAACGCGCGACTTCCGCCGGAGCCAGCATGCGCCATTGTTTAGGAGCCAGACGATCGTCGGAGAGAAACCCTATACGCACGCGGCGCAGCTTTAAGACCGAGTGTCCGACGGCATCGAACATGCGCCTGATCTGCTGATTGCGTCCCTCGTGCAGGATGACCTCGAACCATGAATTGGATTCCGACTCCTCTAATCTTTTGATCTCGGCGGGCGCGGTGCGCGTGCCGTCGTCGAGCACTATCCCGCGTCGAAGGCGCTCGATCGCCTCTTCGGGCGGCACGCCCTTGACCTTGACAGCGTAAACTTTCGCCACGCCGTTGCGCGCAGAGGTGATGAAGTTGGTGAACTCGCCGTCGTTGGTCAGGAGCAACAAGCCTTCGGTGTTGAAGTCGAGCCGCCCGACCGGATGAAGGCGACCGAAGGAGGAGGGTATCAGTTCCGTCACGAGCGGGCGGCCTTCCGTATCGGCGAGGCTCGTCAGATAGCCGCGCGGCTTGTTGAGCAGCACATAGATTTTCTCGCGCGCTGCAAGCGCCGGATTGATCAAGCGCCCGCGCACCTTGATATGGTCACGCGCCGGGTCTGCCTTCACGCCCAATGTCGTGACCACCTTCCCGTTAACGGTCACTTCACCCGCCGCGATCATCTCCTCGGCATGACGGCGCGAGGCGATCCCGGCGGCGGCTATCAGTTTTTGCAAACGCTCTTCGGCCATTTTGGATTTTGGATTTTTGATTAATGCGTCGGTAAACCTGAACTTCGGAATTTAGCGGCTCAACTATCGCGGGCGCGCCAATCCAAAATCTAAAATCCAAAATGCTCTACGCTCCTCCCGCTAAATCTTCAAAGTCTTCGATGCTCGGCAGTTCCGACAAATCCTTCAAGCCGAATTGCAGCAGGAACTCTTTGGATGTGCCGTACATCATGGGCCGCCCGATGGTCTCCTTGCGTCCCTTGGCGACGATCAGTCGCTTGTCCAGCAGTGTCTTGATGGCCGAGGGCGATTGGACGCCGCGTATCTCCAGAATCTCGGGCACGGTGATCGGCTGCTTGTAGGCGATGACGGCGAGCGTTTCCAGCGAGGCGAGCGAGAGCTTGGCCGAGGGGCGCGATTTGAGAAAGGCGCGGACGTGCTCGTGATGCTCCGGGCGCGTCGCGATCTGCCAGCCGCCCGCCACTTCGCGCAGTTGCAGCCCGCCGCCGCGACCGTTGAACTCTTTCGCCAACTCTTCGACCGCGACCTCGACCCAGCCGCGATCTTCCTTGAGCACATCGGCGAGCGCCTTGGCGCTGATCGGCTCTTCCGAGACGAAGATGAGCGCTTCGATGATCGCCATCATCTCTTCCATGCTGCGTACGTTGTGCGGAGTCTCTTCATCTGCGGAAGCTTCCGCGCTCGCAGCATCGCTTGCGCCCGGCACAGCGTCGGACTTTGCGCGGGCCTCTTCCAGAGCATCCTCGGCGTCCGCGTCGTGGATAATGACGCCCTCTGCTTCTTCCGGCTCGACGGACGAAGCGTTTATGTGTTCGTCGGCGGCGACGATTTCCGCTTCTTCTATATCTTTAATTTCTTCGGTCATAGCTCTTTCAGAAAATTTTAAGCGCTCGCAAGGGCGATGATCTCGCCGAAGGTTTCGCGCTGAACAAGTGAGATTTCCGTCGTCCGCACCAGTTCGAGGACGGAGAGAAAGGCGAGCACCAATTCGCGGCGCGAACGTGCGCGCTCGAAGAACTTGACGAGGTTCAGCTCGCCCGCCGACAGCACCATATTGCGCAGGCGTTCGAGCATCTCCGTCATCGTGATCTCGTCGCGCTCGATCTCCATCATGACCTCTTCTTTGCGGCGCGCGAGTATCTGCTGAAAAACCTTCAGCAGATCGAAGAGGCCGACCGAGACTTCCGGGTTCTGTTTATCCGTCTCAAGCTCTGCGCGCTTGAAGACGGCCTGCTCGACGGTCGCACGCGACCAGAGCATCTGCGCGGCGGCCTTGTACTTCTGATGTTCGAGAAGCTGGTTGATCAACTCGCGGCGCGGGTCGCCGTCTTCTTCGGCGGTGATTTCGGCCAAGGGGTCGCGCGGCAAAAGCATGCGCGACTTGATCTCGATGAGGCTCGCCGCCATCACTAAAAAATCGCCGGCGAGGGCGATGTCCAGTTCCTGCATCAACTGTAGATAGCGTAGATATTCATCCGTGATACGCGCGACGGGAATATCGTAGATGTCGACCTGTTCCTGCCGGATCAGGTACAGCAGGAGGTCTAGCGGCCCCGCGAACTCGCCGAGCACGAGCCGGAGCGTGTCGCCGCCCGCATCGGCCATGATTTCGGGGCGCGCCCCGGCGACGCTCAAAGTCGGCTGGCCGTTCAAAGCACTGGATGCCTGCTCGTTTGTCTCGTTCATGGTTTCTCCAAGCCTCTAGTCATTCAACAGGGGCGCGGCTCCGGCCAATCCGATGCGCGCCTTCACCTCTGCATACGTACGCTGCGCAATCGGGCGCGCGCGATCACGCCCCTCGCCGAGAATCCGATCAAGCTCGTCATCGCTGATACTGCGCACGCGCTCCTGAAACGGCGCAATGAAGTCTATCGCCAGCTCCGCAAGCTCGCCCTTCAGTTGAGCATAGCCAAGACCTGCGAAATGCGACTCGATCTCTTCGCGCCCTTTGCCGCTCAGGAGTTGATAGATGGTCAGCAGATTTGTGAGCGCCGGGCGCGACTGCTCAAAGCGAATCTCCGTTCCCGAATCCGTCACCGCGCGTTTGAATTTACGCCTGATCGCATCGGCGTCGTCCATCAGGAAGATACATCCGTTGGGGCTCTCGTCCGACTTGGACATCTTCTTCGCGGGGTCGTCCAGGGACATGATGCGCGCGCCGACTTTGGGGATAAAGGGGTCGGGCACGCGAAACGTCTCGCCGTAGTCACGATTGAAACGCTCGGCGATGTCGCGCGTCAATTCAAGATGCTGCTTCTGATCTTCGCCGACGGGCACCAGATCAGTCTGGTAGAGCAGGATGTCCGCGCCCATCAGCACCGGATAGTCGAAGAGACCGACGAGCACATTCTCTTTCTGCTTGCGTGCCTTCTCCTTGTACTGCGTCATGCGCTCAAGCTCCGACATGCGCGTCACGCAGTTCAGTATCCACGTCAGCTCGGCATGCTCCGGCACGTCCGACTGGATGAAGATGGTCGAAACCTTCGGGTCAATCCCTGCCGCCAAGTAGATGCGCGCCAACTCTCTGGTCTTCTGTGCGAGGCGCTGCGGGTCTTGCGGGATGGTCAGCGCGTGCAGGTTAACGATGCAGAAGAAGCTCTCGTACTCGTGCTGCAACTCGACCCAGTTGCGCAGCGCGCCGAGATAGTTTCCCAGATGGAGTTCGCCGGTCGGCTGTGCGCCGCTGAAAATTCGTTTCATGCAATTTCAGAAAGCACCAATGAAAACTATGCTCCAAGCTATGGGCATCACCACATTAAAGACCGCTCGCAGAACACCTGAGAACGCCGCGATGAAAAGAAGAATATAGCCGAATTGATTGAGGGCATCTATGGCTGATCCGAAACTATCCGGCAGCAGGCTGCTCAGAATGCCGCTGCCATCAAGCGGAGGAATTGGAAATAGATTGAAGACGCCGAGTAAAACATTCAAGGTGAAGAACGTTACGAGCAACTCAACCGCGCCGACAGCTATCAAGGATTCTGTGGTGGCGGGTACAAGCCCTGTTGCGCTTACTCCGATTATCCCGATATGGAAAAGAATGCGAATCGTGATGCCTGCAATAATGGCGATGATAAAATTGCAGATGATGCCTGCCGCCGAAACCCAAAAGTTTGCCACGCGCTTGTTGCGCCACTTGAGAGGATTGACAGGTGTGGGGCGCGCCCAGCCGATAAGTGGCGCATGCGTGAAAAACGAGATGGCCGGAAACAGCAACGTTCCAATCGGATCGACATGCGCCATTGGATTGAGACTGATGCGTCCCTGAAGACGCGCCAGATCGTCACCGAATCTGTTTGACATCCAGGCGTGCGCCGACTCATGCACGGACAACGAGAATATCAGCGCCACCATGTAGAGAATAAACTGTCCTATATCGTAATTGCCCATCGTCAGATAACTAAAGAGACTAGCGTCCAAAGCTGTAAAGTGTCACACTAACACGCGTCCGCAATGGAGTCAAAAAGCAGAAGATAATCGCCGCGGGGAAGCATTTGATTGCCTTTTCTACTGACTATCGCAGGAGTGTTCCATGTATGCCGAGCGGCAAGCTATAGACAGCATCGTTGGTGGCGACGATCATATCGCCCGCCGCGCTAAAGGCCAGGCCAACGACGTTCATTCCGGCGACGGCCATCTCCGCCTCACGCCCGCCCGGCGAGATGCGTATTATGCCGCGCCGCCCGCGCATGGATGCCGCCACGTAAAGATTGCCGTCACGATCAAAGGCCAAGCCCTGCGGTCGGCCCAGCCCTTGATAAAAGACGCTGGTTTCGCCGTTTCCGTCAATGCGCATCACGGCGTCGTCGCTCGATACGGTGGGCCCAGTGACATATAAAGCATCGTCCGGCCCGATGGCCAGATGATAGGCCGAGACGGACGGCTCAAGCTGGGCCCAAGCCTTCTCTTCTCCGATACCGTTGACGCGGTAGATCGTGCCGGAGCGGTCGCCGACGTACATACGCCCTTCACGATCAAAAGCGAGGCCGGTCGCCACTCCGAGATTTCGCGCAAACGCGACCGCGTCTTTAAAAGGCGTGACGCGATAGACCGTGCCGTCCAGGCGGCTCGTGACAAACATCTGGCCCGTCTTATCGAAGGCGATGGCGGTCGGGTTGGTGATGTCGCCGGAGAAATCCGCTATCTGGCCGCTCTGGTCAATGCGAAAGATCGAGACCGGAAAATGCTGTCCGCGCGAGCCCGAGCGCGTCACGTAGAGCGAGCCGTCGTCCGGGTCAAAAGCCGGATTGGTGACCGGGTGGAGGTCTTCGGCCAGCTTGCCGCCGAGATTAAAGCGCGCCGCCTCGCTCCGCTGCCCGTCGCTTTCAAGCTGCACGTTTATCTCGCCCCTGCCGCCGATTTCGGGGACGAGCGCCAGCGCCCGCCGCGTCGAAAGCCCCACGAGATGCGCCCGCTCTCCATTAAACAGGCAACCGCAAGCCCTTAAGTTTCCGGTGTCCAGCCCTTCGCATTCGACCGACACCTCGCCGCCGGGAATCCCCGCCCCCGGGTCAACGCGCACAATCCGTCCTGCTCTGCTCATCAACGCAACTCCCACGCCCGTCATCTCGCCGGATACTTTAGCTTGACATGATACGCCGTGCGCGCTGGGCATGTCTAATTTGAGGCCACTGCGCCTTAATAAAATGTTTGGCCCGGCGCGTTTGCGATGCTTGCTCGCGCCTTCACTATGCTATAATCCCCGCCTGTCAAGCCGCTTTGAGATGCTACTGGTCAGGGCCGAAATGTCCTTGTGACGTTCCGAAGCCCCGGGCGCTGCTTGACTAAACAATCGCAATGCTCAAGCGACCAAGCGACTTAACTGCGCAGAGCAACATCAAAGCTTTCCCCAGAGCGTCCGACGCCTACCGCTCGCTTCAATATTTTTGTAACTACCAGTCGTCAGCAATCAACTGTCAGTATCAGGCATCTAATTGGCAGCTCGATTTGAGCGCCAGCTTTGCTGCCGGATACTGATTATTGACTGCCGGTCACTTATTTTTGGAGGGTTAGGGTTATCAGTAACGTACACGGAAATACACAGGGGTTGAAACAGAATCAACTGCGCCGGATAGAAAAGCTTTATGACCGGCGCATCCAGCCGCACCAGATCGTGACGCCCGAGTTTGCGCGCCACCTCACGGAGCTATCGCACGAGACGCGCAGGCAGATCGGCGTGCTCGTTGATCGTAAAGGCTATATCGAATACGTGGTGGTCGGTGATGCGAGGCGCATAGAGTTGCCGGACTTGAAGCGCACGCGCGTCGCCGCAGACCGTTTTCGCGGGCTCCGCTGCGTGCACACGCACCTGCGCGGCGAGCACCTGACGCAGGATGATCTGACCGACCTGGCGCTGCTCAGGCTGGATCTGATGGTCGCGCTCGACGTTGACGAGCGGACGGGACTGCCCGGCATGGTGAGAGCGGCGCATCTACTGCCGACCACCGTTGCCGAGCTTGACGCCAACGAGGGCGCGCAGGCTCCTTACGCTTTCCTTGAGCCGCAGATTCCCTCGCAGCTCGATGTCGATTTTCTGGCGCTCATCAACTCGCTGGAAGAGGAGATGGCGCGCAATCGCCGCGCGACACGCCGCGCCGAAGCTCGTGACCGCACTATTCTCGTCAACGTCACGACGGGCTCTCTGGCCGAAGCCGAAGAATCCATGGCCGAGCTTCAAGAGTTGGCCGCATCGGCGGGCGTCCTCGTCCTTGATCAGATTATTCAAAGGCGTCCGGCCATCGACCCGCGCACGCTGCTCGGTCGCGGCAAGCTCGAAGAGTTGCTCGTGCGAGCGCTTCAGCTTGGCGCTGACCTGATCGTCTTCGACCGCGAGTTAAGCCCGGCGCAGGTGCGCTCGCTCTCCGAAGCGACCGACCTCAAAGTGATCGACCGCGCGCAGCTCATCCTTGACATCTTCGCGCAGCGCGCGCAATCGCGCGAGGGTAAGATTCAGGTCGAGTTGGCCCAGTTGAAATACTTGCTGCCGCGCTTGATCGCCGGGCACGACTCGGCCTTTTCGCGTCTTGCGGGCGGCATCGGCGGGCGCGGCCCCGGTGAAACGAAGCTTGAGACTGATCGTCGCCGCGTGCGCGACCGCATCAACCGGCTTGAGAAAGAGATCGAGGCGCAGCGTCATCGCCGTCAGGAGCGTCGCAAGGGACGCGCGCGCAGCGAGTTTCCCATCATCTCCGTCGTCGGCTACACCAACGCCGGTAAATCAACTCTGCTCAACACGCTGACGGCGAGCCACGTGCACGCCGAACAGCGCATGTTCGCCACGCTCGACCCGACATCCAGGCGGCTGCGGCTGCCGCGCGAACAGGAGGTCATCGTCAATGACACGGTCGGCTTCATACGCGACCTGCCGCCCGACCTGCTCTCCGCCTTTCGCGCCACGCTCGAAGAGATCAGCGATAGCGACGTGCTCATTCATCTGGTCGATGCCTCGAATCCTCGCTGGCAGCAGCAGATGGAATCGGTCGAAAGAATCCTGGGTGATCTTGATTACGGGCGGATTCCGCGCCTCCTGGTCTTTAACAAAGCAGACCTCGTTCCGCCAGACACGCTGGAAGCGATGATTCGCCAGGCGTCGCAGAACGGCGCGCGCGAATGCATCAGCATCTCCGCCACGGATGCGCAGACCTTACGCCCCATGCTTGAGAAGACGGGCGCGATTCTCGCCCGCAATCTGGTCGAGCGGCCCAACGAGCACGCGGCCGAGCCTCTCATCCAAGAGGACGAAGAATTCACAGCACAGAGCGCCAAATGAGCACCCGTCGTCCACGTTTCACCTCACCTATGAACAGGGCCAGCAATGCCGTGCTTGAATTCGTCACGCGCCCTCTGCGGTGGCTCTCGCCCAACATGCGCTTCGCGCTCGGATTCGCAGTGATCGTCACGACGACGGCGCTCCTTCTTCTTAACAGTTACTCGCGCGTCCCGGCGGAGTTTTACCGTGAGGGCGACGTGGTGCGCCGCACTGTCATCGCGCCGGAAGACATCGCGGGCGTGGATATTAAGGATTGGGTCGCGGAGAAAGAGCGGCTCAGGGTTGCGGCCATCAATAACACGCCGCCCGTTTTCAATTTCGACCCGATGCGCTCGGAGAGCGCCGCGCAGAGCTTTCGCGCCGCGTGGGAAGACTTACAGCGTCAGGCTGGAGAGCGCGGTAATAGCTCAGGCAAGCGAGACCTTAAGTGGTCTGGCGAAGGCGTGACAGAGGAAGTGCGCGCGACGATCGGCCAGGCGCTCTCGTCGCATCATCTGGATAACAGCGAGATGGAGCGCCCGATGGCGTTACTGCGCCAGACAGGTGAGCGCTACATCTACGACGATCAGGACGCCGAACGACTCAAAGGCCAGATCATACTCGTCGACGTACGCAACGCGAGCGCGCCCGCGACCCTCAAGCTTCCGGCTGAGCGTACGATCTCGCTCTCGGCGGCGCACGGCGACTTAAGCTTTCGCATTTCACAACTGAGCGGCTGGACGCATGAGCAGCAGTCAGCGCTCGTCGCGGCCATGCTCCCGCTCGTCAAGCCTCATCTCGTCTTCGACCAGAAGGCGACGCAGATCGCGCAGGAAGCGGCGGCGAAAAACCTTGTCGCCCCTCCGATCTCGCTCAAGCGCAATCAGGTCGTCGCGCGTGAAGGCGATACTGTGACCGAGCCCATGCTCGTACAGTTTCGTGAGATACGCGAGTACGAACGAACGGGCAGACCCTGGCATCATCTCATCGGTCTCTTCTTCGTCGTCGCGGCGATGTACTGGGCGGCGTGGAAATTCGCCGAGCACCGCAGCATGACGGCCAATCTGACCCTCTCGGACAGAAAAGCCTTCGCGCTCATCGGTCTCTCGGTGATCGTTGAGACGGTGATCATGCGCATCTGCTTTACGGTCTCCGAAAGCCTCGCGACGCAGAGCATGCGCGCTCCCTACAACGACCCAACGATCTGGAATTTCGCGATTCCGTTTGCCGCCGCCGCCCTGCTCGTCACGCTTCTGGTCGACACACAACTCGCATTGATTACCGCGCTCATCACGGCGCTCTTCGCCGGGCTGCTCGCGCCCGACGGAGTGCTCAAAGCCTTCTACGCGATGATCTCATCTTCGGTGGCGATCTACGGAATCGGGCGCTACCGCGAGCGACAATCTGTCACGCAGGCAGGCTTGATCGTCGGGGGCGCTAACGCCTTGATGGCCGTCGCCCTCATCGCCTACGCGCAACAGGCGCTGACGCTCAACACTATTCTGCTCGCGGTCGGCTGCGGCATAGTCAGCGGCCTACTGACGGCGACGTTTACCGCCAGCGGCCTCCCCGTCAACGAATCCCTGTTCGGTATTCTGACGGACGTAAAGCTGCTCGAATTGTCTAACGCAGACCTGCCCGTGCTGGGCCAACTGGCGTTGCGCGCGCCCGGAACTAACCAGCACTCGCATGCCGTGGGCCAACTGGCGGAAGAAGCCTGCCGCGCCATCGGAGCCAACCCGCTGCTGGCACGCATCGGCGCGCTCTATCACGATATAGGGAAGACAGCCGCGCCCGACATGTTCGTCGAGAACCAGCAGGGCGCGAACCCGCATGATCGCCTGCGCCCGACACAGAGCGCGCGCATCATCACATCACACGTCACCTACGGCCTGAAGCTCGCCAAGGAAATAGGTCTCCCCAAGCAGATCACGGACTTCATCCCGCAGCATCACGGCACGCGCACACTCCACTTCTTTCTGCGCAAGGCACAGGCGCAGGCCGCGCCCGGCGAAGAGGTGGACGAATCAGAGTTTCGTTATCCCGGGCCCAAGCCGCAGTTCAAGGAAGCGGCTATCATGATGATCGCGGATTCCTGCGAAGCGGCGGCGCGCAGCCTCTCTCATCCAGACCCGGAAAACATTCGCACCATCGTCACTAAAATCGTCGACGCCATCATCAGCGACGGCCAACTGGACGAAAGCAACCTCACGCTCAGCGAATTGCGTACTATCAGAGACGCGATCATCACCTCGCTGACGGCCATCTATCACGCGCGCATAGATTATCCCGGCTTCAACCCGCCATCGCTGACCGGCGCGCTGCCCACGCTGCCCGATGCGCGACTGGATACGGAAGAGCGCGGCGTCAGCTACACCAGGCCGTCCGAGATACCGATCAACAAGGGCGGAGAGGTCGAAGACGAAGCCCTCACACGCAAGACCGTAAAACGTTAAGCCTGCCCGGATAAGACTCAAGTCGAGAAAACATATTCCATAGCCCCTGCAAGGGGCTGGGGCTTAAGCGCCCTCAGAATTTGCCGCGCAGTTTGTTGTAAGTGGTCGAGAGGTCTTCGGGGATGACGCGGGTTTCGCCGATGGTTGACATGAAATTCGAGTCGCCCGTCCAGCGCGGCATGATGTGCAGGTGTATGTGATCGGCGATGCCCGCTCCGGCGGCCCGTCCCAGATTCATGCCGAGGTTGAAGCCGTGCGGATTGTAAGTCTCGCGCAGCAATGACTGGCTGTGCTTGGTCAAGTCCATCAACTCGTCTGTTGTCTCCTTCGGCGCGGCGTCCAACTCGCCCAGATGAGCGTAAGGGATAATCAAGAGATGGCCGCTGATGTACGGATAGATATTGAGGACGACGAAGTTGAATTCGGCACGATGGAGGATGAAATTGCTTTCATCGTCGGTCTCCTGCTGTAGCGCGCAGAAGACGCAAACGGAGGGCTCGCGGCGCTTCTCCTCACTTGAGCCCGATTTGATGTAGTCGTACCGCCAGGGGCTCCACAGTATGTCCACGACCGCTTACCTCGAATGCCGCCAGAGAGTAGCGCCGACTAGATGTTGGAAGGCGTCTGGTCATCGCCCTCGCCGCTCATGCCTGTGGCTTCGGAGGACGGCGTAGACGCTGATGGAGTAGCAACAGCGCCTTCTTCGTTGATCAGTTCTTTGAGTTCCTTGCCGGGCTTGAAGTAAGGGACGCGCTTGGCAGGGATATTGACCGGGTCTCCGGTCTTGGGGTTTCTTCCCCGGCGTGCGCCGCGCTCGCGTACACGGAAGCTGCCGAAGCCGCGCAATTCGATCTTCTCGCCCTGGTTTAAGGTTTCGATGATGCTCTCGAAGACGATCTCGACGAGCCGCTCCGCATCTTTCTTCGTCAACTCAGCCGCGCGCGCAACATCTTCAACCAGTTCCGCTTTCGTCATGCTGTCACCTCGCTGTCGGACAAAGGCAATATCGCCGCAAAAGCCCATGTGGGCCCAGACCATAAAGCAAGCAATCAACCGCAGTAAAGCTGGGTCTGCCTACAGTAGCAGAAAGAGGCGAACTCCCGCAAGCGCATTGTAGCCAACATCTTACACGCCAGCCCCAACTAATATAAAAAGAGTGGCCGCGAGCCTTAAGCCTTCCATGCAGAGCTTAGGGCACGCGGCCACTTTTTCTTGTTCGCAGCGTTGACGAGCGGAGTTACTGCTCGCCTTCGTCCTCTGTGCTGGGTCGTCTCAAACCTGCCAGCTCGCCCAGAGAGGCCATCCCGCCGCCGGCCTCGGAAGAGTATGTCTTCGTATCGATGATCGGCTCGTCGCGGCCCACCGCGCGCGCCGAAAGACCGATCTTCTTCGACTCCGGGTCAATCCTCAGAATCTTGAAGTCCATCTCCTGGCCCAACTGTACCACGTCCTCGGGTTTCTCCACGCGATCGTCCGAAAGCTCAGAGATATGACACAAGCCTTCCAGATTATCGTCGAGCTCGACGAACGCGCCGAAGTTGGCGAAGCGCGCGATCTTACCCTTCACGACATCGCCCGGCTTGTGCGCCGTGACGAAACGCTCCCAGGCATTCGGCTCAAGGTCTTTGATCGAGAGAGACAACCGGCGATTCTCCGTATCAATCGAGGTGATGACGGCGTCGATCTCCTGCCCCTTCTTCAAAACTTCGCCCGGATGCTTGATGCGCTTCGACCATGAAATGTCGGAGACGTGAACGAGCCCGTCCACTCCGTCCTCAACTTCAATGAAGGCTCCGAAGTCCGTCAGGTTACGCACGCGCCCATGCACGCGCGAGCCTATCTGGTAGCGATCCTTCAAGGTCTGCCAGGGGTTGGACTGAATCTGCTTCATGCCCAGGCTGATGCGACGCGCCTTCGGGTCAACGCTCAAGACTTCAACGTCCACCGTGTCGCCGGGGTTGACCAGCTTGCTGGGGTGCTTGACGCGCTTTGACCAGCTCATCTCGGAGACGTGAACCAGGCCTTCGACGCCCGGCTCAAGCTCTATGAATGCGCCGTAGTCCGTGACGCTCGCAACCTTGCCCGTCAGGCGCTTGCCGATGGTGAAGCGCTCTTCGATGCTCCCCCACGGGTCTGGCAGCAATTGCTTATAGCCCAGGGAGACGCGCTCGCGGTCGCGGTCGAACTTCAACACCTTGACCTGAACCGAGTCTCCGACCTTGAACAACTCCGCAGGGTTTTGCAACCGTCCCCAGCTCATGTCCGTGACGTGAAGGAGCCCGTCTATGCCGCCCAGGTCAACGAACGCGCCGTAGTCCGTCAGGTTCTTGATCTGACCCTCGACGATGATGTCCTCTTCGATCTGGTTGAGCGTCTCGCCCTTCTTGCCTTCGTTCTGCTCTTCGATGACGGCCTTGCGCGAGAGCACGACGTTCGAGCGCTTGCGGTTGAGCTTGATGACCTTGGCTTCGATCTCCTGATTGCGAAGACTGTCAAGGTTACGCACGGGGCGTGTATCGACCTGCGAGCCGGGAAGGAAAGCAGCTATCCCGTCAATGTCCACGCGCAGTCCGCCCTTGATGCGTTCCGTGATGCGGCCCTTGATCGGCGTGCCTTCGCTGTAAGCTCGCTCCAGCTCGTCCCATGCCTTCATGCGAACGGCATCGGCGCGCGAGAGCACTGGGAAGCCCTCGTTTGTCTCCATGCTCTTGACGAGCACGTCGACTTCATCGCCGGGCTTGACGGTCATCTGGCCCGCGTCCATAAACTCCGCTTGCGGGACAATGCCTTCGGACTTGTATCCGAAATCAATGACGACGCCGCGCTCCGTGATGCCGACGACCGTACCGCGCACTACTTCGCCTTCCTGAAAGGCCGCCTGCTCCTGCTCGAACTGGTCGAGCATCGCGCCGAAATCCGAAGGCGCTTCGTCATCATCATCTTCGGGCGCGCTCATTCTGGCCGAAGCGGCTGATGCTCCGCCGCTGTTGCTGCTGTTGCCGGTTGCGGCAGGGCGCGTCGGTTCATTCGTCGTAGACGGTGCGGCGCTTTGATCGCCGGTTTGGGTTTGGTTGTTGTTGGCCTCGCCGTCGGTCGGCTTGGGTTCTTCGGTAGACATGCAGACTCCTGTCAACTCCTATTGCTTTTAGCGGCACGTTTCAAGAGCTTATCGCGCCATACCCGGCGTTTGAGAGCGCCCCCAACTCGCATCACTGAAGCTTGCGAGCAGTGCGTCAAGCGGCGGCCCTGACTTTTTAAGTGCTTGTGGCGATGAAGTCGGAACTGAGAACTCGAGGTGAGGATGGGAGCAGTTAAGAGTTGGAAAATGGTTAGTATACGTTTCGATTTCCGTCGCGCCCGTAATCACCCGCTTGTTACCGACTCACTCGCCCGCCGCATTGACCGGGTAGAGCGGCAATGTACACGCCAAAATGATGGCCTGTCAAGGCGATAAGAGCCTTCCAGGCGGAAGACTTGGACAGAAGCAGAAGGCGAAAGCCGTCTCGCCGGGCCCACGCTTGATGACGATCGGCCGGTACGCCTTTCGCCTTCTGCTCTTACTCCGGGCGGCTGCTAATTGCCTCCGCCGAATGCAGTGCCGACGCCGCGCTCGGCGATATAGATACCGGCGGAATGCGAGCCGACGAACAATCTGTTCGCGCTGCGCGGGTCGAAAGCGAGCGCCCACACGCGCTGGCTGGGAAGCCGCGCGTCCTGCGGATCAACTCTCAGCCAGGTCACGCCCGCATCCACAGAGCGATAGAGCCCGCCGCCGTTCTCATACGCGCTGCCCGCGAAAATCTCGTTTCCGTCATGCGGGTTGATCAGGATGCTGGCGTAATCGCCGTAAGGCAGATTCCCGCCCCTGCGCGTCCAGCTCTGGCCGCCGTCGTGCGAATAATAGAAGGTCTGCTTCGTGCCGACGTAGATGTAACCGGCGCGCGTTTGATCTTCTTCGATAGCACTGATCGGAGCGCTCGAAGGGATACCCGAGACCTGCTCCCAGGTCGCGCCGCTATCGCGCGAGACCAGGACGCCGGAGGTGGCCGTCCCGACCCAGATCGTGTTCGGATTCTGCGCGCTCGTGGAAACACAGAGCGTGCGCGTATCGAGCCCGGTCGAGAAAGGAAGGCGCTCCCAACCCTGCGCCGGGTCATAACTGCGTAGCAGCCCGGCGTTGGTTGCGGCCAGCATGCCCGGTCGCCCGTTGCGCTCATCGTGCGTCAGCGCCAGCGCGTTGACCGCATCGGTCAGGAACATTGGAGGCTGCGGCAGCTTGCCCGCCGCCGTGCTCGTCTGCACTCCTCCCGCAAGACCCAGCGCCGTCAGCGTCGCATCGTCGAGCGTGCCGGTCACGTCAATGCCCTTGTCGGTTTGAAACTTTCTGAGAGCGGTCACGGTGCGCGTGCCCGCATTGCCGTCCGGCGTGCCGACGTTATAGCCAGCAGCGTTGAGCGCCTCCTGCGCCCGTTTGACCATGTCATCACCGCGAGCCGCAGACGCGGAGGCGCTACTGGTAGTGTCACGACTCGTTGCTGCTGCTGCCCTGCCCCGCCTCCCTCTGCTTTTGGCCTTCGGTGCAGGAGCAGGCTTCGGAGCACCCAGCGCAGACCAGGACGCGCCCCTGTCCAGAGAGCGATAGACGCCAAGATTCGTTCCCAGGTAAATCATGTTCGGGTCGCGCTCATCTTGCAGTATCGAATAACTGATCAGCCGGTTCGGCATATTGCGCATGGAGGGCTGCCAGGTCATGCCTCCGTCATTGCTGACGAAGAAGAAGCCGCCGCCCGTCGCCGTATTGATCGTCGTCGCGTAGATGCGACCCGCCTTCTCACGGTCTGCGAGAATAGAGTTGGCGAAGCGCCCGCTGTAACCGCCGTTGCTCGGCGCGAAATTCTTGCCGCCGTCGTTCGAGACCATCACGCCGTAATTGTTTGTCCCGATGTAAATGGTCTGCGGGTTCTTCGGGTGAACCACGATCGAGTTGATCTCAAGCTGCTTTGACGTGGTCAGCATCCATGAATCGCCGCCGTTGGTCGAGCGCCAGAGCCCTTCGGTCGTTCCCGCATAGACTATGCCCGGAATCGAAGGATGTTGCAGAATCGCGCGCGTGCGCCTCGACTGTGAAGGTATCCCCTGCACCTTGCGCCATGTCCCGCCGCCGTTGCGCGTATCGTAAATCCCGCTACAGGCCGAAGCGATGACGTGGTCAGGATTGCGCGGGTCAATATTTATTGAAAAGACATCGGAGTCATCGATCATGCCGGTCTTGATGATGTTCCAGGTCTTGCCGCCGTCGTTCGATTTATAAGGCAAGTACCATGTGCCAGCATAGATCGTATCCGTATTGCGTGGATCGATGGCGAGCGATTCGATGGCCGTCGTGCCGAAGGGAGAAACCGGCGTCCAGCTCTCGCCCGAATCCGTCGAGCGGAAAACAGTCCGGTTCGTTCCGACCACGAGCACATCGGGATTCGAGGCCGACTGCGTCATCGAGTGCAAAGCCTCGCCCTTCAGTTGAGTTGATTCGCGCCACGTCAGGCCGCCGTCCGTCGTTTTGAAGAAACCGCCGGGGTCTTTGTGACGATGCCCCGCGACGTAGATCGTTTTCGAGTCGCGCGGGTCAACGATAATGTGATCGAGCACGAGCTTGGGACGATTGAAATTGAAGAGTAAGCGCCACTGCTGGCCGCCGTCGATGGAGGTGTAAAGCTGCCCGTCGAGCGTGCCGAAGTAGAAACGCTGCGGGTCGCTGGGATCGACTTCGAGGGCGCGCACGTCGCCCCCTGTCGGGCCTGTGACGCGCCAATCCATCGCGTACTGCGGCGATGCATCTGGATTACTATCTCCGCGAGCGGCGGCGGCCTCGATCTGGCCGCGAGTCAGAACGGGCGCGACGAGCGCCAGAAGAACGGAAAGAAAAAGGGTGCGTTTAATTAATCCAATCATCAGTAGTTTCATCGGGTTTTCCTACTCGGGGCTATGGGAGAGCATTGAGCATGACAAAAATTGCGTGTTATCAACCGGCCTCACGGCTTCAACTATAAGATGCCGCGCCTGATGAGGGCGGTTGTACCAAATTACGCCAGCCAGTGCTGTTACGCAAAGAGAGAGCGGGCGATGTTTCATTGAACACATCGCCCGCTCTCTGTCTAAGCCCAGCGCCTCTATACTATTTTCCGGGAGACGCGAGCGTGTTATTGACCTCTGTTACTCGTCATCACGACCGCGACGACTGCGGCGCGTCGTCCTCCTCGTCGCTCGCGGCTCACACGGTACCGTCGTGGCCGCATCCGCCGTCGGCGGCGTCGCTCCCTGCGGCGTGATCCACAACTCCACCGTCAACTCCTCGCGACAT
>DATDFK010000073.1:0-16531 GCA_036522655.1 Pyrinomonadaceae bacterium | reverse complement strand
TGGCCCGCGCAAAGTCGGCGCGAGCGCGCCTGTGGCCTCCGCCGAAGAGGCGCGGCAGCTTGTGCTTGAGGCGGGCAAGGACGCGCAATGGCCCGGCGGCGTGATAGGCGGCATTGATGCTGGCCGCGCGCTCAAGCGAGCGTTTCGCGCGCAAGGCCAGTGCGAGAGCCTTGAGCGAGCGGGTCGTCTGCGCTTGAAGCGCCAGATTGACGCCGAGCCAGAAGTGGCCCTCGACGCGAAGGGGATTGGAGCGCACGGCACGCGCGCAGGCCGTTGCGCCGCGCGCATGAAGGCTACGCGCCTTGTCCTCTTGCTCTTCTTCCTGGCCCAGAAAAAAGAGTGCGCGGCCAAGTCGCCATGCGATCTCGAACGCATCGTTGGGCGCGACTCGTTCGAGCAGCTCCACACTGGCGCGTACATTTTCAATCTGCGCGCGCTCGGCGTAGAGCGCGTCGGCCCGCGCCGTGATGTCTGAAATTTGCCACTTCATAGAAAAGCCGCCGCTCCCTGTGCGCATCGCCGCCTGTCTCTAAAACTTTGACGAACAGAGGCGCGCAGGCGCAGAATAGGCACAATGGCGCATGGCCGACAAGCGCGGGGCCGCACTTTCCGGCTGAGCTTAAGATCGAACGCGCCAGCGTCAAGCGTCGTAATACTTGAATGCGGTCGCTTCTTGCGCCGCCCTTGAAGGAGTGAGCGAGGATGGCTCTGAGCAAAGAGGATGCGATCAAACAGGCGCGCGCCGATCTGGCCCGGCGTCTGGGCGTCGCGGAAGATGAGATCAAGGAAGAAGCGGTCGACCAGGTTGATTTTCCTGACATGGCCCTGGGCGCTCCCGTCGCGGACGAGATGAGCGGGCAGATGATTACATCCGGCTGGCGCATACGCTTGAGCGCAGGCGGCCAGAAGGCAGAATATCGCGCCAATCGCGATCAACTCAGACTCTATAACTATCAGGGCTCGAATTATCGTCTCTGACATGAAAGCCCCATTTCCAATATTTTGAGGTAAGACCGATGAACCGACAGAATTTTCTCGGACATCTGGCGCTGGCGCTCGCGCTCATCGCGCTGGCCGCGCTGGCCGGACAGGTGCGTCGCTGGCAGCATCATCAACACTACACACCCGGAGTCTTCGTCGCCGACTCCCCGTCCAACGCACGCGCTCCGCAACGTGACTTCAAACGCGCCGAAGTGCTCGTACGCTTTCGACAGGGCACGACCCTCGACAGGATCAAGAACACGGCGCAGCGCTTACACGATCATTTCGAGGATCGGATAGAGGCCGTCGACGGCCTGGCCGTCATAGAGGGCGAGGACGGCGAGACGGCTGAGGACATCGCCGCTCAGTATCGCTCGCTTCCAGAGCTGGTCGAATACGCCGAGCCCAACTACGAGATAAATCTCGATCACGAGATGCTCGGCAACGTCGTCCATCAACACCCGGACGACCCTATGTTCGATGAACAGTGGTCGCTGGAAAACACAGGGCAGAACGGAGGTCGTGCGCAGGCAGACATCAGGGCCCTGCAAGCCTGGGCCAAGACCACCGGCAGCAATAAGGTCGTCGTCGCCGTCATCGACAGCGGAGTCGACTACACGCACCAGGACTTGATGAACAATATCTGGGTGCGCCCGCCCGACATGGACGAGTACACGGACGACGAGCTGGGCACGATTGATGATACCTACGGCTTCAACGCCGTGAGCGACAACGGCGACCCGATGGATCAGAACGGCCACGGCACGCACTGCGCCGGAATCATCGGAGCCGAGGGCGGCAATAGCCTCGGCATCGCCGGCGTCAACTGGAAGGTAGACATCATGCCTTTGAAATTTATTGACGCGAGCGGCTCCGGCACGACCAAGGATGCGATCAAGGCTATCAACTACGTGATCGATCGCAAGCGCGCGGGCGTCAACGTACGCATCATCAGCGCCAGTTGGGGCTCGACCATGTACTCCAAGGCGCTGGAGGATGTGATTCGCGAAGCGGGCGAAGAGGGCATTCTCTTCATCGCCGCGAGCGGGAATTCAAGCGCGGACGCGGACAAGTCGCCGCACTATCCGGCGAGCTATGACCTGCCGAACATCATCAGCGTCGCCGCGCTCACACGTCATGACGAGCTCTCCTCGTTCTCGAACTACGGCGCGAAGAGCGTACACATCGCCGCGCCCGGCTCGGAGATTCTGAGCACCTGGCTTGGCGGTGATTTCCGCGAGGCGTCCGGGACATCCATGGCGACGCCGGAAGTGTCCGGGGTCGCGGCGCTGGTGCTCGCATCCGAACCCGATCTTTCGATGAAGCAGTTGCGCGAGCGCCTTCTCAAGTCCGTCGATAAGCTGGACTCGCTCTCGGGCAAAGTCTCGTCGGGCGGGCGCATCAACGCCGCCAAGGCGGTCGGCGCAGATTGATGCCGCACTTCAATCGTTGATCAGCGAAAAGCTCCCTCAAACACAGCGTTTGAGGGAGCTTTTCAGTGTCGAAGGAGAGGCTTGCGCCTACGAGGGCTGGCCATCACGGCCTTGTCCTTACTTGCATGACAGTGACGAATATGTGATGATCGAAGTTTGAATAAGTCGTTTCATATTTAATACACTTGATCTTTTTGAGGAGAGCAAGAGAGTGAAAGCGGAATTAGAGCAGTTGATCGCTTTGCAAAACACAGACACAAGCATACGCAGACTACAGGCCGACATCGAAGCCATCCCGCAAAGGCGCGCTGAGATCGAAAAAGAGTTCGATCAGCGCGCCTTTGAAATTCGTGCCCTGGAAACAAAACGGGATGAGGCGAGAGCGGAGCGTGCGCGCCTCGAAGCAGAGGTCGCGGAGACCAGACTGAGCGCCACGCGCGCCGACCGCAACCTGATGTCCGCGCAGAACGAGCACGAGTACACCGCCGCGATTCGCGAGGCCGACGCCGCGCGCAAGCATATCTCCCAGCTTGAAACTCAGATTCTGGAAAAGATGGAGACGATCGAACAATCCGAGGGCGTGCTCAAGGAGCGCGAGCCGGAGATCGTCAAGCTGCGCGCCGAGATGGAAGATCGTATTAAAGCTTTCGAGGAGCAGGCCCGCACGCAGACCGAAGAGCTTGCGGCGCAGCGCATCGAGCGCGAGCGATTGCTGGCCACGCTGCCCAAACAGATGAGCTCGCTCTATAACCGCATCAGCGCGCGCATACGCGACGGCATCGCCGTCGCCGAAGCGCGCAACGGCTCCTGCACGGCCTGCTTTATGGCGCTTCGCCCGCAGGTGATGGCCGAAGTACGGCGCGGCGACGAGGTCATCATCTGCGATAATTGCAACCGTATCCTCTATTACGTACCGGCGGACGCCGCGCGCGGGACGGTCGGAAGCGCCGTCCCCGCCGGGCCCAAAGCCGCCGCACAGTAAAAGCAAGGATGAAGGATGAAGGATGAAGGATGAAAGGAATGCTTTTCGTCCTTGAGTGCTTTTACTTCATCCTTCATCCTTCCGCCTTCATCCTTGTTTTTTTCCTGCACGTCGAATAATCTTTCTCCATCCTGACCCGATCTAAAAACCCCCTCCCTCTTCCAGGCACGGCATTTGAGTGTGTCCTCCTGGAATATCACAACTACGAGACGTTTTCGGACAGTTATTAGCAAATATTTCTGCGAAGGTGTTCGCAAAACGGGAAGAACCACCTGAGGAGGCAAGGACATGGAATCAATGCAGGAAGCATTACAACAAGCTGGAGTCGTGGACAGTCAGGGTATGACTAACATGCAGCGTGGCGGGCAGTCGAGCGAGACCAATGTCGGGGAGACGGAGCGCTGGGTATCGGCCGTCGGCGGCGGGGCGCTCGCCGTCTACGGTGTGTCACGCCTTTTATCGGGCGGTTCCCTCAGCGGCGCTGTCCTGGCACTGATCGGCGGGAGCCTGATCTATCGCGGCGCGACAGGTCACTGCAACCTCTACGAGGTCGCCGGTATCAACACCGCCGGAACGAGCACGACGAATCCTGTCGTGAGCGTCTCCGCCGATCGCGGCATCAAGGTCGAAAAGAGCATCACCATCAACAAGTCGCCCGAAGAACTGTATCGCTTCTGGCGCAGGTTCGAGAATCTGCCGCGCTTTATGAACCATCTCGAATCGGTGACGACGACGGGCGAAGGCCGCTCGCATTGGGTGGCGAAAGCTCCGGCGGGCTCAACCGTCGAGTGGGACGCCGAAATCTATAACGAGAAAGAGAATGAGCTGATTGCCTGGCGCTCGCTGGAGGGCGCGGACGTTGATAACGCCGGAAGCGTGCGCTTTGAGCCCGCAGCGGGAGATCGGGGCACGACCGTGCGCGTCACGCTCAGGTACGATCCTCCGGGCGGCGCGCTCGGCGCAGCCGTGGCCCGTCTCTTCGGCGAGAATCCAGACCAACAGATAGATGAAGACCTGCGCCGCTTCAAGCAGGTGATGGAAGTGGGCGAGGTCGTCAACACCGAGGGACAACCTTCAGGGCGCGCCGCTAGCGCATAAGATAAGGGGGCAACATAGTGGCGGAAGAAGAACGCGACGAGCAGAAAAATAGCCGGAGCCAATCCGGCTCGCAGGGGAGCAGCAGCAGCAGCCAGAGCCAGACGGGCGACCCCGGCAGAACTCCCGGCACAGCCGAAGGCGACGAAGAGACCGTCGATGAAGACCTGCGCCGGAAAGAGGGCCAGCATGGCCAAAAGTAATCTTAGCCCCTGAAAGGGGCGCAGAATGTAGCCCGTGACGCAAGTCATGGGAAAGCGCGCAAGTAAAGAGTCGAGAGCCCCGGAGGGGCGAAAGAAATTCGAGTTGCGTTTCTTTCGCCCCTTGCAGGGCTCTCTCTTTATTGTCTGCTCTATACCCATGACTCACGTCATGGGCTACATTCCGCTCGCCCCTTTCAGGGGCTAAAACTATCTGGCGGGGCTGAAATTATTCGGCGGCTTTGTTCAGATCAACTTTCTCCAAATCCTCGTTGGCCGGGCCTTGAATGACCTTGCCGTCGTAGTTGAAGCGCGAGCCGTGGCAGGGACAGTCCCAACTTCGCTCCGCGTCGTTCCAGTGAACGATGCAGCCCATGTGCGTGCAGACGGGCGAGCAGGCGTAGATCGCTCCGCCCTCGGCCTTGTGAATGGCGACCCTTTCTCCATTCCACTTGACCACCGAGCCCGTGCCCTCCGCAAGCGCGTTGAGGTCGTCGATCTCCGGCGTATTGATGCGGTCGGCCATGAACTCTTTGACGACATTCAAATTCTCTTTGACGAAATCCACGGCGGAGGTGACGGGCTTGAAGCGGGAGGGATCGAACACCTGGGCCCAAGGGTTCTCGCGCCCCTGAATCATGTCCGTGAGCAGGATGGCCGCAACGTGGCTGTTGGTCATGCCCCACCCGCCGAAGCCCGTCGCGACGTAGAGATGCTTCGAGCCGGTCGAGAGCTTGCCGATGTATGGAACTTTATCGAGAGTGTTATTGTCCTGCGTTGACCAGCGAAACTCTATCGACTGAATGTCGAAATTAGCGCGGGCCCATTCTTCCAGGCGACGGTAATGCTCGCTCGTCTCGCCGCCCTGTCCCGTCTTGTGATTCTCGCCGCCGATCATCAGTATCTCGCCGCCCTCGTAAGGATTATTGCGAATCGAATGGTGCGGCGAGCCGACGCTGATGTACATCCCTTCGGGCACACGTCCATTGAGACGACAGCCGAGCACGTAGGAGCGCTTCGGAGACATCGCCGCGAAATAGATGTTCGGGTCGTTGTAGGGGAAGTGCGTGCTGACGACGACCGCCTGCGCCCTGATCTCTCCGCGACTGGTCTTAATGGTGCAGGGCTCATCGTCTTCGATGTCGAAGGCGCGCGTCTCTTCAAAGACGTAGCTTCCGTCGCCGGGTATTTTCTCTGCCAGCGCGAGCAGGTACTTGCGCGGGTGAAACTGCGCCTGATCGTCAAAGCGGACGGCCCCCCTGATCTCGAACGGCAGCTCCGTGGTTTCGACCAGCGAGGCGGGAAGACCGAGCTTTGTCGCCGCCTCAGTTTCCCGCTTGACCTCTTCAAGCTCGTCATCGAGAAGCGCGTAGGTGTAGGCACTGGTGCGGCGAAAGTCGCAGTCGATCTGGTGCTCGCGGACGAGCGCGGCGATTCTTTCTTTGGCCGTCTCCTGCGCCTGGCCGAAGAGGCGCGCTTTCTCTTCGCCGAACTGCTTGATCAGATGATCGTAGATCAGGTTATGCAGCGAAGTGATCTTCGCGGTCGTGTTGCCCGTGACGCTCTCAACGATGCGACCGGCTTCGATGACGGCGACGCTCAAGCCCTCCTGCTTCAGGAGAAAGGCTGTGCTGATGCCCGTAATCCCTCCGCCGAGGACGGCCACGTCCACGTAGATGTTGTCAGGCAGTCGTGGGTAATCGGTGCGGGGCGTGGTGGCGAGCCAGAGCGAAACGGGTTTTCCGGGCAAGTCCTCCGGGCCCACTATATCTTTCGGCCTTGTGTCGTTCATCGAAATCCTCCTTGTCGGTTCTCTTGAAATGCCTTCTCAGAGTAGCTCATTTAATTTATCGCGGAAGAGGGTCAGCGCGATCTTGCCGCCGTCAGGTTCGCCCTTGGCGAGCGCGCTTGCGAAACGCAGCGCCTGTTCGGGGCTGACCTTCGGCGGCATCGGCGGCTCAAACGGGTCTACGACCACTTCGACGACGGCGGGTTGTCGTGAAGCGAGCGCGCGTTCCAAGGCCGGACGAATCTCTTCGGGTCGCTCGACCCTGAAGCCAAGGCCGCCGCATGCTTCCGCAAACTTTGCGAAATCGGGGTTATGCAGCTCGCATCCGTATTCGGGGTTCCCCAGGAATACGATCTGCTCCCACTTGATCTGTCCGAGGGTTTTGTTATTGATGACGACGATCGTGACGGGCAGCTTATACTTCACCGCCGTCAGGAACTCGCACATCAGCATCGTGAAGCCGCCGTCGCCGATGAATGCGATTGATTGACGCTCGGGGTAAGCGAGCGCGGCGGCGTTGGCGTAGGGCAGCGCGCAGGCCATCGTCGAAAGCGTGCCCGAACAACTGAACTTCTGCGAGCCGCGTATGCGGAAATGTTGAGCGATCCAGGATGTGATCGTGCCCGAATCGGTAGAGACGATCGCGTCGTCTGCGGCCAACTCCGATAACTCCCACGCGACGCGTTGCGGCTTGATGGGCACATCATCACGCATGGCGCGCGAGCGCATCAACTCCCACCAGTCAACCATCCCTGCCTGCGCCGTTTCGAGAAAGCTGCGATCACTCTTACGCTCGACGAGGCGCGAGAGAGCCTGAAGCGCAGCGCGAGCATCGCCGACGAGCCCGACTTCAACCGGATAGCGAAGACCTATGCGATCGGGCTTATCATCGATCTGCACGCCACGCGCCTGTCCAGGCTTCGGAAGGTATTCGATATAGGGGAAGGACGAGCCGACGATGAGGAGCGCGTCGCACTGCTCCATCGCCTCCTGCGAAGGAGCCGTGCCGAGCAGCCCGAGGCCGCCCGTCGTGAGCGGGTGATCGTCCGGCACAACCGCTTTGCCAAGCAGCGCCTTAACAACGGGCGCGCCGAGCTTGTCTGCAAGCTCGATGACTTCCGCCTGCGCGCCGAGCGCGCCCTGACCGACGAGCATGACGGGCTTGCGCGCTTCGTTGAGAATAAAAGCGGCGATACGCAGATCGTCCTCGCGCGGCAGTGCGAGCGGCGGCGACCAGCGGCTCGTCGTATGGCCCATGCGCTTGTGCATGGAGGTCTCGCCCGTCACTTCCCTTTCCTGGTAATCGACCGGAAAGGTGAGGTGTGAGACGCCCCTGTGATTGAGCGCATGGCGACAGGCTTCGTCCGCGAGCATCGCCACCTGATTGGGATTGATGACTTCCTGGTTGTAGACGGTCACGTCCTCGTAGAGCAGCGTCATGTTGATCTCTTGCTGGTAATTGCTGCCCTTCAGATCGGAATAGGTCTGGCCCGTGATGGCTATGACGGGAGCCTGATCGAGCTTGGCGTCGTAGAGGCCGTTTAAGAGATGTATGCCGCCGGGCCCGGACGTGGCCAGACAACAACCGAGCCGCCCGGTGTATTTCGCATAAGCGCAGGCCATAAAGGCGGCGGCCTCTTCATGTCGCACCTGCACGAAGCGCACGCGCTCGCGCCTCGTCCGCAAGGCTTCCATGATGCCGTTAATACCGTCGCCGGGAAGACCGAAGACCGTGTCCACTCCCCAGCTCATGATTCCTTCGACGAGCACGTCGGCGGCTGTTACGGACATTTCAACCCCCTTGGCTGAAGCATCTCTTTCATCTTAAACAGACGAAGACGGATAAATTTTCGGGGGATTGTTATTCGGGCGTAGTGGGATTAGGATATGACCTAATATCTGAATTGTAAAGACTCTTCAAAAGGACGTTGGCCGCAAGCCGCTGGGCTCGTTTATGAAACTGCAACGGATAATAATTGGCTGGGCCATCCTGCTCGTCTTCGCGGTCTCCGGCGCGCCTGCGGTCACACGAGCGCAACAACGCGGCAGCAGCAGCAGCGGCAGCAACAGCGCGTCCGGCCAGAGACAGGTGCGCGTCTACTTTCCGCGAGACGGCAACCCGCACCCGCGCGACCCCTTCAATCTACAGTTCGTGATGCGCAACGTCGCATCGGCTGCGCCCGCGCGCCCGGCCCTCGAAGCCCTGCTCCTGGGCCCAACCGCCGAAGAGCGACAGAGGCGTCTGCGCGCCCTGGATGCCGCAGGGCTCAACATCAGCACGCTCGTCATCAAGGGCGGCGAGGCGCGCGTCGATTTTGTCTCCAGGGGCGGCAAACGCTGGGCCGGTGATCTTTCTCCGGCGGAGTTTCGCCGGGCGGTGGAGCGCACGCTGCGGCAGTTCTCGACCGTCAGGAGCGTCGTCGTCTCGGTTGACGGTAAGACGGACTTCGACTCGTCGCGCTAAACGCCGTGAGGTGATTTGCCGGAGACATCCCCCAAGAAGTCGTGCCAGTCGCGGCACAGTTTCACAAGACATCCGGCGTATGATGTGTCCGGTCTCAAAGGACGAGCCGAAGGGTGGGGAAATGTCTGGCGCAATTGTTGTAGCAGAGCCGCCGCTGGAAAAGAGCGCGCTCACGATCGTCGAACGGGGAGCACGCGCGCGCTGGTGGCGCAGGCTCGGTACGAAGCGGCGCGGGTTCCATTACGAGGAAGCGACGGGACGGCGCATCACGAATGAAGCCGAGCTGGAGCGCATACGCCTGCTCGCCATCCCGCCCGCTTGGACGGACGTGCGCATCTCTCCCAGGGCGGGCAGCCGCCTGCAAGCCATCGGAGTAGATACGAAGGGCCGCGTCCAGTATCTCTATCACGCGCAGTATGCGGCGCGCCAGCAGCAGAAGAAGTACGAAAAGATCATACGCTTTGGCGAGCAACTGCCAGCCCTGCGTCGCCGGACTAACGAAGACATCGCGCTCGACGGTCTGCCCAAGGAGCGCGTGCTGGCCGTCGTCGTGCGCCTGATCAACGACCTGTACTTTCGCGTCGGCTCGGAACTGAGCGTCAAGCGTTATCGCACCTACGGCATCACGACGCTGCGCAATCGCCATCTTGAGATCAAGCGCGGTGGCCGTCTCATCTTCACCTTCGTCGGCAAACATCACATACGCCACCGCCGCATCGTCGTCGACGAAGAGCTGGCGACGCTGATGGCAGACATCAAGGCCATCGGCGGCTCGAAGCTCTTCAACTATCTGGGCGAGGACGGCAAGGCTCGCCCCGTACGCCCGCGCGACGTTAACGACTATATCAAGGCGGCGACCTCGCCCGAGTTCTCGGCCAAGGACTTTCGCACCTGGGGCGGGACGCTCAATGCCGCGATCGAGCTGGCCGAGATCGGCAAAGCCGAAGATGAGCGCACGGCCAAACGTAATCTCGCGCATGCCGTCAAAAGAGTGGCCGAGCGGCTCGGCAACACTCCGGCCGTCTGCCGCAGTTGCTACATTCACCCGAATATCCTGGACGGTTACCTCAAGGGAATCACGCTCGATTCGTTTCGCCGCCGCGTCGAACGCTCCATCAAACGCATCCAGCCCGAACTAGAAGTCGAAGAAGTCGCGCTCCTCAAACTTCTCAAGAACAGCGAGAAGTGACCAGCCCCGCGAGGGGCGCGCAGAATATAACCCACGGCGCAACTGGGGATTCGTAGCCAAACATCGTGAAGCCCCGGAGGGGCGACAGAATGTAGCCCACGGCCTAAGCCGTGGGAATAGAGCAGACAATAAAGAGAGAGCCCCGCAAGGGGCGTAAGAAATTCAACTTGAGTTTCTTTCGCCCCTCCGGGGCTCTCGACTCTTTGCCTGCGCGCTTTCCCATGACTCACGTCATGGGCTACATTCCGCTCGCCCCTTGCAGGGGCTTATTACTCGTCACCTGTCACTCGTCATTCATCACTCGTCACTGCTCTTAAAAGTGCTTGTTGGATTTCTTTGGGCCCGCGTTCCTTTTACGACGCTTGCCTTTGCCTTCTTCCGTGCCCTTGAGAGAAGCGAGCGGCCAGAGCTTGTGTTCTATTTGAGCGAGGCCCGCGCTGATGACGGCGCGCACGACCTCTTCCGATGATTTATAGGCGGGTGCGGCTTCGTCCAGTGGCACATGCCCGTCAATATTGACGAGGATGCCCGCCGCCGCATACTCGTCGTTGATCTGTCGCTGGGACAGGCTGCGGCTCGCCTCGCCGCGAGAGAGACGGCGGCCCGCTCCGTGATTGACCGAGTAACCGCTTCTGACCGCGCCGGGCAACGGGCGCAGGATATAGCTGTAGTCCTTATTGCTTCCCGGTATCAGGACTGGATGCCCCGTCTCTTCCCAGAATGTGCCCCGCAGCGCCGGATGGCCCGCCGGAAAAGCGCGCGTCGCGCCCTTGCGATGCACCCATACGTCGCCGAAATCAGGATGCCACTCACGCTGGACTAGATTGTGGCTGATCTCATAAATCAGCTCCAGGTCTTCGTTGAAGACTTTGCGAAAAGCTTCGGCGACCTGCTCAAAAATAATCAGCCGGTTGAGAATCGCGTAATTGCCGCCCGCCGCGACTGCGTTGAGATAGTCGCCGTAATGCTTCGAGTCCGGCGTGAAGTAGCCCAGGTCTATGTCCGTGATGGCGTCCGGCCTCTCCTCTCTGGCCATCTCGAAATAGTTGGTCGCCAGCCCGTGACCGAAGCCACGGCTGCCCGTGTGCACCTGTAGAAAGAGCGTGCCGGTATCCTCCGCGCGTTGCAGCTCTATGAAGTGATTACCGCCGCCGAGGCTGCCCAACTGGTCAAGCCCGCGTTCGGGCCTGCCCTTACCCCCCCAGGGAATCTGCCACTCGTCTTCCACAGGAATGCGATGACGCTCCGCACGGCTGCGATCAAACGTCGCCCCGTACTTTTCGACGTAATACTCCGCGCCGCCCCTCACCAGATTATTGAACTCCTGCTTCGAGACGCTGCCCAGGCGGTGACTCTTACCGCCCGCCCCCATCGCCACCCTCTCCATCACAGCCCTGTTGAACTCCAGCCTCTTCTCCGGCGTCGCCGCATCAGCTAGGACTTCAGAGCGCGCGCTCATCATCCCGCAGTTATGCACAAACACGCCCGCGTCCAGAGCAAAATTTCCATATTCAGGGACAGTCAGGCAATACACATCAGCGGTCTGGGCCAACCGCTCGACGGAGACAACTTTATGATTGTATCCATGCCGCCAGCGTCGGTGATTATGAATACCAAACCCACCCTCTAAAACTTCACCGCACGTCTCGCAGGTATGAAGGCGGTGGGCCACTTCTGAAGATTTCTTACGTCCTTCAGGGCTTACGTTATAAGCCTGCAAGTATTTCTTGCCCCGCTCTCCATTACCGGCGACAGCTTTCCTGAAGTGTTCGGGATTATTCGCCATGTAAGCGAGGATGTTCTTTGTACCGCGCGCAGCAAAGAATGCTCGTCCTTCTTCCGTCAGAGCTTTCTGCGAGATCGCCTGTATCCGCCTTGCCTCGAAATCTTTTGACTGAAAGTGGGTGTTACGCTCGACTATCGAACGGTGATAGCTCATGTGATCTCTGTCACCCATGAATTGAAGATTCTCCGGGCGATTATCACTGGGCCTGAAGTTTTTGTGATGAATGATGGTTCTCTGTTCATCGAATGAAGGGATTTCACCCAGCAGACCACAACGGGCCATGATCCAATGCACTCTTTGATTTGTGCCCGTGGCGGGATGCCTTACCAGTGTGTATCCATCTTTATCTATGCGCGTATCGAAAGGCATGAGAGACGTTTCGGTCATCAAGTCCCGGGCCTGGCGATAAGTTCCATCGCGCAGCATGAATTCGTGATCGGGTGTACAGGTAATCTCTCTTCCATTATCGAGGGTCACTTTGATCAACGGCGCATCCACGCGCGTCCTTTGGGCCGTCGCTTTGGCAACGACGATCTTGTGCTCTTGAGAGAGCGCGTAAACAAATATCTCTTCGGCTGAGCGGGCCAATTCACCGATGGGATATGCGTGCCCATCGGCTAACGGGATAAGAGTCTCACTCGCAAAGCAACCGATGTCATAGCCCACCGGGCCCATCGCGACCGCGCCGCTCTCGGCGTCTGTGATGAGCACGCAGCCGACGGGGACGCCGTAGCCGTAGTGCGTGTCCGGCGTGATGACGACCATCCGTACGCCGGGAAAGCGCGTCGCGTTGACGATCTGCCGGTAGAGAATGTCTTCCGCGTCCGCAAAGAGCGTCGGCGTCAGGAAGAGACGCACGGGCACGTCCCCTGTGTCCTCGGTCTTCAATTCGTAGTAGCCCTCGCCGTTCCAGCGCGCGAGGTGTTTCCAGTTATCCGCGTTATGAAGTTTCTTCTTTGTATCTAAGGCTTTAGCGTCATCGTTAGTATGTTTCATTGGTACTCCTCGCTTGTTCGTTTGACTAGCTACTGTGGCTCATTAACCGGCCAAAATCAACTTACTCTTTCACTCTTAGGGTGGATAGTAGCAGAGAAAGAAAGGATGATTTGAGGATATGGCGTTAGATTTCGAGAAATTGTTTGAACAGTTCACGAAGCACCGCAAATATGTGAACAACTACTCAGAGAACACCATCAAGACATACCGTTGGGCGTGGAAGCTCTGGCGTGAGTTATTGGCTACGTCCGAGATTACCAAGCCCCTGTCTATCGAGTTCATAGTCAGAATGCGAGAGAAGGGAATTTCCCCGGCATCCTGCAACGTCTACCTTAAAGCCATGAACGGGTTCTTTATGTGGCTTGCGGAGTTTGAGTACATTGAACCGTTTAAGATCAAACATCTCAAGGCTCCACAGAAAATCATTGAACCGCTCTTAGATGAAACGGTTAAAAAACTCGTCCAGTGGAAACCAAAGAAATACACTGAACACCGATTGCATACCCTCGTTTGTCTTCTCTTAGACTCAGGGCTGAGAATCAACGAAGCTCTAACACTCAGGCTAGAGGATATAGATTGGGACAATCTGCTTATCCGAGTGGACGGGAAGGGAAACAAGCAGCGTCTCGTGCCGTTCTCTGTTGAGTGCCGGAAGATTCTTTATCGGTTCACCAGCAAGAAGCATAGCTTTGATATTGTCTTTCCCACGCACCAAGGAGACTTATGCTCGTACCGGAATACGTGGAGGGACTTACAAAACCTCTTTGATAGGCTCTGCATACCACGAGCCGGATTACACGCTTTCAGACACACGTTCGCCAGAAACTACTTGAGACAAGGAGGCAATTTATTCTATTTGTCTCGCGCTATGGGTCACACCAATCTTTCGGTAACAAGACGGTATGTGAAGATAGAAACGGAGGATTTACAAAGAGAACAGCACCGAACAAGTATCTTAAACCGGATACGCTAAAACTTAACCCTCTCCCCTTCTTTTACTGGCGTTGGTGTGCTGGCTAGTTCTATCAACTCGTCTATGGAAGTCTTCATAATCACTTCTCTAGTCTTGGGGTCATAATCAACATCAAAGGTAAGCTTCATGGTACGCAATTCTTAAAAAAACATATCGGGCAAATAACACATCCTGCAAAGCTGTCTATCGGAACAAAGATCACATAGGGACAACGCTCACACTGTATTTCTTTAAATTCCTGCTCCTCGGTCATAGCTGCTCTACGTCTTCCAAATCATAAGCCACTATTGCCATGCCTCCGCGCTTTCTTACTTCTGCTAGATAGGCTTCCTGTAGCTCTGTGGGCTTGTTAGGCTTTATCTTGCACTCCACAGCTATAAATCTGCCGTCTTTGGTACAACCTGTTATGTCGGAAGTGCCAGGATGCGCGAGGTGAATTATCCGGGTCTTACCAAGCTTATTGGTTGCCATAACCTTGCCTGAGTTGGTGCGCTGGACTAGATGGCCTTTGTAAGTTAGGTATTCGATTATTTGCTTAACAAGGTGGGTTTCTTTTATGGACGTGGAGGAGTGAATTATTTCCTGCGGTTTGATATATCCCACAGATGTTGCATTAGCTCAACCATTTCATCTGCGGTTATTTCTACACTAAAAACTTGTTCCTCATTATGTCTAAGTGTTTCGCGTAGAAACATATTATCTTCGTCTTCTGCTTTATCGTGAACTTTTAAAACTGCAAATTTATATTTCATTACTTTAATGCTTTTAATAATTGAGTGTACTTAGCAATTAGTATTTGGTAATCCTGAATAGTAAATGGCGGGGCGTTGCGTAGCTGGTTTAGTTCGAGGATGACACCGGGGCCGTATTTCAGTATCAAGCGGTCTTTATAAACCGTTACATTACCATCTAAAAGCCGGTTACAGTTTGTGCATTGTGGATGGACGTTAAGCTCGGAGAAATACAGAGCATCGCTGTTACCTGCTTTGGGGATATAATGCCCCGCATCTACTAACCTAAAATCTTCATATTTACCGCAAGTAAAACAAGTAGCATAACCTTTCCAATCTGCATCCTTCTTTCTGATATACCGGCTAAAGATTTTCCAGAGGTCTTTTTTTAATTTGGCTTTCGTCTGTTCATCTTTAAGCTGTTCTAATCTAGCTTGCCTAATATCTTCTGGGTCTGGTGCTAAGGTTTCCTTCAGTTCTGTCCTGAATAGGTGGTAAATCAGAGTTAGGAGTGAGGCGAAAAGGAGGGCATAGATTACTGACAATGGTTTTTAATAAAATCGTGAAGATACACACCCTGGCCTTTAAGCTCGTAAAGCGGAACAGCACGGGCGTTGTATTGATAGTCTCCGCTCTTAACAACCTTCCCCCTGCGATACAGTCTTTCTATCTGTTCTCTGGTAAAAACCATTGCGTAAGTAAGAGTGTGAATATGAATGTCTGCGGCTCGATTAAAGGTGGGTTCTTCGAGGAGAGCGCAACGGGTTCCCTGGCTTCGTAGATCAAGCTTTGCTTCTACACTCCTGCCATCAGGTAAATAGAAATCAAACGGCTCTTTCCTGAAGTGGTCTGTCGGCTGGATGGAAATACCGTTATATCGAAACTCATTCTCAATAACAGCTTCATTCTGCTGGCCTAGTTCTAGGGCTTCTTTAAAGTTTGTGGGTAAAACTTGGTGGGGCTGGTACATATCATTTGCTAACGGCTGACATAGGCGGGTTTACCTCTTACTTGAAAACCTATGTCATGCGCCAACAAACGATTAGGAGTGTCCCCCCGGCTAGTACCCGCTTGTATGTATACCGGCTAAAGCCGGGGGGGAGAGGGGTCAGTGGTCGCAACCCCTTTATTAAATTCTAGCAAGCCTATTAGAATGGTCAACGGCAGTTATCCACAGTTATAGGATTTCTTGACAAGATAGTACCTTTGGAATAAAAACATTTAGGCATCTACTAAATTCTTCACCTAGAGGAAGCTCACTATGGCTGTTATTAGAAGAACCCCACCTAAACGTATTTCAGGCGTACACCAAGCCGCCATAAGTTCACCCTCAGATAGAGACGCTATGCTGGCAACGGTCTTATACTTTCTTTTCAAGATAATCCCATGCCTAATTGCCTGCTTTGCTATTTACCTCGGTTATAAACTTTTCATTCTCGGAGTCACGGGACAAGCAAGCCTAAGTGTGAACAGTAAGGACATAAGTGGACAACTCTTAAATGCCGCTCCTGGACTGTTTTTTGCTATCGGTGGAGTAGTTGTATTGATAATTTCTGTTTGGAAAAGTGCGAGTATTACTAGCGACTATACGGGCTTACCTGATGGTTCCCGCACCCGTTCTTATAGTGCAAACAAACCTGCCGCTAGAGCTAGATATGCCGAACGTGATAATCAGGAGTAGATGAATATTTTTATTTATCTGATCCTCAAATCGGCCAATAAATCCTCATTTTCGTCAATAGAATTTTGTTGACAGCCAACCTGATCTAAATAACCCAAGTTGCTAGATAAACGCCTTGCCCAATGCAAAGGCGATGATGAACATCGAAAGCTTCAACAAGAACCCATTGAGCGTAACGGCATGAATGTGCTTTGGGAACATACTGGTGATCTGACTAAAGACGGTTTCAAT
>DATDFK010000072.1:0-24993 GCA_036522655.1 Pyrinomonadaceae bacterium | reverse complement strand
CGAATACAACGGCGACGTGGTCGAGATAGGCTTCAACGCGCAGTATCTTCAAGATTTCCTCAACGTCGTCGGCGAAGGCCAGACCGCCTTCGAGTTCAAAGACGGCAACTCGCAAGCGCAACTGCGCCCGACAACGACAGATTATGAATACAAGTACGTCGTCATGCCGATGCGAATTTGATGGGAGCACCCGCCCTACTTACCCAAAAGCGAAAGAGGCTGCTTCTTCTCATGAGAGGAAGCAGCCTCTTTCGCTAATAAGCGGGTGGTCGGGAAAACAGCACGAAACTTTCAACATATCCATTGCAATTTAAATTTATTTTATGGAAAGAATCGGCAAGCGATGAGAGGCGTAAAGGTGCGCTCTGTGTTAAAATCTTTGCATGCTGCTCGAAACACTTGAGGCTCACAATTTCAGGAATCTGAGCGGCAAAGTCTCTTGGGGCGCGGGCCTCAATATCATCTACGGCGACAACGGACAGGGCAAGACGAATTGGCTTGAGGCCATCTACCTGCTCGCCACTACCAAATCATTTCGCACGCAGCGCCCGCACGAAGCCATCCGTTTCGGTGAGGAACTGGCCGTGGTGCGTGGCCGCGTGGGTCGTACGCGCGAGGTTCACCGCGACCTACAGGTGACGCTTCAGGGCAAGATGAAATCAATCTCCGTCAACGGCAAGCGTGAGGCCGTCACACGTTACCTGGGCCAACTTCATGCCGTCGCCTTCACAGCCGACGAGCTGGATATCGTGCGCGGTATGCCGGACGCTCGCCGCAAGTTTTTAGATCGCGGCGTCGTCTCGCTTCATCCCTCCTACGTGCAGACCCTCAGCGATTACAATCGCGTCATCAAACAAAAAAATCGTCTTCTGCAAGACGCCTCCGAATCGGAAATGAGCGCCGCGCAGATAACGGAAATCCTCGCGCCCTGGAATGAGCAACTCGTCTCCTTAAGCGCCGAGATTCATCGTGCCCGCGCCGACTACGTCGCGCGATTGAGAGACGTGCTTGAGCGTCGTCTTTTTGGTCGTGAAGACATCACAATTCGTTACGTCTCGGCGCTCGAAGGCAAGGGTGATCTGAGTAATTACGAGGCGCTTATCGCAGACCGCCTTTCCCTGCGTCTGACGGCCGAAATCAGCGCCGGATACGCCCTCATAGGGCCCCACCGAGACGACCTCGAAATACTGTTTGATGGACGGGACATGCGCGCCTTCGGAAGCTCCGGCCAACAGCGTAGCGCATTGATAATACTTGACTTAGCGGCAATTTCGGTGTATTATTCATGGCACAACGAGTATCCACTTTTCCTCATAGATGACGTGGATGCGGAGCTTGATCGCAAGCGCATCAGTAACTTGTTGGAATATCTCGAAGGGCGCACTCAGACGTTCATTACGACCTCGAAAGAGAGCCTCGTCGAGCAGTTCGTGGCGCGCGCCAATTTGTACGAAGTGGGCGACGGCGCGGTGCGGGATAACACGGTCAAAACGGAGTTCATCTCGTCAACCGTAAACGCCATTGAGAGCATCTAAATTCGGATGATGACAGCGGCGTTGATGAGCGCCGATTCGATCAAGAGAAGAACAAATTTTATGAGCAGCCTTTACGAAGAGGAGACTGGTTTGGTAACAGCAACATCAACCTTATCAAAGAAGAAAAATACGGCCTACGATTCGACTTCGATCACCGTGCTCGAAGGACGCGATGCTGTACGCAAGCGTCCGGCGATGTACATCGGCTCGACCGGCGATCTGGGCTTGCATCACCTGGTTTACGAAGTTGTAGATAATTCCATTGACGAAGCCCTGGCGGGTTACTGCGACACGGTCGAAGTCGCCATTCACCTGGATAATTCGATCACGGTCATTGATAACGGTCGCGGCATTCCCGTCGATTATCACAAGCAGGAAAAGAGAAGCGCAGCCGAAGTCGTCATGACCAAGCTGCACGCGGGCGGCAAGTTCGATTCAAACGCTTACAAGGTTTCGGGCGGCCTGCACGGCGTCGGCGTCTCCTGCGTCAACTTCCTGTCGGAAACGCTACGTCTGGAAATCTGGAGAGACGGAAAGACCTACGAGCAGGAATACGAGCGCGGCATTCCCGTCACCAAGCTTGAGCAGACGGGAAAGACGCGCAAGCGCGGCACGAAGATCACTTTCAAGCCTGACACTGAAATTTTCGATACGACTGTCTTCAGCTTCGACAAACTCTCCGAGCGCCTGCGCGAAAAAGCGTTCCTCAATAAGGGCATCCGCATCACCATCAAGGATGAGCGCGAAGAGACAGAGCGCTCGCACGAGTTCTACTACAAGGGCGGCATCGCGGAGTTCGTCAAGCATCTCAACAAGAACAAGAATACCTTGCACGATAAGCCAATCTATTTCGAGCGCGTTGCGGATGCGCTCTCGATCGAGGTCGCCATACAGTACAACGACGGCTACGACGAGAAGGTCTACTCGTTCGCCAATAACATCAACACGGTTGACGGAGGCACACACCTTTCCGGCTTCCGCTCGGCATTTACGCGCACCATCAACGCCTACGCGCAAAGCTCAGGGCTCGCCAAGAATTTCAAGGGCTCGCTCTCGGGCGACGATGTCCGCGAAGGCCTGGTGGCCGTCATCTCCGTCAAACTGCCGCAGCCGCAGTTCGAGGGACAGACCAAGGGCAAACTCAACTCGGACGTGAAGGGCGCTGTCGAATCGTTCCTCAACGAGCGTTTGACGGACTACTTCGAGCAGAACCCGACCGTCGCCAGGAAGGTCGTCGGCAAGTCTGTTGACGCCGCGCGTGCACGCGAGGCCGCGCGCAAGGCCAGAGAGATCGTTCGCAAGGGCGCGATCGGCTCGACCATGCTGCCCGGAAAGCTCGCCGATTGCCAGGAGCGCGACCCGGCCCTGTGCGAGATTTACATTGTAGAAGGAGACTCCGCCGGTGGCTCGGCCAAACAGGGCCGTGACCGGAAAAATCAAGCAATTCTGCCGTTAAAAGGTAAAATCTTGAACGTCGAGAAGGCCCGCTTTGACAAAATGCTCGGCCACGGGGAGATCAAAACCCTCATTACGGCGCTCGGGACAGGCATCGGTAAGGATGATTTCGATCTAGGGAAGCTGCGCTATCACAAGATTATCCTGATGACGGACGCCGATGTGGACGGCTCGCACATTCGCACGCTGCTTCTGACCTTCTTCTATCGCCAGATGCCCGATTTGGTCGAAAGAGGCCACGTTTATATAGCTCAGCCACCGCTGTTCAAAGTAAAACGGGGCAAGCGCGAGGAGTACATCAAGGACGAAAGGTCTATGGTGCGCTACATGATGAGGATGGCGACGGGCGACATTAAGGTCAAATCCGTGAGCACGAACGCCGTCATAGAAGGCCGCGAGCTGGCGCGCTCACTGGAGCAGATGGTGGAATTCAAGCGCTACTGCGAAAAGGCCACAAGACGCCTCGGGGGCGATAGTCGTTTGCTGAACACGCTGCTGGCGGCCTTCGGCGGGCGCGAAGGCGTGCTGCGCGAGGACGGCGCTACTCTTCGCGGAATCTTTCAGGACGGCGACCTGATGGCACGCATTGAAGGCCATCTGGCCGATGAAAATTACCGGACTGACCTTTCGACGGACGAGGAGCATGGCCTGTGGGAGATTGAGACCACGGCGGATTCCGGCGCGAGCGTCTGCATCGACTGGAATCTGGCCAGTTACGTCGAGTTTCAGAAGGCCGTGGAGCTTTACACGACGCTGGAAGATCGTCTGGCGGCTCCCTTCGTGGCCGGTGAAAACGGTTCTAGCGAGCAGATTCCGACGCGCGAGGCGCTGCTTGAGCGAGTGCTGTCGGTAGCGAAGAAAGACCTTATGATTCAGCGCTACAAGGGGTTAGGAGAGATGAACCCTGAGCAGTTGTGGGAGACCACCATGAATCCTGAGAAGCGCACGCTCCTTCAGGTGAAAATAGATGACGCGGTCGAGACAGACCAGATTTTCACCGTCCTGATGGGAGACGCTGTCGAGCCGCGCAGGAAGTTCATCGAGGACAACGCGCTGGATGTGAAGAACCTGGATGTCTAATTTTTGATACAGAAGAAGCGCGGTCTGGCGAGACTATTTGACACACCGCGCTTCCCGGTTTACAATGTAATTCCTTTTCCTCCTGTGGATCTTTCCGCTGCATATATCGCGTATGCAGCGGAATTTTTTTGTCCACTAGGCGGCTGCTTTTGCCTCTACTATTTGTCGTCCGAAGAAGGTGTGGTCTTTATATCGTCCAGATCGAGGCGGTCGGCTTCCGCCACTCCGTGCTGGTTATAATAGCCGCCCGGCGCAAATTGTCCCGATTCACCAATATCGAGCGAGCGCTGGTCATTGGCTGGATTATTTTCTTCCGCAGCATTGGGCGTCGTATCCGGTTTCAGATCCGGGTCAGCCGGGCTATCTTCTACAGTAGATTTCCTAAAATTGTCATTTGCCATTTGTCTGCTCCTTGTTTTTCTGATGTTGCGGTTCGGTTGGGGGCGGTTCACGAAAGCGCTCGACGCGGAAACGAGAGAACTTGAGCGGAGTGCCGGGCGCAATTCCTGCTTTGCGCGCGGCGATGTCGACCTGCTGTCTGGCGGTCTCGATGCCTTTGAGATCAGGTAAGAGCAGCCCGCGATGGAGTCCTGCCTCGTCCTCAACAATCACACCGTACGTCGCAGGGTCTAGCTCCTCGAACGTGGCTGGCTCAGGTCTGGTCAGCACGTCAACGGAGTAACGAAGGCTCGGCAACTCGTCCGCGCTGACGGGGGGAAAGCGTGGGTCGCGCGTCGATGCGTTGATGGCGTTGGCGATCAACTCTTCGGCGAGCGTCTGCCTGACGGGCTCAATCGTGCCGATGCAGCCGCGCAAGTCTCCTTCGATCGTCTTGATTGAAACAAAACAGGCGGCGGGCTGGTCGAAGATTTCCGTGGGAGCATCTATCACGCGCCCTTCGGAGACGTAGGCTTCGACGGCGCGCCGCGCCAAGGCAGGCAAGCCGTATTCGCCGGGTAAAGGCTGTGCGGGCTGCTCATCCATCTTTGTCGCTTCCGTGTTTTGTGTCTGGCCGCTCGTTTTCTGACCGGCAGCTTTCGCGCGCGCAAGTTGTGCGACCAGGTAGCCGACTCCGAACGGCGCTTCGTAATGCAGGACTTCACAATCGCGCTCAGTCTCCCAAACTGTGCCCAGGGCGACCAGCATCGATCGATAACCGCATTCGCCCGCCATTCTTCTCAAATCCTGATCGATAGCAGCGATACGCGACGGCTCGCCTTCTTTCAAACAGGCGACAACTTCTTCATCGAAGAGATGCGCGTCCGGGTTGTATCCGGCGGGCGCGGAAGGTTTCAGCCGGTGGCTCAGATCGCCGCTGGCAACGAAGGCGACGCGGCGCTCCGTTGTGTCTACGGCGCGCTTGATACAGGAGCCAAAGCTCAGGTGATCTTCGTTGGAGAGGAAAGTGTAGCCGAGCGCGACGACAGAGCCGCCCCAGCCATTACGCTGCAAAAAATAGAGCGGCACGGCTGTCCCGTGATCAAGGTTATAGCCTTCTATACTAACCACTTCATAACTCTGTTCGGCGGCGGCTTTCCTGATCGCTTCTAAGAGCTCTCTATCGAGGGGGGCTTCGACGCTCGTCTCCGGCGCGCGAAAGTTTGCGAAGTCTCCATAAAGGTGTGCGTCGTTATAAGCGACGAAGGCGCGCGCCTCAAGCGGCGCATGTGGCGAGATGAGTATGACGGTTTCCGCTCCGCTCGCGATCAGGCGCTCGGTAAACTTGCGCATCGCGTCGATCGAGCCGCGAACTTCACCGATCGCTTCGCGTCCCACTTCGGGAACCATGATCGGCGGGTGCGGTGCGATACCGGCAAAGACTATGGAGCCTGTGGACATCTCTCCCCAACCCTCTGAGCTTCTCTTTTACGGAGCCCTCTCGCTCTTTTAACTTCGGGGGTAAAGACGAATACCTCGCGCGCGTCAAACGCTACGTGACGCCGTTGGTCTCTCGACCGCAAATTCTTTTCGGGGAACGGGACGCATTTTATCACACGCGGCGCGCGCGGGCGCAAGCCTGATTGCACCGCGCCGCGTGTGGCCCTTATGATGTGCGGGGCATTTGTAGGAAAGGGAATGAAACTACGTCTTGAACGGAACAACAAAGAGCGCGAGTGATAATGGCAGGCGATAGCTTCGACATACTGATCGTCGGCGCTGGCCCGGCGGGATCGTTCGCGGCTGAGCACTTGGCGCGCGCCGGCGTGCGTGTGGCGCTCTTTGACGGGCGACCGCAGGGAGAGCCGAAGGCATGCGGAGGGGGCGTCACTTCCAAGGCGCTCAAAGCCTGGCCGCACCTGTTGGGTGCGACCGCACGCCTCATTGACGACCTTGAGATGTACTCGCCTTCGGGAAAACGTCTCTACCTGCAACTCGCAGAGCCCTTCGCCATCTACTCGCGCCTAGCTTTCGATTCCTACCTGCGCGAGCGCGCCGTCAAAGCAGGCGCGGTTGTTTTCACCGAGAAAGTCACGCTTCAATCCCGCGCCGTTCGGGAAGGAGAAGACTGGACTGTGCGTTCAAGGAGCGGTGCGAAGTGGAGCGCACAGATGCTCGTCGCGGCGGACGGAGCGAACAGCGCGATAGCGAAAAAGCTGGCGGGCCCATTGCCCCCGGCGGAGATGGAGGTCGCCTTCGGTTATCGCACGCCTTTGCCCAAGTCGGGGGACGCGCCGACGGTCGTAGCCTTTCTTCCCGGTTGGGCCGGTTACGCCTGGGCCTTTCCGCGCGTCGATCACATCTCTTTCGGCATCGCGACCTCGCAGGATGCTTTCGATCATCGTGCGCTCGACGGGCTCCTGTGGGATTTCATGGTCGGTTACTATCGCATGCGTCTGGACGAACGCGCGCGCATCTGGGCCAAGCGAAGCGCGCAGAGCGAGCGCGACGAGTCGATCAGGAAAGAGCTGACCGCGATGGCCGAGCGATATGCGGCGCGCATTCCCGGCCTCGCCGTCGAGACTTGGGACAAGCGGCGCGCGACGGGTGACGGTTGGGCTCTGCTCGGCGACGCGGCGGGCTTTGCCGATCCCGTGACGGGTGAGGGAATCTATTACGCTTTGCGCTCGGCGGAGTTGTTCGCTGAAAGTTATCTTGCGGGGCAGCCTCTTGATTACGAGAGACGCTGGCGCGAGAATTTCGGTCGCGAGCTGAGACGCGCTTCGGAGATGCGCAGTCGCTTTTACGGAAGCTTCTGGGGCGCGCCCTTCACGGAGAGGATGATCGAGTTTGCGCGCACGCATCGCGGCATTCGGAAAGTTCTGGGCAACCTCGTCGCGGGCGATCAGGGCTACGTTGATCTCAAGCGCACGCTCGCGCGCCGCGCGCTGTGGCCCGTTTGAACCATAAAGAGATTAAGGCACGGAAGCGGCCAGGCTTTCTTCACTATTCTTCGCTTTCATGTTCGAGCACCAATGCTTTCGCTTTCTCAAGCGCCCACGCGTTCTCTAAAACGGCATGTAAAGTTTCGAGCACCTCTGCGCGCGCATCCGCACTGTTTTTGGCGAGCGCGGACATCAGCTTCGGCACTTCACGCACTCCCTGAATAACATAGAGGGCGATCTTTTCGGCTTCCAGTCGCTCGTACTTTTCCGCCACCAGCAGTTCGACCAGCTTGCGCCTCATATCCTCGAACATGTCGAATTCGAGACTGGTATCATCAATCATGTGTTTGTCTCCGGGGTTAACTACAGCGCTGGCCGAGGTGAGGATAATAAACTAATCCGCCCGGGCCCATCGAAAATATTTCAGGGCGAGGCTGTGATGGCGGCTGCGAGTCGTTTCTGCCAGCGCCATCCCCCACGGGCAAAGTAGCGCCAAGTGCCGGTCGAGTGCATGTCCTGATAGAGATAGAAATCGAGCGCGTCGCGTGTGCTGATATGAACGATGCCGCCGTGCGTCGCTTTCCAGAAGGGGCGTGCGCTTGCTATCTCGCGGCGAGAGATGAAAAAGGATTGCGGGTTGGCGAGCGCCTTCGCGCGGTCGAATGACTTGAGGCCGAGAGCGTCAGCGAGTTGGCCCAATCGGTCAGCGAAGGGAACGAGGCGCGTTGCCAGACCCGTGACGCTAAAAGAGACGATGCGTCGCGTCGCGCTTCGCTCGTCGTCCGTGAGAAAGACCAGAAACTCCGGGTACAGTATGACCATCCCGCGCGGAATCGTGATGAGCGGCCACACGATACGATCACGCGAGCCCCGCGCCACGTCGGAAAATATCTCGCGCGGCCCTGCGCTCTCAACGTAATTCAAAAATTGTTCGCGAGACAAAACGCGTCGTCTTCCTCTCTCTGCAATCGCGTGTGATGCTTAAAGTGCCGGGTCGGCTTCCGGTGTGTGCGCGGCGGGCTGAGTATAGGGCGCGAGGCGTCGTCTAAGCTCGTGGGGTACCGGCACTGTCTCAAACGTATCGCGGCGAACCGAGACGAGTACGAAGTGTGCTTCGGCGACTATCGCCGCCTCACCTTTGCGTCGCACTTCAAAGTTGAGGCGGATTGATTTCGTGCCGATGCGCCCGACGTAGACGCACACTTCCAGCAGATCATCCAACTGCGCGGCGCGGCGAAAGTCGCATTCCAGGTGCGCGCGCGGCAGCCACACATCCAGCTCGTCGAACATCACGCCATAGGACAGGCCCACGGCGCGGAACAACTCCGTCTCCGCGAACTCGAAGAAACGTATGTAAGCGCCGTAAAAAATAATGCGCGCCGCGTCCACATCGCCCCAGCGCACGCGCTCCTCTATGCAGTATTTCCAGGGCTCGTTCATAAATTGATGGAGACGGGTCGAAGCCTCTAAGGTTGCAATGCGCGCAGGAATTCGACCAGGGCGCGGTTGAATTCGGCGGGACGTTCGAGGTTGGAGACATGCCCCGCGCCGGGGATGATTTCCAGACGCGAGCCGCGTATCTCGCGGCGCATCAACTCGGCATCGGCGGGCGGCGTTATCCTGTCCTCGCTTCCGACGAGGATCAGAGTCGGGGCGATGATGTTCGGCAGGAAGAGCGTCTGGTCGCTGCGCGCGGCCATCGCGCGCAAAGCCGCTGCGGCTCCTTCCGGCTTCGTGCTCAAGATCATCTCGCGCACGCGCTCGACTACGTCCGGGCGCTCGCCGAGCGTCGCGGGTGCGAGCGCTTTTTTCAACAACTCATCACTGATGGCAGGCATGCCCTCTTCAAGGACTTTGCGGGCTTGTTCTTCGCGGGCGCGTCGCGCCTCCTCCGTGTCGGGTTGCGGGCGCGTGTCTGCCAGGATGAGCGCGCGCACGCGCAAGGGAAAGCGGCGCGCGAAAGCGAAGGCGACGTAGCCGCCCATCGAAAGGCCGCCCACCATGGCGCGATCGATGCTCAGTTGATCGAGCAGCGCGGCCACGTCCTGAGCCATCTCGTTCATGGTCGCGGGCTCTTCGCTCATCTCCGTCTCGCCCAGCCCGCGCAAGTCAGGCGTGATGACGCGAAAGCTACTGCGCAGCGCTTCAACCTGCTCGCGCCACATAGTACGGTTGAAGGGGTAGCCATGTAGAAGAACGACGGGCGGGCCGCTTCCCTCCAACTCGTAAGCCATCTCGATTCCGCGCACTCGTGTCTTTGTCATCTCCCGGCCTCGCTTATTTTCCGCTCACTTAATGCGGCTCGTTCTGCGCTTCATAAAGTCCATCAGGACAAACTGCGAGAGGTTGTTGGGATTGGCGAAGTAAGCCTTGCCGTTGGTCATCGCCGACATCTGCTTGACGAACTCGACGAGGTAGTAATCCGAGGCGAGCATAAAAGTATTGATCATGATTCCGGCTTTGCGGCACGCCTGAACCTCTTTGAAGGTCTCGGCCATGACGAAGGGATCGCCGCCCATCGAATTCTTGTAGAGCCTGCGATTTGAGCCACCGCTGCTGCTGCTACTACTGCGCACCTCCGCGCCGCGACTACTGCTGCTACGCCCGAGCGGACTCGTGGTAGCGGAGTCAATAAAGCAGGCGGTCGGTTTGCCGTCCGTGACCATCACGATCTGCTTCATCTCTTTGCGCTGTGACTGAAGGATGCGACGCGCGAGTCTGAGTCCTTCAGCCGTGTTGGTGTGATATGGGCCCACCTGTGTCGTGGCAAGCTTTGCCATCGGCAGTTCTTCCGCGCCGTCGTGAAAGAGCACGACCTTGAGCGAGTCGCCCGGATAATGCGTGCGAATCAGGTGGGCCAATGCGAGCGCCACCTTCTTCGCGGGCGTAAACCTGTCCTCGCCATAGAGAATCATCGAGTGCGAGCAGTCGAGCATGACGACCGTCGCGCACGACGACTGGTAATCGCATTGATGAACATGCAGATCGCTGTATTCGAGATTGAGCGGCACGCCCAGGCCCTCTCTCTGAATGGCGTTAAGCAGTGTGGTGTTCACGTCCAGGTTAATCGTGTCGCCGAACTCGTAGAGCTTGGAGGCTTGCGCGGCCTCGATGCCCGTCGAAAGATGCGAGGTATCGTGCCGCCCGACGGAGCTTTTGCCCAGACTGCCCAGCAGATTTCTCAAGGTCTTATAACCGAGAAAATCGAGCCCCTTCTCCGTCACCTCGAAATGCACATTGCGCGGCAAGGGGTCATCCACCTCTCCACGCCCGCCGCGCCTGCGCTCTCTGGACTGTTGCTGCTGCTCTTCCTTTAAATTCAGATAACCCTCTTCGACGAGCCGCTCAATCAACTGGTTGAGCATCTCTTCAAGCTGCGAGCCCTTGAACTGCCCTTCGTTGTCCGCGAGCATCTCCGCGATCTGCTGCTCGTCAATCAATCCCTGATCGAGAAGCGCCTGAAGCAAAGCATTGCGCAGCGCATCGAGCGACGTGTCCTGCGGGCGGCGCTGCCTAGTCCAGTAGTAATCCTCGTCGTAACCCGATTGCAGAACCGAATCCGAGAGCGCATCCATCAGATCGCCCAGGTTGATCGAAGAAACGTCCAAGCCTTTGAATTTTGAGTAACGTGTAAACTTCATTTACTTCTTATGCCCCGGTTCAGGAACCTGTAGATCGCGGCAGATTTTGCGCGCGAGAAAATAGTCGCTGCTAAAGGATTTGCTCACGTATAAACTCTTCTCCCTGGACTGCCTCTTCAGCTAACGCGCGGTTGGCCTCAATTACTAATTCAAGCGCCTCTTTCAAATTCTCCCGCGTTTCTTCTAATGTCGCTCCCTGAGTATTAGCGCCCGGCAATTCCTCGACAAACCCTATATAGCCTTCTGGAACTTTACGGTAAACAGCCGTCCAGATCATTTCCATAACTTACTCCTTAGCCTGTCTAAGACATTAGGCTGCGCTGCGAATGTTTACCTTCTCGACATCGCGGAAGCCGAGCGCCAGCGCCACGGAACGCCCGAAGATGACGACTATCACTTTGATCGTTGCGGTCTCTTTATCAACCGACTCGACGCGGCCCGTGAAGCTGGCGAAGGGCCCGGACTTGATACGCACACGGTCGTCCGGTGAAAACGAGTAAGAGCTCTTGCTGATGTGCAGGCGCACACTCTCCCTTACGAGTTCCAGATCATAGACGGTACGGACGGGAAGAACACCGGCCTCAAAATCAACCTGCGTGTCTTTCAGCAATTCGTAGAATGCGTTTCTTTCGTCCTGCGAGAGTGCTATGAAGATGTCTGTCGCCGTGATACGCGGGCGCTGGTTGAATCGCGCCCGCCTGAAAGCGCGCTTGAGAAGCTCAATGGTTTCGGGCGCGACGTGTACCGAGGGGCCCTCGCGGCGCGGACAATTTTCGAGACTCTTATCAATGAGCGCGCGGACTGCGCGCGGGTCTGCCGCGAGGTCGCGCATCAGCGCATTAAAGAGGTCTGCTTCCTCAAAAGCGAGGGCCTCGATGATGTGCTCGACGCTGACGTAATTCTGATCGCGGCGTCGCGCTTCCCTGACCGCATGATCGAAGACGCGCCACCCGCGCTCCGTAAATTTCCTGACGTAAGATTCAAGCTCCGACATCTCCTGCCCTCACTTTCCAAAGCCAGATTGATGGCTTCAAGATTACGCTGGCACTAAAATCAACTATAACGCCCGGTCTCGGTCAGGTCATCATAGATCATTCCGCGCCGGTCTTTCCTGGCTTTCGTCGCCGCCGTGTAGCCGCCCTCTTCGTTGCGGCTGATCTTGTTCTGCGCGTAGAGACCTTCGAGGACGAATTCGCAGGCGGAGACGGTTTGCGCGTCGTCCGAGCGTTTGAAGTCGAAGGGGATGAGCGCCGTCTCGATCAGTCCGGGGACTGCTTCGAGCAGGTTCATGCATTCGAGCGCGGAGACAGTATCGGCGAGGCGCAGGTTGTTTCCCTGATCGAACCAGCGCACAGTGTCCGTGAAATCTATGCCGACGAAGTAGCCCTCGAATATCTCACCGGCAGCCCGCTTGATCAAATCCCGCGCGATGCGGTTCGCGCCGATCTGCTCGCCCTCGTATTCCAGTTCCATCTTGCCCGTCATCGAAGGCACGGCAGCATAGATGTCCGAGATGCGCGGCACGACCTCTTCTTCCTCCGTTATCAGTGCGCGGCGTTCGGAGTTGGAGACGACGGATTCCATGACGGTGATGGGCAGGCGTTGCGAGACGCCGGAGCGTTTGTCTATGCGCTGATCGTCGCGCGCCTCAAACGCTATCTGCTCGATGAGGTCGCGTATGAAGTCCGGTAGATGAAGGCGACCGTCCAGGCCCTCGCGCTCAGTCCAGGCTTCCTGCCGCGTGATCTCGACGCCGAGTTGTAAATCCGTCGGGTAGTGCGTCAGGATTTCCGCGCCGATGCGATCTTTAAGCGGCGTAATGATCTTGCCGCGCGCGGTGTAGTCCTCGGGGTTGGCAGAGAAGATGAGCATCACGTCTAAGGGCAGGCGCACGGGATAGCCTTTGATCTGCACGTCGCCCTCCTGCATGATGTTGAAGAGCCCGACCTGAATCTTGCCCGCGAGGTCTGGCAGTTCGTTGATGGCGAAGATGCCGCGATTGGCGCGCGGTAGAAGGCCATAGTGAATCGTCAGCTCGTCGCTTAAGAGGTGGCCGCCCTTGGCCGCCTTGATCGGGTCAACGTCGCCTATGATGTCGGCGATGGTCACGTCGGGCGTCGCGAGTTTTTCGACGAAGCGCGCGTCGCGCTCAACCCATGTGAGCGGGGTCGAGTCTCCATGAAGCTCTATCATCTGTCGCCCGTAGGCGCTGATCGGATGAAACGGGTCGTCGTTGATTTCGGAACCGGCGATGATCGGCAGGCGATCATCCAGCAGTTCGGTCAACTGGCGTATGATGCGGCTCTTGGCCTGGCCGCGCAGGCCAAGCAGTATCAGGTTATGACGAGCCAGGATAGCGTTGATGATCTGCGGCACGACCGTCTCGTCGTAGCCGACGATCCCCGGAAAAAGTTTTTCGCCCGCGCGCAGCTTGCGCAGAGTGTTCGCGCGCAGCTCGTCTTTGACGGAGCGCCCGCGATAGTTATCGGCTTTGAGTTCGCCCAGAGTTTTTGCTAATGCCATTGCTTGAGTATTGCCCTTCCTTGAATCGCTGTGATTACAAACCCAGGTCAGTAGCGCCTCCCTTAAGCCGGGCGGGTCTTCAATGTTGACCACCCGCCGGAGACCACAGGCTGTACTGACATGGATGCTGTTCCAAGTCTACACCAAGAATTGACCAGAGTTCACTTCCTTCAACCCGCAGATGGGTTGAGGTCATTGACTATGTATCGCCCGTCCGTCCCACGCGCGAGGAGATTATCGGCTTCCAGTTTTTCCAGGTGTGCGACGACGGCTCGTTCGGCCATCGCGTGAGCTTTGGGCGAAACATCCGTGTAAACGCGGGCGACGATCTCACCTGGAGTAGACACGCCTTCACGCACCGCTTGCAGAATGTTGGCTTCGCGCTCTTGCCTGTGCGAGATGTATTCGTCGATCTTCGCGAGCGGGTTTCCCATCGCCGGGCCGTGACCGCCGAAGAGCACCGTGAGAAAGGGCAGCGCGCGCAGACGCTCAAGCGAAGCGAAGTAGGCGCGCATGTCGCCTTCGGGCGGGTCGATCAGCACAGAGCCCAGTCCCACTATGTTGTCGCCTGTGAGCAGAGCGCCCGTGCGCTCTTCGTAAAAGCAGAGATGCCCGCGCGTGTGGCCGGGCGTGTGCAGCGCGCGTAAAGCTAGGGGCGGCGTGCCCTCAAGCCCTATCACTTCTTCGTCTGCGATCAGGCGATCGACGCGAATCGTGTCGCGCAGAGGTTCCGCCGTTAAAGCGTGTGCGGCGACGGGCACGCGCCCGCCCAAGTGAGCGGAGAGAGCGTTGACCCCTCCGACGTGATCGGGATGAAAGTGCGTCAGGATGATCTCGCGCAAGACGCGTCCGTCGCGGGCGAGGTCGTCAAGGCACGCGGCGAGCGCGGCCTGCTCTTCTTCATAAGGCGAGCCGGGGTCGATCACCAACATCTCGCGCCGGGTATGAATGATGTAAGCGTTGGTGTGTGTCGCGGGCGGCTTCGTCGGCGTGCGTAAGGGAAAGCAGATGAAGCCGGGGCGAAACTCTATGCGGCGCGTGGGCTCGCCGTGGGCCTCCGGGACTGAGAGCAAACGCTCCGTCAGATCATCCGTCAACCCTTCAGCCAGCGTCTTCAAGGCATGAAGCACGGGCGGCACGCCGAGGATTTCCGAACGCTGCCAACGCTCGTAAGCGCGCTGCGGCTTTATCCATTCGCCCGATTCTAGCTCGCCTTCCGCAACATGCGGCTCCTGTTTGGGCGGGCAGTTGACCATGAAGAACCACGTATCGAAGCGTCGCGGGCTGAAGGGCGGCGTCACCCATCGCCCGGCGAAAGTGAAATCGCGCGCGTCCAGATGAAGGCCGTAATGATCGAGCAGGGCAGGGAATGAGACGCGGCCTGATTCGAGATCGTCGAGCAGGGAGGCGCGCTGGCCCTTCGTGAGAGACTGCGCGCCGCGAGCGACCAGCACGCCTAGTTCTTCAAACAACTCGCGCGCCGCGCAACTGATCATCACGGAGGTGGCAGCGTCCGGCGAATTTTCCACGCGCGTCTGCTCGTCCGACGCATCGCGCTGCCCGCCGGGAAAAGCATGAAAGCCTCCGAGGAAAGCCAGCTTCAGGCTGCGCCGCACCCAGAACACTTCCGGCCCCGCTTGCGTCTCGCGCAGAAGTATGACCGCCGCCGCATCCTTCGGAACGACAGCGGCAGCGGCGACTTTTGAACCTTCCGCGCTCTTATTCATCTGCGCGCTCAAACTACCTTTAATCCTTCCCCGCTATTCTTCTTCCTGCCAGCGAAAGCGCTCGCCGTCTCCGCCGTTCCAGGGATTGCCGCGCATGTGATAGCCGCCGCGTTCCCAGAAGCCTGGCTCGTCTTCGGCGAGAAAGCGCACGCCCTTGACCCACTTCGCAGACTTCCAAGCGTAGAGCTGCGGGACGATGAGGCGCACGGGGCCGCCGTGATCGGGCGGGATGGGCCGACCGTCGTGCGACCATGCGAAGAGCGCGTCTTCGGCCAGAAAATATTCGAGCGGAAGATTAGTGCTCCAACCGTCATCGTAACCGAAGGCGAGCGCGAACCTGGCTTCCGGTTTGATGCCGACCACCTTGGCGAACTCTCTTGTCAAGACGCCGCCCCAGATGTTATCCAGCCGCGACCAACGCGTCACACAATGAAAGTCCGCGTAGACCTTGACGGCGGGCATCTGCATGAACTCATCGAGCGACCACGACTGCGGATGCTCGACCAAACCATCGACCTCGAATCTCCACGTCGCGAGATCAATGTCGGGTGTGCCGTGAGCGTCGAGCACGGGCCACTTGCGCGTGCGCGTCTGTCCGGGCGGGATGCGCTCGCCGCGCCGCGTGTCAGGGCTAATGATCACTTCCGCATCATCTATCTCTTCGGCACGGCGCGGCTCGTTCTTCTGGTAGAGCGGATCGTTGAAAAGATTGCCGAGAAAACTCATTACGTCTCCAAAGAATTCAGGACTCAGAACTCAGGATTCAGAATACAAACGTATTGCTTATTCTGAGTCCTGAGTTCTGAAGTTCCGACTACTGCTTTTTCGCTTTTCTTTCCGCGAGCGCCATGAGGTCTGCGGGCATCCATTTGCCGATGCCTTTTTGCGTTTGCTCTTCGATGCCGATGGTGCGGTCGTGCCAGTCGTCGCGTGTCTGGTCAGCGCCTCGCTCGCGCTCGTAATTCTCCGTCTGCTCAAGGCTCAGCACGATGCCGTTGACCAAATCTTTCCAGTCCTGCTGCTGTATGCCGCGCATCATGAGCGGGAGCCCGGCCGACCAGTCCTCTTCGGGCGCGCGCGCGTCCTGTTCCGGGATGGCCAGGTTATAGACGGGCGGAAACGGCGCGCCGTTGTACTCTTTGAGCAGTTGCGCCTTGACATCCTTGTAGGAGATTTGCGGATTCGCCTGCCTGATGGCCTGCGCGCGCCGGAAAATATCTCCCACCGTCTGTTGCTCTTGAGCCATAAAAATCCTCCGAGCCTCCTTAAACTTTGTGTCGCCTGGAATGGAAATACCTTACAGCCTCCGCGCCCGAATCACAAACCGGACGAAGGGGTGAGCCTGAGCGTCATTTCAGCGCCACCCTTTCCTTAAACAACTCGCGCCGTCGCTTGCATCAATTCAGCCTTTGCGTTCATCATAGCTGCGCAAATTCCAAACTCGATAGCCGGAGGAGAACCAGGGGTAATGTCTGAAGAAACGATCTCTGTGGAGCCGACACAACTTCATTCCGACCGCGCGGCGGGACGGCCCATCTGTCCCGTCTGCGGGCGTGAAGCGCCCGACGGGTTAGCGCCCTTCAATGCTCTGTCCGAAGAGCTGCGAAAAATCGTCGCGGCCAACGCGCCCGCCGGAGCGCTGCTGTCGGAAATCTGCCCGCGCTGCGTAGAGCTTTTCGAGCGCGCGAAGGTACAGTTGGAAGTCAACGCGGCGGTCTTCGAGCAGGGCGGCTATGTTCTTTCAACACCCCTGCGGCTCGACGCCGACGAACGCTTCACAGGGCGCGGCATCACCATCGCCTTTCTGGATTCCGGCTTTTACCCGCACACAGACCTGACCACTCCGCACAATCGCATCCTCGCCTATAAGAATCTGGCGAAAGCCGAAGGCGATAAGACCTCGCTCAACGAGCCAGACCCTTCGAGCTGGCACGGGATGATGACCTCCGTCGTGGCGGCGGGCAACGGCGGGCTCTCAAGCGGTTTCTATCGCGGCATCGCGCCCGACGCCAATGTCGTCCTCGTCAAGCTCGCCAGGAGCGGGCGCATCTCCGAGCGCGACATCGCGCGCGGCCTCGAATGGGTCATGGCCCACCGCGAAGAGCACCGCATTCGCATCGTCAACATCTCAGCGGGCGGCGACGACGAACAATCCTATCTTCATAACCCGCTGGCGCAGGCGATTGAGAGCGCCGTGCGCGAAGGCTTGATCATCGTCTGCGCGGTCGGTAATGCGGGACACGCGCCGGGCCATCCCGTCCTGCCTCCTGCGAGCAGCCCTTCGGTCATCTCGGTCGGTGGCCTTGACGATCAGAACTCGCTCGACCGCGCGCGTCGCGGCATGTACCGCTCATCTTATGGGCCCACCGTCGACGGCTTGCAGAAACCCGAAGTGATCGCGCCCGGCATATGGGTTCCCGCCCCCATCCTGCCGCACACGCAGACTGCCGAGGAAGCGGAGTTGTTCGCCAAGCTCGACGCCGCGTCCGACGCAGAGCTGCGCGCCCTGATCGAAGAGAACGCCGGCTTGGATAAGGATTTGGATGAGGCGCGCGATCTGCCCGTGCCGCTCCTGCGCCAGTTGATCACCATCAAGCTACGCGAAGGCAACGTCATCACACAGCATTACAAGTACGTTGACGGAACATCCTTCGCCTCGCCCATCGTCGCCTCGATCATCGCCTGCATGCTCGAAGCCAACCCCGCGCTCACGCCGCAACAAGTCAAGCGCATCCTGATCGAAACGGCTGAGCGTTTACCCTCGATCGAGGTTGACCGCCAGGGGTGGGGCGTCGTCGCCCCCCGCCGCGCCGTCGAACTGGCCCTCTCACTGCGCCCGCTGCGCTGATGGGTTAGCGACGACAGCTTTCAGCAATGACTGATTGCCGACTACAAAATGGCTCGACGGTCGTCATTATCGGTGGCGGGCCGGGGGGGGCGGCGTGCGCGATCAAGTTGTTGCAGGAGGCTGATGCGCGCGGCTTGCGTTTGCGCGTGCTGATCTTTGAGGGCAAGGATTTTAATGTTCATGCCAACCAGTGTGTGGGGGTGCTTTCGCCGCCGATCGAAGAGGTGCTCGCGGGTGAGCTGGACATACATCTGCCGCGCGATCTGATCAAGCGTCAAATCTTCGGCTATCGCCTGCATGGGATGCGCGAGAACCTTTTGCTGACGGGACACGGAGCGCACGGCGGACAGCTTGAGCAGGGGCGCGCGACTTATGCTGTGGAGCGCGCGCACTTCGACCGCTTTCTGCTCGATCGGGCGCGCGAGCTTGGCGCTGAAGTGATCGAGGCGCGCGTCACGGGCATAGAGTTCGTGCATGGCGATGGCCTGGACGAGGTGCGCATCTATAGCGAGTCGCTGTATCAGAGAGCCGATATGGTTGTCGGCGCGTTCGGTCTGGACGAGGCTATGCTCTCGGTCTTCGAGGATGTGACGGGGCGCGGCGGCGCGGGCCGTGGCTTCCAGCGCCCGACGAAGTGGCTCAAGAGCTACCTGACGACGATTGAGACAAGCGCGCGCTTTCAGACGGAGAAGCTGGGCCATATCGTCCACGCATTCCTGCTGCCGCCTCGCTGCCCGCGCATAGAGTTCGGCGCGATCACGCCGAAGGGCGATCATATTCTGGTCAACATCGCTGGCGAAGAGGTCTCTTCGTGCGACTTGGATTTATTTCTACAGTTGCCGGAGGTGCAGGAGCTTCTCCCGCGATTCGATCCGGGCGCGATCAACTATTACGAGGGGCGCTTTCCTTCGTCTCCGGCGAGAGGAGCGTACGGGCATCGCTACGCGCTCGTGGGCGATGCGACGGGGTGGCTGCGTCCATTCAAGGGCAAGGGCATCAACACGGCGATCATCACGGGCATACGCGCGGCGGAGACGATGCTGGAACACGGAGTTTCGGCGCGCGCGCTGACGAACTACGAGCGCGCGTGCTCTGACCTTTTGGGCGACTATCGCTACGGCGTGCTGGTGCGCCGACTGATGCTGATGGGCGCGCGCCTGTGTCTCGACCCGATGATTGATGTCGGCAAGGTTGACCCGGTAATGTATGATGCGCTGTTCGATTCCGTCTCGGGTCAGGATTCGTATCGCAACATCATCAGCCGTTCGCTGAAGCCGCGCCTGGTACGCAAGGTCGCGATGCGAATGATTCGCGGGGTGCGCCGCCACAGGGCGCGCAGGGCAAGGCATATGCAAGACCTCAACGTGCGCCGGATGACCGTGCGCGACATAGACCAGGTGCTGCGCCTGGACGAGAAGATCACGAGTAAGCCGCACGCCGCCTATTATGAATCGAAGGCGGCGGCCTACATCGCGCGCGCGCCGGAGTATTGTCTGGTCGCGGAGCACAGAGACCGCGTCGTCGGTTTCGTGCTGGGCGACGTGCGTGGCTGGGAGTTTGCGAGCGAACTGTCGGGCTGGCTGGAGATCATCGGCGTAGACCCGGACTATCAGGGCCAGGGCGTGAGCCGCGCCCTGATGGACGAGCTGTGCGAGAAGTTTCGCCGCGCGGGCGTTCAAGTCGTCAATACTATGGTCAACTGGAACGACGGCGACCTCATCGATTACTTTCGGGCCAACGGCTTCGACCGTGGCGAGTACGTCAATCTCGTCAAGAGCCTCGACGAGGAGACGGGGAATTAACGATTCAATTTTGGATTTTAGATTTTGGATTTTGGATTAACGATTCGTGTGTCTTGAATTTTGGACTGCAGATGTCAACAAGGAATGTCCGCCAATCTCAAATCTCAAATCTCAAATCCGAAATGGTTTCCTGCTAGACATGCGCGATGAGGCTGTGCCACAATCCACGCTATCCAAACAAGACCGCAAAGCGCAGAAGAGGAGAGGGCTTAGATTCACATGGCAGAGAATGAGACCGAGTTGACAGCCGGCGCGCCCGAACAGAATGGCGAGGGCCAGGCGTCGCCCGCCGCCGCGACCGAAGAGATTACATACCACGCCGTCGAAAAGGATGGACAAGTGACCGCCATCTGGGAGATGCAGGGCCGCAAGCACTTGCGCACCATTGACCCACGCTCGCGCCAGGGCCAGGACATCTTACGCCTCTACACCGCAGAGCATCATGACGAGCCGACTACTGCGCCCGAAGGAGGCGCTGAGACAGCCTCGTCCTGAGACCGAATCCCGCGAAGGCTTCAAACAACATAGAGCTTGGCTGAAGAGTCGTGCCCCGTTGGCGCGGCTCTTCGTTTTCTAGAGGGTCATGACCATCTCATGCTGGCGTTCGGTCTCGCGGAAGCCATGAGCCCTAAGCGGTGCGTTGAAGATGCTGTCGTCCGGCTCGTTGATAATGCGCAGTGGGCCCGTCACATGATGTAGCGCGGCGCAGAGCGTCGCGGCCTGCGCGCCATCCCCGGCAGCCAGATCGACCAGATAGGTCGTGCCGTCCGGCCAATCCCTGAGCAGCGCGTAGGCGTCCGGCCATGCGGGCTCGCCCAGGCAGAGACCCCTGAGACCATTCATCACCACGAGCGAAGCCAGAGCGCGCTGCCACGCGGGCGCGTGCAAGTGCAGGCGATCGAAGTGGCGTAGCAATTCGGCTGGCGGCGCTTCCCTGAGCGGCCCGGCTTGAGAGTGTGCGGGAGCAGCGTCGTGCGGGCGTGCGTAGATACAGAGGTCGCGCGCGATGTGCATGCCCGCGCGCTCGTATAAGCGAATGGCTCCGCGATTCTGCCTGAGCACTTCCAAGGTCAACAGGCTTGACCCGAACCCGCGCGCCTCACCGATCAAAGCCCTCATCAATTCGTGCGAGAGCCCGCGCCCGCGATACTTCTCAACTATACCGAAGCCGCCGACCCATGCCACCTCTGCGCGCAGCCCCAGGAGCGCTACGCCGATAAGCTCGTCATCAGTGTCCTTTGCGAGCAGCGAGCGCCGGATGTCCAGGTGCTCAAAACGCACGCGCCGCGAAAGCTGCTCAGCCGAGAGCGTCATCGGATAAAAGTAGCCGCTGAAAGCCTCCGTGAAGGCTGCGGCCAACTGTTCCAGGCTCACTTCCGAAGCGGATATGATTCTCATCGTTCAAGTCAAAGGGAGAAGGTCAAAGGCAGCGTGCGCGTGCGAAAGTGACTTCATAAAAGCTTGCCGGAGCGGCCCGACTTTTTTCTTTTGCCTTTCTCAATGGTGGGATTATACTGGCCTTCCCTTCCAGAGGAACATCGTGACTAGGTTGGAGGTCGGTCATGAATCGCTATCAACACAGGATGTCGCTTAAAGGGACTGCTGCTCTCACCCTCGCGCCCGTCGCGCTCCTGTTGATCTTATCAAACCCGGCATGGGCCCAGCGAGGCTCGCCCGCGGGCTCTTCGCCAAACATGGACAGGGCACGCGAGAGCGGCGTGATCGAACATCAACAGCAGCTACAGGTGCTTCTCAACAGCAAAGAGCCCGCGCACACCGCCGAGCAACGTCGCCTACAGGCGATGATAGAGCAAACCAAGCAGGACTTTGATCGAATACAGGTTTTAAATCGTGAGCTTGTCAACACGACGAGCGCCGTCGCCGCCGCCGCCCTCAACTATAGAACTCTGACCGACATGACTTCGGAGATCAGAAAACGCGCGCGGCGTCTCAAGGACAACATCAGCCTCCCTCCCCCCGTCGATGATAAGGAGCCGCTCGCAAAGAGAGAGGGCGAACTCGACCGGGAAGAGATGAAGGCCGCGCTCAAGATGTTGAGCGCACGTATCGTCAGTTTCACGACCAACCCTCTCTTCCAGACCGCCAACCTGATCGACGCGCGCCTGGGCGCAAAGGCCAGCCGCGACCTCGACATTATCATCGAGCTTAGCAATAGCATTAAGAAGAGCGCGGAGAAGCTGGGCAAGAGCGCACCGTAATCAGGTGACCAGATTTCGCGGCATGCCGCCGACGAACGCTTCTATATTCAAGATCACCTGATCGGCAAGCCTCTGCATCGCCCCAATGCTGGCCCATGCGACGTGCGGCGTCAGGATAAAGTTCGGCACGTCCAATTCCAGCAGCGGATTACCTTCGCGCGGCGGCTCACTCGTCAACACGTCAAACCCAGCGCCCCCGATCTTTCCTTCGCGAAGCGCCGCGACGAGCGCGCTTTCGGAGACGAGCCCGCCGCGCGCCGTGTTGATCAGGAGCGCGTCCGCGCGCATCAATTCAAGCTCATCACTGCCGATCAGGTTTCGCGTCTCATCCGTCAGCGGGCAATGAAGAGTGACGACATCGCTTTCGCGCAGCAACTCCCTGAAACTCGTGCGGCCCTGCCTGACGGAGGTTGCGCCCTTGTGCTCGCCTATCAGGACGCGCATGCCGAACGCTTCGGCGAGTCGGCCCACGGCCTGCCCGAGCGCGCCGTAGCCGATAATCCCGAGCGTGCTTTCGTGCAGGTCGCGAATGTTGTGATTGAGCAGGCAGAATTGTTCGGCGCGTTGCCATGCGCCCGCGCGCAGGTCTTGACGATAACTGATCAGATTGCGGCGCAGCGCAAGCGTGAGCGCAAAGACGTGTTCCGGCACGGCATGTCGCGCATAATTGCGAACGTTAGAGACCGATACGCCCGCACGGCGGCAATAATCCAGATCGACGTTATCGACGCCGGTCGCCGCGATGGCGATGAATCTGAGATGCGGCAACTCGGATAGCTCTCGCTCGCCGAGACGCACCTTGTTACAGATGGCTATCGTCGCCTCACGCAATCTTTCGACGACCTCTTCCGGGCGGGTCGAGGCATACTCGTCCCACTCGTGCTCAAAGCCGGGCCGCCGGAAATTTGCCTTGAACGTGTCGCGCTCTAAGAAAACGATTCTTTCCATTTTGGATTTTAGATTAACGCTTTGGCCCACGTAAAGACGAGCCTGAGAGTCGCCGAAACTCGACCTCTATACTTGAGGAGGGCGGCACGGGCTTTGTATCTGGGGCGTTCTGTTGTAATAATCGTATCAACCCGAACCAAAGTTAGATGGGATGCCGTGTGGTGCTATATTAATTAAGTACATCAAGCCCTGCTCCGTGAGTTGCGATTAGCGACCATGTCACTCTTAGGGAAGAAGTCTAAAAGACGATTCAAGCTCTGGTTGTTCAAGGGCGTCAAGGAAAGGGAAGGCCCACACGAGAAGGAGGGCCAGCATCACCAGCATCCCTGGTGGCAGGTGATGTGTTTGACGGGCGTGGACTATTTCTCGACGCTCGGTTATCAACCCGGCATAGCCTTTGTCGCCGCCGGTGCGCTCTCGCCGATTGCGACTCTGGTGCTCGTGCTTCTGACCTTGTTCGGTGCGCTGCCGATGTACAATCGTGTCGCCGCCGAAAGCCCGCACGGCGACGGTTCGATCTCGATGCTGGAGAACCTGCTCTCACGCTGGAAGGGCAAGCTCTTCGTGCTGTGCCTGCTCGGTTTTGCCGCCACCAGTTTTATTATCACCATCACACTCTCGGCGGCGGACGCGGCCGTTCATATCGCCGACAATCCTTACACTCCGCATATCCTGAGCAAGCATCACATCATCGTCACGCTCGTCCTGATTGCGGCCCTCGGCGCGGTTTTTCTCAAGGGCTTCAAGGAGGCCGTCGGCATCGCCGTCATTCTGGTTTCCGTTTACATCATGCTGAATCTGGTCGTCGTCAGCGTGGGCTTTTACCAGATCGCGGCGCACCCGCAGGAATTGACGGAGTGGAAGGACGCGCTCTTCCAGAGCCACAGCAATCCGCTGATGATGATCGGCGCTTCGCTCATAGTCTTTCCGAAGCTGGCGCTCGGGCTTTCCGGGTTCGAGACCGGCGTCGTCGTCATGCCGCTCGTCAAGGGCGACAGGGCTTTGACGGAAGAAGAGCTGGAAGACATTCACACGACGCGTAGCGCGCGTGCGCCGCAGCCGAGCGCGAAGGCGCTGCTCGAAGGCCGCATACGCAACACGCGCAAGATGCTTAAAACCGCCGCGCTGATCATGTGCGTGCTGCTGATTTCGAGCAGTATAGTGACGACGCTCCTGATTCCCGCCGAAGAGTTCCGCCCGGAGACGGAGACACAGGAGGCCGGGCTCGCAAGCGGTCGCGCGCTCGCCTACGTGGCGCATCACTACCTCGGCAGCGTGTTCGGCACGATCTACGACCTGAGCACGATCAGCATCCTGTGGTTTGCCGGTTCGTCTGCGCTCGCAGGGCTGCTCAATATTATCCCGCGCTACCTGCCGCGCTACGGCATGGCCCCTGATTGGGCCAAGGCGACGCGTCCGCTGACGCTCGTTCTCACGGGTGTCTGCTTCGCCGTGACGCTCTTTTTCAGGGCTGACGTTGAAGCGCAGGGCGGCGCTTATGCGACGGGCGTGCTGGCGCTGATGAGTTCGGCGGCGATTGCCGTCACGCTTTCCACCTGGCGAAAAGGTGAGAGCATGCGCTGGCCCTTCCTGTTGATCTCGCTCGTGTTCCTCTACACGACCGTCGCCAATATCATCGAACAGCCCGAAGGCATCAAGATCGCGCTCGTCTTTATCGCCGTCATCGTGCTGGCCTCGTTGATCTCCAGAGTCTGGCGCACGACCGAACTGCGCGTGGAGAAGGTCGAGCTTGATCAAACGGCCCAGAGCTTTATCGACGAAGCACAGCGCGGCACGATTCGTATCATCACCAACCGCTGCGATCGCGGCGACGCCAGCGAATACCAGATCAAAGAGAAGGAGAAGCGCGAGGATAACCACATCCCGCCCGG
>DATDFK010000071.1:0-38406 GCA_036522655.1 Pyrinomonadaceae bacterium | reverse complement strand
ACCACGCGCACGCGATTCGCGCCACCGACCCTCCGGCCTTTGCGCTCGATGGTGAAGGTTTGCGCCGTCTGGACATCCGCCTGCGTGATGTGGCGCGAGATGACCGGCTCGTCGTTGACGTACACCTCAAGCGTGTAATCCGGCGCAAGCTCGTGGCTCACCTTCAGGTACTCGGTGAGGCCGAAGATGGCGAAGGCCGTTTCCCTCGTCGAGTGCCAGTAGTAACCGTTGCGGCGATTTCCGACGAGCCAGCGCGCGCCCTTCACGAGCAGCGGGCTTTCGGGAGCGATGCGGGCCAGCGCCTTGACGGCAAGCGCCGTCGCCTCCGTATCCAGAGTCTGTTCGTAGCCGTAGCGAGATTTAAAGTTAGTCTGCCAGTGCGCCTCGAACTCAGCGACGTGCGCCAGGCTCTCAAGCTCCGCCAAGACCTCACGCGCGCGCCCGTCGTTGCGGTCTGTGAGCGCGAGCGCCAGCAGTGCGCGCCCGTACGGCTGTAGGTCGCCGCGCGTCTCGTACAACTCGTCAACGTAAGATGATTCGGTCTCGCCGCTTTCGTTCAGGGCGTAGATCATGTAAGCGCGCGTCTCCCTATCGGGCAGATTATCGCCTCTGCTCTTCGCGCCTTCGTCAATCAGGCGCTTGAGACGCTCGCGCCCGCCCTCCACGCGCCACGTCTCCGTGTGGTAGCCCGCGCGGCTCGCCAGCGTCAGGCCGTCAACGACGTAAGCCGTCATGAAAGGATCGCTCTCGTCATTCTTCCACCAGCCCCAGCCGCCGTCGGCGCGTTGAAAACCGTAGAGGCGATCCAACCCGCGCCGCACCTGCTCGTCAAGGTTAGTCGTATTCCTGATGCTGGCCGTATGCACTTCGCGCAGCGCCTGCGCCACGATCACGTCCGGCAGGAAGCGAGACATGGTCTGCTCGACGCAGCCGTAAGGGTAGCCGGTCAGGTAGTCTAGTGCGCCGAAGAGCGTCGAGACGACGGACGGCGAAGCTTCAACGCGCAGCTTGCGCGCCTGCACGTCCGGGTGCGAGGGCAGGTCAAGCGTGATGGTTTGCTCCGACGTGTCTGCGGTGATGGTCGTCATCTGTCCGAGGGTCTGCTTCAATCCGTGCGGGACGATCTCCATCGGCATCTCGACGGCGTCCGCTTCCGTGTCCGTGAGCGCCCGCGCCAGCAATCTCATCTCGCCCGCCTGCCGGGCCGAGACGCGCCAGTCAACGCGATGCTGGCCCATGGCCTTGATCGTCACCGTCTCGGTCGATGGGCCCAGCAACTCCGCGCCACTCACTTCGAGAGAGATGCGCGTCGTCTTTGGGGTTTTCAGGAAGTTGTGAACCACACCGGAGATCGTCACCGTGTCGCCTTCGGTCAGGAAGCGCGGCATCTCAAGACGCATGATGACATCCTTGCGCGCGACCACGCGCTCGGTGGCCGAGCCGACGCTCGTGTCAGACGTGACGCCGCGAGCGGTCGCGCGCCACGTCGTCAGATTGTCCGGTAGCTTGAACTTGACCATCGCTCTGCCGTCCGCGCCCGTCAGGACATCCGGCTGCCAGAAGGCAGTGTCTTTGAACTCGCGGCGAACGGACGGATCGCTCTGCGGCGTCTCGTTCTTAAAATCCGCGAGTTGATAGGACGGGCGATTGCCCGCGAGGTTGATTGCCTGTTGGCCCGAATAGCCAGTGAAGATGAAAGAGCGCGACAGGCGCGTCTCGACAGAGTTGTAGCGGTGGCCATAGAACGTCTGCCGGATGCTGTCGGCGTTCTCGGGCGCGATGCTGTAGATGGCTTCGTCCACGACGCCGAGGCTGACTTCCGCGCCCTCTGCCGGTGAGCCGTCGGCGTGGCGCGCAAGGATGGTGTAAGAGGCCGTCTCGCGCGGCTTGTACTCCTTCTTGTTGGGGATGATCTCAAGCTTCAGATACTTGTCGCGCGCGGGCACGGCGAGCACCTGATCGTCAGTATAAAGCTCGTCGTTTTTGACATAGGCGACGCTCAGATAGACGTTCGGCTCGTAGACCGCTTCGATCGGCACGTCGATCATCAACGTGCGCGCGGGCGCGTCGATTTGCCGCTCGGTGATGATGCTCGCAAGCTCCGTCGTCACCAGCAGGTGAGCGTTATCATCCGGCAGCACGGCCAGCACGTGTGCGGTTTCGCCGGGCCTGTAGGATTTCTTGTCCGGGATAAGCTCGATGGAGCTGTCGCCGTAGTCGCGGAAGGAGAGGTCGCCCCACTCGCCCCTGCGATCCGGGGCCCAGAACGAGCCGCCGCGATTGACGATCTCTTTGTCCCCGTCATGCAGGATGGCTTTCATGTAGATGTTGCCGACGATGGGGACGGTGTAATCGTAGTCGAGCAAGCCTTGCGCGCCGGTCTCAACGTCCACGCTTGAGAGTTCGCGCTCGCGCGATTCGTAATCGATATAGGTCGAGCCGTAGCCATTATCCTTTTCGATCTTCTCCCAGCGATGCTCTATAAACTTGAGCGTCACGCGCGCGGCGACGGGGTGGCCCAGGTAGTCGGCGGTTCTGATTTTGATGCGGGCCTGATCATTCAGGTAATAGATGTAGCGCTCGGGTTGGGCGTAGGCGATGGCGCGCCCGCGCGTGCCCGTAAAGGCGGCGCTCGCCTGCATCTCGCGGCGCGAGGCGTCCGTGACCTGTGCTTCCAGGCGATAGGTGTAGTCCCATTCGTCCGTCTCGTCCGGCACAGGCACTTCAAAATCAACCACCATGCGCCCCTTCTCATCCAGCTTCCCCTCATTCTCTTCAACTATGTCGCCGCCGATGCTGTAGTAATAGCTATAGTCGTAGTCGTCGTAGCTCTCGTCCTCCCACAGTTCCGACTCACCCTCCTCGTCGTCCGTCTCTCTCTCGCCATGCCAGTAGTTGTAGTAACGCGAGCGATGGATGTAATACTTCACGTCCGCGCCCGCGACCGGCGAGCCGAAGAAGTAGCGCGCGTCGATAGTGAAGCGCACGCGCTCGCCGACGGCGGCGAATTGCTTCGGCCCCGTGACGCGCACTTTATATTCCGGCTTCTTGTATTCCTGGACGGAGAAATAGTGGCTGGCCGTCGCGTCGCCGACGTGGGCGGTGATCTGGTAAGTGCCGAGCGGAGCTTCGGCCGGCAGATCGAGCTCGCCCGCGAACGTGCCGCGCGCGGAGAGCGCGAGCGTCTGTTCCGAGAGCTTGCCGCCATTGTAATCCTCGATCGTCACGCGGACGTTTGCGCCCTCGACCATCTCATATCCCACCTTGGCCCAGCGGCGCAGTATGCCCTTGAAGTAGACCTTCTGCTCCGGTCGATAGACGGGGCGATCGGTGTAGAGATAACCGGACAGGCCCTCGTCATAACCGTCTCCGTACGCGCCGAAGTAGAAGGATTCCAGATCGGAGATGGCGAAGTTCTCATGCTCGCTCGCCATCACCAGGTAAGCATTCTGTTCGGCCCCGTCAGCTTCATTGTTGGCTTCGTTGTCTGCCGGTCGCCCGTCGCCTTTGGCTGCGGGTTTCTTCTTTTCCACGTCGGTTTTAAAGATGCCGCCCTGATCGGTCACGCCGCTCGCCAGCACCTCACGTTGTCGCGTTACAAGGACTTTTGCGCCTGCGCGCGGCGCGCCCGTCTGGCGGTCGACGATATAGGTGAGCAGTTGACCGTCGCCGGTCATCTTCTGCACCATCGCCAGCTCCGTCACGATGGCGACGCAGTAAGCGCGCAGGTCGCCGTTCACGGCTTCGACCAGGTAGACGCCCGGCTCGCGCCTTCCGAGCGAGATGGAGCGCCCGTCATACTCCGTTTCTGCGGCTGAAAGATTCTCGCGCCAGCTACTAACCAGCTGGCTCGGGTTCAGAAGCGGGACGCGCGCATAATCGGCCACGTTGAGCGGCGTACGGCGCGGCGTGGAATCCTGCCGGAACTTCCGATTAAAGGTCGCGCGGTGCTTCATCTTGAGCTGGTCGCGGACGTAATCCTTGATCGCCGTCTGCATCCAGGTCTTGACGGAGCGCGCCGTCTCAAGCGTCGAAAACGCGCGCCGGTAATCGCTCTCCAACACCTCCTGCTCTTCTTCGCCGACCTGATGCGGGTTATCCAACTGTTGAAAGAACTTGACCGGGTCAGCGACGCGATAGACGCGAAAATCAAGAGCGCTGAGCCCCTTATAGCTGGCCCACAGCCGCGCCTGTTCCGTCGTCCTGAAGCTTCGATTGGTCGTCAACGAAAAGAATGGCTTCGCGCTCGCTTCGCTCTCCGCCTGCTCGGGCCACTCTTTTTCGGTCGGCTGTGCGCGCAGGCGATAGAGGTTAAAGGCGAAGGCTGCGAGGATGATGGCAAAGTAAGTGCCTGTCGTTTTCAGGGCGCGGCGCGTCTCCTCTTTGAGCGGTGGCCGTGAGATTGGTTGGAACACGTTACCCCTCCTTCAAAGGAGTGTTTGAGTAGAATGCCTTCGATCGTGAATCTTCAGCCGACAGTATCCAGAGCTTCTTCCGCGTCTCTTTCGCGGCTTTCAACGTCGCCGCCTTTTTCAATGTCGCCGCCTTCGCTTTGGCGGGTGTCTCTTCGCCGCTCGCGGCGCGCACGCGTCCACCCTTAAAGACGCTGCGCCTGGTTGCGCCAAGACCGGGATGAGGAACAGATTCCGGCGGTGGCGCGCGCGGGCGACGAAGAGACATGTCCTTGCAGAAAGCGAGACAACATTGCGGACATTATTCCCGCGCCCTGGAGAATGAGATACGCGGAGACGAACAGCGGCCCCGTGGGCTGGCCTCTGCGGCGTTCATGTGCGGCACGCAACGCGCGCCTGTGGCTATCCACATTGACTCGCAAGCGATGCGGGAATAAAAAGAGTCATGCCAGCCTTGCCAAAAGAGACATCCGTTGCCAGGCGCAAACCCGTCTCCCGCTCCTCGCTCATCGTTCACACGCTCTGCGGGTATAGCTCTCATCATCAGCCGGGGATATAATCAAACGCCATGTCCATCCTGATTGCCGAAGACAACGTGGCGCAACGCCATTACCTGCGCGAGATTCTGGAGAGAGAGTTTGCCGCGCACGCGCCCGTGATAGAGGCCGCCGACGGCGAGGCGACCGTTCAACTGGCGCTTGAGCACAGGCCGGAGCTATGCGTGCTCGACATACAGATGCCGCAGCTATCGGGCGTCAAGGCGGCGCGCGCCATCTGGCGCGAGTTCCCGGCCGCGCGCATCATCTTCTGGACGCAGTTCCCGCACGAGGTCTATATCAACGAGATACGCAAGATCATACGCTCGGTTGACCCGCCGCCCGCCTACGGCTTTATCCACAAGAACAATCCCGAATCGCGTTTCCTGCGCTTCGTCGCAGCCGTGCTCGAAGATGGCGCGGACATGATCGACCCGTCCTTTAAGGATTCGTTCAAGCGCCCGCTCCTGACGGAGTTCGAGGCCGAGGCGCTCTACTATCTCGCGCTGGGGCTATCGAACTGGGCCATCGCGCGCAAGTGCAGTCTGTCGCTGCGCGGCGTCGAGAGCCGTCTCGCCACGCTCTACGAGAAACTTTTCCTCGCCACCTCCGAAGGCACTCCGCACGAGGCATACGACAAGCTCGCCTACAACGTCCGCACGCGCGCTTTCTTCGAGGCGTTGCGGCGCGGCCTCATCAATAGCGACGAGCTTGAGAACGCCGAGCGCGAGTTGGGAGCGTGGATTGAGCGCGACCGCAAACGCTTCGCGGAAGAGGAGCGCAAGCGTGGCGGAGCGTGAGCGGTGAGAAGAGACGCGACGACACACGGGAACGATGGCGCGGAGAAGATTGACAATCCGCGCCGTCGCGCCCTGGTGAATAACACGCGTCGCCCGTCCGGCTTCGCGCCGCGCTCTACGAAAAACGCCTCGTCATCTCGCTTCCCTTCCTCGCACTTTCGCGCTTACGACACGACACGTCTTTTCATCCTCTGCTTTTTAAGCCTCTCGATCATCGCCTCGACCTTTGCGCTCGCCCAAAACGGCGCGGAGGATTCCTACGCTCGTGCGCGCAACCTCCACCAGTGGGGAGCCGTGACGCTCTTTCACGGCCTGCCTTCCGATCAGGTGCATGCCATCGCCCAGGACAGGGACGGCGTGATGTGGTTCGGAACCGAGCGCGGGCTGGCGAAATTCGATGGCCGACGCACGCAGACCATCGCCTCCGAAGGACTCCTGGCCGGGCGCGTGCTCGTCCTCAAGGTTGACCCCGATGGCTTCCTCTGGATAGGCGCGGAGGCGGGCGCGGCCAGACTCTCCGGCGGAGAGTTTCAGACCGTGACGGAGACTGCCGGTAAAGCCATCACGGCGATCATTACGCCCGAGCGCGGGCGGACTGTGCTGGCGAGCGAGCAGGGCTCGCTCTTCGAGTGTCGCAACAACCGTGACGGGACTTTGAACGTGCGTGCTTTTCCAGACCCGCCGCTTGCGAGCGCCGCCGCCGACCAACCGGGCTTGCTCAGGCTGACGAGCATCGCCGCCGTTGGTCAATCGCTGATCGTCGGCACGCACAGTCGCGGTCTGCTCAGAATCGAAAATGATTCCGTCAAGGAGATCATGAGCAGCCCGCGTCCATTCTTCGTCAATGCCCTGGAGATTGACGGGCGCGGCGCTCTGTGGCTCGGCGCGCAGGCACGCGGACAGGCGAGCGGACTTTACATGGCAAACGATGCGTTGCATCCGAAAGCGTTCGGCGGCGACGTGGGCACAGTGCAGGCGCTCAAAGCCGATGGCGGCGATGGCCTGTGGGTCGGAACCGACGGGCACGGCGCATTCCATTACCGGGACGCTTCGAGGAGCCCCGAGCATTTCACTTTTGAAAGCACCGCTGGGGGCTTACGCTCGGACAACGTGCTGGCGATCTTCGTCGATAGCGAGGGCGTCGTCTGGTTCGGCACGGACAGGGGCGTCTGCCGTTACGACCCGCAGAGCCCTCATAACGAGAACGTCTCCGCCGACAAGATGAGCAACTTCGTCCGCACGCTCTATCGCACGAACGACGGCAGACTGCTCTGCGGTACTAATCGCGGGCTCTTCATCTATGACCAGTCAAGCTCAAGGTGGCAGCCCTTCGGGCGTTTCGCCAATCGTACTATCTACGCGATTGCCGAGGACACCAGGGGCAGGCTCCTGGTCGGTTCCTCAAGCGGCCTTTACATAGACGTTAAGCAGCAGCCCGACGCGGCTCCAGAAAGCGAGGGCGAGAGCGTCGGAGAGGGAGAAGAGCAGACAGCCGAAGAAGAGGAGAAGGAGGACGAGGACGCGGCCACGCCCGGCGAAAGCGTGCGCGCCATACGCATCTTTCAGGGCACACCCTATATAGCCATCTACGGGCGCGGCATCGAAAAGCTCGGGGCTGATGATCGCCGCACGCTGCTTTGGCCCCACGAGCCGGCCGAGGCGGCGCTGCGTGAAGTCACCAGCCTGCATACGGATGAAGATCGAAGGCTCTGGATAGGCACGGCGCGCGCGGGCGTCTTCGTCTACGACGGTAAGCAGGTCGCGCAGGAACCGGCCCTTGCAAAGATCAAGGGCAGCGCCGTGTGGGCCATTGACGGAACCAGCACGGAAGGACTCTGGCTCGCCACCGACAAGGGGCTCTATCGTTATCTCTCCGGCGAGTTGTTGGAGACGGCGCACGGCTCGGACGTGCGACACGTCGTCGTGGGCGATAGTCGTCAGGGCTCTTCAAGGCGTCCGAACGTGTGGTGCGCGACCGCGGGCGGAGGACTGCTTCGTCTGTTGATTGACGAGCAGTTCGGCATCCTCGTCTCGCAGTTGGATGTCGAGCAGGGGTTATCTTCACAGAAAGCCTTCGCACTGCTGCGGCTGCGCGATGAGCAGGGAAACGAATCCCTGCTCACGGGAACGACGCGCGGCATCGTACGCTACAGTCCCGGCAGGAACGCCCCGTCCCTGATCGTGACGCGACTGCTCTCTCGCCGCCTGCATCAACCCGAAGAGTTGCGCCAGAAGCTCAGCCTCGATTACCCGCAGAACAGCCTCGCCCTTGATGTCACGGCGCTCAGTAGCCGCACCTATCCAGAGCAGTTTCAGTATGCTTTCCTTTTACGCGACGGCGCGGGACGCGTGGTCAGACGCAAGCTCTCTGTGGATTCGCAGTTCCTAATGGACAACCTGCGGCCCGGCGACTATCGCGTCGAGGTGCGCGCTTTCACCAGAGACCTGGTTGCATCCGAGCCGCTCGTCTTCGAGTTCAGCATCGCCCGTGCGCCTTTTCCAAAGACGACCGCCGCGCTCTCCGTACTGCTCACGCTCTCGCTCGTCGCACTCGTCTGGGCCGTCATCGAGCACAGGAGAATCAAGCGCGCGAGCACTGCGCTGGCGACGGCCAATCGAGAGCTTGCGGGAGCGCGCCTGCAACTTGCCAACGAAGCCGAGCGCGAGCGTCGTCGTATCTCGCGCGACCTGCACGATCAAACCCTCGCAGACCTCAGACACCTGCTGCTGCTCGCCGATCAGCTTCCGGCGGAACAGACCGGCAACGGCCATCCGGCGGGCCCGAACCGCGCGACCCTGCGCGCCGAGATCGAATCCGTCTCAAGCGAGATTCGGCGCATCTGCGAAGACCTGAGCCCGTCGGCGCTGGAGAACGTCGGGCTCGCGGCGGCGCTCGAATGGGCGCTCACTAACGCGCTCACGCACGCGCCGCCCGAATGCAAGTTTGAATATGAGTTCGTATCGGATGAGGCGATTGAAGAGCGCATCCAGCTTGCGCCCGGCGAGCGCATACAGATTTACAGGATCGCGCAGGAAGCCATCAACAACATCTGCCGCCACGCGGGCGCGACACGCGTCCGCTTCAGCATCAACGCCGACGCCGAAGATGGTCTCACCTTAACCATCGAAGACGACGGGCGCGACTTTGACCCGCGCGATAAAAAGATGAAGCAGGGGCGCGGGCTGGCCAACATACGCGCCCGCGCCAGCTTGATCGACGCCGATGTCACATGGAGCAAGCGCCAGAGCGGCGGAACCATCTTCACCCTTCGCAAGAAGTCAAAAGAAGGGGCGAGCCCTTTATGAGAGCGGGCCGCCCCATCTCACACTAACGTCACTGCCCGAAGCGCTGGCGATACTCGGCGGCATTGACGAAGGCGTTGGCGAGGTCTGAGAGGTTGATCTCACCGCTATCGAGACGCTGCAAGTAGTTCAAGTATGCTCCGTCTGGATTGCGTGTGAAGAATCCGTAGTAGGCTGACACGACCTGCGCTTCGTGCAGGTATTTGGCGCTCACCTCCGGCCGCTCTGAGATTTCCCTGAAAACCCTTGCGCGCGTCTTGGTATTTGTATTGAGCGCCGCGACCCACCCGTCCCGTACATCCTGCGGCACGGTCACGTCTGCCACCCGCAGGAGATTGCTAACATAGTCGGCGTTCGACAGCCCATTATAGCTCTGTGTGAACTCCGTCCTCGTCACAAGCTCATCGACCAAGTCCTGCTTATTGAGTTCCAGTTGTTCGGCTGTCAGGAAACCGCTGACGAAGGCCAGGTCTCCGACTTCGTTATAACGAAGGATGCGACCGAAGGCCGTGCGATAGAGACGAAGGACGAAGAACTGGCGATCGAAGAACTCGCCGGAGCGGAGGAACCCATCGCCAGCGACAGTGACACGATCACAGGGAGGCGGCGGTTGACCCTGCTGGCCGCAGAGATTGATACGATCAGTCCAGCCGTTCCATCCTGCCGGGTCTGGCTCGCGGCTCAAGAGATCGACATAGAGTTGGCGGACGAAGAAGTGTGTGTCGTCTATCGGGTTCGGCTGACCGGCGGTGTCGTTGTCCGTGATGGTGACGGTCGCTGAATGTGTCACCCCCTGAAAGACGCCGTTATAATTGGTGAAGACGATGGAGAACGTCTCAGGGCCTTCGACGTACACGTCATTGACGATGCTCACGGTGAACTGTTTGCTGTCCTCACCGGCGGCGAAGCGTAGTGTGCCGACGCTGATATGGTAGTCACACTTTCTTGAAGCGTAGATCGTGGCTTGACCCGGCGTGTTGGGGTCGCAGCGGAAGTCTGCGTCCGTGAGATCAGAGGTCGTGTATTTGACGGAGGCAGGGGCGGATTTGTCGCCGCTGCGTGTGACGGTGATGTTGATAAAGCTCGCGTCTTCGGCGACGGAGTAGCTGGCCTGACTGAACTGCACCGTGTTGGCGTCGTCGTTCAGGATTGTCCCGACGCCCTGATTATCTGTGACGGTCGCATTGGTTGCGCTCAGGATATTGAGAAAGAAGGTCTCGTCCGGCTCGTCCGTAGTGTCGCCGACAATCCCGACTTCGACCTTGGCCGAAGTCTGGCCGGGGGCGATGTCAACGAACGTGGAGTTTGACAATGCCGTGTAATCGCTCGCGGACGTGGCCGTGCCGTTCGTCGTATTCAGGAACACCCTCACGTTACGAGCGCTGGGGGCAGACAACTTGAGAGTGAAGACGGCCATCGGGTAAGTCTGCGTGCTGCTGCCTTCATAGAAGCTGACATCGTCGACGGAGACGCCGGGCAGCGGGTCGTTATCCTGAATCGTCCCGATGCTGTGTCCTTGATTGTTATTGATGATCGCATTTGTCGGGTTGACGAGACTGATCAGGAAAGTCTCGTTGGGTTCATCGAGCAGGTCGCCGATGACGGGCACGCTGATGGTTTGAGTCGTGATTCCCGGATTGAAGGTCAGGGTTCCGCTGACAGGTTGATAGTCGACAGCCGACGAGGCGCTCAGGTCGGCGCTGTTGTAGTCCACCGTGATGACCCTGCTCGTCGCCGCCGACAGGCTCACATTGAAGACGGCGTTGACTGTTCCCGTATCGCCTTCGGTGACGACCGCAGCCGGTTGAATCGAGAGCTCAAGCGGCTTGCTCGTGTCGAAGATTTCGATGACGGCCGTGTTCGGATTGCCGAGCAGTTCTTTGTCGGACGTGCCGGAGAGCGTGAGGTTGATCGTCTCGTTCGGCTCGGTCACTCCGTCGTTCGTGATCGGAACCACGAATGTCGCGCTCGTTTGTCCGTCGGCGAAGGTGAAAGAGCCTGAAGCCGGGATATAGTCTGAACCGGCGGTGGCCGTGCCGTCGCTGGTCGCGTAATTAACCGTCAGCGTTCCGGCGCTGCCGCCCGTGCGGAGGACTGTGACGGTCACTGCGCCGAAGTCTTCGGAGACGTTGTAGCGCGCAACGGCGAACTGGGCGCTTCCAGTCCCGTTGCCGAAGCACTGCGAGAACTCGGAAGTGCTGGCCGACGTGCCCGTCGGGTCGTTGGCCGTCGCCGTCACCACGCGGCCGGAGGGGAGCGCGCCCGCAAGCGTCGTGTTGAAGCTGCCGTTGCCGTTGGCGTCTGTCAGCACACCGCCTGAGCCCAGGTAGGTTGCGCCCTCGCCGTTGCCGGAAGGGTCACAGGCGGCGCTGGAGAAAAACTCTATCGTGTAGGTCGTGTTGGGCAAGCTGTTGAGCGTGCCCCTGATGTTGGTCGAGCTGCTGTCGGACGTAACAGAGGTAATGACCGGATAGTTTTGCAGTTTCACCGGGCCGTCATTGACTTCACCAGTATCGTTGGGCGTCACGCCGTCGTCCATGAGGTCGATGCCGAGCCCGCCGTTTGAGAAGATAGAGTTGCGACGCAGGCTGACGTTCGTGCGCGTCCGGCTGGGATCGGAAAAGCTCGGGATGACCGAGATGCCGTCGCCCCCATTATAAGCGATGGTGTTGGTCGCGCCGCTGCTCGTCGTCGAGCCGATTCTGGTGTCGGGCGCGTTCTCCACCCTCACGCCATTTCTCAGGTTGCCGAGCGGCGCTGCGCCCGTCAGATCAGTGCCGATGAAATTCCCCTCCACGCGATTGAAGCTGGAGCTGGTGACGATGATTCCGTCCAGTTGGCTCGCCGATATGATGTTGCGCGCCTCCGGGGTCGTGCCGCCGATCAGATTGTTGTTTCCGAAGTTGATCCAGACGCCGAAGCTTCCATTGCCGAGCGGGAGCGTGCCGCTGACATCCGTGCCGACATAGTTGCCCTGCACTGTGTTCGTGTTTGCGGCGATGTATATCCCCTGCGAGCCGTTGCCGGAAATGATATTGCGCGCGCCCGGCAATGTTCCGCCGATCACGTTGTTGGGCGTGGAGATGAAGAGGCCGTCGTCGTGATTCGGGATGGCGGCAGTACCGGCGGCGTTCGTGCCGATGTAGTTGCCCTGCACGGTCATCGTCGAGCTTTGATTGATGAAGATACCCCTGCCGTTACCCGAAATGATGTTGCGCGCGGCCGGGGTCGTGCCGCCGATCAGGTTGCCCAGCGAGTTGAACTCTACTTTAACGCCGTCGAAAGAGTTAGCGTGGCGGGCATCGCCGGTCGGATTAGTGCCGATGAAATTTCCCTCGACTGTGTTCCCGCCCTTTTGCGTCAGGTAGATGCCGCCGCCGAATTCATTGATGACCAGGCCTCTGACGACGCTGTTGCCGCCGGCGATGATGAGCCCTGTATAGCTCAGCCCATTCGTCGCTCCTGCCGGGCCCTGAAGCTCGATCAGCAGCACGGCGTTATCGCCGACGGCGAGCGTGTTGGCGCTCGCGCCCGGCTGCGTATAGCCGTCAATGATTACCGGGTCGGTCAGTTGCGGCAGAGGCGTGGCGGGCTTGATCGTCTTCACACCGGAGCCGGGAATGTTGAAGGCTATGGTATCGGTTCCCGTCGCTGCGTTGGCATCGAGAATCGCCTGCCGCAGAGAACCGGGGCCGCTGTCGTTTGTATTGATGACGGTAAAAGTCGTGGCCGCAAAGGCTGACGGCAGCCAGCTCGAATGGCGACCCGGCAACAGGAGCCAGCCCGTCAAAGCTATCAAGGCGAGTGACACGACGAGACTGCGTCGTGTGCGCGACAGAGGGTAGATGATGCGAGGCATTACTATTCTCCAATTGAGCGGTCAATGATTAGGGGCACGTTCGTCGCGCCGGATAATTCCGATGCAGGGCATAGAATCATCCCCGGACGCTGGAAACACATATCCGTCAGCTTCTTTGACGATTGATTGTTAGCCGGTATAAAGCAGGAATTATTGAAGGTACAAAAAAGTGTGAAGCCTGTCGGGTTTGCTTCTTATCTTACTGCTCTGACCTGTTAGAAGCGGCTATCAATATCACTGTAACTCTTTCCTGATTCGCTCGTCAGGCTCTAGCGCGATGGGTAACGGGAGAAAAACCCGACGCTAATACGAGCGGGTTAATATAGAGAATGACGGGTGGATTTGCAAGCGCAAGGCAAGCGCAGGACGCGCCCGGCTCACCTGACTTTGAGGACGATGAAGGTCAGGTCGTCGTGCTGTGCAGCGCCCGCGCACCATAATTGCAGGCTTCTCACCAGATGATCGCGCACTTCGTCCGCAGCGAGGTCTGTGACGGCGGCCAGAGAGCTTTGCAGTCTCTCTTCCCCGAATTCCTGCCCGGCTTCGTTCATGGCTTCCGTCACGCCGTCTGTGTAGGCGACGAGCAGGTCGCCGCTGTGCAGTTGAATGGTCTCCTGCTCGTAATGCGTCTGATCGAAGAGCCCGATCACCAAGCCGCCCGTCGAGAGTCGCTGGCAGATTTCCGTCATCTGAAAATCAGCGGGCACGGAGTCCGGCATGGCCAGCACTTCGGCGATCAACTGTTCGGCGGTTTCAGCCTGCGCGACGCTCTTCAGTCCGCGCGGGCGCTCGCTCATCTCGCGCCCACCGTTCACGGCGGCCAGACGCTTGACTCCGTTCGCGGCCCTGAGAAGCAGCGGCGGATTATGCCCGGCGTTGGTGTAGGTGAGGCGGCGCGTGCGCTCGTCAAACTGCGCGTAGAAGAAGGTCACGTAAGTGGCCGTCCCCGTCGAGCTACAGAGCAGGCGGTTGATGGTCGAGACCAACCCGGCCAGGGAATTTTTCTCGCGCTCGGAATCCTTGTGCGACATCGTCTGGCTGCGCAAGCTGGCCTGCACGACCGACATCACCAGCGCCGCCGAGATGCCTTTGCCCGCGACATCCGCCACACAGATGCCTATCTGCTCGTCGTCGAGCGCGAGAAAATCATAGTAATCGCCGCCGATTCCGCGCGCGGGCTGGCAGTAACCGGCCAGCTCAAGGCTCGCGGAGGTGGGCGGGTTTTCGGGAAAGAGGCGCTGCTGCACTTCGGATGCGAGCGCCAGCTCGCGGCGCAGTCGCTCTTCCTCGACCGTACGCTCGACGAGCTTGGAGTTCTCGATGACGAACGCCAGTTCCCCGGCGACGGACATGAGCATCTCTTTGTCGGAGACGGAATAGGGGCGGCGCGCCCGTCTCGGGCCCACAGAGAGAATGCCGACGAGTTGCTGCTTGATTCTGATCTGCACGAGGAGACTCGCCTTGATGCGCCTGAGCGTCTCGCTTTCCTTCTCCCTGGCCTCGCGCACGGAGGGCGCGTCTGTCAGGAAGGCGCGCTCCCAGGCGTCGAAATCGGCCTCCTCTATGACCCACGGAGTCGTCAACCTGTGCAGGCGCTTGACGACGAAGGCATCGCGCCCGAGCGAAAGGCGCGGGATGACGCTCACCTCTTCGCTGATGCTGCGCGGCTCATACGTTTTATGCAGGCTGCGCTGCGGCGCGCAGATGCGGCACACGTATTCGCCCGACTCGTCATCGCGGACAAAGATCGAGACGCTCTCGGTTTCGAGCGCATCCCCTATCTTATTGACGATAGATTTATAGAGTTGATCCATATTCGTCGCCGCTCGCGCCTCTTGTCCGAGGTCGAAGAGAATGCGCCGCTCGTCATAGGGCGCTGCGGAAAAGTAGCGTTCAAGGATGGGCACGATATGACGGAAGAGAAGGATGTGCAGCACGGCCAGAAGCGCCATCCCGGAAGCGAGCAACAACAGGTCGGCGCGTGGGCCCAGGCGATCGATCGACACGGCGCGTCTTCCGCTCAGGCAGTAGAGCAGCGCGCCACCGAAGACGAGCCCTTCAAAAATGCTGACGAGCCGCGCAGCCGAGAGATACCTTTGCCACCACTTTGAAATGCGGCGGCCAATTCGTCTGAGTTTCGGACGAACGATGCGCGGTAAGATTCTCATCCATTTCGCCTATTCATATCTGAGCGCAATCACGGGTTTCAACGCATCGCGTTTCTGCGCCCCCAAAGCCATGCGAATCGCTATCTCGCGGCTACTCTCTGTGTAAATGTATATGACATCGCGCCGTAGATGCCAACCGGAGAGAGCAGCATTGCTACCCCGGCGAAGATTGCTGCAAGCGTCTGCCGCGACTCTTCAACTGTTCCGGTGTAAAGACGAGCGGAACCCATACTTCTGTTAACCGCGAGTGGAAAATGAAAGTCCGGCGACATTGAGCACGCGACCAACTGGCCGACGAGCAAAATATAAGGCTCAACTATTAAACACAGCTTTCGTGCCCGAAAGTTCCGCAAGATTTGTCCCAGCGGACAGAGCAAGCCCATATACGCCTCATTACATAAAACACCACCGCATCCATGTTTATGGCAAAAATATTTATCTTCGGCGGGGAGAATCTTTCGGACGCGGCGCGGATTTCGTCTCCCGCGCCAGACCATCGAGCCCCCATACTCTGTAGCGGAAAGCCAGCAGAAGCAAACCCGGCAGAGTGGCCAGGGCGGCGATGAGAAAAAAGTTGGCCCATCCCAACGCCTCCGACAAATAGCCCGAGGGCGTCTTCATGATCGTCCTCGAAAGCGCCAGCAGGCTCGTGAAGAAAGCATATTGTGTGGCCGTGAAACGCTGATCGCACAGGCTCATCAGAAACGCGACGTAAGCGGCCGTCCCCATCCCGCCGCAGAACGCCATCGCCAGAATCGCGGCGACAAACAGCTGATAGTGATGGCCCAGATGAGCCAGCAGCGCCAGCAGGAGAATCGCCAACCCCTGAAGAATGCCGAAGAACAGAAGCGCCCGCAAGAGCCCCAGCCGCGTGACCAGCAGACCTCCGAGGAATGTCCCGAGGATGGTCGCGGCCAGCCCCAGACCCTTGTTGATTTCGGCGAGGTCTGTCTTCGTAAAGCTCAAATCGAGCAGGAAGGGCGTCGTCAGTCCCGTCGCCAACACCACGCCCAGCTTATAAAAAAAGATGAAGAGAAAAATCTCGACCGCTCCCTTCATGCTGAAAAACTCGAAGAACGGCAGGACTATCGCATCCCTGAACGTCTGCGGAGGACGCTCGTCGAGTCGCGGCTCTCTGGCGACGAGCGTCGAGACTATCCCGATCAGCAGCATGCTCGCCATCACCAGATAAGCGAAGCGCCACTTGTAATTGACATCGCCCGGCAGATGATCGGCCAGAAGAAGCGCCAGGCTACCGCAGACCAGCAGCCCCAACTGGTATCCGATCACGCCCGCGCTCGCCCCCGGGCCCAACTCCTCCGGGCGCAGAATCTCAGCGCGGTAAGCATCGACCACAATATCCTGACTCGCGCTGAAGATAGTGACGAGCAGTACCAGGAAGAAGAAAGTCCTCGGAAACCGGAACGGGCTGGGCGAAAAAGCCAGCATGACTATGCTCAGCATGAGCATGGTCTGGCAAATGATTATCCACCCGCGTCTTCTTCCGAGAAACGGCGGGACATAACGATCAATTAACGGAGACCACAGCAGCTTTAGAGAATAAGGAAGCGTCGCAAGCCAGAACAGGCCGATCGTCCCGACGTTGAAATCCAGATCATGCATCCAGGCTTGCAGAACATCGCCCGTCAACAGGAAAGGGAGCCCGGATGAAAATCCAAGCGCGAGGACGATTCCAGTCCGCCTGTTTGCTACGCGATCTAACATTTGCCCGTCGCTCTTCCGCCTTCAGCAGATGGCAGGTTCAGGCAAATAGTATAAACCCTCTCAGGAGAGCCCGCCCGCAATTTAAATCCTCTAGGCTGGCAGGTCTCCGGATGCGGAGCGCGCCGCGTCTCTTTTACTCGTTACGCAAAGCGACCAGGGGGTCTATCCTCGTGGCCCTGCGCGCGGGGATAAAGCAGGCCGCCACCGCCACCGCCGTCAGCAGTAGCGGGATGAAGGCGAAGGTGACTGGATCGACGGCGCTGACGCCGTAGAGCAGGCTTGAAAGAAGACGCGTCGCCAGGAATGATAAGACCAGACCGACGGCCACGCCGATGACGGCGAGCTTCAATCCCTGCCCGATCACTATCTTGAGCACGTCGCGCCGCTGTGCGCCGAGCGCCATCCGAATCCCTATCTCGTGTGTGCGCTGCGCGACCATGTAGCTCATCACGCCGTAGATGCCTATGGTGGCGAGCACGAGCGCCACACCCGCGAAGAGCCCCAGCAACAGGGTGTAGAAACGCGGCTGCGAAATGGAATTTTCAAACTGCTGGGCCAATGTCCTGTTGCCCACGGGCTGATCAGGGTCAATGGCCTGCACCTCGCGGCGTATCGGCATGGCGAGGCTCGTCGGGTCGCCTTTGGTTCGCGCCAGCACGTACATGAAAGTGGTCGGCGACTCAAGATAGTGCGTGAAGATTTCCGGGCTCGCCTCTCCCGTCAGATTGTACTGCTTGGTATCGCCGACCACGCCCACGATCTCGTAAGGAGTATCGCCGCCGCGCAGGTACAGGCGTTGGCCCAGTGGCTCTTCATTGGGGAAGATGCGGCGCGCAAGATTTTCGTTAATCAGGACGGTCTTGGGCCCATTGGCGTCATCGCGCTCCGTGAACATACGCCCGCGTCGCAAAGGTATGCTCATCGTTTGAAAATAGTCCGCGCCGACCGTGTTGATGACAGCCGTTAATTCCTGCCCCTTCGGCTGCGGCGCGCGGCCCATCACGGCATAAGACTGCAAGCGACTGTTACCCTGAAGCGGCAGGGCCGTGATGCCTCCGACGGATTCCACGCCCGGCAACGCGCGCACTCTCTGAAACAGCTCTTTGAAAAACTCCGTGCCGCGATTCCCTTCCGCATACTTCTGCGGCGGCAACACAAGCTGAGAATTGACGAGCACGCCCTCGGCCTTAAAGCCCGGGTCAACGTTTCTCATCGCCATGAAGCTGCGTATGAGCAAGCCCGCTCCGATCAGCAGCACCAGGCTGAGCACGACCTCGGAAACGACCAGCACACTACGGAAGCGGTTCTGCCCCTTGCCGCCCGTCGAGCCGCGACTGCTATCCTTGAGAATCTCGTTGAGATTTGTGTGAGTCGTTTGCCACGCGGGCATGAGCCCGAAGATGAGCCCCGTCAAGACCGAGATCAGCATCGTAAACCCGAGGACGGTCGGGTCGATCCCTATCTCTTCGATGCGAGGAATGCTGGGCGGGATAAAGCTGACCAGAACTTTCAGGCCCAGCACGGCCAGCAGCACTCCGCACGCTCCGCCGATCAAACCCAGCAGCACGCTCTCCGTCAACAATTGCCTGAGCAGCCGCACCCTCGTTGCACCGATGGCAGTCCTCAGCGCGACCTCTTTTCGGCGCGAAGTCATCCTCGCCGAAAGCAGGCTCGCGACATTGACGCACGCGATCAGCAGTACGAAGAAGACAGCGCCCAACAGCACGAACATGGCCGGGCGCAGGTATCCGACGACAGACTCCTGAAGCGGCTCCATATAGACAGACCAGCCGGTGTTCGTCGCCGGGTAGGCCTGCTGCAACTGGCTCGCGATCGCCTGCATCTCGGCACGCGCGCTCTCAAACGTCGCTCCGTCCCTGAGTCTGCCGAGCACTGCCAGGCGATAGTCTGTGCGGTCTTGCAGCTCCTCGTTAGTGAACGCCAGCGGCTTCCAGACCTCCGCCGACGAGTCCGGGAACTTGAACGCGCCGCGCATGACTCCGACAACCGTGAAGACTTTGTCGTTCATCTTCACGGGCTGGCCGATGATCGAAGGGTCAGCGCCGAAATGTCTTTGCCAGACGGTCTCGCTCAGGATGACAACCATGTCACTGCCGGGCCGCTCCTCTTCGGACGTGAACGTGCGCCCGAGCAAGGGCTTCTCGCCCATCAGGTCGAAGAAGTTGGCCGTCACGGAGTAGCCGTCCAGGCGCTCCGCCCCGGTGTCTGCCGTGTGACGGAAGATGGTGCTTTCGTAGGCAGCCATCTCGGAGAACGACCGGCTCTGCTTTCTCCAATCGAGAAAGTCCGGCGGCGTGACGCCGAACTGCTGAAGATCACGCTGCACATTGCTCGACTGCACGGACATGATTCGATCGGGCTCTTTGAAAGGAAGCGGGCGCAGGATGACGGCGTTGACGATCGAGAAGATGGCGGTGTTCGCGCCAATGCCGAGCGCGAGCGTCAACACTGCCACAGCCGTAAAGCCAGGATGCTTACGCAATACCCTGACGCCATAACGAAGGTCTTGCCACAGAGTCTCCATGATTCCCACTCCTCTCAATTCACGACACAGCTCTTTGATCCGCCCCACACGCCCGAAGCGACGCCGCGCGTCCCACATCGCCTCTTCGGGCGTCATCCCCCTGCGGATGTTCTCCTCGGCCCGCATCTCCAGATGAAAAAGCAACTCCTCATCTATGTCACGATCGAGCCGCGCACGGCGGAAGAGATCGCGCACATCCTTGAAGAAGCTCTTCAGGGAAAACATCCGTCACGCTCCTATACGGGCTGCATTACTTTCGAGATCGCTTCGGAGAGGCGCGCCCAGTTGGTCTCCTCTTCGGCCAGACCCTTCCGGCCAGCCCTCGTCAGCTTGTAGTATTTGGCGCGGCGATTATTCTCCGAGACGCCCCACTCGGCCTCTATCCACCCGCGCTTCTCCATCCGATACAGCGCCGGGTAGAGCGAGCCCTCCTCGACCTGTAGGACATCTTCCGATAGTTGTTGAATACGCCCGGCAATGCTATAGCCGTGCATGGGCCCAAGCGTCAGAGTTTTTAAGATAAGCATGTCCAGCGTGCCCTGGAGCAGCTCTGTGCGATTGTCAGTCAAGTCCAGTCCCTCCCCTACCATGTCTAGGGGTGTATATACGCTTCTTACCCTAGACTGTCAAGGGAGAGTTTGCGGGTGGGATATGTTCGGCAGGCTATCTGGCGGCGCGCTTGTCTCGCACGTTAGCTGGTACTGGCTTCCACTTCCACAACATCTAAAGCTCTCTTCAGGTCTTGTGGGTCTATCTCGACCAGGAATCCGCGCTTTCCGCCGTTGATAAAGATGCGCGGCAGCTCGAAGACAGTCCGTTCGGCATAGACGGCGAGCGGCTTTCTAGTGCCGAACGGGCTCGTCCCTCCGACCAGATAGCCCGTGTGCTTCTGCGCTGTCTCCGGGTCGCAGGCGTTGACCTGCTTTGCGCCGATGGTGCGCGCCAGTTGTTTCGTGGACACTTCCCTGTCGCCGTGCATCAAGACCAGCAGCGGTTGATGGCGGTCTGTCTCCATCACGAGCGTCTTGATCACCTGATGCTCGGGCACGCCGAGCGCTTGGGCCGAGCGTCGTGTTCCGCCGTGCTCTTCGTAAACGTACAGGTGCGGCTTGAACTCTATCTTCTTCTGACGCAGAAGGCGGATCGCGGCGGTGATCGGATAATCTTGCTTGTCCAAGACCCTGCTCCTTTTAAGGACTCACGCGCCGCTCCCTCACAACGCGGCGAGGCGCGCGGCCTCTTCCTCTTGTTTGCGCTTGAGCCCGGCGCGCCCGTCGTAACGCACGAACGAGGGCAGCGCCAGCGCCATCAGTCCCGTGCCGAGAATGCAGAGAATGCCGCCCGAGATGATGGAGGTACGAATACTGAAGAGGCTCGCGACGATGCCCGATTCCGCGTTGCCGAGCAGCGGGCCCGTCGTGTAGCTCACCATCTCTATGCCCGCCAGTCGTCCACGCAAATGATCAGGGATGGTCTGGTTCCAGATAGTCATCCTGAACACGCCGCTGATCATATCCGCCGCACCCGCCACGGCCAGGCACACGAGCGCCAGCCACAGATGATCTGCGAAGCCGAAACATAAAATGGCGAATCCCCAGAGAGCGGCGGCGATGACCACCGCCAGGCCATGGCGATTGACGTGCGCCGTCCACCCGGAGGTCAGCGTCGCCAGTAGAGCGCCGACGGAAGGCGCTGCGTAGAGCAACCCGACCGATGCGCCGCCGTATTCGACGGCGACTGCCGGAAACAATGCCATCGGCATGCCGAAGAACATGGCGTTGATGTCTACCAGATACGTGCCCATCAATTCGGGTCGGCTCTTCGCGTAGCGTATGCCCTCGATGATGGAGCGCAGGCTCGGGCGGTCTGCATCCGGCGGCGGCGGGACGGCGCGCATCAGCCAGAGGGCGACGAGCGAGACGATGAAGGTCAGCAGGTCTATCGAGTAAGCGATGGTGGGCCCGGCGGTCGCGGCGAGCAAGCCCCCGAGCGACGGCCCGGCGACGCTGCCTATATTTCGTACCAGAAAATTGAGCGCCGAGGCGGCTGGCATCAACTCCGGCGAGACGAGTCGCGGCAACAGCGCTTCCAGCGATGGCCGCTGCAATCCGTTGAGAGCAGCGAACGCCGCCGCGCAGACGAACAGCAGCCAGGCGCGCGGGCGCGGCAGCAGCGAGTTGAAGATCAGGACACCGCTGCCCACCGCCAGCAGCAGTTCCGTCAACCTCACCATGCGGCGGCGATCGACGTAATCGGCCAACGCTCCGCCGATGAAAGCCATGAACAGAATAGGGACGAATTCGGCGATGCCCAGCAACCCGACGGCGAGCGTAGACCCTGTGAGCCGGTACATCTGCCAGGGCAGCACGACGAAGGTCATCATGGAGCCGAAGAAGGAGATGGATTGGCCTGTCAGCAGCAGCCGGAAATCGCGCGAGACCCTGAGCGGCGTCAGGTCAAGCCTGAACTGGCCCAGGCCGCGCCGGTTGCGTGCGGTCTTAGATTGATCTGGTGTGGGCGTTGATTGAACTCCCGCTTGGACGGGATCGGGCGTCAGGTGTGTCAGCGGAGGCGAGGGCTGGTTATCCACGATGTTTCTCTTTGTACGACGACTAATCGCTCAGCAGCGATGAATGATACCTTTATATTTCCAACACGCATAATCTTCAATCCGAGAATCCATTCGGGGCTTCCGCTCTATGAACGACAGACCTGAGCTGGCCCCTAATCGAACTGCTTCTTGAACTCTTCAAACTCCCGGCGCAGGCCGCCGAGTTCCGCGCGCAGGGTTTCCACTTCCTGCTCCAGGGCATGAAGCCTGCCGGGCTCCGCCGCTGCTTTACCGGCGGGCCTCTGCTCCTGCTCAAAGCTCGCGCTCTGATAATCTGCGCTGATGTCGCCTGCGAGAAGGTGCGCGTAGCGAATCTCTTTCTGGCCGGACTGGCGCGCGAGTTTGAGCGCGAGCGCCTGCGGCTCCTTTTCGATCAAAGAGGTCAAGGTGTCCTCGACTTCATCCAGGCTGGAAAAATCGTAAAGCCGCTCGGCGCGCCCGCGCAGCTCGCCCGGAGTCTGCGGCCCTCTGAGCATCAGCACGCACATGAGGGCCAGCTCTTTGGAGTCTATGCCGAAGACCTCCATCATCATGTGCTTGTACTTGGGCACGCGACTATTGCTGCCGTAAAAGACGTAGACGAGATTCTTCGCGCGCAAGGTTTCGATCGCCTGCGAGACGATCTGTTCGTCGTAGTTGACGACCGGATGGCGATTGTTCTTCTGGTTACACGCCTGCACGAGCGCGTTGAGCGTCAACGGATAATATTCCGGCGTCGTCACCTGCTTTTCGACGAGCGCGCCGAGCACTCGCAACTCGGCTTCGTTCAGTATCGTCTCCATGATCGGGCGTTCCTCCGGCGCATGCCTACGGTACGAGGGCAGCTCGCTCTCAGCACGAGGCAGGCTTCGCTTTCTGATCTGTTCATAGTGCTTCCGGGCTGCTCGCAGCCAGTATAACTTGCCGCCTGAGACTTGCGTTCAACTTTATTCGCGCGAGGCAAAAAGCCCGGCGGGTGGAAATATTTTTTTTCGCGGTCAGGCTACCTTCGGCCAGCCATCGTGCATCCATAGGGCCAGACAATCTGTATTGCCGCGCGGTCTCCCCCGCTTCCATCGAAACAATTGCAGGCCAGAGACTGCCTTTCATAAGTCTCAAAAAAAAGTAAGCCACTTACTACTTGCTGCGGCGACCGCTCCCGGTATGGCCGCATTGCGTCGAAGTGTATTCGACTTTGAAGGAGGAGACCATGTACCCCAAATCTATCTACAGGTGGATGAGTCTGTCCATCATCGCCGCGAGCCTCACACTATTTCTCTTCGGACTGAAAAATCAGGACGCCGTTCGAGCGGCGCTCAGGAAAACCGACTTGACGGAGGGCTCGCTTTTCGTCCTGGATTCAAAGGGAGAGGTGACGGGAGCGTGTCCGCTCAAGCACACCTCCGTCAAAGCCGAAATCAGCGGCTTTCTCTCGCGCGTCGTCGTCACGCAGGAGTTTGAAAATTCTTTCCCGGAAAAGATCGAGGCCGTCTACACCTTTCCTCTGCCGCAGGCGGCGGCTGTTGACGACATGACGATGCGCGTCGGCGACCGCACGGTCAAGGGCAAGATCATGCGCCGTGAAGAGGCGCAGGCCGCCTACACAGCGGCCAAGACCGGCGGGCAGGTCGCAAGCCTGCTTGATCAGGAGCGGCCTAACATCTTCACGCAATCGGTCGCCAACATCATGCCCGGCGAAAAGATTACGATCACGATCAGCTACGTCGAGACGTTGAAGTATGAAGAGGGCGCTTACGAGTTCTCGTTTCCGATGGTCGTGGGCACACGCTACATTCCGGGCGACGCAAGTCCCCTTGAGGCGCAGAGCCAGCAGGACGTGGCGACTGGTAGCGTTGCCGACGCCGCGCGCATCACTCCGCCCGTCATGCCGAAGGACATGCGCGCGGGCCACGATATTTCCATAGAGATAGCGCTCGACGCGGGCGTGCCCGTCGATAATCTCAAGTCCGTGACGCACGAGACGGAGGTTGAGAATCTCGATCCAAGTCACTACGTTATCCGCCTCAAAGACCAGGCGACCATCCCTAACAAGGACTTCATTCTCAAATATCAGGTCGCGGGCAGCCGCATCGAAGACGCCGTGCTCACACACCGCGTCGGGAAGGACGGATTCTTCACGCTCATCCTACAGCCTCCCGATCGCGTGACCGTCGAAGACGTGACGCCGAAGGAGTTGGTCTTCGTGCTCGACACCTCGGGGTCTATGCAGGGTTTTCCGATCGAGAAGGCGAAGGAGACGATGAAGCTCGCGCTCTCGCATCTCAACCCGCAGGACACTTTCAATCTGATCACCTTCTCCGGCGATACGAAGATACTGTTTGACGACCCGGTTCCGGCGACTCCAGAGAATCTACGCAAAGCGCAGAAGTTTCTCTCAAGACTCAACGGCGATGGCGGGACGGAGATGATGAAGGCCATCCGCGCCGCGCTCGCACCGTCGGACGTGCAGGGTCATCTCAGAATCGCCTGCTTCATGACGGACGGCCAGGTCGGCAACGATATGGAGATCATCGAGGAAGTGCAGAAGCACGCGAACGCGCGCGTCTTCGCGATGGGGTTCGGCGACGCGCCCAACCGTTTCCTGCTGGATAAGATGGCGGAGTATGGGCGCGGCGAGATCGAGTATGTGACGGAGAACGACGACGGCGCGCAGGCTGCGCGGCGCTTCTTCGAGCGCGTGCGCTCTCCGCTCCTGACGGACATCACCGTTGACTGGGGCGGCCTCGGCGTCTCGGATGTATACCCGCAGCGTATTCCCGACCTCTTCAGCGCCAAGCCCGTGATTCTTTCGGGCCGGTACGCGGCGAGCGGTTCCGGCAAAATCATTCTCAAAGGCAAGATGTCGGGCCGCGATGTCCTGCGCGAGATTCCCGTCCGGTTGCCCGAAAGTGCGCCCGAGCATGATGTGCTCGCGACGCTTTGGGCCCGTCGTCGCATCGACGACCTGATGGGCCAAGCCCGTTACGAGACATACATGAGCCCGATGTCCAACGAGGTGCGCGAAGCCATCACACAATTGGGCATGCAATACAGGTTGATGACGCAATTCACTTCCTTCGTCGCCGTCGAGGATAAGATCGTCACGGACACCAGCGAGCCCAAGCGCCTGGATGTTCCAGTGGAGCAGCCCGCCAACTCTTCAAACGGGCTCGTCAACACCAACTATTCGGCGGGAACGGTCAGCACGTACTCTGTCAGCGGTATGACCGCGACTGTCATGGTCACATCCGGCACGAGCATGCTTGAGAGCACGAGTGCTCAACTTTCCAGCAGCTTTAACGCGCGCCAGGTGGGCGATCTGGCCCAGACCAACGCGGGCGGGGCTTTCGGCGGCGGCGTCAACAATCTAGCGCTCAATGCTCCCAACGTCGCCAGTTCCGGCGGCGCAGGCTCCGGCACAGGCGGCACTGTCGGCGGCCAGCGCTCGCGCAACAATAACTTTACGTTGGACGGCGTGGACAATAATGACAAGTCCGCGACCGGCCCGCAGCTCTACGTCTCGCCGGAGAACGTGGCCGAGTTCTCGCTGGTTCAGAATCCGTTCTCGGCCGAGTCCGGCAGAAGCACCGGCGGACAGTTCATGACCGTCACGAAGAGCGGGACGAATGAATTCCACGGCTCCGTCTACGGCTTCATGCGCAACCGCTACTTGAATGCCTTAGATACGGCACAGAAGGCCGCGAGCGTCGTGCGCGACAACCCACCGGCAGAGGGCCGGACGTTCATGCCGCGCTCGGACTTCTTCCGTGGAGGGGCGAACCTCGGCGGGCCTGTTTACCTGCCGACGTTCGGTCTGGGCCCACGTCCCTTCCTGAGCGGCAAAAACAAGCTCTTCTTCTACGCCGCCTACGAGAGATTGCAGCAGGGCTCATCTGCATCGCATGGCGGCATCACGACGCCGACGGCTGCGGGGTTCGCCGCACTCAACTCGATCGCCGGGTTATCGCCGGCGAACCTCTCCATCTTCAATCACTACACGCCGGTCGCGCCTTTCAACGACGCCGGGACGATCAACGTGGGCGGCGCGGCAGTGCCGATCGGAAATGTCACCTTCGCCGCTCCGAGCTTTCTGAAGCAGAACAATGTCATCGCCAACCTTGACTATATCCGGGACGGCACGACGCATCGCTGGCGCTTCGACCTGACCAACAACGTCGCTGTGGACACGCGCGCCGATCTGCCTGCCTTCTACGCTCTGCGGCTCAACAAGCAGCGCCTCTTTTCCTACGGGCTGTTGCAAACTTTCACGCCGGCGCTCGTCAACGAGCTGCGTCTGGCCTATCGTCGCTCGGAGGTGAGCACGGCAGCGCCGGGCATCACGTTCCCCGGTCTCGACGGCTTTCCGAATATAGGGCTGGCCGATCTCGGATTAGACATTGGCCCAGACACGAACGCCCCGCAGTTCTTCGCCGAGAACAACTACCAGGCGCTTGATAGCGTCACTTACATTCGCGGCAAGCACGTGCTGAAGTTCGGCATCGATTTCCGTCACATCATCTCGCCGCAAAGATTCGTCCGCGCCGAGCGCGGCGATTATCAATACTCGTCAGCCGACCTGTACCTGCGCGACCTGAGCCCAGACCTGGCGGGCGAGCGCAGCACGGGCGCTGCGACCTACTACGGCAACCAGAATATCTTCTACGCGTTCATCCAGGACGACTGGCGCTTTAGCACCAACCTGACCTTCAACTTTGGCCTCGGCTACTCCTATCAACAGATACCCGTCGGGGCGCGTCTGCAAGCCTTGAACGCCATCGCTTCGGTTCCGGGCGTCTTGAGCTTCGATGTGCCGGAGTCGCAGAAGCCAAACTTCGCGCCGAAGCTCGGCATGGTCTATTCACCCAACTTCAAGCGCGGGCCGTTGCATCGCATCTTCGCAGGCAGTGGCAAGAGCGCGATTCGCGCGGGCTTCGGGATTGGCTACGACTACATCTCCGATCAGTTCTACGCGTCATCGAGGCCGCCGCAGCTCGGACAAACTCTGAACGTCCAGAGCCTCGTCGCGCGTACGCCGGGATTCATCGCAAGCGGAGCGCTCCCGAGCGCCTTGCTTCCGACCGGCGACGATGCGCTCGCAACGCGACGGGCCACGTCCTCTTTCATCCCCGATCAGGAAGTGCCGTATTCGATCGCCTGGACGTTGAGTCTTCAGCGACAGTTTCTATCCGACTGGTCATTGGAGCTACGCTATCTGGGCACGCGAGGGGTTCACCTGCTCACGCAGAACAGCATCAACCGCATAGGCAAAGTCGGTGTGCCCGGACGCACGGGTCTACCGACTTTCTTTTCGGCTCCGGCACAATCGCAGCTCGATGCGCTGCGGGCGCAACTGACGCTCGCGGACATCGACGCGCGCTCGAACTACGAGCCGGGATTCGATGCGGCTGGCTTCAATGGCGCGAACCTGAGCGCCTTCCTGGCGAACGGTAACTCTATCTATCACGGCGCATCGGCGCAGCTCATACGCCGTTTCACACAGGGCTTCGAGATGAGCGCGGCTTACACCTGGAGCCATTTGATAGACGACTCGACTGCCGAGGTCTTCCCGGCAGACTTGAGCCCGCGTCGCGTCGAAGAGTTTCAAGACCTCCGGCGTGAGCGCGCAGACTCGGCGCTCGACCGCCGTCATCGTTTCGTCTTGTCGGCCATCTACGAGCTGCCGTTCTTCAACCAGGACTACGGCTCGCTTGCCGGATTCCTCCTCGGCGGCTTTAACTTCGCGGGGACATGGACGCTGGAATCCGGCGGGAGGGCCACTGTGCTGAGCGGCCTTGACGCCAACCTCAACGCGGACGCCTACGGCGATCGCACGATCAGGAACCCTTCGGGCGCGCGCAACACTGCGAGCACGGTCGTCGCGCTGCTCGCCACCTGCACGGCCTTCAACCTCGACGGGACGTGCGCTCAGTCCAATGCCGCGAGGACGGTCGGTTATCTGGCCGTCAATCCGAATGCCGAGTACGTACAGGCAGGGCCGGGAGCCGTCTCCAACTCCGCGCGCAATACTCTGCAACTGCCCGGCATCAACAACGTGGACTTCTCCGTCTTCAAGAACTTTCGTTTCGGCGAGAGCCGTAGGATTCAACTGCGGGCAGACTTCTTCAATCTCTTCAACCGCCCGCAATACGTGCCGGGCTCTGTCAACGATGTCGCGCCCGTCTTAACGACCCGTGTATCCAACATCAACACCTTGGGGCGGGCGGAATTCAACCGGCCCGACCTCGTCTTCAGCAGCCATCCGAGGGTGATTCAACTGGCGCTCAGATTCGATTTCTAGAGGTTGACTGAAAAGCCCCTGCAAGGGGCGCAAGAGTGTAGCCCACGACGTTAGTCGTGGGGATAGGTCAAGCAGAGACGAGAGAGCCCCGGAGGGGCGTAAGATTCTCAACTCGCATTTCTTTCGCCCCTTCGGGGCTCTCTCTTTGTTGGCTGCTCTGTTCCCATGACTTGCGTCATGGGCTAGAATCTGCGCGCCCCTTGCAGGGGCTTTTCAGACACCCTCTAGCGCGGTTTGCGATTGGACGTAAGGTCAGTACCGCCAAAGGTCTCGGGCGGGTCTCCAATGTTGAGTGCCCGCCCGAGACCTTTGGCGGTACTGACCTGCATACTTATTGGTACACAGTTATATCTTACGGAAGATACTGTGCGGGCAGCGGGTTATCCTCGCGCTCGTTGTCCCAGATCATATTGACGATCCACCATCTCTTCCCGTCGTTGAATAGCTGTATGCTGTTGATGCCGCGCTTGAAGGGCTTTGATTCGCCCGCATCGTTGCGCGCCTCGTAGGTGCTGAAGACCTGCGCGATGTTGCCGAACAGGTCTGTGCGCCGCGCAATCTCCACTTCATAGAACGCGTTGCGGCGGAAGAAATCGGCGGTGTCGCGTTCGTAATCGTCAACGTCCATCATCTGCGCGTGCGGCGTCCCGTCTTCCGCGACTGACGTTCGGACTAGATGCGCGCCGGGCATGAACAGGGAGCGCATGCGCGGCGTGTCGCGCGCCTGGCCCGCCGGGCCCGAGACGGTTTCGTAAAGCGCAAGGATAATGGCGTCGAGGCTTTCCGTGTCATTCATATCACTGTCCTCTCTTCCCGAATTTCAAGAACGAACGATCAGACATCATCTTATAGCACGTCACCCCTGACGCTAGCGTCACAGTCAGCACCGCCTGCTCAAGCCGGGCGGGTCATCGTTGGTATACCCGCCCGAGACCTCAGGCGGTATTGACCTTCGCTCAAAAAAATTACCTCGCGCTCTTGAAACAATGTGCGCGGGTCGCGCGTATGCACCTCCTCAGTCAGACATAGCAGGTGCAAATCGAAACAGACTGCGGCCCTTCTCGCGCCGCTATGATAGGGAGAGTGATTAGTGTCCACGACCAGAAGAAACTTCATCAAGCTTTCAGCCGCCGTCGGCGGAGCCATGAGCTTCGGGCTACTGCCGAGGGCTTTCACCTTCAACCGCGAGACCCTTGGGGCGGACGATCCTCAACCCTCTGTCGGCAAGGCGGCGAAGCCCTTACGCATATTGATACTCGGCGGCACGGGCTATACGGGCCCGTATCAGGTTCGTTATGCGCTCGCGCGCGGCCATAAAGTGTCCGTCTTCAATCGAGGCAAGACGCATCCGGGCGAGTTGCCCAAAGAGGTCGAGCAGTTGATCGGCGACCGCAACGGCAAGCTGGACGCCCTCAAGGGGAAGAAGTGGGATGTGGTCATAGATGTGCCCACGACCCTGCCCGTGTGGGTGCGCGACGCCGCGCAGGTGCTCAAGGGAAACGTCGATCGCTACGTCTTCATCTCCACCATCTCCGTCTATTCGGACACGAGCAAGCCGGGGATGGACGAGACCGGGCCGCTTCACAAGTACGAGGGCGCAGACCCCATGAAGGAGACGCAGGAGACTCTGCGCGCCTCCAACTATGGACTCTACGGGCCGCTCAAGGCGCTCTCCGAGCAGGAAGCAGAGAAGTGGTTTCCGGGCAAGGCGCTCATCATCCGTCCGGGTTTGATCGTGGGCCCAGGCGACCCTTCAGACCGTTTCACCTACTGGCCCGTGCGGATTGATCGCGGCGGCGAAATCCTCGCGCCCGGCAACCCGACCGACCCAGTGCAGTTTATCGACGCGCGCGATCTGGCCGAGTGGGTTATCCGCATGGTCGAGCAGGAAGCCACTGGCGTTTACAACGCCACGGGCCCGGCATCGCCGCTGACGATGGCCGAGATGCTCTACGGTATCAAGGCCGTGACGACCTCGGACGCTCGCTTCACCTGGATCGATGCCGACTTTCTTGAGGCGCAGAAGGTCAGGCCGTGGGGCGACATGCCCGTCTGGATTCCGCCGCGCGGCGGAGAGGTCGGCTTCGCACGCATCAATATTCAGCGCGCGCTTGCTAAGGGGCTGACCTTTCGCCCGCTCGCCGATACCGCGCGCGACACGCTTGTCTGGTACAAGTCGCTTCCGGCCGAACGACGCGCCAAGATGGGAGCAGGTCTGACAGCGCAACGCGAAACAGAAGTGCTCGCCGCCTGGCACGCACGACAGAAACCGTCAGCCTAAACGAAAGGATGAAGGATGAAAGATGAAGGATGAAGTAAAAGCTTTCAAGACGGAGCAGCATTTCTTTCAGCATTCGTTTCATCCTTCATCCTTCATCCTTCATCCTTGCTTTTCGAGGTCTTCTTGAACACAGCGGGTCAGGGTCGCCAGAGGGGACATTCCGAGCCGGACATCTTGACGCGGCTTCTACAAAAGGCCGTGGATGTCAAAGCCGATGAAGTTCGCGCGCTCGTGCTCGGGTTCGTCTACTATTTCTTCATTCTCTCAAGCTACTACGTCATCCGTCCGATACGCGACGAGATGGGTGTGGCCGGGGGCGTGGAGAACCTGCCCTGGATGTTTACGGGGACGCTCGTCGCCATGCTCATCGCCAACGCGCTCTTCGCCGCGCTGGTGACGAAGTTTTCCCGCCGCCGCTTCATACCCATCGCCTACCGCTTCTTCATCGCGAACCTGCTCATCTTCTACGCGCTGCTCGCGCTCGTGCCGCAGGGGCAGCAAATCTGGGTCGGGCGCTCCTTCTTTATCTGGACGAGCGTTTTTAATCTCTTCGTCGTCTCCGTCTTCTGGGCCTTCATGGCCGACATCTTCAGCACGGATCAGGGCAAGCGACTGTTCGGATTTATCAGCGTCGGCGGAACGCTCGGCGGAATCCTCGGAGCCGCGATCACGGCCACGCTCGTCCAGCGCATCGGAGCCCTGTACCTGCTTCTGATCTCCGCCGCACTGTTGGAGCTGAGCGCGCAGTGCGTGCGTTTCTTTCCACTGTCCTACGAGGGCTCGCGTGAGTCGCTGAGGCGAGAGGCGGCGGTGGCCGAAGCGCCGATCGGCGGCGGCATCTGGTCTGGGATTGTGCACGACCTGCGCTCGCCCTACCTGCTGGGCATCTGCGCTTACATGCTGCTCTACGCGATCACTTCGACGCTGCTTTACTTCCAGCAGGCCAGCATCGCCTCAAGCGCCTTCGCAGACCGCTCGGCGCGCACTGCCTTCTTTGCACAGATAGACCTTCTGGTCAACATCCTGACCATCTTTATCCAGGCGTTCCTGACCGGCAGGCTTCTCAAGTGGCTGGGAGTCGGCGTGACGCTCGCGCTGCTACCGGCCCTGAGCGTGATAGGCTTTACGGGGATGGGCATCTTCCCCGCGCTCTCTCTGTTGGTGATCTTCCTGACGCTCAGGCGCGCCGGTAACTTCGCCATCGCAAGGCCCGCGCGCGAAGTCCTCTTTACAGTCGTGAGCCGCGAGGACAAGTACAAGGCCAAGAGCTTCATAGATACTTTCATCTATCGCGCGGGCGATCAGATCGGCGCATGGTCTGCTCCCTTGATGGGCTCGCTCGGGTTGAGCATGGCAGGCATCTCGCTGGTCGCCGCGCCGCTCGCCGCCATCTGGCTCTTCATCAGCCTCTGGCTCGGAAGAAAGCAGGTCGCGATGACGCGCGAGCACACGCCTTCGGACTCGACTCCCGCCCAACCATTAGCCGCCGCCCCTCTGCTCGAAGGCGCTGAGCAGTAAGAGAGCGCGGGCTTTGACAAAACCTCAAAGGTTGCGCAACATGTGGGGTCAGTCATCCAGCGTGGAGGTGTCAGAGGCTCAATGACGAAGCGCCATCGGAAGCGAAACAAATCACAGCCCACGGCTCAGCCCAGCGCTCATTACGATAATCTCATCAGATTGCGCGAAGACAATCCGAAGGCATTTGAACAACTCGGCGAGGGCACGCAACAATCCGTCGAACGCTACGAGCTTGAGCAGCTGGCCCCCTCCTTCGAGTATCGCGCGGGCCACGAGCGCCTCCTCGAACTGCGTCACAGATCACCCAAAGTCTTCGCATGCCTCAGCACGGAGACCCGCGAAATGGTCGAGCGCTACGCCGAGAGCAAGCGCGCCCACGAGATCGTCAACAGCGACGAAGATTAAAAGCAAGGATGAAGGCGGAAGGATGAAAGGGATGCTGAGCCCCTGAAAGGGGCGCGCAGGATGTAGCCCAGGGCGCAAGCCCCGGGTCAAAGAGAACAAGAGATATATCAAAGCCCCGGAGGGGCGTAAGAAATTCAAGTTGAGTTTCTTACGCCCCTCCGGGGCTCTCTCGTCTCTGCTTAACCTATCCCCACGACTAACGTCGTGGGCTACACTCTTGCGCCCCTTTCAGGGGCTTGCCGGACATGCTCTCAGGAGCATTCCTTTCATCCTTCATCCTTCATCCTTCATCCTTCATCCTTCATCCTTCCGCTTTCATCCTTCCGCTTTCATCCTTGCTTTCCGAGCGCGACGCCGGAACAACGTGCCTCGAACATTCTCTTCACAACGCGGGCGATTTCCTCCGCCGCCGTGGCGGGTCGTTTGCCGAGCGGGTGAATGCCGCAGATGGCTGTCGTCAGGGCGTGATCCAGTTGAGGACTCCAGCGCGAGCGCCCCGCCGCGTCGCGTCCGTACGTGAGATAAGCGGAAAGCGTGTTCAAGCCAGTGCCGGGCCGCTCGCCGATGAGATGAACGATGGCGTCCACGTCGAGCAGCGCGCCCGCGTGATAACCTGCGCGCACGCGACCGTTGCGTATCACGACATCCACCTCGCCGAGGTGAAAGCCCGCCGCCGACAACTCGCCGCGCAGTTGCGGCAGCAATGCTCGCAGGCTCTCGTTGAGCGCATCAGCGTTGAGTCCGTCCGAGAGCAGGAGTTGCACCTGCGGGCGGCGTAAAGGGTAGAGCCTCGTGAGCCGCTCCGCATCGGCATCTGAGATCAGCTCGCCCGTCTGCGGATGCGACAGGAACTCTTCACGCCCGCGAGCGAGAGTGTGAACGCGTATGTGACGCGGCGAGACATCCGCTATCACCGCTTCGTTGAGCGTCGCATGCAGAGCGACCTGCGCGTGGCGATAGATGCCGTCCATCCTCGTCTCGACTTCGGGCGGCGCGCGAAACTCATCGACGTAACCGTATCCCAGATCAAGCCCGCGCTCGCGCAGTCTCTTTATCTTCCCAACTCCTTCCGCGCGCAATTCTTCGGACGAGCGAACGTCGCCGCCCGCTTTCATGTATATCGCGTAAAGCAACTCCGGGCCCTGTGCGTCTACTACAGCGCGCAAACGGCCTTGCCCGTCCATTAACCCAAGCTCCGCCAGCCTGCTTTGCATCGGCGCAGAGATTTGTTTGCCCGACAGGCGGCGCAGGCGCGGGTGCTCGCGGAATGATGTCGTGAGGTAACCGAGCATAGGGTCTGTATTGCCCGCGACGGCCATCAGATAGGCTGGCGCGGCCTGTGCGACGATCTGCTCGGTCAAAAGCTGTAACGAACGCGGCTCGATGCCCATATGAAAAGTCGAGCAGACATCGAGGCCCATCGTGAGCCCGTGCAGCTTTGCCATCACAGTATCCTCAAGGCAAGCGCGCAGGAGTTGCTCCGCAGTGCGGAAGACTTCCGGCCCGATGAATCCGGCCACGTCGTTGACGATCATCCACGCGCCCGTCTGCCGACCGATGTGGCGCGCCGCGCCGTAAGTGCGCGCTTCGAGCGTCAGCATATCTATGCCTTCGGCGGCCCCGTTGGTCACTTCAGCGCCCTGCCCCGTCTCAAAGTAGAGACCGTCGAAGCCGCGCGCCAGATCAAGTATGCCGTCAAGGCCCATGCCGACCATCCCCTTGAGCGCCCTGGAGGTTCCCGCGAGGCTCTGGAATCCGACATCCACTTTTGTCAGCGCGCGTGCGCTCGTCTGCTTCAGGATGTCTGAAAGAACGCAGTAGCGCGTCGGCAGTTGCAGGCGCTCGACGACGCTGCGCAGGAGTTTTTCGAGACGAACGATCTCTGCAACTTCGTCGCTCGCCGGATTGATGCCGATGAGGACATCGCCGCAGCCGTAGGTGAGCCCTTCGAGAATCGAGAAGAGAATCTCTTCTTCGTCGTCGCCGGGGCTGTTCGGTTGAATGCGCGAGCCGAAGTGGGCCGCAGACCCTACGCTCGTGCCCTCGCCCGGCAGCGGATTGAAGAGAGTTTTGGCGACCGCCGAGAGCTCTGCATTGGTCATCACCTTGGCGGTCGCCGCGATCGCCTCGCTCGACAAGCCGTCGCGATAGCGCGCGGCCCAGCCCGGCCCCTCCGCGCTCAAGAGAATGTTTTTCAGTCGGCTAATGGTGAGGTGAGATATTTCCGCCGCCAGACTTGAATCGAGCGAGCCGTGAAGCGTTTCGCTCAAATCATCTTCGATGAAGAGACTCTTGCCGATAGCGCCGACGGTCAATGCGCCGAGAGCGGCACGCGCCTCTTCACGCACGCGGGCATCCGTCGTGCCGCCGACCAGCAGGTCGCCTTCCTTAAACTCGCCTGCGAGGACGAACCGTTGCAGTAGCTCCCGGCGATTCATCGCTTCCATCAAAAGTGAAAAGGTAGAAGAGCGTCAAGGACGCGCAGAACCCGTACGCTCCTGATCGGCCGCAGGGATGCGCTGCGCGAGCGTCGCCAGGTATTCCAGGTAATGCCTGCGGTCATCCTCGCTCATCTCGCTGATACTCACGCCGACCAGATAGCCCGCCTCAGTATCCTTCTCATCGAATTGCCTGTGATGCACGACCACCGCATCCATCTCGACCACGCCCTCTGGATAAATGTCGAGCACGATGCGGAGCGTGCAATTCTCTTCGGTGATGAGATTCGAGCCCACGCGAAGAGTGGGCACGACGATCGCCAGTCCGGTCTCGCTGACGTTGCGCGTGCTGCCGATAAGGAGACGCGCCCGAGCGTCCGCGCCCGGCCTCTCCTGTGCGTTTGGCAGCGAGATGCTCAGGAGCAGCCGCGCACTGATCTGCGCCTCAAGCTCCGCGTCATAGCGCTCGGCCTCGCGCCGGTTGTTGGCCCAGGCGCGCCGGAGGCGTGTCACAAGCTGGTGAATTAGTGTCGTCATGTCGGGCTCGCGGAACGCTCGGGGAAGATAGGAGGCTACCAGAATAATTTTGAAGTGACCAGTTACGGGCTGGGCCAACCCTTTGCGGCCTTCTCCGATGGATGAATGCGATTCATCGGAGTGATGAAAACAATGAGCTTGTTCCATACAAGCGCGGGCGATATGATCGCCGCGCTTGCTCGGGCTGCCGGTCATCCGGCTCAATTCCGACCGGAAGAAGCGCCGCCGGGCACGAAGGGAAAGAGATGTTATTCAAAGACATTCATTACGCTCTCAGGATGCTCCTCAAGCATCCGGGCTTTACGTTCGTAGCCGTCGTCACACTGGCCCTTGGCATCGGCGCGAACACGGCGATCTTCAGTGTCGTCAACGCCGTGCTGCTCGCCCCGCTCCCCTACGATGAACCGGAAAAGCTGGTCGTGCTCTGGGATCGCCAGGTCATCTCGAACGAGAATCAGCAGCCCGTCGCGATCGCCAATTTCGAGGACTGGAAAGAGCAGAGCCAGGTTTTCGAGCAGCTCGCCGTGTTGCGGCTTGGGACTTTCAATCTCACTCAGGCCGGAGAGACCGAACGAGTGACGGGCGCGCGAGTTTCCACTAACTTCTATTCGCTCCTGAGAGTCGAGCCGGTCATTGGGCGCGCGTTTCTGGAGGCGGAAGGTAAGCCCGGGGCCGAGCCGGTTGCGCTCATCAGCCACGGTCTCTGGCAGAGGCGTTATGGCTCAGACCCTCAACTGGTCGGAAAGCCCATACAGGTTGACGGCATCCCTTACACGGTGATCGGCGTGCTGCCCCAAGGAGTCAATTACCCGACCGCCGATACCGATCTCGTGACGCCCTTTATTCCGCAGACGCGCGAGATGCATCGTTCAGTCCATTTCCTGCGAGCGCTCGGACGCTTGCGGCCCGGCGTCTCCATCGAGCAGGCGCGTGCCTCAATGGACACCATCGCGGCGCGACTCGAACAACAATACCCGGACACCAATACCGGCTGGCGCGTGGAATTGATGCCGCTGCAAGAGCAGTTGGTAGGAAAGATCAGACCGGCGCTGCTCGTCCTGCTGGGCGCTGTCGGATGTGTGCTGCTGATCGCGTGCGCCAACGTCGCGAATCTGCTGCTCGCGCGTGCCGCAGGGCGTCGGATGGAGTTGGCCGTGCGGACGGCGCTCGGTGCGAGCCGCCTGCATTTGATTCGACAGCTATTGACCGAAAGCGTCCTGCTCAGTTTGTGCGGCGGGATTCTGGGCCTGCTGCTGGCCGTGTGGGGTGTGCCCGTACTGACCAGATTAAGCGCGGGCAGCATTCCTCGTGTCGAGGAAATTGGTATCAGCTATCGCGTGCTGGGATTCACCGTGCTTATCTCTCTGCTGACGGGTCTCGTCTTCGGGCTTGTGCCCGCGTGGCAATCTTCGACCGGCAAGCTCACGGACACGCTCAAGGAAGGAAGAAGAGGGACGGGAGGCGGACTGCTGCATAAGCGTGTGCTCAATCTGCTGGTCGTCATGGAGGTCGCGTTAAGCCTTGTGCTGCTCGTCGGCGCGGGGCTTTTGATCAGAAGCTTCATCTCTGTTCGTCGGGTCTCTCCCGGCTATGACCCGAAAGGAGTGCTGACGGCGGGCGTCGGGCTGTCTCCGATCAAGTATCCAGACCTACAGCAGCAGGCGGCGTTCTATCACGACTTGCTGGCGAGGCTCGAACGGCTGCCGGGCGTAACGTCCGTCGCGGGCGTCTCAAGACTCCCGGTCGTCGCCGCCATCTCCTCTTCCAATTTCACCATCCAGGGAAGGCCCGTCGCATCCGGCCACGAGCCTTCCGCCAATGTGCGCCTGACCAGCCCCGCTTACTTTCAAACGATGGGGATACCATTCGTGCAGGGCCGTGACTTCAACGCGCGCGATACGAAGGATTCGCCCGACGCCGTGATCATCAACAAGGTCATGGCGGAGCGTTTCTGGCCCGGTGAAGACCCGCTCGGCAAGCGCATTCAGCTTTCGGCCGAGACCACGCGCTGGCGCGAGGTCGTCGGAGTGGTCGGCAACGAAAAGCTCTCCGGCCTGGATAGCGAGATAGGCCCGGCCATCTACGTGCCGTTGACGCAGAACTCATTTCCAAACGCCATGCGCTCGATCTTCATCGTCGCGCGCACGGAGGGCGAGCCGATGAGTCTGGTCTCGGGCATTCAAAAGGAGTTGCGCTCGATAGACGCGGAGCAGGCGCTCTTTCAGATACGCACGCTGGATGAAGTCATCTCAAACTCGCTCGCGCAGCGACGTTTCAATAGCCTGCTGATGGTGATCTTCGCCGCGCTCGCGGGACTCCTCGCGGCGGTCGGGATTTACGGGTTGATAGCCTATTCCGTCACGCAGCGCACGCATGAGATAGGCGTCCGGCTAGCGCTCGGAGCACAGCCCTTCGATGTGCTGAAGATGGTTTTGGGCCAGGGCGTCAGGCTCAGCCTCGTCGGTATAGCCCTCGGCCTCGTCGCGTCCTTCGCCTTAACACGACTGCTGTCAAGCCTGCTCTACGGCGTCAGCGCGACCGACCCGATCACTTTCCTCGGCATCCCTCTGCTGCTCACAGCCGTGGCGCTGCTCGCCAGCTACCTGCCCGCGCGACGCGCCACCAAAGTAGACCCGATGATCGCGCTACGCTATGACTGAGAGCAAGGATGAAAAGAATGCCGAGCCCCTGAAAGGGGCGACAGAGTGTAGCCCGGGGCGCAAGCCCCGGGTCAAAGAGAACAAGAGATATATCAAAGCCCCGAAGGGGCGTAAGAAACTCAACTTGAATTTCTTACGCCCCTCCGGGGCTCTCTCGTCTCTGCTTAACCTATCCCCACGACTAACGTCGTGGGCTACAATCTTGCGCCTGTATAGACTGGGGACATAGTGGACACATGTTCGGAGACATCGTGGACACTTTACAACGGCTGTATCTTCGACTCGAAAGGAGTCGAAGCTATGCCCTGGAAAGTGAGTTCTGCCGTGTCCC